>JAFVGW010000044.1 GCA_017474765.1 Salinivirgaceae bacterium | reverse complement strand
ATTCTGAAACAACCGAAACGGCGGAAACAAAACAACCTAAATCGGATTCTGAAACAACCGAAACGGCGGAAACAAAACAACCTAAATCGGATTCTGAAACAACCGAAACGGCAAAACAAAACAACCTAAAACAACCTAATGTAAATGATAATGTAAATGTAAATGATAATGTAAATGTAAATGATAATGTAAATGTTTTAGGGGGCGATTTTAAAAATTCTGCCGTCGCTGACGCGACTACACAAACTGAAGAATCGGGAACTGATTTTTCAACCCCTATTGTAGAAAATTCGGCTTCGCCGAAAAAAGAAGAAAAAGGTTGCGGCGAAAAAGAAGAAAGAGAAACCGTTGAAGAACGAATCCTGAAATTTCGGCAAAAGGTGAGCCAAATTGCACAAGGCCAAAACTATCCTGCCGACATTGTGGAAGATTTTTGCCGCTACTGGCTTGAAATGAACGAGGGCGGCAAGAAAATGCGCTTTGAAACTGAAAAGATTTTCAACCACCATTGGCGCCTTGTAACTTGGATAAACAACGAGAAAAAATGGGAAGCACGGCGCAAGCCAACCAGCCGACCAACCACCACAGCACAATCGCCAGCCGCCAGCAATTCGGTTGATGATATTTGGGGAGTAAACAATCACTAAACCATACCGCTATGAGCAAATTAACCAAAGCCGAATGTGTGCGCCGCCTGAATCTGCGGCAGGAATGTACCGACACACTCACGCACCTTGCAAGAGTTGAACACGAAGTCAGCGAGATACGCGACCGCGTTCTGCGAATCCGCGCCGATTTGCTGGGCGACGACCTGGACGACGACCTGACAGCCTTTTACACTCACTGCGCCAACTGGAACGAGAACCCCGAAATGTGCGCCGCTTGCGGTTGCTACAACACCGCCACCGACAAGTTTTATTTCACACCACAACAATATTAACACAAAACACTAAAAATCACGCAATTATGACTACTACTGAAAAAGCCTTAATTAAAATCAGCCAAATCCGCGCCAAAGCCAAAAAAGAGCAGATTGGAGCAACCCAATTTGAACTGAAAACCGAAACTGGCCTACCGTTGGGAAGCCTACTGGCCGAACTCAATAAAATGGCCGACGATGGAGTGGTAACACGCCACCAAACCGTCAACGGCACATTCTACAAATTCACTAACAAATCCTTTTACGAGGGTAAAACTATCGAGGAATGAAAACCAGCCGCCCAAAATCGGTAACAACGCCAAGCAGGAAGAAACTGGCCGCTGACCGCAAAAGCAACAAGCGCGAGGAAGCCGAAGCCGCTGCCGACCGCCTCACACTTTTGCACCAGCAGCAGGACGATGTGCTGGCACGAATGGCTAACTGCACCACAGCTGAATATCCTGCACTGGCACGCGAATATTCGCGGCTGCAATACTCAATCGAGCGCGAGGAAGCCGACAACGAGGCCGCAGAATGGCGTAAGAACGCTGCCGCGCACGAAAGCCGTATTGTTCCGAATTATGGGCAATTCAGATTAAGCAGATAAACATTAACACAAAACACTTTGAGATATGAAATACGAATTTACACAAGGACTTGAGAAATACATTACGGCAAAAGTTTGCACGCTGTTTGCCGAGCGCGGAAGCGCGGCAGAAAAAGACGCTCCGTCGCAGGTGATACTCACCGCCGCAGATGTAGTAAACCTATTGCACGACTTTAAACGTGCGGCTGTCGGAATTTTGGAAAACACCGCATTCAGTTTCTATGTAATGACCGACAAGGGCAAAAAGCCAAGTTACCAGCACCCCAACTACCAATCGGCCAAACAAGAGGCTGTGCGGATTTTGAGCGACGATAGCAAGCAGGAAATTGCTGAAATTTTGGTGAAATACGACGAGATTAACGAATTACCATTCTAAAACACAACGAATTATGACACAAGAAAAAACAAAAGACGAGAAAGAGAAAGCCCTGCAACAAACCGTGCAGAACATTCTCCGTAACCGACGGCTGGCGACCATACAGCGTTTTAATTACGATTGCAGCGAGTATGACCTGCTTACGATTATGCGCGAGTTAGGCAGACAACTCTACGGCGCACGCTTCGTCATTGACGATGACAACCGTTTTGTCTATGAAAACGCCGTCCGCTGGCTCATCGGCCACCAGTTTGAGGCCATCGACCCAAAAAACTGTAACGTCATTCAGGGTAACTTAGGGCGCGGCCTTTACATTGCTGGCAACTGCGGCAGCGGAAAATCGGTGCTTCTGCAACTCCTTGCCGCCATTGCTGGCAACTATCATACGGAATATGAGTTTGACGGACGGAAAATCGCCCTATGCTGGAGCGAGAAACGCGCCGATGAGTTATGTAACGATTTTGTGCTGAACGGTGCAGATGTGGTTGCAAACGCAAAGATGGCCGACATTCTCTGCCTGAACGATTTGGGAAGCGAACCGGCTGAGCAGATGTTTATGGGCAATCGAGTAAATATTATCAGGCAGATAATCGAGGCGAGAGGCGACCGTCAGGGGCAAATAACCGTCATAACCAGCAATTATCCGATGTTGCACCCATTCATAAAAGAACGCTACGGCGACCGCGTTGTAAGCCGTTTGCAGGGTATGTGTAACTACTTTGAACTCAAAGGCACTGACCGCCGCATAACCCACTAAATACACAACGATATGTTAGAACGATTTGCACGTTGGATATTGAGCCGCAAGCAACGGCAGGCTGCTGAACAACAGCCGACAATCACGCGAACCAACCCCTACGGCCAAGTTGTAGAGGTGCGTTTGACACAAGATGCCGCCGATGTGATTGAGGCAATAATGACCAACAACGGAAAGTATTTGGCAATCTGCAAGACCAACGGCCACAAAATTGCCATAACCAACGGACTGGACTATGACACAACCATTGATTTTCTAAAGAGTTACGCGCAAAGCGACAAAGAACTGAAAACAATGCTTACCGATATGGTAATTGAACTAAATAAATAATTCACTTTAAACATTTTGAGATATGGCAGTTAAGGAAACCATTGAAGGTCATATAGGCCGAGATAATTATCATTATTCGGTACACGAGGGTTCGTTAGCATACGAGCATTGGATAATGACAAAAGAATTTGTCGCCGCGCAACTTGCAAGCCCTATTTTGGGATTACAAGACAAAGATGTGATTATTAACCGCGCAATTGATTTTACAGCGGCAATGTTTGAATTAAGAACAAAAAATCAAGACAATGGCACAAGAGATTAACCCACCCAAAACATTATTCAATATGGAAGAATTTGTTAGCAAAAATATCCGCGACATTATGGCAAACCGCACCTGCCGCCAATGCGCCAACCGTCAGGTGTGGAACAACGACACAGCCCGGAACGTGCAGATTTGCACAGCCCGGCGTAGTGCCCGCACAGCAAGCGGTTACGCACGCTGCCGCGTTGACCAGCCAGCGTGCATATTGTTTGAGTTGAAACAAAAGTAAATAACACACTAAAACACTTTGAGATATGATAACAAAAGAACAATCCGCAGCAATCTTCAATATTTATTCGCAAATTGAAACTTGCGACCAGTTGATTAACGATTTACAAAAATTCATTCAGGAGTGCGATAATCACGTTCCCGACATTATTGATGAGTATTACAAACGCTACGGCTCGATAACGATTGAGATACCATATTTTGAAAAAGGATGCTTCAAAAACGGCGGCGCAAGAGTTTTCAACATAAACTACTCAATCGCCCTGAAAGTGATTAAGAGCCACCGTCGCCAACTGAAAAAACGGCTCGAAAAATTGCAGAATCAAATTTTAGTTGAATGGCCTATAAAAAATAATGTGTTATGAAAGCAATAATCAACGGAAAAGAAATAGATACCTATTCAATAGACGATGAGATTATCTGCCCACATTGCGGACACGTACACAAGTACGACCCTGAAATGTTTGCCTACGAGGATATAGAGTTTGACGATGTTGAGTTTGAGTGCGGCGAGTGCGGCGAGGTGTTTCTTGTCAGCCGTAGGGTATCGTGGTCGTTTAACACTTACAAAAACGAGGATTGAGTTATGAACAATATTATCAGAAAAAACGATTTGGTTGATATTTACAATCAAGGCGTAGCGGCCGCGAATGGCGAAAAGACCTTTGCTGTTGGCAATTATGCAATGTATGACAGCAGCGACTGGCCGAAACTCATATACTTGTACGATGTGGCTTGTGATGAGGACGGCAAGCAATTCGGATTCAAATATCAAAGCGTTGACTATAACACGCTGGAAAAATCCGACGACGAGGGGAGTATAGACTTTAGAACACTTGAAGAATACTACACAGCTATTGCTGTGCCGATTGAAAGGATAAAGGATTGTGCCGAAAGGCTGCTTAAAGGCGAATCGTTTGAGGATTTTGGCAATGAGGCCGAACAATCAGCCGCGCTGGTTGACACACGGTCGAAAGAAACGCTGCTGTACTTGAAAAAAGAAACGGAAAAGGCTATAATGGTCGCTAACCAAGTGCAAAAATATGCCAACCACATAATCCAAATACAAAAATCTCAATTAGAGAAAATTGTATCGGGCTTTAATGATAAAATCTGCGCAATGCGCAGAGAGGTTGCTCGTTATGAATACGTTATCACAACCATTGAACTCTATGCTGGCATAAAAGAAGATGTCATACAGCTGCAATCGGGCGAACCTGCGCCCATTGATTCGCCGCTGGTGCTTCATCAGGCGGTTATGTTTATGGACGAGGAATTTGCGCTGATAGATGATAATTTCGACTACACAAAAGAGGGTCATTTCAACGAGTGGTTGATAAAGGACGGCAATTACAAGCGGTTGCTCCCTGAAGAAAGGTGTATTGTGGCCGCGAAGCCCCGACGCACGGACAAACAATACACCAACGACCATTTTTTCAATTTCATTTTCAACCAGCCAAACCATCGGACGGTGTTTCTTATCCGCAACGGCGAGAATCTCTATAAACTCGAAAGCGACAATATCAACTTGCAGGACAGATTGTTCCCCAACCGAAACGAACTGGCCGAAATATTGAAGGAAGAAGAAAAAGACGAGTGGAGAAGATTTAAAGACAAGGATTCAAGCCGTAGTGCCGTTTTTCGGAAACTATACACAAGGGTTTTGTTCCTGATGCAAGGATTGATAGACCGCAGCGACACGCTCTCGCCTCACAACATAAAGGCCAAATTGCTGGACGATTTGGATATTGACAATTCGAGCGGCGTTGTTTTGCGCTACGAGTTGGATAGGGCGTTGGGCGACGGCCACCCCTCATACAGCGATTGGGTTGCCAGCCTGAATGACAAGCTGACCGCTGGCAAGCGTATCATTCTTGTTGATTATGAGTTTGACGAAAATCTCGATTTTATAAAGTATTACAGAAGCAAGTGGACTATTCCGCCATATCCGCAAATGGGAGTTTACGTCTTGGAGGATAACCCGACTTATGACGAGAACGACGATTACTATAAACACCGGCCACGGCATATAATCAGATATTTGCCTGATTATCAGGATTACTATTATAAACAACGGACGAACCGCGAATCAATAATGATTGATATTAGCCGGACACCGCGATACGGCATACTCAACTACGATGATGTCAGGCTGGAAGATATTGACTACTATCTCAACTCACGACTGCACCGCAGCCAGTATTATGAGTTTGTGCGCGTGCTGAAAATGGCGCGGAAGCTGTATATGCAGGAAAAGTTTTACGAGGACGAGTTCATAAAGATGATGGTCGGGATTCTGAAAACGGAGTGCCAGCGCACGCCAAAGCCCGAATACACTTACGAGCAAATAGTCAAATTAGCAATCGACGGATTCAAAGATTCGCTGAAATGGAAACGCTCAATAACCGACAAGTCTAAGGAAACGTTCTACATTCTGCGCCGAAAGATATTCAGCAAGGCTTTTCAGGATAAGTATTTTAATTGATTGATTTATGAAAAATAGGGCAAAACCGCTGCACGGTTGTATGGTGGAAGCCAATCAATGAACTTAACCTGCACGGCGAGTGCGGATTTTATGAACCTAAAAAATAATGAGTTATGGAAAGAGTAATTAAATTCAGGGGCAAACGCCTCGACACTGGACAATGGGTGTATGGTGATTTACTGACGAACACTACACCATTTGAGATTTTGGCATACAAAGGCCAGTATTCCGTCAACCAAGACACCGTAGGTCAGTATGTAAACATTATTGACATAAACGGCAGGGAGATTTATGAGGGCGACATTGTTTGCGCCAAAGCCGACGAGGTAGCCATTCCTGAAAATTACCTGATTTTTTGGGACGAAGAATCTGCGGAGCTTATTGCAAAAATCCAACAAGTTTGGCACTCACAAAGTGTTTGTAACATAATGGATATTGAGGTGATAGGCAACATTTACGACAATCCTGAACTTTTTGAGTTATGAAAGCGCAGCAATTTGTTTTATGTGGGCTTTATGATAGTCCGAATGGAATTGGAAAGTTAATGTACTATAACTGTATTGATGGAACAGCCGTAGTGCGTTGTGGTTATTATGATTTTTGGGTTTTCCCCGAAGATTTGGAGCAAATACCCATCACGCCTGAAATACTTACAAAGATAGGGTTGGAGCAAAAGTGCCGAACAATCTTTCGGCTGCTTGACGATTATTTCGACCTGACAATCAACGAGGTTAATGATGGCTTGTGGCGAATCTGCTATCATAACTGCGAGGTGAGTTTGCCCGACCAGCAACAACTTATCGGTTATGTTGATGAGTTGCAGCGATTCTTCACCGATTGTGGAATTGAAAAGGATATTGAGTTATGAAAGTATTGTTTTACTTGCTGATAGCCTTTTGCAAGGTTTTGTTCAGGGCTATCAAACCTAAAAAACACAAGTGCGCCAACTGCGCCAAATGTATCGGCAACCGCTGCACCGTTGTATGGTGGAAGCCAATCAAAGAACTTAACCTGCACGGCGAGTGCGGATTTTATGAACCTAAAAAAGATTGAGTTATGAAGCCTACAAAGAAGCAAATCGAAGCCGAAATACGCCGCAAGATGGCCGCGTCGTATAATTCGCAAATCGAGAGCCTGAAAAAGCGAATAGATATTTGGGCAGTTAGAGCGTACGAACAGGCTGGCAAATGTGATACACTGCGGCTGGAAAACAACACCCTGAAAGAGCAACTGCGCCAATACAAGGATTGGAACGACCGCCTTATGGAGTTTATGGATATGGACGACCACGACCGCAAGCAAGCGATTGTCGAGTGGCGCACGGCTGGCAAGTACAACGAGTATATTGTCAACTTATACAAAAAATTAGGATTGATGGGAGTTTTTAAGTTATGAAAAGAGAATAGAACTATGGACCACGAACTCGAACTCCTTTTTATGTCGCTAATGATGATAGCGTTTGGCATAATGTATATTGTCGAAAAACTTGATGATAAAAACAAATAAACCCTACAATTATGTTTCTTGAAGAACGATTGAACAACATTCTTGCCACCGTAGATAAGAAATACTGGCTGGCGCTTGCTTTGGACGAGTGCGTTGACTTTATTTCCGAGCGCACAAAAACACCCAGCATTTCATACGCTGATATAGCGGCAGTAATCAAACAAACCGACACCATTTGGCGGCAGTTCTGCGACAACAGCCATTTAATGTCGCAACCAATCCGCGACGCGTTTACAACGCTCTATATCAATGAGCGCATATTGCCGCACCCAGTATTAGGTGAGTTTTTTAAAAACAAATAGTGATGATACGGAAATTGATATTGGCAATAAAGAAAATACGCGTTTGCAAAAGCAATAAATGGAATTGTTACGAATGTCCTTATTATACGTTCGTATGGCACGGCACGATATGTCGTGGCATTAAATGTCTATTTCCACACAAAAATTAAAAATCATCGAAAGGAGAATAGAACAATGAAAGCAATTAGAAAATCAGACGGAAAGATTATTGATGTTGAAGTCAGCGCTTGGAGTGGTGACTGCGCTATAGCATATCATACGGACTTAAAGTATTTCTATAAACCTGAAGACCTTGACTTCAACATTCCGCAGGAAACCGAACAATCAGATTCCTTTGATTGGAAATCCTTTCGAGTAGAGGCAGCAAAGGATATTTTGTGCGCTATGATTTCCACTATGCATCAACTAAATTCAGACGATATAGATACTGCGGTGGATATGGCGGATGACTTAATTTTAAGACTCAAAGAAAAATCGCAATAAAATGGGAAAAATATCTAACGAACAGAAAGCAAGGGAGATAGCCGAAAACGCAAAACTGCCGTTAAGCCTGAATGAAACAGACGAGGTGTCAAGGGCTGTTAACACTTGCAGTAAAAAAGGTTACTTTAAGACCGCTGTCAAGTATGGCGCATCAGTTATGGCACAATGGAAAGACGAACAACACAAGGATATAGAAGAAGGGCTACGAGAAATAATTAAAGCACTTGACGCAAAACTGCAAAAGGCTAACGAATCGGGAATGTACTATTTCAACCAATGCAACATTCAGAAACAAAAACTGATTGACGAGGCTTGTGAGTGGCTGGCGGAAAACAATTCTTACGCTATACCAACAAACGTGCAGGTGGATAGATTGAGAGCCTTTTTGAAAGGCGAAGATTCGGACTATGAAAAACAATATCAGGAATATAAAAGAAAGGTGCGTGAGTTATGAAAAAGACAAGTTATGTGATAGGTCAGGCGCAAGTGCGCTTCGGCGGTTCAATTCAGGTTGGCGTTGGCTATAACAAGGAAAGCAAAACCGCTGCAATTCAGTTTGCCGAGTTCAAGGAGCAGGTGAATGTTGGCGACAAGCCGACGGTTGCAGCCTACGAGCCGCAAGTGGAGTTTATTTTCAACAATTTGGAATCAATCAAAATTGTCCGTCAGGCTCTCGATATGTGCGAGCGTGCGTTCAAAGACGAGGAAATGCCTAATAGAAAGGAGAGTAAGTTATGAAACAACTACACCACCAACCGCTGCGCGTAAAGTTGCCGCGCAAACTGAAAAAGTGGGCTAAAAACCACCACTGGCACAGCCTTAACCAGCCCCATACAAAGGCTATTAAATACCTATACGCCTACGAAATGGACAAGTATCAAGAACACTATCAGCAATCCCCTGAAGCCCTGCATAATCAGGGACTGGTAACAGCCGAACACGTTAAGTATTATAACGATTTGCGTAAAACAATGAAAAATAAAAAGTTATGACAAACAATGAAATGATAATACAAGAGATTATGGACGAACTTATGAAAGACAATCCATATCTTGATAGAAACGTTATTGAAAGCGCAATGTCGCGGCTGGCTAAATGGAAAGACAGCCAGCCAATAACCAATCAGGCTGGCTGGCACACCGAGCGTCCGACCGACAACAGCGGCTACTACCTTGTCGAAGATGATTACGGCACATACCGCGCCGCCCAGTGGGATAACGACACCGATAATTTCATTTTCACCACTAAAGGCTTTGAATCAGTAACAATGCACTGCTTTAAAAATTTCAGGCGATGGAAAAGAATATCAAATTAGAAAACGAGTTAAAGGCTATTCAACTGCAATCCGAAGATTGTTGCCAAATGTGGATTCACGGTTGCCCGAATGTGAAATACGGCGCAATGAAGATGGCCAAATGGAAAGACAAGCAAATGCTTGATTTTCTGCGAGAACTAACGTTCCACTCAAATTTGAGTATCGTATGGGAAAAGATTAACAACAAAATCAAAGAGTTAAGTTATGAATAATGTTAAAAGGCTTACACAATCACTGGACAAAGAAAGGCCGTAGGCTTATGCCTAAAAGGGCTTTTGATAGCGAGGCCGATGCGATGGAGTTTATGCGTAGTATATACGGAATGAGTAGCGTTTACAATGTGTATCTATGCGCCGACTGCCAAAAATACCATATCGGCCACAAAATGAAGCAATAATGTTGAACCATAAAAACCGTAAAACTATGAGCAGAAAAACAAAAGGCAAACAAGTGCCTGAACACGCTCTGCAAAGAGCAAAAAGAATAGCCGATGAGGTGAGTGCCGACTATACAACAAGCGACAACGAGGAGTTGAAACACGCCTATTGGCAAGCGTGCCACCGTGCCGCGATGGACGCTATTTTGGAAACGGAACAATCATTCTTTGCCGAGGACACAATCGCCCTGCGGCTTCCAATCGCCATTCGCCCGACGGTTGCCGCCGACGGCTTTGTAATAACCGACGCTGACGGTGTGGAGCATTTCTTCTACAAAGACGAAAAACAGCCTGACCGCCTCGACTACGACGGCGAGTGTAGGCCGATATAGTGTTATTTTAATTTGTTGTGTGGTATAGGGTAGGCTTTCGGGCTTACCCTATATTTTTTTTGCAACATTTATCGGCGCAAAAAAAAATAGGCGCGAAAAAAAGTTTTTTAGCCCCATTTTGTTGCCTATTTTCTCAAAAATTTTGCTATGGGATTTTGCTCCCTGAAAAATCGCCGTTGATTATATCAAATCCACCTTATACCTTACGCGCTTGTAAGGTTCTATAAATCAGTTGTTTGTTATTGTACGCTGTTGTACTTTGTTGTACTTTATTGTATGCTGTTGTACGTTGTTGCACCTCGACCGATTTTCGATTCTTACGCCTTGCGCGGAAAAATCCGCGTTTTTGGAACGGATTGTAAATGTTAAAAATGATAGAAAGATGGAAAATTCAACGAAAATCATAATCGCCGCCAGCGTGCTGACGCTGGGAATTGGCGGCTTTATTCTTTATCGGAAGCGTTTTGCGCTTCGCCAATCACTGACTAATTATCAAACAAACGGAGGAGATATGAAACTACAAGTTAAACGAATCAAGAGAACTACTGCCAGTACCATTGGCGAACTCTACATCAACGGAAAATTCTTCGGCTATACGCTGGAGGATAGGGATAGAGGATTGTCAGCCGATATGCCGCTGGCCGAAATCAAAAAAATCAAGGTGAACGGCGAAACCTGCATACCTGCTGGAACATACGTTATCGATATGAACACCGTATCGCCCAAGTATCAGGCGCGAGGCGCGAACAGCACCTATGCAAAAATAGGCTTCAAGTTGCCGCGACTGCTGAATGTTCCTGCATACGAGGGCGTTTTGCTGCATATCGGGAACTACCCGAAAGACACCGAGGGCTGTTTGCTTATCGGCGAATCAATCGCCAGCAAGGGCGACGCAATCAATAACTCGTCCGCTGCCTTTTGGCGGCTTTACGCCGAACTGGAAAAGGCTCACAAAAACGGCCAGCGAATAACAATCACAATCGTATAAAAACTTGAAACTATGGCAACTACAAAGAAAACACGCACCGCGCGACCAAAAAAATTTACCTTTGAACCATACAAGAATGTTATAGTTCACGCCAGCAATATACCTGCGGCAAGCAAGGCCAGCACCAAACGCACGTTAGGTGCAACCAAAAGCAAGCCAATCGACCGCGCCCAACTCGCAAAAAAACTCGGCCTTGAAGCCGTAACTCTGCGCGAGGTGAATCCTAAAGATTTGTTCACGCTCTCGCCAATCGAGTACCCGAAAGAAAACCAAGTGTGGATAAAAGGCTCATACGACCGCGCCAGCAAAACATTCTGCGTAACCAACTGGAGCGATGTTGGCCGCGAGCGCTTTCTAAAGGGCGATAGAGTTGTGTATCAAGGCTTTTACTTTTAGTTAAAACGAACATAATATTATGGCACATTTCAGTAAAAAAAAAACAGTACGAAAGGACGCATATATACATAAAAACCCCAATTGGTTTTTGAGATACAAATGTGGCGATTGCAAAAAGTTTGGCGATTGCGACCGCCGCATTTTTCCAAATCCAAGAAGCGTTGCTTGTGAATATATAACAAGGTAAAAAGTCTTAAATATAAAATCACAATCCAATACTATGAGAATTACTCTTTCGCCATACACAATGGCCACAAATTGCACCGACATAATTGACTGTAACGACGGCATAAGCGAATTGTGGGACGCTTGCGACCGCTACAAAGCCGCTGGGCAAAAAGTGCCTGAATACATTTACAAGCGCATTGATGAACTTGACGCCAAGCGCGACAAATGCTCGCTCAAAGAACACGGTATGAAGTACGACGAGTGGATAAAAAGTAAGTTTGACACACTCGAAGGCGTAAGCAACGGCTATATTGAGGCTTACAAGGAAGCCCTGAAAAACTGGCTTAAATATCAGAACTACAAGGGCGACAAGCGCAGCACCGTCTATCACATTTTGAGAGATAACGCCGATTCTGCGCGTGAGTTTTTGTGGCAGACACCCGACGGCTTGCCCAACATTATGAAAATCGGCGACTGGTATTTCGACGAGGACATAACCGATTACGACACTATGGCCGAGCGGATTTTCGGCGGTCTGCAAGGCACAAAAAAAGCCAATCAGCCGACCAGTGAGGGCAAATACATTGACGATGAGCGGCATAAATTCTTTATGCGACTGATAACCAAAGGCCGCGTAAAGGTTGAAGCGGCGCAGGAATTGTCGTTGATGTTGGTTAATGCGATGGTTGAAATCAGCCAATGGAAAAAGCGCCAGTACGAAAGCCCTGAAAACACCACCGACAGCCTACGTTTTCAAAACCGTATGGCGGCGCACGACATTGTTACACGTATTACTGGGGAATTGTTAGACAAAGGAATAAGGGTAAAATCCGCTCAAGCCGTTTGTGATATGATAATGGATTGCTTGCTGGCGTTTGCCGATTGGAAAGACCAGCAACACGAAGCGGAAAAAGGTCTGCAAGGCACAAAAAAAGCCGATATGAAATCGGCTAATCTTCGTCTGCACAATGCCGAGCCAAGTGTTGAAGCATTGTTCGGAAGAAAGTCAAGCCTTTTAGGTAGCTCTAACAACACCTTTTCCCAAATCGACATTGACGAGGCAAAGTTAGAAAAAAACACACAATCAGCAAAAAACAATCTAAAGAAATACCAAAACGGCGATTATAAGCCGTTTGACATACCGCTTAAAAAACTCAAACTTGAAAGTTTGGGCAGAGTGCTTTTATGGTTGCGCCGTTTGTTTAAAATGATTTATCACGGACAAAGTTCTTATAACTATTACATAACACCAAAAGGACTGCTAAATTTCCGTATTAGCAACCACAATGCGAATCCCAAAAATTTCAAAGCGAACAATGCCGATTTTAACATTAGCGTTTATGTGGCCTTGTTTGAACATAAATATCCCGACGCTGATGTTGAATACACTGAATATCGATATTCAAAAGAGGACTACGAATCTTACGCCGAGAAAATTATTGATGCTATAATCAATGGATTTGGCCACGCATTAGAAACTGGCGAATTTGTTGATTGTTCGGGTTACGCAAAAGTAATAGAACATAAAAAAGCAGTACAGCCTACCGACCAATCCGCCCCACTTCCCGACACTAACGCCGCCGCCCCATTCGATATTTGGTTCAGTGGTTCAAAAGTTGTTGACGCTGACGGAAATCCCCTTGTAGTCTATCACGGAACAAACGCCGAGTTCGACACTTTCGATGTGGCTAAATTCGGACATTGGGACAATGGCACAAAATGGGATTTTGAAGAGAATAAGCCACTAAAAGACAAAGGCTTTTTCTTCACGGCCAACAAAACCGCCGCACAAGACCACGCCGAGGGTGCTGTTGAATGGGAGGGCGGCAAGCCGATTGTGTTAGATGTTTATTTGCGGATTGAAAAACCGTTACTTGTTCAGGTTGACGAGTTTAAAGCAAAACATAAGGGCTACGACACTCAAGATTGGTATGATTTTCAAACCAGCAGAATAATGCACCAATACGAGGCTGGCGACTACGACGGAATCATTGTAACCAATCCGATTGATGAAAGCGATAAATTGTTTGTTGTTTTCAAATCCAACCAAATCAAATCAGCCTCTCGCAACAACGGCCATTTCAGCCCCGATAGCGACAATATTTTCGAGGGCGTTTCGGGCAGCGACACGCTTCTCAACGAGCGCCGCCTACGTCTTGCAAAAGCAAAGGCCAAAGCCCTGAAACTCAAACTGGAGTTAATGAATATTTAAACCCTTAAAAATCAAAATTATGGACTTAAAAGACACCGTAAACACAATGTGTAGCAACGACTACAAAGAGCGTTTCGTCGCAGAGTATTGTCAAACAAAAATCCGCTACGAAAGGCTAAAGGCGATGAACACCAAGCGCAAGGCTAGAGTGCTGACATTTGAGCCAATTTGTTCCGATGAATTGCTGCGCCAACAGCAATCGCTTATGGGGCAGTTGCTCGAAGTGCTTGAAATCAGGGCATTGAGGGAGCAAATCACCCTGCCCGAACTGGAATTAGTCATTAAATAACCCTTTTTCATTTTCATAACTAAAATCAAATCTTATGGACGGATTCAAGGATTTAGTTGGCAAGGTTAAATCCAAATTGTCAACGAAAAAGAAGAGAGCCAAAAAAGCCGCCAAACCTGCGGCTAAAAAGGCTGCAACGGCTGAAAAAGCCGAGGAAACAAGCAAGCCGACGGCTTGCAGCACTGGTATAAGCCAAAAGGCTGTGCGAAAGGAGTTTACCAAAGCCGCACGAAGCGTGCGCAAGCAGACTGGCAAAATCTTCGCACGCGCTCGTAAGGCAGCGTCGAAAGCGACAACTCGCGCCATTCAACGCGCCAAAAAGCGTATCAGTAAAAAGTAACCGCGTAAGCCATACGCTGTTAGGTCGGCGTATGGCTTTGCTTTGTAAAACCTTAAAAACTAAAACAATATGAACACTTTATTGATTATCGCATTTGGCATTATCGCTGTCTATCTTGCGGCAACCGCCTTTTTGTGCGACGGCGTGCCGTGCAGTATCAGCAACACCTACTACCTATGGGGTGTGTATTTCAACAAGCGTTTCTTGTTTACGTTTGTTATGTGGCTGGTTGGTATTCTCACAATCATTTGCTGGATTGGCAAGTGCGCAGGGCGCTATGAGTTTCTGCCGTTCTTGTCGGTTTCGGGAATGATGTTTGTTGGCGCAGCCGCCGCTTTCAAAGAAACGCTGACAAAGAGCGTACACTACACCGCCGCTGGTGTTTGGGCTGGCGCGGCAACGGCCTTTTTCGCACTTGTGGGCAACTGGCAGGCAATGGTGTTGGGTTTGGTTTTCGGGCTGGCTGGCTGGCTAATCAACCGCCGCCAAAACCTCACGTTTTGGGCTGAACTGGCCGTTGTGGTTATGATGTTTCTTGGAATTTATTGTTTGTAATATGGAAAAATACGCAAAATACACTGGAGCGGAGCAATCGAGTATTGTAAACGCTCTTGTCGAAATGAAGATTGACAGCAGTTTTGACTATCGCAAGCAGATAGCCGCCGCCAACGGCATTGCCGACTATACTGGCACAGCCGAGCAGAACCTGAAAATGTTGGGTTTGCTGAAAGCAGGTGAACTGGTGCGCCCCGAAGCGGCCACGCCAGCCACCACCGATGATGGCAAAAAGAGCAACCTATTCAAATACGGCGGCATTGCCGCTGCCATTGCACTGGCCTTGTATCTTGCGTTCAAGGCTGGCAAAAACAGCAAAGGAGAGGACGCTCCAGCCTCTAAATCCGACCGTGAACGCCGCCGCGCTGAATTGCGGCGTAAGAAACGACAATAATTGTAATGATTTATCATAATAGTTTTCTTTTGCCGCGAATCGCAAAATCTTTATCTTTGTGAAGAATTAAAACACAAAAGATTATGGAAACAGCAATGTTTTTTAGCGAAACTCCAGTCTTAAAAGGTGCTGACGCAAAAAGGCTTTTAAAGGCGATGGAGAATGTTAAGCCGCTGTCAAGAGAGAGAGTTGCGGAAATATACGCTGACGCAGCAAAATTTGAATCAAGAAGAATTAGAAAGCAAAATTGATTATGTTTGGCTCGGTTGACGATTTTGAATGGGGTTGGGATATTCTAAACGAATCAACTTCCGTTGATGATTTTATGTGTTCAAAAAGCGAACATCATTTTGAACATTTTTTAAAAGATTTAGCCATACTCTATCAGGGCGAAAGACTGGCCATCACGTATGTTATTTTGATAGATAATAAAGTTATTGCTTATTATTCGTTGGCAACCGACAAGGTAGCTATGAATGATGAAGAAAAAAGTTTTTGGAACAAATTGGCAAAGAAGATACCAAATAACAAACGGCGCAGCAGTTATCCTGCGCTAAAATTGTGCCAACTGGCTGTCGATGATAATTATGCTGCCAATGGATTTGGGAAACTGATAATAAACCGAACTATCAAAATGGCGTTAGACCTAAAAGTAGGCTGTCGTTTTGTAACGGTTGACGCTTTGCCTGACGCTGAATCGTTTTATGAGAAAATGGGTTTTGCAAGGTTATCGAAAAAGCCCAATCCTAAAAATGACACTATTCCAATGTATTTTGATTTGGGTGCAATATTACCCGACTAACATTATTGGAATATCTTATACAAGCCCGATTAACCGTCGGGCTTTTTTTGTGTTTTTTCGCCGTTGATTAAGCCAAATTCACCTTTTACCTTTGTGCTTGTAAATCAAAAACAAGCAGTTATGGCAGTAAGCAGATTCAAAAAGGGCGACAAGGTGATAAACGAACACAACGCCGAAAACTATATCCCATACAAGGCCGTCTGCACCGTTTTGTCGGTGCGAAAAAGCACACGCGGCGGTTATGAACGCTACGAGTGCGATGTGGAAGCCCCCGATGGCCGTGTATGGAAAAATTGTGATGAGTATTCATTCAAACCAGTTGTGGCTCTCAACACCAAACCAAAGGCCGAAAGAATTTTTGAATTGGGACGGCAAATTGCCGACCGTTACAAACAAGGCGACAAACTCGACCTGCGGAAAGCCCGAAAAATCTGCAATCAGGGCTTCGACCTGACAGAAAATGAACTTATGCAAGCGTGCGAGGTTGGCGTAGTGCTTGAAGCCCGACGGATAGCCAACAACGGCCAGCCGCTTCGCCAGCGTTTCGACGCGCTCTACGACCTTTACGGTCGTCAGGTGAGAGTTGAACCGAAAGACCAGTTAAGCGCATCGCGTCAGCAATATTCTACGCCCTGCCCATTGGCCTTTATGCTTGGTGAGTGGGTGCGCTCTAAAGGCGGCGATTCGTTCTATGAGCCAACCGCAGGAAACGGACTGCTTACCATTGCGCTACCTACGAAGCAAACCACCGTTAACGAACTCGACGACCTACGCTACAACAGCCTCGCGCAGATGGGCTTTCATTCGGCTACAATGCTCGACGCAACCACCATTGGCGCGTTTGGCAAGCCGTTTTCAGGCGTTATAATGAATCCACCTTTTGACACATACCACAACAAAAAAGATTTTCTTGTACGCAGCGGCACGATTGACGGACGCGCAGCAACCTACACCTTTGAACGCCTCGACCACAAAATAGCAATTCTCGCACTGGAGCAGATGGCCGACAAAGGCCGCGCCGCAATCATTGTCGGCGGCAAAATGTCAACCAAACTAACCGACTGGCGCGACACGTATTGGAAAAATGGCGCGTTGTTCGGCCAGTGGCGCACGTTTGTTAGTTACCTGCACCGCCAGTACCGAATTGCCGATATAATCTATCTCGACGGCCAACTATACGAAAAGCAAGGCACAACTTTTCCTATTGTCGTACTCCTGATTGACGGACGCACCCAGTGGAACGCCGAGCGCAGCCACGTTTGGCACACATACGACGAGCGCACCGACAGCCGCATTGACACCTACGCCGAACTCTACCGCCGAATTGAACAGCACCTGCAACCCGAAAAGCAAGATGAGCGCACCGACCGCCTGATACACGCAAGACAAAAGGCCGACGGCCTCGAAAAATACGCGCGGCGGTGTATAGATGTTTTCTTTTGCTGCTAATCACAAAATAGGGCAGACCATTTTCAGGTTTGCCCTATTTTTTTTACCCATTTTTCAAATCGCCGTTGATTAAACCAAATCTGCCTTATACCTTACACCGTTGTAAGGTTCTCTAAATCAGTTGTTTGTTGTTGTATGTTGTTGTGTTTTGTTGTGCGTAGTTGTACGCTGTTGTATGTTGTTGTGTCTCGACTGATTTTCGGTTCTTACGCCTTTTGCGGCAAAATCCGCGTTTTGGAGCGATTTTTTTGAATTAAAACATACGGAAATGGACAACATTGAAAACGAAAACAACGAACTTGGAGCGATAATTTTGTACTCCAACGGCTTTAAAGACGAAAAGCCGATTTTTTCAATCGACAGCAATTTCGACAGCAAGCACATAAACAACCTTGCGCCGAACACACCAATCCCCGACAGCCTTATAGAAACAATCAATAAGGGCATAACGCTGGAGCAATTAGACGAGGTGGCACACCTGCCTATCTGCCACTACAAAACGCAGATAACAATTCACGGCGTTTGCGACAAAATCAAATCTAACAAGGTTTACGGCTACGCCGCGCTGGTTATCAACAGCAACAAATCGCTGGGTGTGCGCTGGCTGGCTATTGACCTGCGCAAAAAAGGCCGTATTGCCGATTATGTTGGCTGCTACGACTGGCGAACATACAGCGATTCGCAGGTGTACTGCTATGTGAGGAGATTCAAATACACAAAGGATAACAAAGACGATGTTTACAACCGTGTTATTAAGTTTGTTAAGAGTATAGACCAATCGCTGTTTTACGGCTACATCGACGTTTTGCAACACGAATATAGATTTTCTGCCGACTATGATTTTGAGGTAGTTATCTATCTGCAAGGCATTTACGAAAAGAATATCAGGTCGTTCCTTGAACAAGTGTGCGCCGACAACTGGGAGAACATTGAAAAGGCTCACGCCGAATTTGAACAGCGTATGGAGGAAGCCCGAAAGGAGCGCGAAAAAGAGGAAGAAGCACGCAAGGAACGCGCAAAGAAAGCAAAAGAAGAATACGAGCAATGGGTTAAAGACAATCCGTTTGACGACAAATTCCAAAAGATTGATTTTGCCGACCTGCAATCGGGCGACATCATCGGCTACTACAAGCAGACAAGCGAGGGTGGCGGCAAATACTACTACGAGTTATACCTGAACTACAAACGCCTCTGCTACCGCAGTTGCGACGAGAACGGTGTGCCGCCATACAAAAGCGGCCACGTTTTGGAGCGCAAAGATTTGCCTGATGAGTTTTGGGTTTGGCGACGCAACGCCGACCGCAGCACAACGCAATCGACGCGGCCTGAACGCGGCTCAAACATTGAGATATTAGACTACCGCACCGACGAGGTGGTTGTTTTGGGTTACACCAAGCACGTATATCACGAACTCAAAGATTTGGGCGGCGGCAAATGGGATAAGTATATCAACATTGAGGGTAGGCCGATGGCGCAGGGCTGGCGTTTTCCACGCTCAAAACGCGCCGATTTGGAGCGTATTTTGGGCGTTACGGCCAAACAGCCTGAAAAAGAACCTGAACCGCAGCCAGCCGCCGAGCCTGAAAAGCCGCAGGAAACTACCGACAATCACGGATATAAAGTTGGCGACGAGGTGATTTTGCTTCGCAATAATGAATCTTACATAATTCGCGATTTACACGCTGACGGCGTAAGTATCTATTTAAAAAACAGCCCAGTCGGTTCAAAAGTGCGAGAGCGCGTAAAATTCGACGCAATTAAACCAATGTCCGAAGCTGGTAAGCCTGAATGGGACGGAGTGCATAAATCAGCCCCTGATTTTGAGTTTAAATACAAATCGGGCGATAAGTTGTTATACAATTACTACGGCGAAATTTGGCCAGTTGTCATTGTAAGAACTGGCGTTTATGATTGGCCTATACCAAACACACCATCATATTTTTGCGAGAGAATAGGCAGTAATACTGGCGAATTTGTTGTAGATGCCGATAAACTTGAAAAAAATATTACTGGCAAATATGAAGAGCCAGCCGCCGAGCCGAATCCATCAGAACTGAACGCCTCGATTATTTGGATTGTTTTTGCCGATGAGTTTGAGTTGGAAATCAACCACAAACCAATTCGCGGCTCACGCCGCAAGACCATTGAACAAATGGTTGAATACCTGAAAGAAAACTATCCGCAACTTTTAGAGCGCAGAAATATTAAGCACCAGTTGCACACCTACGGTTACGAGCCGAAACCCGAAGAACGCGACCGTCGCCTACGGCTTGTGCGTGCAAAGACAAAAGCCGCCGAATTATACGCTTACGCGCAAAAATGGAACACGGAAAATGAAACACCGCACAAAATCCTGACTACAAGTGATGTGGCCTATTTAAAAGATTCTTGCGGTTACAAGGATAAAGATATGGAGCAAATCGAAGATGTTGCAAAATCCGCAACATATAGACTTGCCCAAATGCCTGAAACCGAAGATGATATTGAAAAGTTTGAGCGAATAGCCAAAAACGTAAGTTTAAACGAGGCTTGTAAATACGTGGATAGAAAGGAAATTATAGGCGGTATTGCTCGCCTTGCTTTTCACGGCTGGTCAGGCAGCGTGTTCCGTGGCAATAGCAAATACACACTGGAACTTTATATGCCCAAAAGTTATTGGTTCAATGGCGTTGACGGTACGGCCGCCGACAGCGTTTCGGTTGATTTTAATAAGAAAATAATGCTCTATAAACGAGGCCATTATACCAATCCGCAAACGCAAATTTATGTTTGTGAAACACCTGATTTTTGGAAAAAGAAAGGACTTTCAGCAGGAAGTATTAAGTTGCCTATCAGTGTAATAGACAAGGCAATAACAAGACACGAACTTTTAATAGAACATTTTATAAACTTTCCTGATGAGTTGAGAAATGAAAACGACTTGTTTTTGTCTAAAACTGAACGCGATGCCTATGTTCAATTAACCGAATTAAGGGATTATAAAAACCACCCGATTGTGGTTGCTATTCATTTGAAAAAGATTAAGAACGGATACGCTATATACAAAATAGCAAGCGTACACGGAAAATTTGAAAGACAAATTGAAAAATGGAGAGCGGCAGGGTTATGTATATAAAAAAAGCAATCAGTGCGTCAGTCGGTTTTTCTTTCCTCAGTCGTCTTACTCTGATTGCTTAAAACATTGCAAACATAGCAAAACATTTTGAAATACAGCATAAAAACTCAATAAAAAATGAAACTCATTGAAATTCAACAGCAATTTTTCCGATTGAAGAACCGCGAGGGCGTGTTTTTCTGCACCGAGGCCGAAACCGATTCGTGCCTGAACGTGCGAGTGGTGCGTTACATTAAGGCCGACAGCCGTATGCGTCTGCCCGAAGATTGGCAAAACGCCACAACACAAACGCTTCGCGGCGACCAGTTGAGCAACATTCAGCCAGTGGGCGGTTTGGGAATGGCCTATCAGCCAGCCAGCCGTATTCACAAACTCGACACTCAAACGCCCGATAGTATGGGCAACGACATTCACAACGCCCTTGCCAAACTAACAAAGGCCGTTGGCGGCGATGTTACCGACTTTGTGTGTGAGCGTCTGCAATGGAGCAGAGAGGAGATTGAGGAGCGTTTGTTTGCCGAGCAGGTGGACGCTGTGGCCTTGATTCTCTACAACTTTGAGGCACGCAATCAGGCAATGATTATTGGCGACCAAACTGGCATTGGAAAAGGCCGTGTGGCTTCGTCAATCATTCGCTACGCAAAGGTTCACGGCCTGATACCAGTCTATTGCACCGAAAACGCTGGCCTATTCAGCGACAACTACCGCGACCTTTGCGACATTGGCTGCGGCAACCTTAAACCGTTCATTGTCAACAGCAGCACAACCGCGCCAACCGACGCACGCATTACTACGCTTGACGAAAACGACGAAACGGTGGTTGTATATCGGCCTATCACCGACAAAAAAGTGAAAGCAAAGATTTACGCCAGTGGCCGTATGCCTGACGGCTACGACTATATATTGACAACTTACTCGCAACTGCAAAACGCCTTTAAAAAGGTGAAAGGCGGCGAAAGTGTCGAGGGTGCGGATATTGACAAATACTACTGGCTGCTTGACATTGCGCCAAACGCTGTGTTCATATTCGACGAAAGCCACAACATTAGCGGCTCAAAGGCCACGCAGGAAGAATGGTGGAATCCCGACGCGCCAATGGTGCTGACTGGCTCTAACCAGTTCTTTTGCTTCAATGAATTGGCAAAGAAAGCCAAAAACGCTGTTTTCCTTTCTGCAACATTTGCCAAGCGGCCTGAAAACCTTGTTGTTTACGCCAACCGCACCTGCATTAGCGAGGCTGGCCTGAAAGATGTTGAGTTGATTCAGGCCATCAGCGACGGCGGCGAAGCCTTGCAGGAGATTATATCGAGCGATATTGTAGGCGAGGGGCAGATGATTCGCCGAGAGAGCATTTACAAAGGTATCAAAGTCAACTACATATATCTTGATAAGCAAGGCGCGGCAGAATTTGGCATGCCTGATTTGGAAAAGCAGCATCGAGCAATTTGCGACTACATTACCGAAATTATCAACGCCATAAACCGTTTTGAGCAGGACTATGTTATGCCGATTATGAACGACAAGAACGGCAAGGGCGCACAATGGGGCGACAGTTATAAGAAAACGAGTGAAAAAGGCGGAGCAAATCACGCGCCGCTGTTTTCAAAGTTGTTCCGCACGATTGACCAGTTGCTTTTCGCTATCAAGGCCGAGGCTGTGGCCGACCACGCCATACGCCGCCTGAATGAGGGCAAAAAAGTTGTTATTGGCCTATCTTCGACAATGGAAGCGTTTGTAAAAAGGCTGCTTGACGAGGACGACCCCGACGAAACACTGCAAGGCTTATTCGGCGATATAGCCGAGGGCGACGAGATTTCGTGCGATTTTTCGCTTGTGCTTGACAAAATGCTTGAAGGCACTCTTCGATATACCGTTGACGGCGAGGGTGGATTTCACGAAAAGGCAACAATAAGTTTGGACGAACTGCCAGCCGACGGCGAAGCCGTGTACCACGAACTGAAACAGCAGATAGCCGCCGCTTCGTCGGGTATATCACTCTCACCGATTGATATGATTGTGCAGAAGATTGAGGCCGCTGTGAACCCCGAAACTGGCGAGCATTGGAAAGTTACCGAGGTTACTGGCCGCGCTCACCAAATCCACTTCACCAACAAACAAGGCACACGCGGCGTTATTGAGCGCAGAAAAAAGGTTACGCGCAACATTGCTTTCTCTCAATTCCAAAACAACCAAAGCGATGTGTTGATTATCAACGCCAGCGGCGCAACTGGAGCGTCGGCGCACGCCACAACCAAGAACACCAACCTGCGGCCTGAACAAGTGAAGCCGCGAGTTATGATTATTGCCCAAACCGAATTGGACGTTAACAAAGAGGTGCAGAAGCGAGGCCGAATCAACCGAACTGGCCAAATCAAATCGCTGCCGCCGTCATACGATTACTTGATTTCGGCCATTCCTGCCGAAAAGCGTCTTATGATGATGTTGCAAAAAAAACTAAAATCGCTTGACGCTAACTCAACGTCGAATCAAAAACAATCGACCAACATTATTGATACACCCGACTTTTTCAACAAGTACGGCAATGAGATAGCTAACGACTATCTGCTTGAAAATCCGCTCATTGACCTTAAACTGAACAATCAGGCCAAATCGAATGACGACGATGAGGGCAAAAAGAAAAAAACAAGCGGACTGCCCGACGATTTCCTGAAAAAAGTGTCAGGCTACGTGCCGTTGCTCACCTGCGAGGAACAAGAGGATTTTTACAATACCATTCTTGACAACTACCTGAAACACATTGAGAACCTGAAAAAGAAAGGCGAGTATGACCTTGAAGTGGAAGCGATGGACTTGAGGGCCGAACTTATTGGCGACCTGAAACCGCTGGTGGGTGCGTCGGCTGGCGAATCGAAATTCGCTGACGCTGTATATCAGGGAACGTACTGGTGCAACGTTTTGAGCAAACCATTCGCACAAAGCGAGGTTCAGGCAATGATTCGCAATTTCTGCGGCGACTACGACGGCAAGCAGATAGCCAAAACTCTTGCCGAGGAATACCGCAAGCATTATGATGCCGATATTGAGGCCGAGGAGCAAAGGCTCAACAGCCGCTGCGAGGCTGAGATTGAGGAAATGAAAACCAAAGACAACCTGACTGCCGACGACCAACGCCAGCGCGAGGCTGAAATCCGCGCCGATTTTGAGGAGCGTAGGCAGAAGATTGTCGGACGGCTCACTCGCGTAAAAAGCAAGGCGCGTTTCATTGAGAATTTCTATTGTGGCCGTGCTTGCATTGTCGATGGCGACACCAACGCAAAGGCCATTTGCTTGGGCGCGGAAATCGGCACAAAAACGAATAACAAGTTTGCACCGTCGAACATTACAATCACGTTTGCCGTAGCCAACAGCACAAAATCGCTCGACTACAACATTGCCGACAACGACACAAAAGCACTCGACGCTATTTTGGGATTGAGCAATTTCAGTTACGGCTATTACGGTAATTCCACCGACACCGACGCTAAATACCTCGAAAACTGGAACACCTACTGTAAAGAGGCCACCGCCGACCGCGAACAGCGCGTCATTATCGTTGGCAACATTCTGCGAGGCTACAAGAGCGCACCTGAACGCTCAAAACTAATCTCGTTCACCACCGCCGACGGCGATGTACTGAAAGGCTTGCTTGTGCCTAAACAAGTGTTTGGCAACGGCGAAAGCGGAACGCCAAAACTGATTATGAGCAAATATCCGCTGGCAAAGTTTAAGCCAGTGATTATGAAAGTGTGGGACACACCCGACGACAACCGCACAATCAACCTGACACGCGGAATGTTGCTGATGATTGGCACTGATTACTACCGCAACCGCACACTCGAATTGCGCTGTACCGACCCAGCCACAATGAAGCGTATTGAGAAAATGCAGGACTGGCTCGATGTCAGCCCATACAGACGCGGTTTTGAGAAGTACAGCGACCACGGCAAAGCCTATTGGGAAATGTCGTTTGAGAGCCGCGAGGCACTCAATACCATTTGCGACTTGCTGGAAAAATACCAGTTCCAAGTTGAATTGCTGCCCACCGAGGCCGAACAATATTTTGGCAAGCCGAAAGCCAACACCCTGAAGCAGGGCAACTGGAAGCCGCTGAAAACCGATGTGAGCCGCATACCAACCACCAAAGCACCAGCCCCCGACACCGACCGCCCAGCGCGTCTGCGCCGTGCAAAGGCAAAGGCAAAAGAGTTGCTGGCTTACGCCAAACGGCAGAGATAATGATTCTAACTTTCTAAAACCTAATAAGATGAATATTACAAAAGACAACCTACAAAGCGAATTTCAGGCATACGAGCGATACCTGAAAGACGATGAAATGCGCTCCAAAGTGCAGGAAACATTTGAGTTGATTGAGTTTTACGACGAGGACAACGATTGCCGCCGCGCCGTTGACGCTATATGCGAGATGGTTAACCGCTTCATTGCCAAAGGCGAAACGGCAGAGCCAGCCAAACCAGCCGCCAGCGACGACAAGGAACGCCGCCTTAAACTGCTGAAACTCAAAGCAAAGGCTATCAAAATGAAACTGGAGTTAATGAAACTCGACGGCATAGGCCAGCCTACGCTGTTCGACGGAATGGACGCGCTTGATACGGTAGCACCGAACCACACGGCACAACGCAAAATGGTTGACGATGTGCGCGAACACTTTGCCAAACATTGGGACGCGGAGCGCGGCGAGTATGTTTACACCGACTTTGACGGCGATATTTGGCACAAAAACAAAAAGGGTCATTTCTGCCTTTTGAATGGGGCAACCGGCAAAACACGCAAAGATTATGAGGAATATTTGAATGAGGTTGGCGAATCGCTGTCGGAAGATGAGTTTATCATTGGCGGCAAAATGCGCCGTATGCCATACGGCAAAGCCCTGCGCAAGTATTCTCCAACAACCTTTAACGCTGGTTACAACGAATGGAAGCAAGGTTTGGGTGGTGTTAACGGCAACAGTGATTCGGAACAGCACGCTATTGATGTTATCAAAAAACGCTACCCAAAAAAGGACGTTGGCGAGATTAAGGAGTTTGTCGGCAATCACTGGGGCGAATGGCCGTCTGACATTTCCGACGATGAGATTGTCGAACTCTTTGAAGATTGGTACTTCGGCGACGATATTAACGTTCTCTACGACCGTTTCCCCGACAATGAGGCCGAGATACAAGAATACTACAACGAGCTTCACGCTTGGGATTGGAACAAACCGCGATACGACAACCTGAAAGCCTTTAAAGTGTGGCTGGACGACCGCACAAACAATGTAAAAGAGGGTGGCGACTTGTTTGAATCCTACTGGGCATATTATGGCGAAAAAGGCACTTTAACCCCACTTTACAACATTGACGACCTTTACGGCGAGGACTACAATTTCGCCCATCAGTGGCTGCAAGAGTTTCTGCAAGCCGACGGCTATTCACTCGACCGCTTTTGGGTCAACGAAAACGATAATACCTACGGATATTTAGTAAAATAAACTTTTCATTTTCAAACCTTTAAATTTTTATTAAGATGAAACTTACAGCAAAAAATGTGAAAGAGGAGATTGCAAAACTGCAACTGCCTGACGACCTTATGTCGTACTACAACGACGGCGTGAGGGATATGCTCGAATTTTACGGTGAGGACGCAGACCTGACCGAAACAATCGACTTGTGGCTCGAAAAGGCCAACGCCTACCTCGCAAAAAACGAGAAACCGGCGGCCCAACCCCAAAAGCCTGAAACAAAGGAAGATAAGCCAAAAAAAGAGTCAAAAAAAGATGAAACGCGGCCCGAACCGAAAAAAGAGCCTGAAAAGCCTAAAACCGAGCCAAAATCGGCTGAAAAGCCCAAAACCGCCCCAAAAAGCGAGGAAAAGCCAGCGAAAGACGACAAAAAATCGAAAAAGAAAGCCCCAACCGCTTTGTTTAAGACTGGTGCGTGGGTTATCGACAACAAAGCCGACCGTGCAGGTATCATCAGCGAGCGTTTGAGTTACGACGACGAGCGCGGCTGGCTCTATCACGTTGAATATGTGGGTTCAAAGCAACTTACTACCGTTGCCGAGAAAGACCTATCACGCACACGCGCACCGCGCACCGTTGCCAACACTGGCGAACTTGTGCCTGAACTTTCTGCTGAAATTCGCATAATCAGCCGCTACGTTGCCCTGCACGGCAAAAAGTACGGCAAGGTGGCCGACGAAATGCGTAAAATTTTGGCCGCACTGCAAAAAATGATTATAAACAAGCAGATTCGCAAGACCAGCAAATATGCAAAGGAAATCAACGCAATGCAGGACAGCCTTATCAAAGCCGTCAACGGCAAACACTCTGCCAGCGAGGAAATCGACATCAAGAGTATCGACGCTCTCCGCAAGATTGTAGCCAAGCAGAACGTAACCGAGTTGTCGAACATATCGCGCTCATTCGTTGCCCTGATTGGCAAGGACGGTCAAAAAGCAAAGGCCAAAGCACTCTACGAGAGTATTTTGAAGCGCGATTTTAAAGGCAGCGATTCAGCCGAGGCAGAAACGATGAAAAAGGCACTCCGCGCCTATATCGACGACGAAACCGAAACCGTTTACGCCACCGCACGCGAGTTGCAGGGCATTTTCGGACTGGCAGGAATCCTTTAAGCCGCACACAGCAAGGGCGCGAAAGTTAGAGGCAGACCCTTATGGGGTCGGCGGTTCAATTCCGCCTCGCGCCCTTGTTTTTATTTGATTTACTGACATTTGGTTTGATGATGGAAAGAAAACAAATATACACACCTGAATTTAAGCGTTGGTTTGGCGATTGGGAAAAGCCGCTGCGTATTGAAAAACTACGTAAAAGCCAATACGCTTACATTAAGGGTAATGAGGTTCAGCCCGATGCTGACATAAAAGAATACGGAAAAAACGCAAGAAAATACGCAAAAACGCTCCGTAAGGATTATACAAACAACGACACTGGCAGAAAAATTATACTCAAATCAGGACGAAAAAATGGTGGTATTCGAGAAATATTAGAACACGATTACAAAGACATTTGGCACTTACAAAGCGTGGCTGCAATTCCTCAAATAATTGAAAAATCAATATATATCGCCACCTTGCCTAATGAGGACACAAAAGTAAATGTTGAATCATTTGATTATTTTGTTTGTGGCCTGAAAATTGGAATGGTAGATTACACCGTAAAGTCGGTTGTTGTTGTGTTGCCCGACGGTGAACGTTACTACGACCATAAACTAACGACCATTGAAAAAGGAGAATTGATAGACTTGATAAACAAAAAACCTGAATCCGCTTCAAATCCAATATCAAGTGAATCTTCCGCAGAATCAGGTCGTTTAGATGAATACAAAGATAAAAGGTTAATTTCAATTCTGCAAAAAAATTCTTCAAAAATCGTCGATAGGTTTGGCCGTCCGCTGGTTGTCTATCACGGAACGCCTGACGGTGATTTTGATACGTTCAGGAGCGATTACGCCAAAGCCGAAGATGGTTTTTGGTTCACTTCGGACTACGATTTGGCCTACGAGTATTCTCTTGAAGATAACGAATCGGGCGAGTTGCCCGAAAACAGCCGCGTTTTTGAGGTTTACCTGAATATGCGTAACCCCATTATTTTGGACGCGCACGGCAGAACCTATGCCGATATGGAGCGCGAGATTTTACGCGCCACTCAAAACACAAATTTTGATGGTGTTATAGTCGAAAATGTTATTGATGTAAAATTCAATAATTCGGCCAACCGCAAGCCAGTAACAACTTTTTTCGTTCACAACGCAAACCAAATAAAATCGGACAGCCGTAATAACGGCCAGTTCAGCCCTGAAAGCGACAATATTTTGCAAGGAATAGACTATTCCGACGCAAAATTCAAAGTTGGCGACACGGTTAAGTGTACGGCGATGGGCAGACCCTCTTACGGAGAGGTGTTCACCATTAAGAAAGTGCATAAAATCAAAGGAAAATACGAATACGACGGCAGCAACGGCGTGTATAATTACGAGGAATATTCGCTGGAGTTGATTCAGCGCAATAAGCCATACGACCCAGCCGAGTGTTTGCGTGTTCTCGATTACATTTGCCGTGATTGCTTTAAAAAGCCAATATCATTTGTAACCGTCGGCTACGACGGCATATTCCTTTCTTATTGTTTGGGCGGCAAGTTTGGGAAAATTGAAGAACGCCTGAATCAGTATTTATGGGGAAAGGACATTCTCAAATCATTTGTATCTTCTCGCGAAAAAAACAAACAAGGCATAACATATTCCATTAAAAACGACGCGGCCATACTTGATTACGTAAAAGAACAAATTGATTACCCCTCATTGGAAAGAAAGCCTGAAATGTTTAAAGTCGGCAACGTGTACTACGATGATAAATGGGTGTATCAGGTAGTTAAAGCCTATCGTGATGAAAAAACAGCCGCCGACGAGTGCAGGATTGCAAAGATTAACGACAAAGGCTCTTGGGACGATTCCACGTATAGCGTTCAAACAGCCGCCCTAATTTTCAAAGATTGCACCTTTTACGGCAACGAAAGCACACAACTTTTATCGCTGGAATGGGAAGATAAAAAGGCTTTCTACAATAAAGTAAAACCGTTCAAAAGCCGCGTTCAGGCTATATTGGACAAATACCACTCAAAGGCCAAAATATGCAGGACTTACGCCAAAGGAAGCCACATAAAAGGTGGAATTGTACGACCCTGCGACGAGGTTTGGATTCAATCGTCGCCTTACGACCGCTTTCCGCTGGTTGAAGATGATTTCGACGGCAACGACGAATTGGAATATGAAATGATTTGTATGATAGCCGACCTGCGCGAAAACAAACATTATGACAAAGAAACCGACAAATTGGTTGAAAACACAACCGACGACCGCGACCGCCGTCTGCGCCTTGCCAAAGCAAAGGCCAAAGCCCTGAAAATGAAACTTGAACTAATGAAAATATAAAAACTATGAAAACCGAGAATCACATTTCAATCTTGCGTGGCCTTTTGCCCGACGATTACACCGCCGACGACAACGGTCGTATTTACAGCGACGGCCAGCCGCTTGATATTTACTACACGCCCGAACACTTTTTTGAGGTGAATGTAGGAAACGCCGAAGAATTGATTGCGCTGGAGCAACATTTGGGAGGATTTATTCCAATGCCGCAAGCCGTCAGTGGCGATAAAAAACCGCTGTTTACCCACCTTGCGGACGCGCTCCGCTTCCTTGATGGTATCGAACATCTGCAAGGACTTGCACCTGAATTGCAGTATTGGACGCGACGCGATTTCGCTGCCTTGAAAGAGCAACTGACCGAGCAGGATTTTGCCGTTAGGGTGTTCAAAGAGTTCAATAGGCCAAATAAAATCAGTATTGGCCTTAACGATTTTCTGCCGAGCCTGAAAAAAGCCCTCGCAAAAATCGACAACGATAAAATGCTGGCTTTTGTGGCCGAGCAGATGGGAAAAATCAAACTGCCCACCGACGACCAACAGCAACTGCTGGCTAAAGGTGCAGACCTGATTCGCCACCGCATAAATGAAATAAAAATGCACAAAACGCTTTGCTCACGGCTTCGCAAAAAGTTCATTGAGGCATACTGCGCCGAGCAATTCGATGTTAAGCCCAAATATCGCTCCCAGCCACTCATTGAACACCTTTACGGAATGTTCGGCCACGACGACCTGCGGCCAATCGGGAACGGTGTTTACAACGACCCGAAAGGCTGGTATGTAGCCACCAACGCGGCTATTTTAGCCGCTGTTGCCGCCGACCGTATCAGCAGCAATCAGGAATCGGGAACGGTTGTAACAAAAGACGGCAAGAAGATTGACGGCACTTATTACAACTGGCAAGCAATCATTCCGAAAGACGATAGTCTGCACGAATTTGCGCTCAACGCCCTCGATTTTTGGCAATGGCTCACCCTGCGCCAGCGTCAGGCCAAACTGAAAGGCTGCAATAGTTGCTGGTCTGCCGACAATGTGTCGCTCATATTCAGCCACACACCGTCGCACAACGGCTTTAAGCCCCAAGCAGGATTCGACCTCGAATACTTGTTGCAGTTTGTTTCGGCGGCAATGGATTTGGGCAAAGGCAAGTTCTACTATAACGAGGCAGTCAGCCGCCACAAGAAAAAAGACGGCACAATGGACGAAGTTGTGAGGTATATGTTGGTCTATAAAACCGACGACAGCGTGCCGTCATACATTCTGCTGATGGCGTTGGAATCGCCGCCGCAACAAATAGATACTGATTACGGCGTTTATTTCGACAACTGCTACGACGCAGCCGAAGCCGCGCCGTCAGCCGAGGACGACAACCGCGACCGCCAGCGCAAACTGCTGAAACTAAAGGCGAAGGCAATCAAAATGAAACTGGAGTTAATGAAAATCTAACGCAATATGAAACTTGGCGATATAGGAATGGCCGTAACGCATAACAGTCCCTATCTGCTGAAAAGGGCTGACGGCTCGTTTATCGACCCTGAAACTGGGGAGCGTTTAGGCTTCGACCACCGCTTTATGGCAAGTGGCGAGGGTTGTCAGGCGCACGGCTGGGGCAGTTATTTTAGTGAGAATGATAGACGAAATTATGCTAATAATCAGCGCAATCCCAACAAATACAAAGGGGTAACGTCCGACGAAATCGACAAACTCAATCTTGAAAGAATGGAGCGCGTCATTGCAATGTGCATATTAGGCGATATGGACTTATATCCGCAACGCACGGTAGAGGAACTTATACAAGAATACATACGCGATATTAAGATAAATACTGCGCTGGTAGAAAAAAAACTGGCTTTGCTGTTAAAAATCAAAAATATCGGCGACGACAGCGTGAAATATTGGAACAAATCGGTTGAAAGACAAAAGTTGTGCGAGAAGATTGATAAGATACTTGGCGACAGCGAGGCTGGACGAAATGTATATATGAACATTGCTTCGTCGCTGCGATACGACCGTATGGCTTTCAGCCGAATCATAAACGAATACGAAACTACCTGCGATTCGGTGTGTGTCGAAAATGAGGAAGAATTGGCTGCGTTTGAAAGATTAAACCCCGATGATTTTGAGCGCGTCGAAAAAGAACGCCACCACTACGAGGTTGAAATTCCCGACAACGACGGCACAAACTATATTGAAGAACAAAAGACTTTGACCGACAAGCAAATACAAATGGTGCTGGACGGTTTAAGCCGATGGAAAGTTATTGATGTTCGCACTAACGACTGGCTAAAACCATACACAAACCCCGACGGCAAACCGTATTCTTACTTGCGCGGCGGTAACTGGAAAGGCGAAAACCTATACAAAGAATTTTGCGCTGCCTTTGATTACGAACACAATTATAGAGATATGAAGCCTGCCGACGCTGGCCGACGCGCTAGCCAATTCCTGCACGATTGCGGATTTGTCGGCATACATTACAGCAGTTATTCCGACGGCGAATGTTATGTCATTTTCGACGAAGCCGACGCAAAGATAGTCAATCACGAACTTTTTGGGCTGTCAGGCGACGCTCCGCGTTTCAATGTTGGCGACTGGATAGAGTATTTTCCGCTTGTGGCCGAGGCCAAGCGCGGCAAATACAAAGGCAAGTTGTGGGTTCACAACATTACAGCCGTCGGCGATACGTTCTACACCGTCGATAGTTGGTGTGTGCAGACGCACCAGCCGCACCGCAACCGCCAAATGACAATAAGCGGCCAGCAGGAATGGTATCGTAAGATTGCACAGCCCCAGTGGGCAACCGACCACGACCGCCGCCTACGCCTCGCCAAAGCAAAGGCCAAAGCCCTCAAACTCAAACTGGAGTTGATGAAAATTGAGGGTATAAATGAAAAAAATGCCGAAATTCACAGCCGAAACAATCGTGTAAAACTGGGCGACACGAACAAAAGGTCGGCAATTATGGAAAATAATATTATCTTTGCGGATATTTTAAGCGAGGCTGAAAAACTTTACAAATATGGCTTACAAGTATTTGGAACTGATTGGCTACGAACCCTGCTTCCTGAACGAATCACACAAGAGGCAAAGCGAGGCTTGTATGGAATCGCTAATAAAAATGCGGCAGCACTGTTTATCGCCCGAAGATGTGAAGCGGCAAGTGCAGCGCAACGAGGAGTTGTTGCAGACCGACCCACGCTACAAGGTGATGTAATAATTGAAGCGTTTGCAAAAGAACACGATTTTTGGATAGAAAACACGGATAGTTATTTTCATTCAAAATTCGGGCAACCAATGTCTTACGGCAGCGAGGCAACGATTTATTGCGATAGGCAACGCCGTATGGTTGTTAAAACAATCGACACCGAATTGTATGATAATAACGTATCAAAGGCCATATACCGTTTCCTTATTCATAATATTTTATTTCCTGAAACTTGGTTTAATATAGTTGCTTTTGGCCGCAGCCAATATGGGCTTTTTGAAATCATTGTTGAACAAGACTATATTGATGGAGAATTTGCCACGATAAGGCAATTTGAAGAAAAACTGGCAAGTATCGGCCTTGTAAAAAACAAGGGGGATTGGGAAAACGAATTGTTTTTTGTTTCCGATGTAAAGTCCAAAAACGCCATAGTTGACGAAGATGGCAACGTATTCGTAATAGACTGCTATCTTGAACTGAAAGAGCAAAACCAATAAACACAAGCAATTATGTTAATTGACAAATTCAATCCGAAACTGAAAGCAACGCCGCAGCAGAAACGCCAGTTAGGTCGCGCTTTCAATCAATACATACACACGGCCACGCCACAACGCGGAGGCAACAACGTGCTGGACGGCATTGAGCCGCAACAGCCTGAAAAGCCGCAAGAGCCGCAGAAACGGCGGCTTTCGCGCAGCGACAAACTCAATTCTTGCGACTTTATGAACGAAAAATTTTCGATTATCGAAATGACTGGCCGATGGCGTAAACTCATTGGCCGTCCGCAGTCCGACGCACAGATTATGTTTTACGGACGGCCTGGCAATGGTAAGTCAACGTTAGCCATTCAATTTGCGGCATACGTTTCGCGGACGCTCAGCTACAAGACGCTATATGTGAGCGCGGAGGAGGGTTTTCGCTATTCGTTTCAGGAAAAATTACAACGGCTCGGCGCGGCCAATCCGAACCTGACAATAACTGGCGAGTGTGTGCCAGCCAATTTTGCGCCCTACAAGTTTATTTTTATAGATAGCGTCAACTATGCAGGGCTTTCGCCCGAAGATTTGCGTGCCTTGCCGCCTGATAAATTTTATGTGTACGTTTTTCAAACGACAAAATCAGGTGCGTTTAGGGGTTCGCAGGAGTATCTGCACGATGTCGATGTCGAGGTTTACGTTGAGAATTTTAAAGCCGTACCGCGCAAAAACCGTTTTGGCGGCTACGAGGAAATTGATGTGCTGCCGCCGCGCCAAACCAACGCGCAACCGTCGGCCAGCAAGCAAGCCAAAATGGAGCGAGGCCGTAAACTGCTGGCCGAAACGCTTGCAGGACTGGATTGATTTTCTTATATTTGCGATGCAAATCTTTTTTGTTTAAACCGTGTAACATTTTGTTGTTGTTTTGTTATCGCTTGTTATATTTGTTATGGGCTGTTACAGTTTGTTACATTTGTTATCCTTTGTTACAAAATTTGTTACCATTGACAATTTTGCCTTGTATATTACTGATTATCAATTAAAGTTCGTCTCCCTACAAGTAACACAATGCGACACCTATTAAGGTTTTATGTAAATTGTTGGAAACCAAATAGTTGCCACAAAACCGCTGTTACAAAAGTTGTTTTTACTCTTTATAACAAACTGATTCACAGCAGGGTTCAAAACCCAGCTGGTTCACAAGAGAAATAATCCTCCAATTAGTAGTAGTAGGAGGATTTTTTTTGCAATATAGAACAATCCTGGCGTGGCAATTTTTGTGTTGCGATAGTATTGAATCTACAAAAAAAAACGCCGCAATCAAGCGGCGTTTTTTTTGTGATACCTATTATCAAGAGTAACTTAAATCAGCGGAATATTGTTCTCGTCGCAAGTTTTGCGCATGTCGTCGGGCCAGATGCTGGCTTGGATTTCGCCAATATGAGCCTTGCGCAGGAAGAACATGCCGAGCCTTGATTGTCCGATGCCGCCTCCGATTGAGAGTGGGAGCGAACCTTCGAGCAAGCGGCGGTGGAAATAGAGTTCCTTGCGTTGTTGCTGTCCTGTGATTTCAAGTTGGCGCAGCAATGATTCCTTGTCCACACGGATACCCATTGACGAGAGTTCGAGAGCGTGGCCTAACACGCTGTCCCATACCAAAATATCGCCGTTCAGGCCGAAGTGTCCGTCGCCAGTCGGGGTGGTCCAGTCGTCGTAGTCGGGGGCGCGGCCGTCGTGCTTCTCGCCATTGCTCATTACGCCGCCAATGCCCATAATAAACACCGCACCATACTCTTTGGTGATGGCGTCTTCGCGCTCTTTCGGAGTCAGTTTTGGGTACATTTTGCACAAGTCGTCGGCATAGACAAAGTGGATGCGCTGCGGAAGTTGCGGTTTAATGCTTGGAAACATTTCATACACAAGATATTCAGTGCGGCGCATTGCGTAAAATATGCGTTTCACTGTCGTCTTCAGAAAATCGATGGTGCGGTCGTCTTTGTTGATGCACATTTCCCAGTCCCACTGGTCAACGTAGAGCGAGTGGGTGTTGTCGAGTTCCTCGTCGGCGCGGATAGCGTTCATGTCGGTGTAGATGCCGAATCCGCTATCTATTTCGTAATCAGCCAAAATCATGCGTTTCCATTTTGCAAGCGAATGCACAATTTCGGCATTTTGTTCTTGCATATCCTTGATGGGGAACGTCACGGGGCGCTCAACACCATTTAGGTCGTCGTTCAGGCCAGTGCCTTTCAGCACAAACAACGGAGCCGTTACGCGCCTCAGCCGCAACTCGGCCGACAGGTTCGATTGGAAAAAATCTTTTATGCGTTGTATGCCCAACTCGGTTTGAGTCAGGTTCAATAAAGGTTTGTAACCTTTGGGAATATTCAGTTTACTCATTTTCGCACTTTTTTGGTGCGTCAAAAGTATAACAAAAAGTAAAAATCAAAACTTTTTCTCCGAAAATTATATTCAAAATTTAAGTTTTGCTTGCGGTTTTTAAATTTGCGGGCCGTAAAAATAATAAATTGTAAGTGCAGGGGGGCGTGAGCGTGTCCGATGCTTTTAATTATTTACCTTTTATTTTTCCAAGAACCGCTTCAGTATCAACAACATTCGTAAATTCTTTCTCAAAATTCGGTGTCATTATGCCTTTGCCAATTGAGTTGCGGATTTCGTCGAGCGGCCAGAAGCGGGCGTCGTCAATCTCGTCGTTGCGGCTCACGAGCGGCTTGTCGGTGATGGTTGCGAAGACGTTTATCATTTCGCTCTCAACCGCCGACTGCCATTTGTAACTTGTGATTGGAATCGGCTCAAAGTCGGTCAGGCCGATTTCTTCGCGGGCTTCGCGGCGTAGGGCGACGGCAATTTCTTCGCCGTAGGCAATGTGTCCGCCAACGGCAGTGTCCCATTTGCCAGGTTGGATTCGTTTGGTCAGGGCGCGTTTTTGCAGATAGAGTTCGCCCTGCGGGTTGAAAACGTGCAGATGCACAACAGGATGCAGCAGAGTGCGGTCGGAGTGGCATTGGCTGCGCAGCGCTTTGCCAATCACGTTGCCCTGGTCGTCAACCAGCGGCAGAATCTCTTCAGTTTCAGAAATGGTCATTTTTTTGGTGAATCGGTGAATCGGTGAAGTTTGAAAGGTTTAACAAGTTTAACAGGTTGAAATTATTCATTCAGTCAATCCTTCAATCCTTCAATTATTTCTTCGACAGCGGAATAATCAGTTCGTCGCCCACTTCAAGTTGCTCGCCGTCAGAGAGTTGGTTCGCTTTGATGATGTCCGATGCGGGGTTGCCGTATCGTGCGGCAATCGATTCAATGGTCTCGCCGTTGGCAATTTTGTGGATGGCCTTTACGGGGATTTTCAGCCGAGCGCCGACAATTAGTTGGGTAGCGGCTTCACCGTTCATTTCTTCGAGTTTTGCAAGCGGCACATTGTAGCGCAGACCAATGCGGAACAGGTTCTGGCCCTTCTCAACAACGTGGATGTGTATCTTGTTGTCGTCCACTGGTTTGGCTTGTTTTGTGGCGGGCTCGGCAGTCTTTGCATTTTTGTTTTCGGCTTGAGCGTTGGCTTGGCTTGCGGCTTGCGGTTGCTCAACAGTTTGATTAGCAGCCGATTGCTCTTGTTTGGCAGGCTCGCTTGCAGGCGTCGGCGCAGCGGTTTGCTCAATTGGCTGACGCTCGGGCGCGCCTTCGTTCACCTTGTGCTTGTAAATCTCGTAAAACACTATGATAAAGAGCAATAGCGACGATACAATGGCCACTGTGCGCCATATCGACACCTGCGGTTCCTTCTTTTTTGTCATTGTTGAAAAGTCAATTACTTGTACCGAAACATTGTCAGCGCCGCCAGCGTTGTTCGCCAACTCAATCAGGCGGGCGGTCTTCATTTCCGACGACATATCGCTGTTGTTCAAGACTTCAAATATCTCGTTGTCAGAAAGTTGGCTGGTCAGTCCGTCGGAGCAGAGCAGAAACGTCTCGTTGCCGTCGAGTTGGATTGGGTTCTTGCAGACGCTGAATTTGATGTTTTTCTCTTTGCCAACCAGCACGCTCACTTCGCCGTTCTCAACGTGGTCGCGGGTGATTTGGGCAATCTGGCCGTCTTTGTGGATGTAGATTCGGCTGTTGCCCGCCGATGCGTAGTAGGCTTCGTCGTTCTGGACAATCAAGATGGCCAGAGTTGAGCCGATGCCGTTGTATTTCTCATTCGTATTTGCCTGATTGAAAACGCAATAGTTGGCATACGACACGGCGTTTGTCAGAGCGTTCGACAGGTTGCTGTACGAGCGGTCGAAAAAGTAGCGTTTGATTTCTTCGGTGGTGATTTTTGCCGCCAATGCGCCGCCGAACTCAACGCCGTCGTGGCCGTCGCAAACTGCAAAAACGTGTCCGTCGGCAATCGGAAACTCAATAACGGCGTCGGTGTTGTGTTCCTTCACCTTGCCTAAATTGCTGATACTGCCGAAGTTTATGTTGAATTTCATTGTTGTCACAATTTCTTTGGCGCAAAACTAACATTTACAATAACAAACACCAAACCAATGTGGTCGGAAATCGCACAGATTTTTTTGCTATTGTATATCAAAAACACAAAAACAACTGCGAAATGGTTTACATTTGTAGCAATTATGCTGAAATGAACGGAAAAAACGTCATACAGAATTTCTCAAAAAATCTATTTTGGGATGTTGATGCCGAGTCTATCGATTTGGAAATCAATGCCCCATACGTTGTGCAGCGGGTTTTGGAGCGGGGGCAGATAACCGATTGGAATTTGCTGTGCTCATATTATGGGAAACAACGTATATTCGAGATTTCAAAACATTTACGTTCGCTTGACCCACGTTCGCTTGCTTTCGTTTCTGCAATTTCGTCAACGCCAAAAGAACAGTTCCGATGCTACACTATGAAACAATCGATGCACGCACCTTGGATTTACTGAAACGGATGTTGGCAATCTTATAAAATTGATATAAATTTAAAAATCAGATAATTATGGCAGAAGACAACAAAGTTATTTTCTCGATGGTGGGAGTGGGCAAGACCATTCCGCCGCAGAAAAAGATATTGAACAACATTTATTTGTCGTTTTTCTACGGCGCCAAAATCGGCATTTTGGGATTGAATGGCGCGGGAAAATCGACGCTGATGAAGATTATCGCTGGCGTTGACAAGAGTTTCGAAGGTGAGGTCGTATTCTCGCCAGGCTATTCGGTCGGCTATCTGGAGCAGGAGCCGCAACTCGATCCGCAAAAGACTGTGCGTGAAGTGGTTGAAGAAGGCACGGCCGAAGTTGTCGCTCTGCTGAAGGAGTACGAAGAAGTGAACCTGAAGTTTGCCGAGCCGATGAGCGACGATGAAATGACCAAACTCATTGAGCGTCAGGGCGAACTGACCGAGTTGATTGAGCAGCACAACGGTTGGGAACTCGATAGCACTCTGGAGCGCGCGATGGACGCATTGCGCTGTCCGCCAGCCGATTGGAAGATAGAGAACCTGTCGGGTGGTGAGCGCCGCCGTGTGGCTTTGTGCCGATTGCTTTTGCAAGAACCTGATATTCTGCTGCTTGACGAGCCCACCAACCACCTTGACGCCGAGTCGGTGCAGTGGCTCGAAGCGCATTTGCAGCAATACAAAGGCACTGTTATTGCCGTTACTCACGACCGTTATTTTCTTGATAATGTGGCAGGTTGGATTCTCGAACTCGACCGCGGCGAAGGCATTCCGTGGAAGGGAAACTACTCGTCGTGGCTTGAGCAGAAGACCAAGCGCCTGGAGATGGAAGAAAAGACCGAGAGCCGCCGCCGCAAGACTCTGGAGCGCGAGTTGGAGTGGGTGCGTATGGCCCCGAAAGCCCGACAGGCAAAGCAGAAAGCGCGTTTGAACGCTTACGACCGCCTGCTCAACGAAGACACCAAAGAAAAGGAGCAGACGCTCGAGATTTTTATTCCAAACGGACCGCGTTTGGGTACGAATGTTATTGAAGCACACAATGTTAGCAAGGCATACGGTGACAAACTGCTCTACGAGAACCTGAATTTTGTTCTGCCGCAAAACGGCATTGTTGGTGTCATTGGTCCGAACGGCGCTGGCAAAACCACGCTTTTCCGCCTGATTATGGGCATTGAGAAACCCGACAGCGGCGAGTTCAAAGTAGGAGAGACCGTCAAACTCGGCTATATCGACCAGATGCACGCCAAAATCGACCCTGAAAAGACTGTCTATCAGATAATTTCCGACGGTTTGGACGAGATAAAAATCGGCGGGCGGTTTGTTAACGCGCGGGCTTATCTGTCGCGTTTCAACTTCTCGGGTGCCGACCAGGAGAAGAAGGCTGGTGTGCTTTCGGGTGGCGAGCGAAACCGCCTGCACCTGGCTCTCACGCTCAAGTCGGAAGCCAACGTGCTGCTGCTCGACGAGCCAGGCAACGACATTGATGTGAACACCTTGCGCGCACTTGAGGAAGGTCTTGAGAACTTTGCTGGTTGCGCCGTTGTCATTTCGCACGACCGCTGGTTTCTCGACCGCGTGGCCACTCACATTCTGGCGTTCGAAGGCGACTCGCAAGTCTATTTCTTCGAAGGCTCATACTCTGAATATGAGGAAAATAAGAAGAAGCGTCTGGGCGACATTGAGCCGCATCGCATTAAGTATCGGAAACTGAAAGAGTAATGAATCAACGTTTTAACTCATTCCGACTAAGGTTGTAAATACCTGCGGCATCACTTTTGCAATTCAAAGCGCAGGCCGTCCCACACAAGTGTCACTTGCTTGTTGCCCGACGGCAGGTTGTTGATTGTGGCGGTGATGTTTTTTCCGCTGCGTGGCAGAGCATAGGTGATGACAGGGTAATTTTCATACCATATATTATATTCATCTTCGGTAATCTTCTTCCGTTCGCCCGTTTTGCTGTTTTCAACATAAAACTCGCCGTCGCCATTACTTCCGTAGTTGAGGTGTTCAACTCCAGTCTCTATATCATCCGCACCAAGCCCAGAGCCATTTGTGAAGACAATTTTGTGCGTGTCGTTATTATAGATTGCGAAGGAAATTCCGCCAAATTCAGACAAAAAGGCTTTGCCGTTCTGATATTGTGACACCGATTTGGCTATAACTTTATGTTTGCCGTCGGAGCAGTTCCAGTAGCACATTTCCACAGAGGTTTTGCCTTCGCCATAGCCGTCACCCTCGTCGGGGGTGTTTATTTCAAAACACACATAGCCGTTTTTTGCATCCACGGTTATCCTTTCGTTTTTGTTCAAAGGCTTATTTTTGAGGTGGTTCTGCCAAATATCATACAATAGTCCGGTGAGTTCGTCCTCAGGTTCGTCGCCAATCCAGGCGGTGACAAAGTCGGCAATGCCAGGCTTCTGGCCTGAGAATTTCACTTCCACTGCGAATTCGGCGCTGTCCGCTTCAATTTCGCTGTACGGATTCTGTGCTGCGGCGTTTAAGCCAGCCATTAGGGCGGCTACACAAAGACTCTTTTTAAGCATGTTCATATCGTCAGGTTTAATTTCGATACCGCTTGTCGCGATATTTTGATGTAAATATATGATTTTTAACAAATCAAAATCACTTGCAAATACACGAACATTTTCAGAATGTTCTCCATATATTTGCATATTATCATTTATAACTCATAATAATGCAAAAAATAATAGTTCAAGCCTTTTGTGTATTGTTTCTGGCGGCATGCACGGGGAATCAGAAAACGAAGCCGTCTGAAGTCAGACAACAGCAAACAGCCGAAACCACAACGATGGAAATTGCCGATACCACCGCTGAGCACGATGACTCAGATGATTTCAGCGCCATCAGTTGCGAAGTCTTTAAATTCCTGAAAGAGAACCATGTTCCCAATTTATGGCTCGAATTGCTTGACGATAATCTCTCGCCCGACGACCTGAAAAATTACTCATGCTGGACTAATGAGCCGCCAACCGAACAAACCACACATTACACCAACACTCGCTATTGGGCCCGTCCTGTCAACGGCAGAGCCGACAAACTCTGGTCGTGCTACTTTGTCAAGAGGGATAATGGATATGTGGTGATTGTGGATGCGTGCAGCAGTAATCCCGATAATGGTCAGGTTACAGTCACTAACGAAGGCTGCTACTATGTCGATGGCCGAATTTCGTTTACCATCAACGACCACGGCACCATCCGCCATGCCTTGCCCAAGCCAGAGATAACCGATTTTTACTCAAACGCCGACAAGTTTCCCCAAGATGCCTACGATTGTCTGGCAAATTCGCCGCTATCTTACAAATTTTACATCAACTACTCCGACAACAGCATATCTGTGACGCTGAATCCGTATCAAAACAACGTTCTTCCAGACCCAATCAGCGGTTTGGCCAACAAAAGCAATCCAGTTTTTCCATACGTCATATATCATTGGGATTGTGATAATTACATAATTGACTCGAAACACAAGCCTTACGAGGAGGATTTGCGTTATTTTGAGTCGGACGGTGGAAAATTTGCCGCTTCAGGTTATCGCATCGATCAATTGTATAGTGCTTGTACTGATGACCTGATTAGCGAGTCGGATATTAACGGCGATGGTTTTAAGGATTTGGTAATCAATGATAAAGACTATCTGGAGTTTGCCGTATATTTCAGAGACAACCACGGCGCCTACAACCGCAAGTTGGTTGCCCGCCGCGCCGATTCTGAAGGCGACCTGGTGGCGCACGCTGTCAACGACACACTTTACGTCTCGGCAAGTATGGAATCGACAAAAGAATATGTTTTTCACTACCAAGACGACGATTTCTATCTGATTAATTACAGTCAGTCAATGTGTTGGGATGAAGGTGGCGGCTGCTCATATTACGAAATCGACTATCTGGAACACACCGTTACTGACAGCGACGGCGAGTGTGACGTAATTTGCTCAGTACCAGCCTATCCGCTGCTGAAACTGTCGGAAGTGCCGCTGGGATGGGTTACCATTTCAGATATTTACGATGGCTGCGACTTGATTGACATTTGGAACCAACTTGAGCGCCAGCCCGACGATGCCGCAGGAGGGAAGGCATTGAAATACAGCAAAAACCATGCTGTTTACACAATAGATGTCAACGACTCGCACTGCATGCGCACACGCAGCATCCAATGCTTCGAACTGAGCAATGGCAAAGGCTACAAAGTAATTGATATATACAAACTTGCGTGCGAAACATGGTCGGGTATATACAGTTTTGATGAGAACCAGATTTCCGAATACACCTACGAAGACGGAAAACTCACCAAAAACAAGTTGCAGAAAGCGCTAAAACCTTACAGCAAAGATGGTTACGATGCAGTTTTCGATGACAATGGGCAAAAAATCAGTTTCCTGACAAGCGATGGCTCGGAAGATGTTCTCGTTTGGAACGGCGAAGAGTTCGAAAAGCAGTGACAATAAACATTTTACATTAACTAAAAACTATTTAAGCAATGAAGAGACTATTAATTCCCACCCTTTGTGTATTGGCTCTTGCGGCCTGCACTAGCAAACAAAACAAAAACGGCGATGCCGCTAAAAACATTGAAACAGAGTCGGTTGCAGGCGATGTTGGCACCGAGTCGGCGGTAAGCGGTGAATCTTCACAAAACGCTGGCAATAAACCAGTTTTCCTGTTGGGCAATAAAGATGGTTCTAAATTTTTGCTTAAGGCCTCTTCCGAGGTAACAGCCGACAATGCTCCCGACTATCTGAAAAACTACAAGTACATTCTCTTCGAAGGCAAGTATTATGATGTTGATTTCAAAGGACTTCAGGAGGGAGATAAAGATGCCGACACTGGACGCGACACACCATATAACTATGACAATTGTCGCGGGTGGTATTTCGAAATGCATAGTGGCAAACTACTGACCAATCCGCAAAGCGAGTACGATGTGTTCTGGGGAACTCCTCTTTTGGTTGACGAGAAATTCAAGAATGAGACAAAATTGCTAGATGTCAAGAATTTTGATGTTGATGATGCGCCAGTCGATGTAAGCAAGGAGAAAGCAAAATTCGAAAAGCAGTATGGCAAGAAAGCCATAAAATTCAAACTCGATGCCACATTTGGTGACTACAATTATTATGTCATGCAGTTTGAAACCATTGAGAATAAGGTGTTGGGCGTAATAGCAATTGTGAAGTCCGACGGAACAACCGTTACCAAGGATTTTCCAAGTGAGTGGAACGAATTTTCAACATGGCGCGAGGGCGACGAAGGTGAATTCTATGGCTATGATATCCTATTCGCAACCATTGAGAATGGAAATCTTAATATATACACCTACAATGGAGGCGAGGAAGGTGCAAGTTACCAAAGCTATGTAGTTCAGGGGGATACGCTTGCCGAAGGTGGGGTGTCGAACTATTTCTACTTTGCTGCTGAGTGATGCAGCACTCATGACTTCACAGTCTCACCTGGCGGATGCCAATAGGTTTATTTCGCCAGGCGAGATTGCGTTGGTTTCAAGTCGTGCGATGCTCGGTGTGGAGAATGAAATTATTCCTTATACATTGTGTCCGGCCGCTTTACGCTTTCCTGCCTGACATTTTCCTGCCTTGAAAAAGTTCCCATATTTATCAGCTGCGGCACAATCTGCGGTCCGTGAATGGTGTGTTCGCCTTTGTAATAGATGTGCTCAAGATAGAGTCCGGCGGCTGGTGCAGTGAGTTTTGCCGGCAGCGACGAGTAGGTGTCGAACATATTGTCGATGTCAACCATTGTTATCTTTCCGCGTCCCAGCTCAACGAGCACGCCCACCATGCGGCGCACCATCTTCCAAAGGAAATGTGAGCCAGTAATGTGTATGGCAATCTGGTCGCCAATCTCGTAAATCATTATGCTGTTGATGACTACGATGGTGTTGGGCGTTTCAGCGTTTTTGTCGGTGAACGAAGCAAAATCATGGCGGCCAATCATCTCTTTTGCCGCCTTGCGCATCGATTCAACATCGAGCTCATCGCGAATCCACCAAGCGTTGCTCTTGCCGAAAGCCGTGCGGCGCTTGGTAATCAGATAGATATAACTGCGTTCAACGGCATCGAAGCGTGCATGGAACTTCGGGTTCACCTGTTCAACGGCCAGAACGTTTATATCGTATGGCAGATTGTCGTTCAGGCTCAACATCAGCCGTTCGGTTGATATTTTTGTATCCACTTCAAGATGAGCCACTTGCCCCAAGGCGTGCACGCCGGCATCGGTGCGGCCTGAGCCGAAAAACTCGAACCGTGTCTCGCCAAAAATTTTCTTGCAGGCGTCGAAAAATGCACCTTGAACGGTTCGCTCGCCTTTCTGAACCTGCCATCCTGCGTAGCGGCTTCCGTCGTATTCAATAGTCAGTTTGAATCGCATAACATATTATATATGAATGGGATTTAGAAGTTATGATGTCCAATGCTTCTTACAATCCGTTATTTTGGGCAAAGTTAAGCAGAATTTGTTGCTTGCTGAAGCAATTGATTGCTTTGGTGCGGAAATCGTAATTATTTAAATAATAAAAACAAGAATCCCCCGCAGCCATAGGCCACAGGGGATTATCTGTTAGCAAATTATTAGTCAATTATTTCTGAATGGCATCAAGTTCTGCTTTGATTTTTGCTGCGTCATCTTCGCGCTCAAGTGCGGTGTAGATGTTCGAAAGCATCTTCAGAGCGTTCTTGTTCTTGTTGTCGTATTTGTAAGCCTTCTCGATGAGTGGCAGAGCCTTCTCGAATTCGGCTTTCGATTTTTCAAGTTCAGCGTTGTAGGCGTCGGGGTCGCTCTGGCTCAGGCCGCTCTTGTTGGCGTCAGCCTTGATTTTCGTGCCTTCCTTGTAGAATGCGTTGCCTTTCGACACATACAAGTTCGCCATCAGTTTGTTCAAAGCCTTGTCATCTGGATATTTAGCCAGGCCTTCTTCCAAAGTTTTCTCGAACATCTCGTTGTCTTTCTTTGCCTTGTAAGTTTCAGCAAGGTTCTGGTAAGGACGAGCTTCCTTCACGTTAAGATCGATGGCCTTTTTCAGATAGGTGATGGCATCATCGTGCAGATTTGCCTTGTGGGCGCAGTAGCCAGCGTTGTAGATGGTTTCAGGGGCAATGTCTTTTGCCTTGCCCTGTTTTTCATACAGGTCGAAAGCCTTCTGATAGTTCTCAAAGGCGCCTTTGTAATCCTTCAGTTGGACAGCGGCGTTGCCTTTGTTGACAAAATCTTCTGGTGCTTCAGTGGTCTGAGCGTTCAGGCTCAATGCCATGGCAACCAATGCAATTGATAATAAGTGTTTCATCTTTTTAAAGTTTAGTGATTAGTGATATTGTTATTACGAAAATACAATTGTTTTATTGTTATACACAAGTGTCTTGCGCTGAATGTGCAGATTTATAGCCCGAGAAAGTACAATTTTTTCCAAATCGCGGCCTTTCAGCACAAGGTCGTCAACCGTGTCGCGGTGGGTGATGCGGGTAACGTCCTGCTCAATAATCGGTCCCTCGTCAAGGTCGGTTGTAACGTAGTGCGATGTGGCGCCGATAATCTTCACACCGCGTTTGTAGGCTGCGTGATAGGGTTTCGCACCAGTGAAAGCGGGTAGGAAAGAGTGGTGGATGTTGATAATCTTGTTCGGATACTTGCTGATGAATTCTGGCGAGATTATCTGCATATATCGCGCCAGCACAACAAACGTAATCTTGTATTTATCAAGTAGTTCCAACTCTTTGGCTTCCTGCGCTTCCTTGTTGTCTTTGGTGATGGGGAAGCAGTAGAATGGTATTCCGAACTGCTCAACCACCGAGCGCAAATCCTCGTGATTGCTGATTACGAGCGGAATCTCAACGTTCCATTCGCGGCCCTGGTAGCGCGCCAGAATGTCGAACAGGCAGTGGTCCATCTTCGACACAAACAGCGCCATACGCGGCTTGTCTTCAGAGAAATAAACCTTGAACTGCATATTGTAGGCCGATGCAATCAGCGTCTGGAAGTAGTCTTGAATCTTGTCTTTCGGAATGACAAATTCGGCCAAATCCCACATAATGCGCATAAAGAACTGGCCTTCCTCGTGGTCAACGTGCTGGTCGAGAGCCAGAATGTTGCCTCGGTTGTTCTGTATAAATTCCGTAACTTTTGCCACAATGCCAATCTGGTCATCGCAGTGCATAAGAATTGTGGCAGTGTTAACTGTTTTATTCATTTACTTGTTTTTTCAAATCGACCAAAAATATAAAAATCGCCCAAATGCGAACATTTTTATTTATTGTTGACAAAAAAATGCCCACCAACCATTGGAAATTGTTGATGGGCAAATGGTTAATTGAGCGTTTTGCGGCTCTTACAACTCGTGAATCACCAGTCCAGAGCGCAGTTTCGGCTCGAACCAAGTGGTTTTGGGCGGCATAATGTTGCCCGAATCGGCAATGTCGATGAGTTGTTTCATCGAGACAGGGTAGAGTGCGAAGGCGCATTTCATCTCGCCGTTGTCAACTCGGCGTTTCAGTTCGCCCAGGCCGCGAATGCCGCCCACAAACTCAACGCGGGTAGTGGTGCGCAGGTCTTTCACGCCAAGAATCTCGTCTAAAACGTGGTTCGACAGAATGGTCACGTCGAGCACGCCAATTGGGTCTGAGTCGTTGTAAGTGCCTGGCTTTGAGTTGAGTTTGTACCAATTGCCGTCCATATACATACTGAACTCGTGCAACTGTGCGGGCTTGTAAATGTCGGCACCCATTTTGGTGACTGTGAAGCACTTATCGAGTTTCTGCATAAACTCAGCCTCGCTCAAGCCGTTCAGGTCTTTGCAAACGCGGTTGTAATCGATGATATTCAACTGATTGTCAGGAAAATGAACGGCCATAAAGAAGTTGTATTCCTCTTTGCCAGTATGGTTCGGGTTTTGGCTTTTCTTCTCAAGTCCGATGCGGGCTGCGGCAGCCGTACGGTGGTGACCGTCAGCAACATAGCAGTATGGCACCTTGGTTGCGAACAGTTCCTCAATCCGCTTGTTTGTCTCGGTAGAGTTAACAGGCCAGAAGGTGTGTCCGAATCCGTCCTCAGCAACAAAATCGTAGTCGGGTTTCTGATTCTTGACAATGTCGGCAACAATGGCATCAATCTCTGGCACAGCCTTATACGAGAAGAAAACAGGCTCAATGTTGGCGTTCAGGTAGCGAGTCAGCACCATACGGTCCTCCTCTTTGTCGGGGCGGGTGAGTTCGTGCTTCTTAATAATGCCCGTGTTGTAATCCTCACACGACGCGGCGCCCACAATGCCGTACTGCGTGCGGCCGTTCATTGTTTGCGCGTAGATGTAGAACTTCGGCTCGGCATCTTGCACCAGCCAGCCTTTCTGCTTGAACATCTTATAGTTATCGACAGCCTTGTTGTAAACGGTGGCCGAGTGGATGTCGGTGCCAGCGGGGCAGTCAATTTCGGCGCGTGTGACGTGCAGCAGGCTCTCGGGCTTGCCAGCGGCCATTTTTGCGGCCTCTTCGGTGTTCATCACATCGTAGGGCAGGCACGCCAATTTCTCGATAATCGCTTTCGGCGGTCTAACGCCTTTGAATGGTTTTACTGTTGCCATTTTCTATTGTTTATTTTATTGATTTTTAGTTTGTTTCTTATTCAGATAAGTGCTTGCGTATGCAATCGCTTTTCGGCTGCAAATATTAAAAAAAAATGTTGCCGTCCGACAAAAAGAATAGCACACCAATTTCAGATTTGCACAAATTATTTATATTTGTCAGATACGAGTGAAATTTTAAAACTCAAAACTTTATTTTAAATCTAACAGTATGAAAACTAACGTATTATTTGTTGCTGTCTGTGCGACAATGCTGGCTTGCAGCAACAACTCAACAGTTCCCAACCGCGTTGAACTTCCAGGAACAGTTGACAATGAAGTGTTTGCCGCCAACGTGGAATCTATTTCGATGATGAACTTGCAAATGGATGATGATTGGACGCTGTCAGGCTTCTACGATTTGGAATTAAGGTTCACCAATAATTACATCTATCTTTTTGATGACCAACAAATACGACTAATGTGCTTCGACCAAAAGACAGGAGAAAAACTGTCGGCTTGTACTATCAAGGGGCGCGGCCCTGGCGAAATAAACGGTTTGAATTCAATGTTTTGCTTTGGCGACACATTGTGTATTCAAGATACGTGGAATAGGGTTTTATGCTATGACCGAAATTGTAAATTTTTGAGCATACTGCACGAATTTGAGGCAAAAGGACTCAAACAACATATTCTTAGGCTGAATAACGGGAAGTACGCACAGATTTGGCTCACGAGGCTTCCTTCCGACACAGAACAATCTGCTATAATACTGACAGACAAATCGTTTAAAACCATATCCACACATTTCGAAACGCCCAAAGACAACGTATATATATATCCAGCGGATGGTAAGCCTTACATTGCCAATAACGATACCATACGTTTCTTTTTCCCTTGCGACAACCATCTTTACTCGCTTTGCGGCAATACCGAGCAATGCACAGAACTAGCGCTTCCGAATCCGTTAACGCCCCAAATAATCATCAAGATGATTAAAAGCACAGGCCAAATTGAAAAAATGTATGATTATGACGGATTTTTCGGTGGATTAGGCGAGTCGGGGCGTTTTTTGTTTTTCAAATATCAAATGGGAAAGAACAACTATATATCAATGTTCGACAAACACACCAACAGTGCAGTGTCGATTAAGAGCGATGATGACGATAATCTTGTTAACAATATCATAAGGCATTCGGTTGTTTCGATAACTGACGGAAAATTCATTTACGCACTCTGCAGAAATAGCGATTTGGCAAAATATTTGGAAGGCCACGATGCCAAACTCAATGCCTGCCTAAAGCAAACCCAAGCCGAATATCGAGCCTTTTTGGAGCGCAACGCTAATTACATTAAAGGGTTGGAACAAGAGGAACGTGAAGTGGCAAATGTGTTGCTGAAAATCAAGTTGAAGGATTAGCGAATGTTTTATTTTGACATTATTGCAATTATTTATAAAATTGTAACACAATAAGAAACCAAAAGAGAGGAGTTAGGCTATGGCAGAAGCACTGATGAAATTATATGAAACGATGCCAGCAACTGCGCAGAAGGAGTTGTATGACTTCGCGCTATTTCTGCTTTCTCAAAACAATGAGCAATCTTGTTCCGCTCCTCGAAAATCGATGTACGGAGTCTGGAAAAATGATACATTCCGTATGGCATCTGATTTCGATGAACCTATTGACGACTTTGCAGAATATATGTGATGCGGTATTTGTTAGATACACATACGATTCTGTGGTATCTTTTTGGAGACCAGCGGCTTTCAAAAAACACAAAGGAACTGATTGAAGCCAACAGCTGTTATTACAGTTATGTTTCGTTTTGGGAAATATCAATAAAGCAAAGCAAGAAAAAACTGGAGTTTACCCATACCATATATGAGATTGATGAAATGTGCCGCCGCGCAGGTTTCAGAAAATTGCCAGTTTCACTTGATGATTTTAACCAAATCCGTCACTTGCCGTTTCAAGAAAATGTAAAGCACAACGACCCTTTTGATAGATTGCTGATTTCACAGGCGATTGAGAACAATTTGGTCATTATAACTCACGATGACAAAATCCCATTGTATGATGTGGAAACCGCGTGGTAGAGAGTCGCGGTCTTTTTTAGCAAAAAAAATCCCAAGCCGAAACTTGGGATTTATTGTTTAATGGATTGAAATCCTATTTGTTCACCTGGAATTTCTTGTTACCAGTTGCGAAGAAATCGACAATCTGATTTGCAGCGGCCAAGCCAGCGTTGATGTTGGCCTCGGCGGTCTGTGCGCCCATCTTCTTCGGGGTAGCAAAGTAGCGGCCTTCGAATTTGGCTTTGAAATCGGCATCGGCATCAGGAGCAATGTCGGTGATGTATTTCAAATCCTGGCGCTCTTCCATCAGTTTGATGAGTTCAGCCTCGTTGATGACCTCTTTGCGGGCGGTGTTGATAACAATGCCGCCTTTCTTCATCTTGCTCACAAGAGCGTAGTTGATGCTCTGCTTTGTCTCAGGCGTTGCTGGAATGTGAAGCGATACAATGTCGCAGTTTTCGAACAGCGCATCCTGATTGTCAACGGCTTTAACGCCAGCGGCCTCAATCACTTCTTTCGGGCAGAAAGCGTCGTAGGCGTAAACGTCCATATCGAAGCCTTTAGCCACGCGGGCAACATTGCGGCCAACCTGACCGAAGGCCAGAATACCAAGTTTCTTGCCTTTCAGTTCGGTACCCGACTTGCCGTTGTAGAAGTTGCGGACTGCGAACACCAGCAGACCGAATACCAGTTCGGCTACGGCGTTTGAGTTCTGGCCAGGAGTGTTCATTACAACAATGCCGCGTTTTGTGGCAGCCTCAAGGTCAACGTTGTCGTAACCTGCGCCTGCGCGAACCACAATTTTCAGATTTTTTCCAGCGGCCATCACCTCGTCGGTAACTTTATCGCTGCGGATGATTATTGCATCGGCATCAGCCACAGCGTCAAGCAGTTGCTGTTTGTCGGTGTAGTTTTCGAGCAGTTTGAATTTGTTGCCCGATTTCTCGACAATCTCTTTAATGCCGTCAACAGCCTGTTTTGCAAAAGGTTTTTCTGTTGCAACTAATATTGTTTTCATCTCTTACTTTTTAACTTGTTTTTCAAATTCGGCCATGCAATTAACCAAAGCCTGGCAATCCTCTACTGTGCAAGCGTTGTAGCACGAAGCGCGGAATCCGCCAACTGAGCGGTGACCTTTGATGCCGACAATGTTGCATTTCTTTGCGAAATCCATAAAGGCATCCTGATACTGCTCGTTGCCCGGAGTCCAGACGAACGGAATGTTCATACGTGAACGCGAGTCTTTCTGAACAGGCGATGTGAAGAGCGAGTTGCGCTCGATTTCAGCGTAAACGATGTTTGCGCGCTCGATGGCGAGTTTTTCCATAGCCTCAAGACCGCCAACAGATTTTATCCATTTCAGAGTCTCGCGGATGGCGAAGATGTTGATGCACGGCGGAGTGTTATACATTGAACCGTTCTTCATATGGATGTCGTAGCGCAGCATCGACGGAATGGCGCGGTCGGCAACCACGCGGTCGAGCATATCGTCGCGGATAATGACAACAGTACATCCGGCAGGGCCGACGTTCTTTTGTGCGCCAGCGTAGATAACAGCGTATTTGCTAACGTCGACAGGGCGGCTCAAAATATCCGACGACATATCGGCGAACAATGGAACCGGCGAGTCGATGTCGGTCAGAATCTCTGTTCCGCGGATGGTGTTGTTGGTTGTAATATGCAGATAATCAACATCAGTCGGGATAGTGTAGGAGCCCGGTTTCGGGTAGTAGGTATGGTTTGCTGCTTCCGACGATGCTATAATCTCAACCTCGCCGAAGAGTTTTGCTTCCTTAATGGCCTTGGATGACCAGGTGCCGGTGTCAACGTATGCGGCCTTTGTTTTCAAGAAGTTGAAAGGCAGCATAGCAAATTGGGTACTTGCGCCGCCGCCAAGGAACAAAACGTGGTAGTTGGCGGGAATGTTCATAACCTCGTGGAACAAGGCGTCGGCCTCGTCGATTACAGCCTGAAAATCTTTTGAGCGGTGTGATACTTCCAAAATAGATTGTCCGCAATTGTCAAGTTCAAGAACGGCTTTGGCAGTGTTCTGCAAAGTCATGTCGGACAACTTACATGGTCCTGCGTTAAAGATGTGCTTTCTCATAATAAAATATGTAGATAATTGTTCTAAAAAACGCCGCAAAGGTAACCTTTTTATTCAAGCAAGGTAGGGGGGGCGGCTTTTTTAGTGTAATACGTAATTCCTGTATGCCTGGTGCACCCTAAACGGCTGTGGATGCCGTCTGCAGGCAAATGTGTATAATTCTGTTGAAAATTATTCGGCATTTTTATTTCAATTAAGGTTTAGTTGCTATTTTTGGAAAAAATATGGTTGAACTATGAACGATTTAATTATATCGCCAAGTAAGCAAAAACCCGATTTGCAATTCAACGCCGAGAAGGGAGAATTACTGATTGCCGGCCAGTCGCTGCCCGAAAATGCCACATTGTTGTATAGCTCTGTGCTTGAATGGATTGAAGAGTACGCAAAAAATCCGGCACCAAAGACAACTCTGTCGTTTAAAATGAAATATTATAACACCGCTTCATCAAAAATGTTCTTCAGCATCATCAAACGCATGAATGTGCTTTACAGCAGTGGAATTGATGTTGAAATCAGATGGTATTATCAGAAAGATGATGAAGACATGCTCGATCAAGGCGAGTATTTCCGCGATTTGGTTGACCTGCCATTCAAATTTTTCGCACTTTAATCGATTAAAATATTAGTTAACTGTCAGCTAAAAGGCTGGCAGTTTTTTTTATAACCGTATGCCATTTTTCCCGTAATTATATATTTGGTGGATTGCTCACAATGAGCGGTTCTGATTATTGCAGTATGGTGAAATTATTGTTTTGTAACTAATTAAAACACAACAAAATGAGGATTAAACATTATCTCTTAGGCGCAGCCGCAACTCTTTTTGCCGTGGCAGCCAACTCTCAGGAGCCAGTCGTGACCGACACAAACGCACAGGAGCCGACCATGGCTGTTGATTCCAATTTCTACATTTTCCTTTGTTTCGGTCAGTCGAACATGGAGGGGCAGGGCTCGATAACTGCAGCCGACCGCAATGTTGATGAGCGTTTTTTAGCCATGCGCACCACTGATTGCGATGGCGAACTTTACTCGTGGCGCAAAGCTGTGCCGCCGTTGGCTCGCTGCGGAGTGGGGTTGGGGCCGGTCGATTACTTCGGGCGCCTGCTCATCGATTCGCTTGCACCGCACAATCAGAACATCCGCATTGGCGTGGTTGATGTGGCTGTTGCGGGTTGCGACATTCAGTTATTCGAGAATGTCAACGATGCCGATCTTAAATATAAGGAAACAGCAGCCGACTGGATGCAGGGAATGATTGCCGCTTATGGTGGCCGTCCTTATGAGCGTTTGGTTTCAGCCGCCAAAGAGGCGCAAAAAGCGGGTGTTATTAAAGGCATTCTGCTGCATCAGGGCGAGACGAACACCGGGCAGCAAACATGGCCTGGACGTGTGGCAGCCATCTACGACAGCCTTGTCAGCCAGCTGAATCTGAATCCTGATGAGGTGCCGTTGCTTGTTGGCGAGGTGGTTACATCGGAAGTTGGCGGCGCTTGCGGCTCGCACAACAATGTTGTGGCAAAAGTGCCAGATGTGGTTAAAAAACGCCTATGTGGTTTCGGCTAAAAACTTGAAGGGAAAGTCTGACAATCTGCACTTTACCGACGATTCATACAAGATTCTCGGCAAACGCTACGCAAAGCAATGGATGCGCAGTATTGGAATGACAATCAACGAATTACCTGACACCGTTGTGGAAGTGTCAAAAACAGTTTGCGACAAGTACAAATTCAACGATAAAACCTACACCAAGAGTCAGCAGTTGAAAAAGACGGATGTGCTTGTAAACGACCAAAATAAAATCACACTCATCAATCTGACAGTGAACAAAAGCGCAAAGACCAAACTCGACCCCGTAACGGTTGAGGGCGCATACACATGGCCAGTTGATGGCAAGACATACACTGAAAGCCAGACACTTACCTTCAAAGGCAAAACCGTGAATGGCTGCGACAGCATTGTGACTTGCGTTTTGACAGTATCAGGCGCAACAGCCATCGACGATGTGCCTGCTAATGAGAAAATTACACTTTATCCAAATCCTGCTATTGATGTGCTCAATATTAGTGTTCCGTCGTGTGCCGCAGGTAGTGGAAAAATCGTAATCTACACTGCTGCAGGCATTGAGGTGTTCTCAAGCAATTTTATTTCTGAACTCGAGACCATTGATGTGGCCACTTGGAATAATGATATTTACATTGTTCAGATTACTGATGCCGACGGGAACCTTTGGACCGGGAAATTTGTCAAGTTCGATTGATACCTTGCGCAACTATTTCAACATTAAGTTTTGATGATTGATTGAAAAACAATTGCCAACATGCCGAATAAATACGGAAAAAAGCGGCTATTATCGTGCAAATTCGATAGATTTGTTATTGTTTTGTAACACTAAATTTATGGTTATGAAGAAAATTTTTAGAAACATGCTTTTGATGGCCGGAGCGGCTGCGCTGGCTTTAAATTTCGCGTCGTGCAAAGGCGATAGTGAAGATGACAACAACAATGAAGAAGCCGTTTTGTTCACCGATGGTGATGTTCAATACAAAATGTCGCTTAGCGAGTTGAAGGACGAGAATTCGGAACTGTCTTTTGTTCAAACAATTGAGTATATCAAACCCTTCGATTTGAAAGAGGACATAACTTTCACTTTCAAATACAACGCAGGCGGCGAGGTGGAACCTGCAGACAGCGTTCCGGCAACTGATTTGTCAACCAATCAAACAGTCGACAAAAAAGATTTGCCAATCGTTGAGGCGTCAATGGTAATCAATTGCGGCTCAGATGCAAATGCCCAGATGGTGCGCGATTCGATGCTGACCGATACGGTATCTTATGATATAACTGTTGAAGGCTCGAAGGTGATTTGCAATTACAAGAAGGAAACGCTTGAAAACATGACCTACGCTGTGGCGGAATCAATTTACAATAATCTGGCGAAGCAACTTGGTGAGCAGCGAAAGAAGAACGATGCCAATAAAGCAAAAGAGGAGACTGATGCAAAGAAGCAGGAGGCCGAGAACAACCGAAAAACAAACTACAATTTCGACAGAGATTCGGTTGGCGCCATCATCAGCACCGACTCAACAATCGAGTTTACGCTTGTGAAAGCAGGTGTTGCAGCTGTTTATTCTTACAAAATCGACAATGGCGGCAATGTTGTTAGCGGCTCGGTTATCTGTGTTTGCAAAAACAGCGATGTTGCCAAGGCTTACGCCAAAGAGCACATGAAGGACAAGAACGCCAAGGGCCAGCTGATTTATAAGTCAATCAACCTCGATGGCAGCAATGTTATTATGGTTTATTCGGCTTCGGCTATTGAAGGTTTGCACAAACGCGATATTGTCGCAGCGCAACAAAGCGGCAAAGAACCTGATACAGCATCAATTGGACGCGAACCTGAGCCTGAGCCCGAGGAGAACAACGGGGAAAACACTGAGAATCAGCAGAAAGAGAATAATAATTCTCAAAATCCTGAAAATGAGCAAAACGAAAATGGCAATAATCAAAACCCCGAAAACGGACAGAATGAGAATAACGATGATCCAATCCCACAAATACTTCCGGAGGAGAACAGCAACATTAAGCCTGTCGAAAACGAGGAGAACAATAACGAAGAGCCTCTGCCGCATGAACCAATAATTGATAACGGTGAGGGAGAGGTTGTTGCTAACAGTATTGTCGGTAGATGGGAAATAACTGGTGCCAAAATGATAGGAGAAGGTGTGTCCTTTAGTGTTTCTGTAGAAGAACTGGGTGTAGATTATCTTGATTTCGCCAGTGATGGCAATTTTTCTAATGAATGGTTTACGGAAGAAGGCGAAAAAGAAGCAGATTTAGGCATTTATTCCATCAATGATGATGTTTTAAAGTTTGTGTGGGACGATGATGAGGAGGATTTATATAAATTCTCACTTTCAGGAGATACTCTAATTTTGTATGAATACTGTTACTATGTTCCTGAAACAGAATCGGTATATGATACATATGATCACGTACCAGAAGGTGTTGAATGTGTTCGTGCGGAGAGACAATTTATCTATAAACGTATGTGATTGAAAATTTCTTGCAAAAATATGAGCCGCTAATCAGCGGCTCTTTTTTTGTCATTTTCCGATGCAGAAGTGGCTGAAGATATTTCCCAAGACCTCGTCTGGTGTTATTTCGGAGCCGAGGATTGAGCCGAGGTTGTCGATAACATCGTGGATATCAATGGCCAGAAGGTCGGTTTCGGTGTTGAGGTTCAGCTTGTCGGAGGCGCGGTTGAGGGCTTCGCGGGCAAGCAGAAGGGCGTTGTAGTGGCGGGCGTTGGTGATAATCACATCATCGGTGTTTTGCTGGTGCATTTTGCTGGTTAGCAGCGTAATAAGACTGTCTATATTCCCGCTTTTGGCCGAAATCGACACCTGTCCGAGCAATTTCGGGCTGCTCACAGATGGGAGGTTGGTGCTGTGAAGGTCGCACTTGTTCAGCACCACAATCAGAGCAGCGTCGTTAGCCATTTTGGATTCAATCTCACCGAGCGATGAGGTGATTTTTTCGGCGCTGTCGGCGGCATCGAACATTGCAATCACAATGGCCGCGTGGCTAATCTTCTCGAATGTCTTCTCAATGCCAAGATTTTCAATCGTGTCGGTCGTCTGGCGGATACCGGCGGTGTCGATGAACCTGTAAGTTACGCCTTCGATGTTGATGGTGTCCTCAATGGCGTCGCGGGTGGTGCCGGCAATGTCGCTCACAATGGCGCGGTCTTCCTTCAAAATTGCGTTCAGCAGAGTGGATTTGCCCACATTCGGCTCACCGATTATGGCCACAGGCACGCCGTTTTTGATGGCGTTGCCCAGAGTGAACGATTTTATTAATCGGTCGATTTCAGCACCTATATTATTAAGTAGTGTGCGCAGTTGCGAGCGGTCGGCAAACTCAACGTCCTCCTCGCTGAAATCGAGTTCCAGTTCAACCAGCGAGATGGTTTTCAGCAATTCGTCGCGCAGGTGCGCCAGTTCGGTTGATATGCCGCCGCGCATCTGGTTCAGCGCCACTCGGTGCGATGCGGCGCCGGTTGAGGCAATCAGGTCGGCTACGGCTTCGGCCTGCGACAGGTCCATTTTGCCGTTCAGAAAAGCACGCTGGGTGAACTCGCCGGGGGCGGCCATCCGTGCACCATTGGCAATGAGTGTTTGCAGAATCTGCTGCTGAATGTATTGAGAACCATGGCAGCCGAATTCAACAACATCTTCGCCCGTGAAAGAGTGGGGGGTGCGGAAAACGGTCATCACCACTTCGTCGATAATGCCTGATTGGTTGCTGATGGTGCCGAAAGCCGCTGTGTGCGATGGCATTGCGGCAATGTCGAAATTCTTCCGTTTTGCATTGAAAACACGGCTGGCTACAGTCAGTGCATCAGCCCCGCTTAAGCGCACAAGAGCAATGGCACCGCTTCCGGGTGCTGTTGATATAGCGCAGATTGTGTCGGAAAAATCCATCAGTCAGAAATTTTGCGCAAAGATAGCATTTGCTGTGCAGAAACAAAAAAGGCCGGAAAGCAAAGCAATCCAGCCTATTCTCTAAATCCTAAATCCTAAATCACTTCGTCCATCCGTTCATGCGCAGCCATTTCTCGCAGGCGTCGTGCCAGAAGGCTTGAGTTTCAATCGGGTTTCTTGCGCCAAGACCGTGGTCGCCGCGGGCATAAAGGTGCAGCTCGCACTCAACGCCCTTTTCGCGCAAAGCGTTGGCGTAATTGACGCTGTTTGTGTAAGGCACCAGTTTGTCGTTCATGGCGTGAGCCAGGAATGTCGTCGGTGTTTCTTTGGTAACCTGTTTCTCGCTCGAGAAACGATCGATTAAAGCTTGGTCAGCGTCGGGGCCGATAAGAGACTCGCGCGTGCCTTTTTCGCTGTAGCTCGGTTCCATGGTGATGACAGGGTAGACGAGTACTGCGAAATCGGGTCTTGCGCTCACATTTTCAGTCGGTTTGTACACTTCGTCGTTGAAGTGAGTCGATGCCACCGAAGCCAGATGTCCGCCCGCCGAGAAGCCCACAATTCCGATATGGTCAGGGTTGATACCGTACTCAGCGGCGTGGCTGCGCACGTAGCGAATAGCCTGCTGAGCGTCCTGCAGCGGGCCGTCGCAGCGTTTTTCCATAAACTCATCTTTTGGCATGCGATAGCGCAAAACAAAGGCCGAAATGCCGATAGAGTTGAGCCATGCTGCTTGGTTGACGCCTTCAAAAGCGTATGACAGACCAGCATAGCTGCCGCCGGGGCAGACAACAACTGCCGTGCCTGTCGGGTTCTCGTCGGCAGGGTAGTAGGCTATCGACGGCACCTTAATATCTCTCGCAAAGAAAGATTTGGTGCTTACTTCGTCGAGTTTGCTCGCGTCAACGTTTTTTGCGCCCGGAATCTTGCCATTCCAAAGGTCGATGATTTTTTGCGGTTCCTTCGGTGCGGGCATTCCGGGGAACTGCGCGTTTGCCGTTTGTGTAGCGGCTGTCAGGCAGATGGCTGCCATTGCTGATAAAATAGTGGTTTTCATTACTTTATTGTATTAAGTTGTTAGTCTTTCTTGATTGCTTTCGCGATGATTTCGGCCATGTATGCGGCACCCAGCTCGTCGGGGTGGATGCCGTCAACAGCAAAATATTCTTGCTTGCCGGCCAATTCTTTATGCAAATCGATGATTGTCAGGTTGTTTGCTTTTGCAATTTGGGTCACGGCCGGAATCACGCCTGCCACAATCACCGAGTCGTTGATGCCCCAGCCGTGGCTGAAAGCGGGGGCGGGGGTGCAGACAAAAATCTGCGGGTTGCGCCCTTTCGTTTTCAAAGTGTCGATAAGCGACTGATAGTCAGTTTTGAAACGCTCGGCATTCCAGTTCTGCGGCTTGGTGTCGTTGGTGCCCAGTTTGATGACCACAATGTCGGCGTTGAGCGCCACGGCGTTCGAGAATTCCTTGCAAATCCAGTACGGATAATCGGCATCTTTTTGCACCGTGGTGCCGCTTTTTCCGCAGTTCTGCACGCTGTAGCCGTTGCCCAAAATGCGGTTCAGCACCACAGGATAGTCATCGCGGCTTTGGATTTTGATGCCGTGGCCTTCGGTGATGCTGTCGCCCACGCAGGCCACGCGGATTTGCTCGCTGCCACCGCACGCCGTAAGCGAAAGTGCTGCTATTGCTGCAAATAAAATATTATGTCTCATTGTTTTGTGTTTATTACGAAAAATCGTAGCCAAATATAGACATCTTGTGCGATAAATGTATGTCGGCGGTGTTTTTTTTAAAATGTTTGCGAACAGATGAAATGTTTGAAACAAATCGGCTTTTTTCACGTAATCATTTTATGCAAACGTTTGTATTGTTGCAATATTTAAATACTTTTGTCGAATAAAATTGAATCGGATGGACACTATAACAGCCAGCGTTTTCCAGATAGACGGCAACACCAGCCGCCCCACAGTGATTTTCAACGCCACAACAGGCCAGTTCAGGCTCTTGGGGCGGTCGATTCTTGAAAATTCGATTCGTTTCTACGAGCCGATTACAAAGTGGATTGAGCAATATATCAAGCATCCTGCCGAGAAAACCGAATTTCACATGGAACTTGAGTATTTCAACACCAGCACATCGAAGTATCTGCTTCAGATTATGCAACAGTTTGAAAGTCTGTTTGAAACGGGTGCCGATGTGACAATCGTTTGGTACTATTCCGATGAAGATATGCTCGATTTGGGCAATGATTATCAGCAGATTGTGAAAGTGCCGTTCGAATTTAAAAAACTGACGGTTCAGGCATAGGAAAGTCTTCTTGTTGATATTCAGATGTTTCTGCTTATAGTTTATCTTTCAACCGCGCTGTTGGTATCGTTTCTGTGTTCGGTATCAGAATCGGTAATGCTCTCAACATCAATTTCTTATGCCGAATCGGTGGCGCACAAGGGCAGGGGCGGACGCATTTTGGTGCGGCTCAAGCGCAACATCGACCGTCCGTTGGCGGCCATTCTGTCGCTCAACACCATTGCCAACACCATTGGCGCGGCGGGCGTTGGCGCTCAGGCGGTTGCGGTGTTCGGAAGCGAGTTTTTCGGCATCGCTTCGGGCGTGCTCACGGTGCTGATTTTGGTCTTTTCTGAGATAATTCCAAAGTCAATCGGCTCAAACTATTGGCGCGAATTGTGCGTTCCGATAGCGTATATTGTTCAGGGACTGATATATATCATCTATCCAATAGTGCTTGTGTCGGAATCGCTGACCAAACTTTTCTCGCGCCGCCGCGGACAGACGGTGAGCCGCGAAGAGATTGCCGCATTGGCCAACATTGGTGAGCGAGAAGGCGTTTTCGAGTCGAGCGAAGGCAAGATTATCAACAACCTTGTGAAACTTAAATCGCTGAAAGTGAAGAGTGTGATGACGCCGCGAACGGTGGTTGTGGCCGCCAGCGAGAACACCACTCTCGAGCGTTTTTTCAGCAACAAAGAGAATCTGCGCTACTCGCGAATCCCTGTCTACAAAGATTCCATTGACGACATCACAGGCTTTGTGCTCAAATCGGACATTCTGCTCTATTTGGCCGAAGGCAAGAAGAACGTGAAACTCAAGAACTTGCGCCGACCGATAATCAACTGTTACGAGAACACGTCGATTTACAATTTCTACAACATTCTGATTACCCGCAAGCAGCAGATTGCCCTTGTGATTGACGAGTATGGCGGTATGGAAGGCATTGCCACAATGGAAGATGTGGTTGAGACGCTGCTTGGTATGGAAATTACCGATGAGTCTGATACTCAAATTGATATGCAGAAATTCGCCAAAGAGCGGTGGCATCGTAGGTCGGCGGTGATTGACTTCTCGGGAAAAGCTGATGGCAGAGAAAGGTAGCTTTTTGAAATTATTGTTTCACTATCTCAGGCAATGATTCAAGCAGTTGCCACATATTGTCGAAAACAAGATTGGCGCCCGCTGCTTCAAGGTCTGATTTGTCCAGAATTCCTGTGTTTACGCCTATTGTGAACACACCTGCAGCCACCCCGGCTTGTATGCCCAGAGGCGCATTCTCAACAACCAAAGCCTCGTTGGGAGCGAGGCGGAGTTTTTGCAGCCCCATCAGATAAGGCTCTGGGTAAGGCTTGCCCTGCTTGACATCGAGAGCTGTAACCATCAGGCAGCGGTTGAAGAGACAGTGGAAATTCTGCTCCAGACGTTCGAGGGTGGAGCTTTCTCCAGAGCCTGTTACAACCGTTCGGGCAATGTTGTTGTCGGCCAGGTATTGCACCACATCAACAATTCCAGGAATTAGTTTTGGTTTGGGCAATTGCTTGAAAATGCCGCTTTTAATGCGGTAAATCTCTTGTTGTTCTTCGACAGTGCTGTGTCGGTTGGAATAAATCTGAAACTGCTCGTCGATGGTAGCTGCTCCCGTGCGGCCTTCGTTCAGATAGACCTGCCGATGAGTGAATGGTATTCCAATCTGCGTGAAAGTTTTAACCCAGGCTTCGGCATGCAGTGGCATACTGTCGAACAGCACACCATCCATGTCGAACATAACACCTTTAATATTCAAACTCTTGTGACCTGTCTTCGCAAGATAATCCTTTTTTGCAGCCTCTATCATCGAACTAAAATTGAGCCGCAAAGATAATTAGGATTTAGAAGTTAGGAATTAGGAGTTAGGAATTAGGAGTTAGGAATTAGGAGTTAGGAATTAGGAGTTAGGATGTAGGAATTACGAATTATGAATTACGATTCACCAATTCACCAATTCACCAATTCACCAATTCACCAAATTTCTTCTGAACCCATCAAACATTTATCCCGATAGCAATGGGACTTCAGACCTTGATTTATTGCACCGATTTTTTCTGAACAAACTCGTTGAAAATATCCTTGTATTTGTCGGCCACGGCAATGGGTTGGTCATTGATAATCACACAGTTGCGCTCAATTGATTTGATTGCGTCCAAAGCAATGATGTACGAACGGTGAACGCGCATGAAACGGTCGGCGGGGAGAGTCTCTTCGAGCGATTTGAGGCTCATCAGTGTCAGAATTGGGCGCGGACGCGATTTCAGCCAAATCTTCACATAGTCCTTCAAGCCTTCGAAATAGTAAATGTCGCTGTAATCGATTTTTATCTGTTTGTAGTCGGCTTTCACAAACATATAGTCGTTACTGGTAACAGGCTGTTTGCCAGAACGTTGAAGTGAGAACCACTCAAGAGCCTTGTTGGCTGCCGTTAGGAACTCATTGTAGTCGAACGGCTTGAGCAGATAGTCGAGCGCTTCAACCTTGAAACCATCGAGTGCGTACTTGTCGAAAGCAGTGGTGAAGATGACGCGGTTCTTTTTGCGCAGCGTTTTTGAGAGTTCAAGGCCGTTCAGTCCGGGCATCTGAATGTCGAGAAACAGCAGGTCGATTTGCTCTTTGGCCAGCAGGTCGAGCACGTCGAAACCGTTGATGCACTTGCCCCTGAGTTCCAGAAATGGGGTTTTGTTGACGTAGCTTTCAATAAGTTCGAGAGCCATGGGCTCGTCGTCGGCAATCAGGCAGGTTATTTTTTGTTCCATTATGGTGCGTTTTATTTGTGTTCAACAGTGTCAGTGTCTATCGACAAATATGCAAAATATTTATCATTTTCGATGCGGGTGTTGAAAACCGATTTCCCGTTGTAGAGCAGTTCGAGCCGCTTGCGGATGTTCTCGAGTCCGATTGACGAGCCGCCCGAAAGGTCGGGACCGGTTTTCTCAAAATATGGGTTTTCTGTGGTGAAAATCACTTTTGTGCCATCGATTTCCATTTTGAAAATCAAATCAGAAGTACCCATTGGTTTGATTCCGTGCTTGAACGAGTTCTCGATAAGTGAGATGAACAGCAGCGGCGCCACCATTATGCCGTTGGTGTTGGTGGGGAACGAGTATTCGACCTTGGTGTTGGCGGCAGTGCGCAGTTTCATCAGTTCAATGTATTTCGACATGAAAGTTATCTCGCCGTCGAGCGGAACAAGCGAGTTGTTGGTTTCGTAGAGCAGATAGCGCATCAGCTTGCTCAGGTTGTGGATGGTCTCTTTGGCGCGCTCGGGCGATATGTCGACCAGCGAGTAGATGTTGTTGAGCGAATTGAAGAAGAAGTGCGGTTGTATCTGATACTCAAGATGTTTTAACTCGGTTTGAAGTTGGGCGTTGGCGCTTTCCTGCTGCTTGCGTTCCATTTGCTGCCAGCGGTCGTAGGTTTTGAAGGCGACGGCCAGCACCAGTGGCAGCACCATTGTCAGCATATCCATGAGAATGCCGTAAACAAAAAATATTGGTCTGTGCGGACCTTGCCATACGAAGTGATGGAACAGATAAGGCTTCAAAGTCTGATCGAGATAGGCGAGAAGCAGCATCAAGGCGGCGTTCGACAGGAAGAAAATCAGTTTCTTCTTGTTCAGGAAAACCCGGTCAACCAGTACTAAGTAGTTGACATAGAAGATGATGAAATAGAAGAATGTCGGAATCCACGAGTGCTCCAAAATGCCGATGAATCTAAAATTGTTGTGCAGCGAGAGCAGCACGGGCATTATCAGAATGAATATGCAGACCGACATGTGCACAAGCACCTTGTACAAAAGTGTGTTGTTTTCAAATTTCTCGTTGTTCATAGTCTTTTTTTAATTATCACAGCACGCAGGCGTCTTGTTCCGTAAATATAGAAACAAATTTGCCAACGAAAAACCTTTTTTGGAACATTTCATCGAAGAATATTTGTTTTCAGGCACTGAATACGTGTTTTTTTTAGACAAGAGTATGTTGAATTTCGATTACCAACGCAGTAGCTAAATGGCGCGATAGCCTTGTTTGGGCGCGTTTCAGCGATAATTTGCAAGTTGGGCGTCGGCACTTCAATTATCTTCAATAAATACAACGAAAAAATATTTTTCTTAACTTTGTTTCGATGAATTTTAGCATCAACCCATTTGGTCATATAATCAAAACCATAAAAACACAAAAAATACTATGAAAATCAAGCATTTCCTTCTGACAATTGCAGCCACAATCGCCACAATGGCTTCAGTGGCTCAAACTGGCGGCTTCTCGTATCAGGCCGTAGTGCGTAACGCTCATGGCGAGTTGATGAGCAGCTCGCAGGTTCAGTTACGTCTGACTCTGCTCGCAACCGATGGAACCACAGTGCTTTATCAGGAGACACAGTCGGCAGCGACCAACGCTTTCGGCGTGCTTAGCGTTATTGTTGGTTCGGGCAAGGCTGTTCAGGGCGATTTCGCCAATATTGACTGGGCAAAGGACAACGTATCGATGAAGATTGAAATTGATGCGAATGGTGGTGCTGACTACACCGACCTGGGTACTACGCAGCTTCAGAAAGTGCCATACGCATATTTCGCAGCCACCTCGACAACCAGCAAGGGCGAGAAGGGCGAAAAAGGAGATGCAGGTGAAAAGGGCGAGAAAGGCGACAAAGGAGATAAGGGTGACCAGGGCGAAGCCGGACCGCAAGGCCCGCAGGGTGCCAAAGGCGACAAAGGTGATGCCGGAACTGGTCTTACAAACCGAGGAGCATGGACAAACGGAGCACAATATAAAACTGGCGATTATGTTTTCGCGCCAAGCGCAACAAACCCGTCAGCCAACACCATGTGGATTGCTGAAGGCAATTTCACATCGGCCAAGCAACCGAAAGACGACGCAGCCAACTGGGTTGAGTTCACTGCTCCTGCAGGAGAAGCCGGAGCCGGCATTGCCAATGCTGTTTTTGCTGACGGCGTGCTGACCATCACCACCACCGACGGCAACAGCTATGTGTCGGGCAATTTGAAAGGAGAGAAAGGCGAGAAGGGTGACCGTGGAGAACAAGGTGAGCAGGGTGTGAAAGGTGACAAGGGCGACAAAGGTGACGCCGGAGCCAAAGGCGATAAAGGTGATAAGGGTGATAAAGGCGACAAGGGCGACAAAGGTGATGCCGGTACTGGCTTGACAAACAAAGGCAGCTGGACAAGCGGGACGCAATACAAATCTGGTGATTACGTTTTCGCGCCAAGCAAAAACAACGCAGACATCAATTCAATGTGGATAGCGCAATCTAATTTCACATCGGCCAAGCAACCGAGCGAGGATGCAGGCAACTGGGCAGAATTTTCAGCTCCTGCCGGTCCGAAAGGTGACCAAGGTTTGAAAGGCGAAAATGGTAGCGACGGAGTAGGCGTGGCAAGTGTCATGAACGCCGACGGTATTCTCACCTTCACAATGACCGACGGTTCAACCATCACCACCACAAGTGTGAAAGGCGACAAGGGTGACCCTGGCCGCGATGGCATGCAAGTGGCTGGTACAAAGGGACAAACCCTTATGCACGATGGCACTACATGGGTTGCCACCGACCAGATTGCACTGCAGAAACTCGATGTGAAGGCAGCCACCGAAACTGAGGAGGCACTGTTTGAGGTGAAGGACAAGGCGGGCAATGTTGTGTTTGCTGTCTATCCGAACGCCGTGCGCGTGTATGTTGATGAGGATGCCAAGAGCGATGACAAGGCAATAGCCACAGGTTTTGCCGTAGCCGGACGCCGTGCTGCAAAAGAAGGCAATGGTGATATTTTCGCCGTAAACGCTGAAGGAACAAAGGTTTATGTTGATGAAGCCACCACAGGCAACAAGGCAATCGCCACAGGTTTTGCCGTAGCAGGCCGCCGTGCGGGTGCCAAAGATGCAGCCGAAGACATTCTGAAAATCAACACCGACGGAACAACCGTCTTTATTGATGATGACGATAAAGCCATAGCCACAGGCTTCGCAGTGGCTGGCCGCCGCGCGGGTGCCAAGGATGGCGCCGGCAAAGAGATTTTTGCCGTAAACGCCGAAGGAACAAAGGTTTATGTTGACGAGGCAACCACAGGCAGCAAGGCAATAGCCACAGGTTTTGCCGTAGCCGGCCGCCGTGCTGGTGCTAAGGATGCAGCCGAAGACATTCTGAAAATCAACACCGAAGGAACAACTGTCTTTATTGATGACGACGACAAAGCCATTGCCACAGGCTTTGCAGTTGCTGGACGCCGTGCAGGTGCCAAAGATGGCAGCAATGACTACCTCTCGGTCAGCACCACAGGCACGCAAGTCTATTTCGACGATGAAGCCAAGGATGGCGACAAGGCAATAGCTACAGGCTTTGCCGTTGCAGGACGCCGCGCGGGCGCAAAGGCTGATGAGACCAGCGATTATTTCGCAGTTAATAAAGCTGGCACGCAAGTATATTTCGACGATGAGGCCAAGGACAGCGACAAAGCCATCGCCACGGGCTTTGCTGTTGCGGGACGCCGCGCAGGAGCAAAGGCTGACGAGAAAAACGAATATCTTGCTGTCAACCCGACAGGAACACAAGTTTATTTTAATAATGATGAAGCCAAGGATGGCGACAAGGCAATCGCCACGGGCTTTGCCGTTGCGGGCCGCCGCGCAGGTGCTAAAGAGAGCAGCAAAGACTATCTCTCTGTTAATACCGATGGTACTCAGGTTTATTTTGACAATGATGAGACCAAGGACGGCGACAAAGCTATCGCTACAGGCTTTGCCGTAGCCGGCCGCCGCGCAGGTGCCAAGGCTAACGAAACCAGCGACTATTTTGCAGTTAACACCGATGGCACTCAAGTTTATTTCGACGATGAAGCTAAGGATGGCGATAAGGCAATTGCCACAGGCTTTGCCGTTGCAGGTCGCCGCGCAGGTGCAAAGGAGGGTGAAACCGATGATTATCTGACCATAAAACACGAAGGTACAACCGTTTACATTAATGAAGACGAGGAAGGTTCAAAAGCCATAGCCACAGGCTTTGCCGTTGCAGGACGCAGGGCTGGTGCAAAAGACGGTTCCGATAGCTATCGGAACGACATTCTGAAAGTTACGAAAGACAGCACACGCGTTTATGTTGATGGTGGCGGCAGCAAAAGCGGCTTTGGCGTTGAAGGCAAGGCTGGCGCAGGCAGCAAGAGCGGCTTTGCCGTGACCGAGAAAAGCGATGCAGGCAATGCCGGATATATGAATGTTACGGCTGAGAACTTCTTTGCTGGATACGATGCAGGTAGGAATGCCTCAGGTGCCGACAATACCTTTGTAGGAAACAACGCTGGTTACGGTAACACTACGGGTACAGGAAATGTATTTTTAGGTAATAAATCTGGATATGCCAATAAAAAAGGCTCACATAGTGTTGTAATAGGCGATTCGGCAGCAATCTATAGTAAAAAAGTTGAAAGTTCAGTTATTATTGGTCCTAAAGCTGGAGCAGGTATATCATTTGATATTTCAGCCCTAGGCGGCTCACATACCTATATTAATGGTAACCATGTTGACAATATTATTATAGGTTATATGGCAGGTAATAATAATACAACAGGTTCAGGAAATGTGTTTATGGGTGTTGATGCGGGAAATGGTAATATTGGTGGCATTAATAATGTGTATATAGGGCGTAATGCGGGTAAAAACAGTGTGGGTAAAAGAAATACTTTGGGAGGAACTTTGACAAATCCAAATTATTATTATACTGGTTCATACAATGTGTTTGTTGGTGAGAGTTCGGGTGAAAACAATGTGGGAAACTATAATGTTATTATGGGGTACGAAGCGGCGTTGCATAGTAAAAAAACAACGAACTCTATTATATTAGGCAGCCAAGCAGGTTATGGAACCGCAGAAACTGAAGCTGCTGATGATATTTTTATTGGTTTTAAAGCTGGTTACAGCAATACTAGTGGTAGTGACAACTTGTTTTTGGGAAATCAGGCTGGTTATAGCAATACCACTGGCGATAACAATGTGTTTATGGGAAACAACTCTGGCTACTCAAATACCACTGGTGAAAATAACGTCTTTATCGGCAACAATAGCGGATACGATATTACCGATGGTCATAGCAATTTGATTTTGGGTAGAAATGCAGGTTCGGGTTTAACATCGGAGTATGGCAATATAATACTGGGTGTTCAATCTGGTTGCGTTCCAGAAGAAGACTATACTGACAAAACAGCCAATAACAATATATATATTGGACATGCTTCGGGTGGATATAAAGGAAACGGAAACGTGATTATTGGTAATGTAATGAACATTTCTCAAACAGGCGATACTGAAGAAATTACCATTCAAGGTACCATAAGTGCTGGTAGTATTCCAGAACGCGCTTTAGAAACCAATGCCAACGCCGGCAATACTTTCGCTGTTGTTCAAGGCAAAAATATATTGTTAATGGGCGATTTCAGCACTAATATCCTTACTACAGGTAGTTCATTGAAAGTTAATGGCAACCTGCTCCCCGAAACAAGTTATAGTACAACTACTTTAACCCGCAGACGTTATATTGGCTCTGACAATATGCCGTGGACAGGTATTTATGCGACAAACGTTAATGGTAGAGAAATTAACACCACATCCGACCGCCGCTACAAAACAGAAATCAAGCCACTTGAACGGGCATTGGACAAGGTGATTATGCTTAATGGTGTAACCTACAAATGGCGTGTGAGTGAGTTCCCAGAGCAGAATTTTGACAACCGTACGCACATTGGCGTTATTGCGCAGGAGGTGGAAGAGGTGCTCCCCGAGCTTGTCAGCACTGATGAAAATGGCTACAAGAGTGTTCAATATGGCAATTTGACACCAGTCCTCATCGAGGCCATCAAGGAACTGAAAGCCGAAAAAGACGACTTGCAAAAGCAAGTTGATGAGTTGCGCCGTATGGTGGAGGAGTTGATGAAGAAGTAAGAGAGGAAAATCGTTTCATAAGTAGAAAAGGCTACAGCCGTGAGGTTGGGGCCTTTTTTTGTGGCTCTTATTGGCGGAAAATTGGTGGAAGCGAGGTAAAATGATTTGGAAATAGGCAGGATAGGAGAGACGCAATAAAAAAGGGGCGAAATTTTCGCCCCCAAAATCCAAATAATTAATTCCTAATTCCTAAAACCTAAAACCTAAAACCTAAATCCTAAATCCTAAATCCTACATTCTAATTACTTCAACCATTTATCCAGCCACGCAAAGAACGTCCGCTGCCAAAGGATTCCGTTCTGCGGTTGCAGAACCCAGTGGTTCTCGTCGGGGAAGATGAGCAGTTCGGCAGGCACGCCACGCAGTTTGGCCGCCGCAAAGGCCGCCATTCCCTGTGAAGCCAGAATGCGGTAGTCCTTCTCGCCGTGAATGCACAGAATGGGCGTATCCCATTTATCCACAAATAAATGCGGGGAGTTGGCGTACGAGCGTTGTGCCACTTCGTTGGTCTTGTCCCAGAAGGGACCGCCAATGTCGTGATTCTCAAACCACATCTCTTCGGTCTCAAGATACTGCTGCTCAAAGTTGAACATTCCGTCGTGGGCAATGAAGGCCTTGAAGCGCTTCTCGTGGTGGCCAGCAATCCAGTAAACCGAATATCCGCCGAAACTTGCGCCCACGCAGCCCAAATGGTCGGTGTCAACCCACGGCTCGCGGCTGTAGGTGTCGATAGCCGTGAAATAATCCTTCATACACAGGCCGCCGTAGTCGCCGCTAATCTCCTCGAGCCACTCGCTGCCGAAGCCGTACAAGCCGCGGCGGTTGGGCGCAACAATAATATAATCGTTGGCGGCCATTATCTGGAAGTTCCAACGGTAACTCCAGAACTGACTTACAGGACTTTGCGGACCGCCTTCGCAGTAGAGCAGAGTCGGGTATTTCTTTTTCGGGTCGAATTTTGGCGGATAGATAACCCACACGTGCATCTGCTGGCCATCGACAGTGGGCATCCAACGCTCCTCAACGCGGCCAAAGTCCATCTGGTCGAGCAGCGGCTTGTTCTCGAAAGTGATTTGCTGCTGGCTTCCGCCGACGGGGTCAACCACGTAAATGTCGTTTGGCGCGCTCATCGAGTGACGCACAGCCACCAGTTTGTCGCCTGCCACGGCAACCGATTCATAGTCGTGCTGGCCAGTGGTTATCTGCTTGAATATCTTCGATTTAATGTCGGTATTGTAGATTTGGATAGTACCGTGCTGACAACTAATCAGGTAAATGCTGCGGCCATCGGTGTTCCAGGCAAACTGCTCGACGCTTTGGTCCCAGCCTTCGCTTACATCGGTGCGTTGGCCAGTGGCTAACTCAATGACCATCAGGCGGTTCTTGTCCGACTCGCAGCCGTCGCGCTCCATACTTTGGAAGGCCATCAGCGTGCCATCGGGCGAGAAAGCGGGGTTAATATCGTAGCCCATCATTCCTTCGGTCAGGTTTTTGACGGTTTTCGCTGCCGCGATATCGTAAAGGTAAATATCTGAATTTGTTGATATTGCGTACTCAAGGCCTGTCTTTTTCCGGCAGGTGTAGGCAATGGTCTTGCTGTCGGGCGAGAAGGCGATTTGCTCCACGCCGCCAAACGGCTTCATTGGGCACTCGTAAGGCTCGCCTTCGAGAATATCGCGCTCGTTGGTGGTCTTAACTCCGTCGTAATCAACCAGGAACGGGTGCGGAACGGTTTCAACCCACTCGTCCCAGTGCTTGAACATCAGGTCGTCGATTATCCGCCCCGACGATTTGGGCAGGTCGGGATAGACATCAACTGTGCGCTGGCCGTATTTGACGTCGGCAATGAAAAGGATTTTCGAGTCGTCGGGCGCATAAAGGAAGTCCGAAACACCGCCTTCGTGGTTGGTCACCTGCGTGCGGTTGGTGCCGTCGGGGTTCATCTCCCAAACCTGCATCGAGCCGCTCTCCGAAGAAAGGAAAGCCACGCGGCTGCCCCCCTTCACCCATTTGGCGCCGTACTCGCTTTTGGCCGAAAGGGTTATCTGCTTGTTGCCCGTGCCGTCGGTGTTGACAACGAAAATCTCGCGGTTGCCCTTGTTCTGCTCAACGCTGTAGTAGGTGACGCCGTAGAGCACCCGTGTTCCGTCGGGACTGACTTGCGCATCGGCAAGGCGCCCAAGTGCCCACAAGGCTTCGGGCGACATCCGTCGGTTTTCGATTTTCAGTTGGCTGCGGCCGATAATCGGTCCATCGCCCGTGCTGCACGCCGTGGCAGTTGCTGCTAATGCCATAATTGCTAATGATTTGATGTTCATATACTTATAATTTCAAGATAATAATGGCCAAGTTATTTGTTTTATTTTTACGTTTGAATGAAAAATGCATTGTTTTTTATGGCTGATTGTATCAAATACCACTACGCACTTGATGAACAAGACAAAACTGTTTGTATTGACAATGTTTCTGATGAAGATAAAAATCTTCACACATATCATTGTATGAGTTGTGGTTCAATGATGATTCCAAGAAGAGGAAAAATCCGAGAATGGCACTTTGCACACAAAGGAAATGACGAACAATGCTATGAAACATACATTCATCTATTGTCTAAATATCTAATAAAAAAGAAGTTTGACGATTCTGATAAATTTGAGATTTGTTATTACAAAAATACAGAATGTTGTTCGTTTAAATCGAAATGCATATTCTTCGATGAAAATAAGTGTTGCAAAGAATCAGAACCTCTAACTTATGATTTGAAAAAGTATTATGATACGTGTGAAGTAGAACAAAACATATGAAACTACAAGGCAGACCTTCTACAAAAAACTCAACAAAAAGAGAAATAACCCCTATTTTGATAGAAATACAAGTTACTCATAAATGTGAAAAGGAGAAAATAGAATCTGGTAACCGTATTATTGAATTACGCATTCGGAACGAAAAGGATATAGAGAATTTGCTAAAAACCACATTAACTGAAAAATATAACGCAAAGAAAGATACAGACAATATCGGTTTTGCCAAGTTCTATGGATTTAAAAGGGTATCAACAGAAATAGAACCTATCAGGAACATTAAAACAAATAGATTCTATTTATTTGAAGATGGTAATTATTATGTTGAACCGATTTCTTGTGACACACTACCAAAGAAGAAATATCCCCAAACTATTTTTGAAGTAATTATCGGGGAATGTAAGATTAAGATATACTCCATCCATTTTTATGGGAAGTTACTTGCCATACAACACAATGCTATAAAAGGTTTTTGTCTTTTTTGTAAACATTATAAAGATATTGATAATTACTGGAGTATTGATAAGTTTTGTTGGCTATATAAAAAATACGGGACTCCTCAATATCCAGAACAGATACAAGCCAAACAATGCAAATACTACCGCGAAGACAAGCAATTTATTGGATTTTTAAATATACATATGCCCAAATACATTATTGCAAAATAAATCTGTGTAAATCAGTTCAATCTGTGTTATCTGTGTTCTAGGTTAGAGAATATATGAATTTAACAATTCGGCAAAAGACCAAAATCGATTCGGCAATTCACCGATTATCCTAAATTTGCTTTTGTTTTTGCAATTATGAATCGCACCGCATTACTCATTGTACTGATAATCAGTTTGTTTGGAGCAACGGTTTCAAACGCTCAAAATCTTGATTTCAGAAAATCGTATGTCAGCAGCAGCACAGTCAAAAAAGTTCAGGCAAGAATCAACCAACGGACCAAACTGGACGAATTGCGGTTTTTACTCTCAAAATCAACGGAAAACGGCGAAAGCGGACATCAGAAAGTCACGCAAGTTAAAGACAGTTCTTACATCCGTCTTTTGTCGGGCACGCAATGGTTTCTGTGCGAGAAACCTCAAAAACCGCGGTTTTTCCGATTTAGAGTCCTGATTAACAGCAAGAACGAATCGGTTGCAAACTACTACAACTTTGTTGCATTCTGTCGATATTATGAGAAAAACGGCGATTTAAATTATGACGGAATCGACTATATATCAATGGATAAGGAGTTTGTTTCGGACACTGGGGAAAGATTTTCAATGAATTACAAAATCTGTTTTTCATCAGACGGAAGCCCTTTAATTTATTGAAATAGAGCGTAATCCCCCACTCCTTCCAATTTTTTGCCTTTTGCGCAAGATATATGGTCGCCGCACGCTATATTTGTACTTTATTTTTAAAGATATGAAACGCATTTTCACTTTTATTCTGCTGACGGCTGGTTTGAGCGCCGCAGCACAACCCGCAAAATGGAACAGCAAAACGTTCTTTACGGCAATGAGTTACAATGTTGAGAATCTGTTTGATACGCTCGACACTGCAGGCAAGGACGACGTTGAGTTCACACCTGGCGGCAAGAAAAAATGGACTTCGGAACGCTATCACACCAAGTTGAATCATTTGGCCGAGGTGATTGCCGCTGTCAATCCTGACAAGAGCCAATTTCCTGATATTGTGGGTATTATTGAGGCCGAAAACATTGAAGTGCTTAAAGATTTGGCGTCACAGGAAGCCATCAAGGCGGCTGGTTATGAGTGCATTCTTGAGGAAGGCACCGACAACCGCGGAATCGACTGCGGACTGCTGTATAACCCAAAGACATTCAAATATTTATCGCATCGCGCCATTCGCGTCAAACTGCGCCCGTCGGGACAGACAACACGCGACATTCTGTATGTGAAGGGAATGGTCGATAAAGAGACTCTGCACATCTTTGTAAATCATTGGCCATCAAGGGTTGGCGGTAAGCAGCAGACCGAAAACAAACGCACACAATGCGCCGACCGTCTGAAAGAGATAACCGATTCGCTCATCAAGGCTGAGCCGCAATGCAACATACTGATAATGGGCGACTTAAACGACGAGCCGAGCGACGAGAGCGTCTATGAGATTCTGCAAGCCAAAGAGCCGAGCCAATACAGCCGTCTGAACAATATTATGTATGCGTTGCAGCAGAAGAACAAAGGCAAGTTCGGCAGCGGAACTTATTACTACAAAGGCGAATACTCAATGCTCGACAACTTGATTGTGAGCAATCCGCTGCTCACCCGCACCAAGGGTTTCCGCCTGTATGAGAACACGGGCTACATCTTTGCGCCCGACTTCATCAGTTTTAAGGAAAGCAATGGCGACATCGCCCCTTCGCGCTCATATTCAGGCAAATACTACGGCGGATATAGCGACCACTATCCTGTTTATATGATTTTTTATAAGAAGTAGAGAAGGTTGAGAAAGTTTAGAAGTTTAGTTTTTGACATCAGACTACAGACATCAGACTACAGATACAGACATCAGACAATTATATTTTCAATCCTTCAGTTATTCAATCCTTCAATCCTTCAATAAATGCCGTTCGAGATTAACTCGCCATTCAAGCCTACGGGCGACCAGCCGCAAGCCATCAGGCAACTTGTGGACGGCCTGAACAGCGGCCAGCAGTTTCAGACGCTGCTTGGCGTGACGGGTTCGGGCAAGACGTTCACCATTGCCAATATGATTGAGCAGGCACAGCGTCCAGCGCTCATTCTGAGCCACAACAAGACGCTCGCAGCGCAACTCTACAGCGAGTTCAAAGAGTTTTTCCCGAACAATGCGGTCGAGTATTTTGTCTCGTACTACGACTACTATCAGCCCGAAGCCTACATTCCCGTGACGGACACCTACATTGAGAAGGATTTGAGCATCAACGACGAGATTGAGAAACTGCGTCTGCACACCACGTCGTCGCTGCTGTCGGGCCGCCGCGACGTGATTGTGGTTTCGTCCGTGTCGTGCCTTTACGGCATCGGCAACCCCGACGATTTCTACAGCAACAGCATCAGCGTGAAGGTGGGCGAAAACGTTGGCCGAAACCAACTGCTGCGCCGCCTTGTCGACGCGCTCTACTCGCGCAACGAAGTGGATTTTAGCCGCGGCACGTTCCGTGTGAAGGGCGACACGGTCGACGTCTATCTTGCCTACGGCGATTCGGCCTACCGCCTAATGTTTTGGGGCGACGAGATTGACCAAATCGAAGTTTTCGACCCGCTGAACGGCAGCGTCATCGACCGCCCCGAGCAGGTTTCCATCTACCCCGCAAACATCTTCGTGACAACGCAAACGCGCATCCAACAGGCCATCCGTATGATTCAGGACGACCTTGTGGCGCAGGTTGAATATTTCAAGAGCATCGGCAAGCACCTTGAAGCCAAACGGCTCGACGAGCGCGTGAACTACGACCTTGAAATGATACGCGAATTGGGGCACTGCCCAGGAATTGAGAACTATTCGCGCTATTTCGACGGGCGCGCGGCGGGCACTCGTCCGTTCTGTCTGCTCGATTATTTCCCGAAAGATTTCATCACGGTCATCGACGAAAGTCACGTCACCGTGCCGCAGATTCACGCAATGTTCGGCGGCGACCGCTCGCGCAAGGAAAACCTTGTGGAATACGGATTCCGCCTGCCTGCCGCGCTCGACAACCGTCCGCTCAAGTTCGACGAGTTTGAAGCGCTGACGGGCCAGACCGTGTATGTGAGCGCCACGCCCGCCGACTACGAACTAATGAAATGCGGCGGCGTGATTGTTGACCAAGTGATTCGCCCGACAGGCCTTCTCGACCCGCCGATTGACGTGCGTCCGAGCCTTAATCAGATTGACGACCTTGTGGCCGAAATCAATAAACGAGCCGCCAAAGACGAGCGCGTGCTTGTGACGACGCTCACCAAGCGTATGGCCGAAGAGTTGCAAAAATACCTGACTCGTATGGGGATACGGTCGAACTACATCCACAGCGACGTGGACACGCTTGAGCGCGTGAAGATTCTTGACGACCTGCGCAATGGCCTTTTCGACGTGCTTGTGGGCGTGAATCTGCTGCGCGAAGGTCTTGACCTGCCCGAAGTGTCGCTTGTGGCCATTCTGGACGCCGACAAGGAAGGCTTCCTGCGCAACGAGCGCTCGCTGACGCAGACCGCAGGCCGCGCCGCCCGCAACGTGAACGGCCTTGTGATTATGTATGCAGACCAAATCACCGATTCAATGCAGCGCACCATCGACGAGACCAACCGCCGCCGCGAGAAGCAGTTGCGCTACAACGAAGAGCACGGCATCACCCCAACACAGATTGTCAAGGCCAAGCGCCACACCGTGGGCACCGACGAGACCGCCGCCGCGCAGTATTACGTCGAGCCCGAGAAGGTGAACCTTGCCGCCGAGCCTGTTGTGGCCTATATGAGCCGCGAAGCCCTGCAGAAGGCCATCGACAAGACCAAGAAGCAAATGGAACGCGCTGCCGACAAACTCGACTTTATGGAAGCCGCCCGCCTGCGCGACGAAATGTTTGAGTTGCAGAAGGTGCTGGCGGAAAAGTTTAAAGGGTGATTTTCAGCCTTATAGCATCTGAATATCGGGGTGAGAGTTGTTACAGCAGCAATAAAACAATCCCTTATAATTATTAGAGGGTGGTGGAAATTATCGCGAATAAGCGAATAGAATAAGAATGAAAGTTTGCAATCAGACGGTTTCACGTTGATGCTTCCACCTTCTGTGCGACCACACCCAGTTCTCGGGTGCTTCGCGGATTGAGGCTTCCAGCAGTTGGTAGAAGCGGTCGGTGATGGCATGCTCGGGTTCGGTGGCGGGCGATTCGGTGATAAGTGTCAACTTGGTGTCGAACTTGCTGTAGCCCAAACGTTTAATCTCGCAATAGAGCACAGCCATGTCGAATTTCTTTGCCAGCCTTTCGGGGCCGACAAAAACGCCAGTGTCTTGGTTCAAAAACGGCAGCCAGTAGTGGATTTGGCTGCGGGTAGGGGTTTGGTCGGCGACGCTCAAGAGGGCAAAGCGGCGGCCGCTGTCGCGCATCTCAACCATCTTGCGCATGGTGTCGCGCATCTCAATCGGCTCAACGCCCGTTTTTGAGCGCATTTCCATATAGAACCGTTCAAAAATGGGGCTGCTTAACCGCTTGTAAACCGCTGTTGTGCGGATGTCGAAATTGGCAATCTTGGCGCAACCGTATTCCCAGTTGCCGTAATGCCCCAAGATTATCAGCACGTTACGGTCTTTGTCGATGAGTTTTTGCAACTCTTCAGGATTCTGCACGCCCATACACCGAGCGATGCGCTTACCTGGTGAGAATCTGAGATTTATGGCTTCAATAATCATATACGACAAGTGCCGATAGTAGCGCCGAGCAATGCGGTTAATCTCTTTTGGGCTTTTTTCGGGGAATGATTTTGTTAAGTTGGTGATAATCACTTTTTTGCGGTAGCGCAGCACATGACCTACAAGTACATAAATAAACAATGCCAGCAGATGTTGCAGCGGTTTGGGAAGGATCCAGACGGCCAGAAAGATAAGCATTGTCAGGTAGTAGCCGATTAGTTGCAAAGGGTTCATGTTGGGGTGAATTGTTTAAGCGGTGAATTGGTGAATCGGAGAATCGGTGAATTGGTGAATCGTTATGGGACAATAGGTAAATTCGAGTAATGATTAATGTTTAGAGTTTAATGATTAATGATTCCTAATTTCTAAATCCTAAATCCTAAATCCTAAATCCTAATTTTAAATCACAGTCCCTCAAATATTTCCGCTTCGTTTTGCGTTGGCTCGCCATTTGCGAACAACGCGGTTTTCCAACCTTCGTCCTGTCGTTCGCACGGCATATTGCTATGCAAAAGTGTCAGATTGCCATTTTGCGGCGTGAACACAAACTTGATGTTTGTCAGGTTGCCGATTTTGTAATAGTGCCAAACAACAAACGGTTTGGCAGCGTCGGTGCGGTCCACAATGGTGTTGGGGAATCCGTAGCGCAGCATGAGCAGTGTCTGGTCGGGGCTGTAATTCTGGCTGTTGGCGGCGTTGAAGCGATTCACGAAGTCGGAGAGGGCGCTCTCAGGTGCGAACTGGTTGCGTTGTGCCCAAAAGTCGTGCAGCGTTTGTTGCATCAGAATCATGTCAGAAGCGGCAATGGCTTTGTCAAGAGTCTCAATTTCAGTGTTGTCGGCCAGCATCTTCATGGCATTCAGAATGTTAGTCAATGTGTCAACACTTGTGTACATTGCTGCGTTGCGCAGTGTTTTGTTCGTTTGGGCGTAGCCGTTCAGCACCGCGGTGGTACTTTTGCGCTCAAAATATTTTGTTGCCGTACCAACCGTTTTGTTGTATTTGTCCTGAATCTCGACAGTCAGAAAATAATTGCCCGCAGGCAACTTTTTAATGTTTATTTCTTTCAGGAACTGATAGTAATTCAGCGCGTTAACCGAAGTGCTCGACGAATGGCCTGTCATGGTGCGCAAAGAGTGAGCGTTGCGGATGCTGGTATATACGTTGCAGGAGCCAAGACCGTCAAGTTCTGCGGCTACATTGTAAAGTTCGACGTAAAAACGCAGAAAATCAACATCTTGCGATATGGTGTCGCGGCAGTACGGAATGCATTCGTAGCCGTTTTTCAGGTTGATGGTGCGCTCAAGTTTCGGAGTGAAACTCTCAAGAAGTTCTATTCCGCTGAGTGCCACCTGTTTCTGCGGAATATCGATGGCGATAATCTCGTGTCGGGTGATGGTTTTCTGATTTTCTTTCGACGCATTCAAATCTTTGATTTTCAGTTCGAAATTATAGATTCCCTGCGGAATGAAAATTCGCTGCACATCAGTAAAGTCGGGAAAGATTTCGGTGGTGTCGGGCAGGGGCGGGTTGCCGACAATAAAGTGGCGGAATTCCACCAGGTCGTCGGCGTTTTTGAAAATCATTGTCACATCGATTTTCGATTCCAGATTAACGTCGTTTACAGTGTAGTTAACTGATTTCCCGTCGATTAGCAGATAGGTCTCAACATACGAACGTTTGTCGGACAGCATATAAACAGCATAGTCGAAATTGACGTTAAGTTGCTGGCTGTTAGCCAATAAACTGCCCATTAAGGCGAAAAATAGAATCAATGTCCGTTTCATTTCCGTTTATTTTAGCGCGTAAATGTAGGCGATTTCTGCGAATTTGAATCAGTGTAATGTATAATGATTAATGTGTAAGGTTTATGGCGAATAGATTAAGTGGAATTAGTTCGTAATTCAAAATTCGTAACTCGTAATTTTATAGTCACTTATACCTTGTCTGATGCCTTTTTGCCTAAATCTTACATCTTCGCTTTCAAAATCTCAAGCAGTCGCGGATAAACATTCTTGCTTGCCGCAAGTATCTCGCCGCCAAACAGATAGTCGGTGCCGCCGCGGTAGTCGCTCACCTGCGCGCCAGCCTGTTGCGCGATGAATGCGCCAGCGGCCACGTCCCACGGGTTCAATCCATACTCGAAATAGCCGTCGAAGCGGCCACAGGCAACGTATGCAAGGTCCGATGCAGCCGAACCTGTGCGACGAATGCCTTGCGAGTGCAGCACAATCTCTTTCACGGTGGCCACGTGTCCGTCGAGACGGCCGTATTTGCTTATCGGAAAGCCTGTTACAATCAGGCTTTGATCCAAATCGGGTGCTGCTGACGCACTTATGGGCTTGCCGTTGCAGAACGCACCGTTGCCAGCCGAGTGGAACAACTCATCGCGGCCGAGTTCGTAAACAATGCCCAGCGCCAGCTCGCCCTTGTGCTGCAGCGCCACGCTTATGGCAAACGGATAGACGTTGTGCAGGAAATTGGTGGTGCCGTCGAGCGGGTCGATAATCCAAATGTCATCTTCGGTTGAGTGCCCCGCGGTGTTCTCTTCAACAATGAAACCGCAACCTGGCAGAATCCGACTCAGGCCGTCAACCAGTTGGCGTTCAGAGCCTTTATCGACGTACGACACATAATCGTGCAACCCCTTGTGCTCTATTTTGCTCGCATCGAACTGCGCGCGCTGTTCTTTAATAAAGCGGCCAACTTGCCGCACAAGGTCAATGGTTTGTTGCTCAATTGCTTTTATGTCAATCATTTTTGTAAGGTTTAATCGGTGAATTGGTGAATTGTTTTTATTGGGACTACGGACAACGGACTTCAGACAACAGACAACTTCTTACTACATTCTAAATCCTAAAATCCAACACCTAACACCCAATACCCAACACCATTTAATTATTAATTGTTCATTTCCAAATAATTGTCCATTGTCCATTGTCCATTGTCAATTTTCAATTGTCCACTAACTTCGTCGCCGCCAAGGGGTTGCTGTAACTCAACGTTACGTAACTGATTCACAAGGTTTTGGTCGGTTTGGACTTTCACTTTTATATAGTTGTCGGTGAAGCCGCACATTTCGCCACGGGCGTGCTCGCCTTCGAAAAGGACTGGGCGTGTTTTGCCTATCTGGCTGTCGATAAACACTTTCGTCATTTCTGTGCCCATTGCAATCATCTGCTGGCTGCGGTGCTTGCGAATCTCGTTCGGCACCATCTGCATCTTGACTGCCAACGTGTTAGCGCGTTCCGAATAGGGGAAGACGTGCAGATAGGACAGGGGCAGCGAGCGCACGAAACGGCACGCTTCGTCGAAATCGGCTTCCGATTCGGTGGGCACGCCAACAATCACGTCGGCGGCAATGCACGCATCGGGTATCAGGCTTTTAATCAACTCAATGCGCCGTGCGTAGAAATCGGTTGTATAGCGGCGGTGCATCAGCGTGAGCAGACGGTCGGTGCCGCATTGCAGCGGAATGTGAAAATGCGGCATAATTACTTCAGAATCAGCAACGTGGCGGATAATCTGGTCGGTGAGCAGGTTGGGCTCAATCGACGATATGCGCAGCCGTTTCAGACCGTCAATCCGCTCAAGTTCGGTGAGCAGTTGGAACAGATTCTCGCCGTTGGCGCGGCCGAAATCGCCAATGTTCACGCCTGTGAGCACAATCTCGCGGATTCCGCGCTCGACGGCTTCGCGAGCCACGGCCACGGTACGCTCAACGGTGTTGCTGCGGCTGCGTCCGCGGGCGTGCGGAATGGTGCAGTAGGCGCAGAAATAGTCGCAGCCGTCCTGCACCTTGAAGAAACTGCGTGTGCGGTCGCCAAACGAGTATATCGGCTCAAAAATGCGGCTCTCTTTTGTGACGGAAATCACAGGTTTCGGCTGTTTCCGCAGGTTGCTGATTATGTTGGTCAGGTCCATTTTGTTGTCGGAACCGAAAATGTAGTCAACGCCTTCAATTTCAGCCACTTCGTCGGGTTTGAGTTGCGTGTAGCAGCCAATGGCCACCAGAATGGTTTGGGGCGTGCGGTTCAGAATCTTGTGAATGGCCTGGCGGCTTTTCTTGTTGGCAAGCTCAGTCACGGTGCAGGTGTCCACCACCACCACATCGGCTTGCTCGTGATTGTCAACACGCTGATAGCCAGCGTTTTCAAACTGCTGCACAATCCACGACGTTTCCGAGAAATTCAACTTGCAGCCAAGCGATATGTATGCAACTTTCGGCATCTTGTTTGTTTTTCAGGGCGCAAATATAGTCAGATGGGAGTTTTTTAGAAGTTATAAGTTTTAAGTTTTGTAAGTTATAAGTTAAAAAGGCATAGTAGGGACGTCGCGTGCGGCGTCCGCAAACAACGTAGGGATAAACTGCGTGTGTTCGAAACAATCGTCGCCTATTAAGGCGAAATGCACAAGTATTGGCGCAGCAGCCAAAAGTCACGTTAAGTGATTTACGGGGCGATACGTTTTTCATCTATATTTTTAGCGTTTTCAGCAAAAAAAAGTATCGGTTAATTGCTTTTGTATATCTTTGCCGCAGTGACACATCGCCGAAAGGCAAATAATACAGAACACTATAAAATATTATATATCATGTCAATTGTTCCTTTAATTATTGAGAGTAGTGAGGTGACTCCCGAAATTGTTCTCGATAAGGATAGCAATGTGTTTGTTTTCAAAGGAAAATCGTTGCCTGAAAACCCGCAGGGATTCTACAGGCCCGTTTTACAGTGGATTGACGAGTATGCCACACAACCAAACGCAACTACGGAGGTTAGTTTCATGATGATTTATTTCAACACATCGAGTTCGAAGGTCTTTTTGGATGTGATGAAGAAATTTGAGGCAATCAGCCGCGCGGGAAACAAGTGCATAATCAACTGGTACTATAAGGAAGATGATGAGGAGATGCTTGAGGCTGGTGAAATCTACTCGGAGAGGGTTAATCTTCCGTTCAATCTTATAATGGAGGAATAAACGGCATAACTTGCTGTTTGATTGTTTGTTGGAAGAATTTGTTTGAGGTTTTCATAATTTGTTTGGTGCAGGGTTGATTTTCGGCTCTGCATTTTTTTTGAGAATACGGCTATGAGATATTTTTTAGCGACATTAGCGGTTTTATTGTCCGCTCTGCAGGCGGTTTATGCTCAAAACATTGATTATGACCAGTTTTTTACCGATGCCTGCCTGCGCATAGATTATGAGATGGTTGGACGGCGCGACACCGAATTTGTTGTTCTGAAAGATTTGATGGAGCAGGGGCAATGGGCTGGTTCAAAGGCCATTAGCGGCCAGCCAGCGCAGTTGGGCAACTATCGGTTCTCGCTCATCGACTCGCTATCAGGAAGGCTCGTCTACAGCAACGGCTTCAGCGGACTTTTCAACGAGTGGCAGCAGTCGCCCGCGGCGCTCACCACCACGGCTTCGTTCTACCACGTCAATCTGGCGCCAATGCCGCGCCGCACTGTGCTTTTCCGTCTTGAGCGCACCAATTACGACAAGCCAGGCCATTCCACCGTTGCCGAGTTTTACATCAACCCTAAAAGCAAATTCATCCGTCGCGAAAGCGCTAAACCGCTGAAATACACACTTGTGCAAGGCGGCGATGAGGTGAATGACAGAATAGATATTGCTTTTCTGGCCGAGGGCTATACCGCCGACCAGATGGAGAAGTTCAGAGCCGATGTCAGCCGATTCTGGAATTATATGTCTGGCGTTGAGCCATATAGCAGCCATAAAGACCGATTCAATGTCTATGCCGTTGAGTCGCCGTCGGCAGAGAGCGGCACCGACATTCCCAACCGCGGCATCTTTCGCAACACCGCTATGAACTTCACATTCAGCACGTTCGATGTTGACCGTTATCTGACAACTTTCGATATGAAATCCGTCCACGACATTGCGGCCGCCGTGCCCTACGAGCACATTATTATATTGGTGAATACTAGCGAATATGGCGGGGGCGGGTTCTACAATTTCTATTGCGCCGGTACCGCCGACCACAATCTGTCGCTGCGGGTGATGGTGCACGAGTTCGGCCACTCGTTTGCCGGCTTGGCCGATGAGTATTTCTACGCTGACGAAGCCAACGAGGAGATGTACAGCCTCAAGCGCGAGCCTTGGGAGCCGAACCTCACCACGCTCATCGATTTCGACTCGAAATGGAAACCAATGCTCGATGCCCAAACGCCCGTTCCCACACCGCGAACCAAAGAGTACGAGGGTAAAGTGGGTGTTTTTGAGGGCGGCGGCTACCAAACCAAAGGCATCTACAGCCCGTTCCAGGACTGCATTATGCGCTCAAACACACCAAAAACATTCTGTCCCGTCTGCCGCAGGGCCATTCTGAAGGCGATGGGAGTGGAGGAGTGAGGTGCGGCGGTGTCGCTTGCGCGAGAAATTTTGAGAAAATTTGATTTGAAAATTAATATAATTGGTTGATTTTGAATAATTTTGTTTTAAATTTTTATAAAATTTCTGTCCGTTAGGGCATGCAACAAAAAAACGAAGGGGCGAAAACAATTCGCCCCTACACGTTTATATCTAACCGATTTTGTCCGATTCAAAACCGAATCATTCATTAATCACAACCCGTTTCGCCACATTGCCAACCTTCACAATATAAAGGCCCGTTCCGTATTCGGATTCCTGCACGGACGCGAAGAATCGCGTCAATACCGATATAATCATTGCTTTACAATCTTATGCGTTATGCCATCTGATGTGTGCAGCAAATAAATACCATCTGCATATTCCGACAAATCAACGATATACGATGCGGCATCTTCCTCTTTACGCAATACTTTGCCGTTAGCGTTGGTTAGCACATACCCAAACACCCCTTCGCCTGTTACTGTTACAAACGATGCCGTTGGATTCGGATAAATGCTCAAACCGATGGCTTTTGAATCTGAAACCGACGTTTGCAGATAAATAGTGTCGGTTTTGGTGATATAGATTGTGTCGTGAATAAATATTTTGTTTTCAACAATATCGTGAATTGTATTGAAAACTGTGTCAAGAACAGTGTTTAAAACAGTGTCGTGAACGGCTATTTCGATTTTAACCGTGTCGTGCACAAATTTCACGTCTTTGTAATAAATGACTGTATCGCGAACAACCACTTCTTTTTCAATGGTATCGGTGACGATTTTTACATCTTTGTAATAGATAAGAGTATCGGTTTTGGTTGCAAAAACAGTATCACGGATGATTTTTTCTTGAAGATATAATGTGTCTGTTTTTAACACATCAACTTTTAGTGTATCATGAATGACCGTATCCTTTACAACTTCGACTGGCACTCTAATTGTATCACGAATAACTGTATCTTTCACGATAACAGGCGGATATTGCTCAAAAATCGCGGTTAGAGTTGTATTGCCCGAAATGGTTACGTTTTGCATTGCCGCAGTGCTGCCATTGCTCCAGTTTTTAAAGAAATAGCCGTATTTTGGTATGGCATAGAATGTTACGCTGCTGCCATAGTCGGCTTTCGAAGCGTTGCAATAGGCATTGCCAGTGGTTGCATCGGCTGTTGCCGACACATTATAATTATCTATCTCAAAATTAGCAGTATATGTAGTACTATTATAAACCGTTATTGTGCGCGGATTATCATTATTGCCATCGTTCCAATTGACAAAATGATAACCTGTTGCAGGTGTCGCTTTGAGTGTGACATCACTGTCATAAATAGTTTCACCGATAACTTCCGCACTGCCATATAAGTTGTTATTGCTTGTGGTTGTAATGGTGCACTTTTCTACATCATCGGTTGTGCTGTTGGTTTTAAATACCTGATTTCTATTTACTTTTACGGCAATATTACGCAAGAAAAGCATTCCCGCATCCCCAGTTGATACATCAAATGCAAGGGTACGAATTCCACCATAAGAAGTTACAATATGTTCTTCTTCATAAGTTTGCCATTCATTAGTAGTTGGTGTACTATTAGCATAATACTCTTCAGGATAGTGTGGTGAAGTATGAAATTGTATCATTCTTAGTTCAGCCCCGCCTTCCTTTTTATATTGGAATCTTAACGAAATAGTATCTCCCGCTTCAACAGCATTTTCTTCATCGGCAAATACGACAAAAAACTGTGAGTCCCAACTGTTTGCATCGGTTTCATAAGTATGTATAGAGTAAACTCCATTGTCTGATTCCACAAGCATATCTCCAGGAAAATTTCCGTTCGTTTCGCAACGATAGATTCCTTTTTTGTAGGTATCAAATATTGCCACAAATCCTGCATCGCCAGTAACAGCAACTGTGCGTGGATTCTCTGTATTGCCATCGTTCCAACGCACAAAATGGTAGCCTGTGTTGGGTGTGGCTTGCAATGTAAATGTTGTTTCTGTTCCGCTAATAAAAGCACCGCCACCAGTTGCTGTTCCATTGTTGCCTGCCGATACTGTTAAATTGGCAATGGTTTGTTCTTCAGTCAAGCAAATGGCTTTATAATCCGAAATTTCGCTTCCCCAGTCAAATAATACAGTGCGTGGGTTTTCTGTGTTTCCATCGCTCCAGCAACTGAAAGTGCAGCCTTCGTTAGGTGTTGCTGTGAGCGTAACAGTTTGGCCATAATGATAAATACCTGCGCCACTTACACTTCCATTTTCGGCAGACGTCGTTATTTGCTTCCAATAAGTAAAATCCCTCCGATTTATAGTTACTCCACAAATAGAACAATGTGAGCCTTCGGTATAGCCATATCCAGGCAATGTGGTGGGTGGCTCAGCGGCATCATCTATAACAACAGTATGCTCTTCAAATTCGGCAGTAAATGTTGCATCTTCAGTAACAGCAACTGTGCGTGGATTATCGGTGTTATCATCGTTCCAACGCACAAAATGGTAACCCGTATTTGGTATTGCTCGCAACGAGGCCGAAATACCACTTCCATAAACACCTCCTCCTGATACTGTTCCGTTCTCACCAGCCGTAACGGTCAAATTGACAAGTGTTTGTCCTTCAGTCAGACAAACGGCTTTCAAATCCATGTTACTTGTGATATTAATAGTGCGTGGATTGTCGGTATTGCCATCGCTCCAGCAATTAAACTCGTAATCATCGTTTGGTGTAACAGTGAGAGTAATTGTTTGACCAATCGCGTTAGAGCCTTCTATGCTGACAATTCCATTTTCAGCAAACGCTGAAACAGCCGCAGGGAATCTCGTAATATAATGGGCAAATTGGGTTGTTGAGTATTCGCCATCAAGCAAATCGAATTCTATGGTCGCGCCATTTTTTACGAAATTCCTTACACAAGCACCAAAAGTCGCGCTGTATTCTTCAACAGGGGAACATTCTGTAGAATAAATAATTACACCATCATACGATATTTCAAAACTCGCGCCACTATTAAAATCAAACTGGAAGTAATTGCTAGAGAAATAACAATTGGTTGTTTGATTATCATCTTGCCGCAGAATAGTTGTTGTCTGCGCCCACGCCTGTCCGACAAGCGTAACTCCGAATAAAAAAGCGAACAACTTTTTCATTGTCTGTTACACTTGTTCGTGTCGTGCGCAACTTCTTGTTAAACAAAAATTTGTGCTTGCGACTCCCCAGTCAGGCAATGAAAAACAGTTTATTGGCTAGGCATATAAAAAAACGTGGGAATCCTGTTACTCGCTCCCACGGACCACGGCTCTCGCATTGCCTAACTCAGTAAGATTGAGCAACGCGAAGCCCACGCAAGAATATATTGATTGATAGGTCAATATACACTAACGCAGGCGTTCACAATTGCTTTCTCTTTGACTGAGTTTCAAAACTTGCGAGATTTTGGTCCGCCAAAGGAAAACGTCAGTAAACGTCTTTATATATGTCACTCTGCATATTACGCTTTGCGGCATAAAACGCATAGCAAGACAAAGGTATAAAAGGAAATTGGAAAAGGAAAAAGTTTTTTAGTGGGGAGGAAAAACAAAATCGACAAGTGCGATTGTCGATTTCAGATTGCGGTTATTTGTCGCCGTAATGGCCGTAGGCGGTGATAACTAAAACGACCACATCACTATCGTGGATTTCATATATCAGTCTGTGTTTCTTTGTGATGTGGCGGCTCCATTGTCCAGCGCGGTCACTGCTCAATGCTTCAGGATGTCCAGTGCCAGTGCGTGGATGTTCATATAATTCACCAATTAATTTCAATGCCTTCTTATAGGCGTTAGGCTCATTTTTCAATAGTTGTTTAAGGTCGGCTTGAGCCTGTATAATCCGCAAAACGAATTGTACACTTTTTCAAAACGAATTGTACATTTGTAATGCATTTTGATTATAAATGTCATTTTATTTTTTAGGCTTTTGGCTTCAGCCATTCCAATGCTTTTTAAACCCCATTTAAATCACT
>JAFVGW010000006.1 GCA_017474765.1 Salinivirgaceae bacterium | reverse complement strand
TTAAACTTTAAACTTGTTAAACTTTAAACTTGTTAAACTTTAAACTTGTTAAACTTTAAACTTGTTAAACTTTAAACTTGTTAAACTTTAAACTCGAAAAACTTATAACTAAAAATATAAAATATGGAAAAACAAGAACTTATCGCAAAAATCAACCAAGTTTTGGCTGATGAATTCGAAGTTGAACAAAGCGTTATCACCCCCGATGCCGACATTAAATCGACACTCAATCTCGACAGTTTGAGCCTTGTTGATATGGTTGCGCTCATTGAGGAGGAATTCGGCGTGAAAATCAAAGGCACCGAACTGGCAAGCGTCAAGACTTTCGGGCTGCTCTACGACTTCGTTTTCGAGCGGATGGCGAAATAAGCCGCCCCGCTTTTTCCGACTACTGAAAACACGAAAAACACGGAATGATTTTTCCGTGCTTTCGTTTTTCTTGTGGCATAACCAATTCATTTTCAAATATCAAAGCCGATGAGAGAAGCCATTTTTCAAGGTGCCGAAATTGAGCGGCTCATTCCGCAGCGCGCACCAATTATGATGGTGAGCCACTTTTTCGGCGCAACCGAAACCGATGCCAAAACTGGGCTTAAAATCCTGGCCGACAATATCTTCTGCAAAAACAACCACCTGACCGAACCTGGCCTGATTGAGCACATTGCGCAATCGGCGGCAGCCTTTGCGGGATACAACGCCCTGCAGTCGGGCGAAAAGGTGGTTTTAGGCTTCATTGGCGAAATCAAAAAACTGACAATCAACTCATTGCCCGCTGTCGGCAAACTGATTGAGACGCGAATAGCCATTGTTCAGGATGTGATGAACGTACTGCTTATGAGCGCCCGCTCAACCGTCGACGGCCAAACTGTTGCCGAATGCAGTATTAAGTTGTTTATGGATAGATGATTGGTGTTGGGTATTTCCTTTGTTATCAATCACATAACCATTCTATAATGGGCATAAACTTATATTTTTAATGAGTTTCTGCCCGTTGTGATATTTATTAGTAGCAAACAAATATCACAACTTTTATTTATTGGCAGTAAATAAAATCTGTGTTTTAATCTGCCTGTTCTGATTAATTCTCACTCTATCGCATTTTTTTGTATGTTTGCATTGTATGAATGTGAAAGATGTAAATATTATTCGTAATTATTTCAAAACCAAACCAATAGCGAAAGCTTGGATTTTTGGTTCGTACTCGCGTGGCGAAGAGCGTGCCGACAGCGACGTTGACATTCTTGTCAGTTTGCAGGATGGTGCAAAAATGGGATTTGCCTTTGCTGGAATGATTTGCGATTTGGAAGACCTGCTTAACAAAAATGTTGACCTTGTGGTAGATGGAACTTTGCTTCCGTTTGCTCAAGAATCGGTCAATAACGATAAAATTTTGATTTATGAGAGAGCCGATTCGTGACAAAGGCCGACTTGAGCATATGCTGGAAGCCATTGACAAGGCTCTTGAATATACGCAAGGCTTAGATTTCGACTCATTTGCTGCCGACACGTTGCGCGTACACGCAACAATTTATAATGTGCAAATTATTGGCGAGGCCGTTTATAAACTGACTGCCGATTTCAAAACGGCTCACCCCAAACAAACTGGCGGCAAATTAAGAAAACCCGCCATATTCTTGTGCACGACTACCACCAAATAAGGTTGGATATACTTTGGAGCATAGTATCTGACGATTTGTCACCGCTTCGCTCACAGATTTCCAACTATTTACAGGAAATGGAGTGATGGATAAAGGGCAGAAACTTGTAATTTTTTCCGAGTTTCTGCCCTTTTTGATAATAATCTTATTCCAACCGAAGACGAAGTTTTGAACGCTTAATTATCATCAAGGTTTAACGTATTTACGCCTTAATTCTTCTTCTTCCATTATTTTCTTTTTGCGCATTTCTTCCGTATCGCCTAAACACGCCAAAACAATCATCGTTATATACGGAGAAATAAAACAGGCTATAATAAACCAACCGAAACCACTTCTTCCTTTCTTGCGAGCCATACTGGCTGTTACAAAGGTCAGTATAATTGTAATCAAGAAGATGAATAAATAGATAATTTCCATAATATCGATTTTTTATGATTATACATCAGTGAATAATACTATGGTTCCATAGAATTTATGAGGTTGATTGCGTCAACATATTCAGGTGGAGTTTCAGTGAACTGCTTTGACATAATGCTAAACGTAGCGTCCATAATTTCAGACATTGCCCCATCTGCAGTGTTAGGTGTTGTTCTTTTATGAATCTCCAAAACCGCAGTTTTACAACTGTTTCTTCCAATATACCAAAACTTATAAAACCGCACCAAATCATCAGCGGTAATATATTCTACAGTTGGAAAATTACTTCCGTTAGCCCAATTCAAAGCACCTTCTTTGAAATTTGATGCAAAAGTATTGACGACTCTATCATCGTACTTTACACCACGCATAATGAATGTTAGAATACCATTCCATTCTTTGATGACTCTTTGCTTTAATTGTGCGTCTGATAAAGCCGCAATTTGGGTTTTAGACATTACTGAAAGAGGTTGTGCGTTCAACTCTCCGATACCCATAATTCCTAAAATCATTAGGAATACAAAAGACAAACAAAATTTCTTCATTTTAGCGATTTTTACAAGAGTTCTTCGCTGACAGCCAAGCAAAGAGTTTAACAATGTTATAAATAGAAAGTGAGCCGCCCCTCCATACACTCTTGTAGGCATCGCCAAACACCTGGATATACGCACGGATTGGCAGCCCACAAAATAGGCTGTCTCCGTGCCCCGTATATCCTTTTTGAGAGATTTGGCGATTTCACAAGAAGTGAGGCACTTTCTCAAAACTTCGTCCCGAAGGACAATCACAAATGTAACAAAAAAACTTTTCACAACTTTGTGAAAAAAAATTGACCACAAATGATTTTTAGACACAATAAAGCACTTTAGGAAAAAGTTAGCTTTTCAAAAGACCATATTCACTACGGAAAAAAATCTTAACTTTGCGAAAAGAAAACCGCAAAAGATTATGTGTGAGATAAGTATAAATGTTGATGCAGAAAAACTTCACAATATCAATCCGATATTTGAAGATAAGGCAACAATCAAGAATTGGGTGCAACATCAAATTGATATGATTATTAATGAGATGGCCATTTCAAAATCATCACCTAACGCTCACACTGCCAAAGAGATGGACATTATTTTGAAAGAACGCATACGGCGTGCCGAAACTGGCGAAGAGCGAATCATTCCACATCAAAACGTCATCGATTTCATAAGCGAAAAATATGGCTTTTAAAATTGATTGGTTGGAAAGCGCCCAAAACGATCTTGACAATGAAATCAGTTACGTGTTAGGGAATTTTGGCCGAAATACTGCCCGAAAGGCCTATTTGAAAATTAAAGAGAACATAAACAAACTTGCCACGTTTCCTTTAATTGGAACGATTTACGAAGGTATAACTTACAAAGGATATGAAGTTTACAAACATCCACTGCAACAAATAATCGTTTTTTATTCGGTGCAAACCAATCTTATAACAATTCTGGCCATTTGGAACAATTACAAAGACCCTGAACGTATTCCATACCAATTGCTGAATTTGGAATAGTTCTATTAGATAACTGAACTTAAAACTTATAACTTCGATAACTTAAAACTTATAACTTCGATAATTTAAAACTTAAAATATGCTTCTAAAAGACTATTACACAATAACATCGCAAAGCACCGACAGTGAAAGCGGCGCAACGCTTTTCCGCATCAAGCTGAATGGCGGACACGAGATTTACAAGGGGCACTTCCCCGAGAAGGCGGTGTCGCCTGGCGTTTGCAACTTGCAGATTATGAAAGAATGTGCCGAGCGGATTGTGGGCAAAGAACTGACAATCAAGACAATGGCGCAGTGTAAAATGCCCGCTATGATTACACCCGACGGCACGCCCGAACTCACCGTTTCGGTGAAAACCGAAGAGACGGCAGACGGCTGGCAGACTTTCGCGTCAATATTCAATGAATCAACAACTTACATCACATTCAAAGGTCTTTTAATTCCTGAACAGCAATGACAAATCTGACAATCAGCATATATCGGTTTTTCAAGAATCACCGCGCGGTAATGTACGTGGCAATGTTGTTGAGTTTCAGCGTTTTTGCGCTTGTGGGCAGCCGAATGGAATATGAAGAGGACATCTCGAAACTGCTTCCTGGCGTCGACCCGTCGAAATCGGAAGGTCTGGTTTTCAGTCAGTTGCAGATAAAGGACCGCATTTTTGTGCAGTTTGTGGCCAACAACGACAGCACGTCCATCGACGAACTTTTTGAGGCTTGCGACGAGTTTGCCGACTCGCTGCTTGAGCACGACGCCGCCGACAACGACGTCCGCGACCTGTTCTATCGGATTGACGACGAAATGATTATGAACGCCGCCACGTTTGCTGTTGAGAATGTGCCCGTTTTTATCGATTCGACCTACTACACGGTCATCGACTCAATGCTGGGCAAAGAGAACATTGAGCGGCAAATGGACGAGAATCTGGCGCTGATAATGTCGGGCGACGAACTGGCCTACAGTTACCTTGTGCCGTACGACCCTGTGGGGTTCCGCAATCTGGCAATCAATGCGTTAGGCAAGGGTAGCAACAGCGGCGCGGGCAGTTTCACGCTCGTCGACCGCCATCTGGCATCGCCCGACAGCACCGTGGCCATCGCCTTGCTGACACCCAATTTTGTGGCTTTCGACTCGAAAACGGGCACCCGTCTGGCCAACAAGATTGAAGCCGAAATTGCGGCTCTGCGGCAGTCGCACCCTGGTGTTGACGTGCTTTTCCACGGCGCGCCCATTCAGAGCGTGTTCAACTCGCGGCAAATCAAGGCCGACCTAATGCTCACAATGGGGCTCTCGCTGCTGCTCATCTGCGTGGCGCTGCTACTGTGTATGCGCAACAAATCGACGCTGCCAATGCTCATAGTTCCAATAGTTTACGGTATGGCCTTCGCACTCTGCGCCGTTTATCTGATTCAGGGACGAATGTCGCTTATGGCGCTCGGAATCGGGGCCATTGTGCTGGGCGTGGCGTTGAGTTACTGTCTGCACGTAATCACTCATTATAAGTATGTTAGCGACCCCGAACGGGTGCTGCGCGAGCAGACTCGCCCCGTACTTCTGGGCACGCTCACAACCATTGGCGCGTTTGTGGGGCTGCTGCTCACAAAATCGCCGCTGCTGCGCGACTTTGGAATGTTCGCATCGCTTGGAATGGTGGGCACGACGGGGTTCTGCCTGATTTTTCTGCCGCAGTTCTTCCGCCCCGAGCGCAACCGCAAATCGGTTCGCGCCTTCAGCGTGCTCGAGCGGTTCAACAGTTTTGAGTTTGAACGCGTCGGGTGGTTTATCGGGCTGATAGCCATTGTGTTTGCCGTCTGCATTGTAATGTCAAGGCGCGTCACTTTCGATTCCGACCTGAAGAACATCGGCTATTTTGAGCCGAAGGTTATGCAGTCGAGCCAACTCTATGCCGAAAAGACAAACAACGGATTTTCAACAACTTACTACGCCGTCACATCGCCCGACCTTGACTCTGCCCTGCTCTACAACCGCACGCTGGCGCGCACTTGCGACTCACTTGCCGCCAAGGGCGACATCCGCGGCTACAGCAAGGCGTCGAACCTGCTTCTGCCCTTCGCCGAGCAGCAGCGCCGCATCGACTGCTGGAACCGCTACTGGACCGACGAACGGAAAGAGTCTGTAAAACAAATGATTGCGCAGGCTGGACAAAAGCGCGGCATCAAGGCGGAAATGTTCCAACCATTCTTCGATATGATTGACGCCGACTATCAGCCCGCGTCAATCTACGAAGCCGAAGCGCTGCCTAACGGCCTGATTTCGAGCCTTGTTGAGAAGGTTGGCGACTCGTATATGGTGTTCACGCAAGTGAAAGCGCCCGCCGAAAACGTAGCCCGCAACAACGATTTGCTCACGCAACTGCCACATACTGTGGTGGTTGACCCGTTCTACTACACGGGCAATATGGTGAAACTGCTCAACGACGATTTCAACCTTGTGCTGGGCATCTCGTCGCTGTTTGTGTTCATTGTGCTGCTGCTGTCGTTCAGACGGCTGCTGCTGGCCGCCATCGCCTTCCTGCCAATGGTTATGAGTTGGTACATCACGCTCGGCGTAATGGGCATTTGCGGCCTGCAATTCAACCTGATAAACATTGTCATATCGACGTTCATCTTCGGCATCGGTGTCGATTACAGCATTTTCATAATGGACGGTCTGCTGAACCGCGCGCGCGGCAACGCTGGCAACCTGCTAATGTTCCACAAGACGGCCATCGTCTTTTCGGCCTTTGTGCTGATTGTGGGCATTGCGTCGCTCATCTTCGCCACGCACCCCGCCATCGCGTCAATCGGCTTTGCCACGCTTGTTGGAATGACATCGACAGTGGTCATCGCCTACACCGTGCAGCCGTTCTTGTTCAATCTGCTAATGAAGACGAAGGTTGGACGGAAGATTGTGGGATAGGTAGTTCTGGTGTTGGGTGTTGGGGATTTAGGGTTTAGGATTTAGTCCCGATAGCTATCGGGATTAGGATTTTGAATTACGAATTATGAATTACGAATTATGAATTACGAATTACGAATCGCAATCAAAAATCGATAATCAAATCTGGTAAATCCATTCAATCTGTGTCATCTGCGTTCTGAAAAAACATATTACCGCCATAATGGACAATCGCGACAGCATCGATTTTGAGAGTGAGAACATTTCCAAGTTGTTCAGCAGCATCTTCTTTCCTACCCTTTTGGGAATGGTTTTCAGCATTGCCTTCATTCTCACCGACGGCATTTTCATCGGGCGCGGCGTGGGTAGCGACGGCTTGGCGTGCGTCAATCTGGTGGGGCCGCTGATGATGCTATTCTCGGGCACGGGAATGATGTTCGCCATTGGCGCATCGGTGGTTGGCGCCATCCATCTGGCAAAAAACAACACCAAAGCCGCACGTATCAACATTACACAGGCTTTTCTGGTATCGGGGTGCATAGCCATCGGCGCAAGCGCAATTATGTACTTGGCGTCCAATCAGATACTGCGACTTTTAGGCACCACCGAGCACCTTTTGCCAATGTGCCGTCAGTACTATCTTTGGTTCATTCCCACCTGCCTTTTCACCATTATCGAGACCATCGGGTTGTTTGTCATTCGTCTCGACGGCTCGCCGCGCTTTGCAATGATGGCAAATATTATCCCCGCTCTTGTCAACGCCGCACTCGACTATGTGTTCATTTTCGGTTGCCGTTGGGGACTGATGGGCGCTGCTCTCGCCACCGACATTGGCGGACTGATTGGTGCAGCCATTGTGGGCTGGTATATGCTGCGGCGCGTCAAGGTTCTGCATTTATATCGACTGAAAGCCAACCTGTTAAGCCTGCGACTAACGCTGCGCAACACTGGCTATATGTTGCGTGTCGGCTTTTCGGGGTTTGTGGGCGAGTTTGCCGTATCCACAATGATGATTGCTGGCAACTATATGTTTCTCAAATATTTGGGCGAAGACGGTGTGGCGGCATTCAGCGTCATCTGCTATCTGTTTCCGATAGTGTTTATTGTGAACAACTCGGTGGCGCAGTCGGCGCAGCCCATCATCAGTTACAACTTTGGCGCCAACCGCCCCGACCGTGTGCGCCGCGCCTTTGTGGTGAGCCTTGGCACGGCTGCTGTGTGCGGCCTTGCGGCAATGCTGCTGCTTGGTTTGTTCGGTGAGCCCATAGTAACCGCCTTTCTGCAGCGCGGCACGCAAGCCCACAGTTATGCCACTCACGGTGTGAAACTTTTTTCGGCAGGTTTTATGATTCTGGCGCTTAACATTTCGTGCATCGGCTACTTCCAAAGCATTGAGCGAATGAGAGTTGCCAACCTGATAATGATTCTGCGCGGCGTGGTTCTGGTGGCGGTCTGCTTTGTAACGCTTCCGCCGATAATCGGCACCAATGGTCTATGGCTTGCCGTTCCGCTGGCCGAACTTATAACCCTTGTGCTTACGGTGGCGTTGGTTGCCTGGCTGTGGCGGAAAAGCGTTCGTTCAAAACGCAAATAACGCAGGCCAGAATAACAATGGGGTAACAAATTTTAAGCAACCTGCTTGCTGAATCCTTTGCAAATTGCGCAAAAAAGGCGGAAGCCGCTGGTCTGACCAACGCTCCCGCCCCAAACTCAATCACACGAAAGACTATTTCATCTTTCTGCTTTCTGACGTTTCGGCAGCCTCTTTTGCTGCATAGGCAGGCACGTGTTTATGGTGCTTGGCCTGATTCAGTTTTGGCTTTTTGATTCCATCAGCTTTCATAATTTGAACCTCCACTATTTTAAGTTAAACATAAAACAATCGAGTTGTTCGGTTATGAAATATCATAGCTGGACGAGCTCGCACGGCATTGTGCAAACAACGTGCAAACCGCCCTACTCTGCCAAAAAATGTCGATTGTGGCAAATTTGACAGATGACAATATGGCGGAGATTGATTAATTAACAAAGTCGATGATTGAGGGACCGATTATATTTCGAGCGAACCGATAATTAACTAAATTTGGCATCGGTATAAAACAAAATGCAATGAAAGTTCTTCTTATAAACGCAAGCCCGCATCCGAAGGGCTGCACCTACACCGCACTCTGCGAAGTGGCTTCGGCCTTGAAAGCCAACGGAATTGAAACAGAACTGATGCAACTTGGCGTTCAGCCGATTGCGGGATGCATCGGGTGCGGTCAGTGCCGCATAAAAGGCAACTGCTTCCGCGGCGATGTTGTAAACCAGTTTGTTGAAGTGGCCGACCAGTTCGATGGTTTTGTATTCGGCTCGCCCGTGCACTATGCCTCAGCCGACGGCGCCATTACTTCGTTTATGGACCGCGCCTTTTACGCAGCTTCTGGCAAAATGCGCAACAAACCAGCCGCTGCCGTTGTCAGCTGCCGCCGCGGTGGCGCTACTGCCACTCTCGACCAACTGAACAAGTATTTCACAATCAACTGTATGCCTGTGGTTTCGTCGAACTATTGGAATATGGTTCACGGCAGCACACCCGACGATGTGCTGAAAGACCTTGAAGGAATGCAGACTATGCGCATTTTGGGCAACAATATGGCCTGGCTGCTGAAGTGCATCGAAGCCGGAAAATCGGCCGGCGTGCCCGCCCCCGCAACTGAGCAAAAAGTCTGGACAAATTTTATTAAGGACTGAAGGATTGAATGCGTAAAGGATTGAAGGAAAGGCAGAAGGGAAATGTGAAAAATTAACAATGAACAATTAATAATTAACGACGTGAACTATACTTAAGGACTGCGGTCTGTTGTCCGTAGTCTTAAGTCTAAACACTAAACTTTAAAAACAATGAAAGCATTTGTATTACTCGCCAATGGTTTTGAAGATATTGAAGCCGTTGCACCCATCGACATTCTCCGCCGCGGTGGCGTTGACGTGAAAACCGTATCGATAACCGAATCGACTGACGTTGAATCGTCACACGGCATACCAATGAAGGCCGACACAACCATAGGCAAAACCGACTTTGAGAACGGCGACGCTCTGATTCTGCCTGGCGGATACCCCGGATACAAGAATCTGGGCGAATCGGCGGCTGTGGGCAAAGTGCTGAAAGATTTCTACAGCAAGGGGAAACTTGTGGGTGCCATCTGCGCCGCCCCAACCGTTCTGGCAGCCAACGGCGTGGCCGAAGGCGCAACTGTTACGTGCCACAGTTGCGCAGTTGAGACTATGGAAGCCCGCTACAACTATGTTGGCGGCGATGTGGTCAGCGACCGCAACCTGATAACCGCTGTTGGCGCTGGCTTGTCAATCGATTTCGGCCTTGAACTGCTTGCCGCTCTCACCAACGAAGCAACGGTTGAGAAGGTAAAAAAGGGAATGGAATTAACGATTGGCTAAAAACGTATCAGAAGTTCCTCATAACCAACAATATAGCATAGCTACATCTTTAGCCACGGGCTGATTATGAGCGAAAGTGAAACATAAAGCGGTCAATCTAATAGCCATTTCCAAGCCGCATCGCTCGGCATACGCCAATCGCCGCGGGGCGAGAGCGATACTGAGCCGACTTTGGGGCCGTCGGGCATACACGAGCGCTTGAACTGCTGCGTGAAGAATCGGCGGACAAATACCTTGAGCCACTTGTCGATGACATCGTCGGTATAGGCTCCAGCAAAGACTTTCTTGGCCAGATAGAATATCTTTTCTGGTGCGAAACCATTGCGCACAAAGTGATAGATGAAGAAATCGTGCAACTCGTACGGGCCCACCAAATCTTCGGTTTTCTGCGCAATGTTACCGTTGCTGTCGGCGGGCAGAAGCTCGGGGCTGATGGGCGTGTCGATGACATCGTAGAGATAAGGTTTTGCATCGGCATCAATCTCAAAATCAGCCACATACTTAACCAGATACTTGACAAGCGTCTTGGGCACACCCGCGTTCACAGCGTACATCGACATATGGTCGCCGTTGTAGGTGCACCAGCCGAGCGCCAGTTCCGACAGGTCGCCCGTACCGATGACAATGGCATTCTCTTTATTTGCCACATCCATAAGTATTTGCGTACGCTCACGCGCCTGCGAGTTCTCGTAGGTCACATCGTGCGTGTTAATGTCGTGACCTATATCGGCAAAATGCTGCTCGCAAGCCGCCTTGATGCTAATCTCGCGGCAATCGACGCCCAACGCGCGCATCATCGCCACAGCGTTGTTGTAGGTGCGGTTGGTGGTGCCGAAACCTGGCATTGTTATGCCGATTATGTTCTTGCGGCTCAAGCCGATACGGTCGAAAGTCTTGGCCGTGACAAGTAGCGCCAGAGTCGAGTCCAGACCGCCCGAAATGCCCACCACAGCGCGTTTGCAGCCGATATGCTTTAGGCGGTGAGCCAGCGCGCCAGTCTGTATGCTGAAGATTTCCTGGCAGTTCTGATGGCGGTTGGTTTCATCGGATGGCACAAACGGACTTGCATCGATATTGCGCTGCAAATCAGTCGTTTTGCTCTCGGGAAAATCGATGCCGACAACCGTGTACAATTCGCTGCGGACAACGCCCGCGCCTGTCATAAACGTTGAGTTTTTCTGACGGTCGGCAATCAGTTTTTCAATATCTATATCGGTGACAACCAGCTGCTTATCCATACTAAACCGCTGACTTTCGGCCACCATTGTGCCATTTTCGGCAATCAGGCCATTGCCAGCGAAATAAAGGTCGGTGCTCGACTCGCCAAAACCGCTCGAAGCGTAGATGTAGCCAGCGATGCAGCGTGCCGACTGCTGCTCAATCAGGCTGCGCAGATAGCGGTGCTTGCCCAGCACTTCGTCGCTTGCCGAAAGGTTGAAAATAAGGTGCGCGCCCGCCAGCGACTCAACCGAACTGGGCGGAATGGGCGTCCAAAGGTCTTCGCAAATCTCAATGGCGAACGACACTTCGCCCCCATCGAAAATCAAGTTGCGACCGAGCCTAACTGTCTGATTGCAAAGGGTTATGCTGTCGCGAACGGCGCTTACGGCAGGCGCAAACCAGCGGTGCTCATAGAACTCGTTGTAGTTGGGCAGCCACGTTTTGGCATTCACGGCCACAATCTTTCCGCCACACAATACGGCCGCCGCATTGAACAGCGAGTTGCCGCAACGCACTGGCAATCCGACAATTACAATAATGTCGATTTTTGCCGTCTGCTCTGCGAGCCATTGCAAGGCGTTTTCGGCATCGGTAATAAGTTGCTGATTATGAAACAAATCGGCGCAAGTATAGCCCGTGATTGAAAGTTCGGGAAAGCAGACAATCTGCACATTTTGCTTTGCCGCTTCCTGAACCAGTTTGAAGCACTCTTCGGCATTGGCCTGGCAATCAGCCAGATGAACCATCGGCACAGCCGCCGCCACTCTCACATATCCAAAATTTGTCTTGCTCATAATCAAACAGTTTTATGCAAATATCGCTATTTCTTCGGCTTGTCGAACGTTCCTGCGGGAATTTCGGGGTTGAACGTCTTGACGGGCGTGTTGTAAACCGTGTTGTTGCCGTTGGGCTCTTCCATCTTCATCACGCAGAGCGAGCAGTCGGTTTTGCTGTAACTCAACTCGAGTTTCGACATTCGGCTTTTCACGTGCTTGTCGGTGCGGGTGAGCACAAAGGTGTAATAATCAGCCGTTTCGGTGAATTCAATTTCGGCACCGTTCTCTTTGGCCACGGCGGCAACATCGCCAGCAATGCTCAACAGCAGAGTGTTTTTCAAGTTGCGCATCTGCGCGTTCTGCTTGGTGTTGAAGTCGTTTTTGCGGCCGTTCTGAATCATCAGCAGTGATTCGCCACTGATTAACAGCAAGTTACCCTTTGGATTCGTGTAGTCCATTTTAAGTTTGTCGGCGCGGTTGAAGTATAGCGTTCCTGCCGACTCAATCTTTTGGTCAACCATTGCCATTGTCTTCACTTGCGTGAAATCGCAACTGACGGTCTGATATTTCTCGTTGGTTTTCAGAATCTTATCAATAGCCGCATCCTTCTGCGCACTAGCTAAACCGAAGGTGGCGAGAAGGATTATTGTTGTAAGTAAGTGTTTCATTGAGAGTTATAAGTTTTTTTAAGTTTTAAGTTTAAAGTTTTAAGGTTTTACGGCCGCTTGACGGGACGAACCGATAACCCAACAAAGCGGCCGCTGGTCATCGACGGGCCCACGCCACGGCTTGAGAAATCGCAGTTTCGTGCGCAGCTCGGTTTGCCCTCGTCGAGCGAACTCGACCAATAGTTGCCCCAGTTGCCCGTGCTGTCGTGGTCCGAACCGTTGAGCCAGCCTGCCGCAGGAAGGAAAATATGCACATCGGACAACGAATATGAAGCTGAAGGTGTGCCGTCCTCAATTATTATTCTTCCTTTGTCGTGTTCGGACTTTGCTTTGTAAATAATGTAACCAGCAACGCTTGTGCCGTTGTAGTTGTTTGTCCAAACCCAATAGCATAGACTGTCAAGTTCTTTCCAATCCTCAACGGTTGGCATTGAATATTCGGCACCTAACACTACTGTGGCGGCATCATCTGACGGTTCGAGTATAGTTTTGTTGTCAACCGTGCCATAGTCCGCATTAACGTTATATTTAGTGAACGATTTGTTAGAACCATTACAATATTTATAGGTTTCTCGAATGTAATTGTTTTTTGTTTGGGTTTCGCCCCAAGCATAATAATAACCATAGTCCCACGGGTTAATGGCGCCAACATTGCAAGTTGCCCAAAGGTTGCCGCTTGTCAGTCCTAAATCAACGGTTGCAATGGTGGGCAAAACAAATTCGGCGGTAAAGGTAATATCGGTTTTGCCAACTTTTATTGTGCGTGGGTTGTCGGTATTTCCATCGCTCCATTGGCTAAAATAGTAACCGTTCGAAGGAACTGCCGTAAACACAAATGAATTGCCTTCTTTCTTTGTTTCTACTATCCCGCCTTCTTTGGGGGTAACACCTATAAATTTGGCAGTAAGGGAAATATCGCTTGTGGTAACTATTGAACGTGGGTTGTCGGTGTTACCATCGCTCCAATTGGTAAAATAATAACCATCAGCAGGAATCGCTGTAAATACAACCGTTTCGCCTTCTTTGTATTCACCGTTCTGTCCTTCAACAGTTCCGCCTTCAGTGGCTGTAACTTGAACCATATATGTCGGTTCATCTTTTTTGCACCCAGCAAACACCATCGAAATCAATGCAACGCCCATCGCTGCCCAAAACAACTTTCTCATATCTGCAAACATTTAATTGTTAACGACTTATTCTAATCCCGATAACTATCGGGACTGAATTCCTAACTCCTAACTATTAAATCCTAACTATAAAGTCCTCCATTTATCGAAATCACCTCGCCTGTAATGTAGGCTGCGTTTGGCGACGCAAGGAATCCGACAAGGTTGGCAACCTCCTCGGGCTGACCGAAGCGGCCGACGGGAATCTGCGCCTTCAGCGTGGCCTCGTCAAGGCCTTCAACCATATCAGTTTTAATGAATCCAGGGGCAATGGCGTTCACCGTAACTCCCTTGCGGCCAACCTCTTGTGCAAGTGCTTTGGTGGCGGCAATCACACCGCCTTTGGCTGCCGAATAGTTGGTTTGGCCAGGCAGTCCCTTCAGGCCCGAGAGCGACGCCATATTAATGATTCGGCCGTATTTCTTGCGCAGCATCGGCTGAATGAGCGGCCGCGTGACGTTGTAGAACGAGTTGAGCGCAATACCCAGCACCTTGTACCAGTCTTGCGGCTCCATCCAAAAGAGCAGGTTATCTTTGCGGATTCCAGCGTTATTTACCAGAACCTCAATATATTCGCCATCGTGCGCCTTCTGCCATTCGGTCAGTTTGGCGGCAGCTTCCTCTTGGTTCGAGACATCGAATTTCAGCAGTTCGCCGTTGCTGCCTGCCTCCTCAATCAATTTCAGCGTGTTCTGCGCCTCGGCGTCGTTCGACACGTAGTTCACAATCACCTGATAGCCCATCTGCGCCAGTTTGACGCACACTGCGCGGCCAATTCCACGGCTTCCGCCTGTTACTAATGCGTACTTCATTTTTTTATGTTATAAGTTATTGAATTTTAAGTTCTAAGTTATCGAAGTTTTTCTTTTTAGTTATCAAATTTCAAGCCATCCGTTGCTGTATCGCACGGCAACCCTATTCCGTCACGGGCATTGAGCGGCGTAACAACATTTTTGCCAGTTTTCTGCTCAAGTTCAATGCGGGCGTTTCGGGCGATAGTGGCGCCATCAACAGCGTTTTGTACGTGGTCGGCGAAGTTCTGCGGGCCAGTCGATTCCGATATTTCTTTTGTTGATAGTTCGGCCAACATATTCAAAACCAACTCTTTGTTGGTCATATTGTCGCGCAGGTTTTCTTTTTTCAGGCCTTTGTACGCTTTATATTCTTTTGCAGTCTTACCCGCCCACGTTTTGTAGATAATGTCGGTGAGTGTGGCAAACTGAACACCTTCCTTCAGCCCGTGTTTCTTCCATTCATCGGTTAGGTCTTTACGGATTTCAATCGATTTAAGACGTTGGTTTATCCAATTTTCAGAATAGCCTAAAGCCCTGTATTCCAGCAGCGCACGATTGATTGTAAGTTCAGGGTCCTGCATCTCGTCCAAACGCTCTTTGGCCACTTTCGCCATCCACAACTTGAACGGCTCGGCCTTTGGCGACGGAACAGATTGAATCAGACGGAAAAGTTGCTCTGTGGTCATACAATCGGTTTTGTACATCTTGCCGTCGGAAGAAGGCATTTTCAGTTGGTTACAATTTGTAACCAACTCACTCCCTTCTTTTTTTAGTCTGTTTTTCAGTACTTTCCAATAATTATTTGGATTCTGACTGTCAGTCAAAACAGCAATCACATCCACCACCGAGAAATACCATTCCTCGATTTGGTTATCCCAAACGGTGCGAACCTTACGGTCCTCGAAAATCTTTATCTGCGCTGTTTCTGTCATAATCAATTTTCAATCTTCAAAATTCAGGCCATCCGTTGCCGCCTCCATTCCCAAAATCTCGGCGCAGGTGAAGAACGACGACATTGAAACACCCAAAATTCCGTGCAAATTTAAGTTTTGCCCCGTAAGCAGCAAATTCGGCACGGGCGTGCGGGGCGTGAGAAGCGTGAGCATCGGGTTGTTGTAGTCCTTGCGGATACCGTAGGCCGCGCCCTGAGCCGTGGCGGTGTAGTTCATATAGGTGAGCGGCGTGCTGCAGAACTGCCTGTCGACGGCTGCGCCGAAACCAGGAATCACTTCTTCCGCCAAAGCAATGCACTCTTGCGCTTTCTGCTCTTTAAACTGCTGATATTCAGCACCGCGACGTCCTACCTGCGTGTCGGCCCAGCGCTCAACTTCGGGCCAGTACATCGGTGTGAGAATGTCGACGTTTGCCGCCGACTTGCCATCGGCTGCCGCGCGGTACGAGAGCAGTATGCCGTCAATCGGCTGCTCGGGCTGATAATCGGACAGATTCCAGACATCGGCCGTGCGGTAAACATACTGATTACGATTGAGATACGGCACTGCGCCGTTCTTCAGCGCTATGTTCACGGTGAACATTCCGAAGGTGTTTTGCAGACTGCCAATGCGGCGGCGGTAGATTTTGCGCACCTGCGTGCTCTCTTTTATCAAATCGAGCGTGGCGGCAGGGTGAGCGTCAGAGATAAACCACTCTGCTTCAATATGTTCGCCATTGGCCAATGCCGCATACGACAGCCGCCCGTCGCTCTCAACAAGTTCAGCAACTTCGGCATTGGTGAGCACCGTTCCGCCCAACCGTCGAATGCCGTTAACAAGTTCATCAGCAATAAGTTGCCCGCCGCCATTGAGCCGCCAGGCGCTCTGAATGAACGAACTGTTGATTTGCGCGAAAACGTAGAGCGGCAGCGTCTGCTTCGAGAGTTCCATCTTGAGCGACGTGCCCGACACAACGTTGCGCAGCAGCGGGTCGGTAATAGTCTCGCACAGAAACTCGTAGGCCGACCGCGTGAAGAGCGACGTGCTGAAAACGTCGGTGTCGGTGCGCGGACGGAAACTGTCCTTCAGGCCGTCGCCAACGCGCTTGAGCATAGCCACATAGCGGTTCAGATTGTCGCGCTGGTGCGGAAACTGCGCGGCCAGAGTGTCGGCAAAATGCTGATAACCATTGGCAAAGAAATACGATTGGCCGCCAATGCGCACTTCGTCGAAGGCGTCGTTGTCAAGGCGGTGCCACGGCAGGCTCATCAGATTGAAATAGCGGAAGATAGCGTTCAGCGGCTGACCATCGTCGAGCCCGCCAACATAGTGGAAGCCCGTGTCGAATTCCGACTGTCCGCGGCGGAAAGTCTGCAAGCAACCGCCAACCACCGCATTCTTTTCCAACACACACACATTCAATCCCTTACGAGCCAGAATATAGGCGCACTGCAATCCGCCAAGTCCGCTTCCGATTATCGCAACATCGTATTTCATCTGCTTTGAAAATATGCGCGAAGGTAATAATTTTGGACGATAGACAACGGTTGGCGGACTACAGACTGATTTTGGCGGAAAGACATACAATCCGATTATTCTTTGCCGCTTTCCAAGTGATTACAGAATACCCTCTGAATCATTTTTTTTCCAGCTTCTTCGCCTCGTTCATCGAGATTTTTTTTCCGTTATTGAAAGGCACTATGAAGGAATCGGGGTATTCTGTGCTGTTTGCTTTTTTGAATTTGGAGGCTTCATCGAGAGTGGCAAAACGCCCAATCATATACTTATACTTATTTCCGTCTTTATACTCGAAAATGTCGGGCTTGCCTTTGAATTTCTCAGTCGGGTCAGCAACTGGAGCCGACGTGGTGGCCACCTGCAAACGGTAGCACAAGGTGTTTTCCGGTTCAGGCTCAGCGTCAGGAACGGTAATTTTCTTCACTTCCTGCTCTTCAGCGTCGAGCGCCGCCAGATAGTCGCGAATGGCGCGGTAGATGGCCGAAGCCAGATAATCCTGACCGCTTTCTGACATTAGATATTTCTCCTCTTCCTCATTCGAAATGAAGCCTGTCTCAATCAGAATGCTCGGCATCTTGGTGTGCCATAGTACCAGGAATCCCGCCTGCTTCACGCCTCGGTCGGCACGCTTGGCCTTCTCGCGGAACTCGTCCTGAACCATCGACGCAAGTTTAAGACTCTTGTCGAGATAGACGTTCTGCATAAGCGAGAAGATAATGTACGACTCGGCCGATGACGGGTCAAATCCTTCATACTTAGTGTTATAGTCCTGCTCCATCACGATGACAGAGTTCTCTTTCTGTGCCACCTCAAGGTTGCCTTGCGATTTATGCAAACCCATCACAAATGTCTCAGTACCAAACGGTTTCGTATTTTTATTGGAATTGGCGTGAACCGAGACAAACAAATCGGCGTTGTTCTTGTTGGCGATGGCGGCGCGCTCATCGAGCGGAACAAAGAAATCGGCGTCACGGGTAAAGATAACGCGGGTTTCGGGCGTGTTTTTCTTTAAGTATTCGCCGACTTTGAGCGCGATTGAGAGAACAACATCTTTCTCACGCCCCTTTTTGCCAACTGCGCCAGTGTCGTGCCCTCCATGACCGGCATCGAGCACAACTGTGTGTTTATACGACTGTTTTTTCTGAGCAGCGGCACCACCCGCACCCAAGCATATTGTCAAGACCAGTGTCGCGATTAGAAGTTTTTTTCCCATCTGAAAATTATAAAACGGCGAACCTTGATTGCACCTTATTTTTGTTTAGTTTTGGCACGCAATATTATTAGGTATTGCTGCGTAACAAAAATAGTATATTTTTCTATTTGATTTGAAAACAAAAAGCCTTCTTGCGACATTGTTGATATGTTTAATCATCAATTTAACAGTTGGGGCTCAAACCACTGATAATGATTCGATTAACACTGCCACAAATATAGATACAACCATGATGTCCCGCGCGGCCGACACGCTTGCGACGGCAGTTGATTCGTTATCGATTGCCGACTCGTCGGCGACTAAAAAGCCGAAAGCAAAGAAAAATTTGCTGACCACCGACGTGAAGACCAGCGCCAAAGATTCCACCATCTTCTCACTCGACGGCAAGAAAGTGTTCCTTTTCGGCGATGCAAAAATCGAATATGAGGACATTGTGCTGACAGCTGCCTACATCGAAGCTGATATGGACCAGGGCATAATCTATGCCGAAGGCGTTGCCGATTCTACGGGCAACATCCAGGGACGGCCAGTGTTTACGCAAGGCGACGAAGAGATGAAGGCGATAAATATCACCTACAATGTGAACACCAAACGCGGCTATATTGAGAAACTCTACACCGAACAGGAAGACGGCTATCTGCACAGCGAACTCACTAAAAAAGAGGAAGATAACACAATCAACATGCTTCATGGAAAGTTCACCACCTGCGAACTCGAGGACCCGCACTTTTACCTCGAACTGACCAAAGGAAAATACATTCCCGACAAGGCCATTATTGCCGGTCCGTCATACATGGTGATGGCCGACATTCCGCTGCCGCTGGTGATTCCGTTCGGCTACTTCCCCATCACCAAAAAGAAGACATCGGGCTTTCTGATGCCGCGTGTTGGCGAAGAGAACAACCGAGGTTTCTTCCTGTCGGACGGCGGCTACTACTTTGCTGGCAACGATTACGTTGATTTAACACTGCGTGGCAGCATCTACTCAAAGGGCTCGTGGTCGCTCAACGGCTCGTCGCGATACAAACTGCGATACAAATTTTCGGGCAACGTGAACGTGACCTACGCCAAGAATGTTTTCAGCGAAAAAGGCCTGAAGAATTACAATGAAAATCAGGAATACCGCATCGGCTGGACACACTCACAGGACGCGAAGGCTCGGCCGAACAGCACCTTCTCGGCAAGCGTCAACTTCTCGTCGAGCGGCTACAACAAGTATCAAACCACTTCATCGCAGGACTATCTGACAAACACCACATCATCGAGCATATCGTACCAGATGAGCAGGATTATGAACTCACCGTTCAGCTTGTCGATGAACATCCAACACACTCAGAACACCCGCGACTCAAGCCTGAGCCTCACATTGCCGAATTTCACCCTGACAATGAGCCGCATACAGCCATTCAAACGCAAAAAGGCTGTGGGACCGATGCGGTGGTATGAAGACATCGGCGTAAGTTACTCCGGTTCATTCCAAAACCGCGTGCAGACTCACATCGACAGCCTTTTCACTGACGGAACACTTGAGAAATTCGAATATGGCGCAAAGCACAATCCGTCAGTCACAAAATCGTTTAAAATACTGAAATACTTCAGTTTATCGCCAGGTGCATCGTATAGTGAGCGGTGGTATTTCAAACGCCATTTCATTGAAGCAATCAACGACACCACTCCCATCGACTCAAAGAACTATCGCGAACGCGAGGAACATGGCTTCTACCGCGTCTACGACTACAGTTTCGGTGTGGGGCTTAACACCACACTTTACGGCATGATTCAATACCACCATGGCCCGGTAAAGGCTCTGCGCCATGTGATTACACCGAGCGTAAGCTATAGTTGGCGCCCCGACTTCGGCCAGGAAAAATTCGGTTTCTACAAGACCGACCCGCGCGACACCACTGGCACAAAACTCTACTCACCCTATATGCACGGCATCTATGGCCTGCCAGGCAGCGGACGAAGCAGCGCCTTCAGTTTCTCGCTCAACAACAAATTTGAGATGAAGGTGAAAGACGATACGGACACAGTGAAGCACGAGCGCAAAGTGCAGGTGCTCGACGCTCTCAACTTCAGCACATCATATAATATGCTTGCCGAAGAGTTCAAATGGAGCGACCTGTCAATGTCGGCCAAGACGACGCTGTTCAAGACACTGGGCTTGCAAATGAACGCCACCGGCTGCTTCTACGCCATCGACTCACTGGGCAAAAAAATCAATGAGTTTGAATACGACCACAGCGGGCGTCCGTTCCGAATCACTAGAGCATCATTATCAACTGGTTACAGCCTCAATTCAGAGAAACTGTTCGGCAAGGACAAGAAAAAAGACAACAATGAAGAGAACAAGCCTGTTGTGGATGCCGAACATTCAATGTACGACGACGACAGCAACCTTGACGAATACGATTATTTTAAAATTCCGTGGAGCCTGAGTTTCAGTTACAGTCTCACTTACACGAAACCAGGGCACTCGAGCAAACTGTCACAATCGCTCAGTTTCAACGGCGATTTCAGCCTGACGCCGAAATGGAAAGTTGGCTTTTCGTCTGGTTACGATTTCGACGCCAAACAATTCACCTACACACGGTTCAGCCTCTCGCGCGACCTGCACTGTTGGGCGGCTTCGCTCAACCTAATCCCGTTTGGTCCGCGGCAGAGCTACACCTTCAACATCGCCGTCAAATCAGCCGTTCTGCAGGATTTGAAGTACAACAAGACGAAGAGCTGGTACGACAATTAGAAGTTAGGATTTAGGATTTGATTCAGCCCTTCACGCATTCAATTATTCAGTCCTTCAATTTTTGTGCATAACTTTTTAAAAAGTTGAAAAGCCGACGTTTTCGGGCGCTTTCCATTTTGCATAATTTGCCGCAAAATCAGAAAAGCTCGACTCGAAATGAGTGTCAATAAATTCCAAATTAACGGCAGTTGCAAACTCAGCGGCTCAATCACGCCGCAGGGTGCGAAAAACGAGGCGCTGCAAGTGTTGTGCGCCGTTCTGCTCACCGACCAGGAAGTCATTATCCGCAACATTCCCTGCATACGCGACGTGAACACGCTCATCGACATCATTGCCGATATGGGCGTCACGGTTGAGCACATCGACAAGCACACGTGCCGATTCAAGGCCGACAACATCCAGCCCGAATATCTGCAATCGCGCGAGTTTGCCGAAAAAACAGCCAAAATCCGCGGCTCGGTAATGCTTGTGGGGCCGCTGTTGGCAAGGTTCGGCAAGGCGTACATTCCCAAACCAGGCGGCGACAAAATCGGTCGGCGCCGATTGGACACGCACTTCATCGGCCTGCAGAATTTGGGCGCGAAATTCGAGTACAACGCCGACGGAAAATTCTACAACGTTGAAGGTAAAAACCTGAAAGGCACATATATGCTGCTCGACGAGGCGTCGGTGACGGGCACGGCCAACATTATTCTGACGGCCGTAATGGCGCAAGGCACAACCACCATCTACAACGCCGCGTGCGAGCCTTATATTCAGCAACTTTGCAAAATGCTGAACAAAATGGGCGCGCGCATTTCGGGCATCGGGTCGAACCTGCTCACCATTGAGGGCGTGACGTCGCTCAACGGCTGCGACCACACCATCCTGCCCGATATGATTGAGATTGGCAGTTTCATCGGCTTGGCCGCAATGACGCGTTCGGCGCTGACAATCAACAATGTATCGTATCAGAATTTGGGCATCATTCCGCGGGCGTTCCAGCGGTTGGGCATTCAAATGGAACTTCGGGGCGACGACCTGTTCATCCCTGCGCAGGAACATTATGAAATTGAGACATTTATCGACGGCTCGATACTCACCATCGACGACGCGCCGTGGCCAGGGCTCACCCCCGACCTTTTGAGCGTGCTTTTGGTGGTGGCAACGCAGGCCAACGGCAGCGTGCTTTTCCATCAGAAAATGTTCGAGAGCCGATTGTTTTTCGTTGATAAACTGATAGATATGGGCGCGCAGATAATCCTTTGCGACCCGCACCGCGCCACCGTCATCGGACTGAACAACAAGCACCGCCTGAAGGGCATCAATATGACCAGCCCCGACATCCGCGCAGGTATGGCAATGCTCATTGCGGCGCTCTCGGCCAAGGGCACATCGGTCATCGACAACATCGACCAGATTGACCGCGGATATGAGGACATCGACTTGCGAATCAACGCTTTAGGCGGAAACATCATCAGATTGTAAAACTCAAAAACAACAGTTTTGGAAAAATACATTAGCAACGATTTTGTGAATGAGGTCAACCGACTGATTGACAGCACGAACCGAATTGTAATCACATCGCACAAAAACCCCGACGGCGACGCTGTGGGGTCGGGATTGGCGCTATATAACTATCTGAAAAACAAAGGTAAAGATGCGCGTTTCATTCTGCCCGACCTTATGCCGCAGAACCTGAAATGGCTGCCAGGCGTGGACGAAATCGTGACCTACAAGACGCAGACCGAAGAGGCCGACCGCATTATCGCCGACGCCGAACTGCTGATTATGGCCGACTTCAACAGCCCCACCCGAATGGGCGACGCGGTGAAGAGTTTCGACGCCAGCGCGGCCAAACGCGTGCTGATTGACCACCATCCGTTTCCTGAAATCCGCACCGACGTGGCCTACAGCCGCCCCGAGGCGAGCAGCACGTCAGAACTTGTGTATGAACTACTTACAGAACTCGAAGGCACCGACGTGCTCGACACCACGGTGGCCACCTGCATCTTCACGGGCATAATGACCGACACGGGCTGCTTCAACTACAACTCGTCGTCGCCGAACGTGTTCCGAATCATTGCCTGCCTGCTCGAATCGAAAATCGAGAAGGACCAGATTATCGACCACGTTTTCAATCACTTCTCTGAAACGCGACTGCGGCTTTTGGGCTTCAGTCTGTACAAAAAAATGAAGGTGATTCCGAAATATCAGACGGCCTACATTTGGCTCACAAAGAAGGAACTTGAAGATTTCAACAATCAGCAGGGCGACACCGAAGGGCTTGTAAACTACCCACTTACGATTGACGGCATCAACTTTTCGGCGCTTTTCACCGAAAAAGACGGCCTGACCAAATGCTCGTTCCGCTCGCGCGGCTCGTTCCCCGCAAACAAAGTGGCGGCCGAACGTTTCAGCGGCGGCGGCCACCTGAACGCGGCAGGCGGCGAGTTCCACAAAACCATCGGCAAAACCATCTACTATTTTGAGAAGGTTCTGCCTGAATATGAGCAATATTTGGAAAAATGAGAGCCGCGTGCGCCATATTGATTGCTTTGGCGGCCGCCGCGGCGGGCTGCAACAAAACCGACCAGAAGGGCGTGCCAATGAGCAAAGAGAGCCTGATTCGGGCCAACAAGGGACTCGTGACCATCGACAAGGAACGGATTGAGGCTTTCGCCGAACGCCACCAATGGGAAATGAGCACCACCGAAACGGGACTTTGGTATCAGATTTACGAGCACGGAACGGGCGATAGCGCTCGCAACGGACTGATTGCCAGCCTGAAATACACCGTATCGCTGCTCGACGGAACGCTCTGCTACTCATCGGACAGCACGGGCGAAAAGACGTTCCTGATTGGCCAGGGCGGCGTTGAATCGGGGCTCGAAGAGGGAATTTTGCTAATGCGCTGCGGCGACAAGGCGCGGTTCATAATGCCGCCACACCTTGCCCACGGCCTTCCAGGCGACAATGATAAAATTCCACCCCGTTCGACTATCGTTTATCAAGTAGAATTGCTTAACTTAACCAACCACTAACTGAAAACATATTGCAATGTTTAAGAAATTGAAAATCAAATCGGTATGGATTGCCGCAATAGCCATCGGGCTTGCGTTTGCCGCTTGTTCGGGCGGCCACGACGGCTACTCGCGCAAAAATGGCGTGCTCTACAAGTTGATTGTGATTGGCGACACCGTGTGCCCGCCCAATGCAGGCGACTACGTGACCTGCCAACTCTGCTACTCGACAATGAGCGACTCTACGTTCTTTGTCGGCAACCGCACGTTCCAACTCACTGAACCAGAGTTCGATGGCTCGATTGACGTCTGCTTTCTGATGATGTCGGCGGGCGACAGCGCATCGTTCATCATCGATGCCGAAAACTTCTTCCTGAAAACGTTGCAATGCCAGATGCCGTCGTTCATAAAGAAAGGCGACAAGATGAAAATCGACATCCGTATGGACGACATCCGCACCGAAGACCAATATCGCCGCGACAAGGAAGAGTTCCTGAAATGGATTGAGGATTTCGGTGAATATGAGAAACTTGTACTTCACAATTTCATCGAAAAAGAGAAAATCGATGTTGAGCCAACCGAGTCGGGAATGTACTTCATCAGCCTTGTCAACGGTTCGGGAAAGCCAGTTGAGTACGGTGATATTGTGACAGTTAACTACGAAGGCCGTTTCCTGAATGGCCGTTTCTTCGACTCGACAGTGAAACGCAACCAGCCGTTTGAGTTTGTCTATGGCACTGAACTTCAGGTAATTCCAGGACTTGAGGACGCCATTGGCCGTATGCGCGAAGGACAGCGGGCATTGGTGATTCTGCCGTCGGACTTGGCGTGGGGCGAGAAAGGCTCATCAACGGGCATTGTGCCGCCGTTCACCACCGTGATTTACGAAGTTGAACTGCTTAAGGCCGTTCCGCAATCGTCTGATTCTGAAGACTCTGAAGATATTGAAAAGCAATCTGACAGCACCGAAGAGTAGCGGCGGAACAAGTTGGCTGAAAAAATACAGCGTTCCGATTGCCACCTACGCCATATTCACGCTTATCGGACTGATTGTGTGGGCAATACGCGATGTTCGCTACTTTGCGCTCTTCAACGGCATCGGCACCACCGAACTTGTAACCCGCATTTTGGTTATCAACAACCCGCGTCTGCGCCAGCCTATGCGCCGCCTTGTGCAAATTATTGTAGGCGGTATGTTGCTGATAATGTTGGGGTTTGTGTTTGGCGTGAATTTCCAGTTCGAGCAGATTTTCTTCGATTTTCAGGCAGGTGTGGTCACGGGCGCGCTCATCCAACTAATCATTGCGCGGCTGATAATTCCGTTTGTGTTTGGCAACGCCTTCTGCTCGCGCGCCTGTTGGGACGGCGCCATTTTTGAGATTACCAACCGCAAAAACGGCCGAAACATCAAGCGCAAACCGTGGTTGGCGTGGGGCTATCTGCTCTTGATTGTGGCGATGGCTTTTGCTGTGGCGCACTACTTCACCAATCCCGCAGGCGATGAGAACGAACTGCTGCGCAAGAAATGGATTGTGGCTGAAAATCTGTTCATCATCGGTGGCGGCTACCTTCTGACAATGCTCTGCGGAAGCCGCGCCTACTGCCGCCTTCTCTGCCCGTTTATGACAATTTCGAGCCTGCTCTACCGCTTCTCGATTTTCAAGATAACACCCGTAAAATCAGCCGATTGCACACAATGCGGTGCCTGCTCGCAAGCCTGCCCAATGCTCATCGATGTAAAGGAATCGGTGCGAAACGTTGAAAAGGTACAAAACGCACAGTGCATCTTGTGTGAGCGCTGCGTGAGCGCCTGTAAACGGAACGTGCTGAAAGTGAGCGCTAAAGGTGCGGAATGAGATGCACCTCTCCTACAAATCAAGTTTCAACTCGCCAGCCTCGTAGGCTCGGAACTTTTCCGATAACTCATTGAACCACACCACCAACTGTGAAATGGCGGCGGCTGTCTCCTTCGATACCTGCGAGCCTTTGAGTCGCAAAATGGTGAAACCATAAACGGCGTTGAGGGCAAGTTGCAGGTCGCTGAACTCCGCTGCCGACGGTTGACGCTGGCGTAACTCGCTGATAATCGGCTCAATTTTGGCAAACCGCATCTGATAAGCCACCTCTTTTGGGTTATTCAGAAGGTAAAGATGGAAATCGAGCACCTCGTTGATTTTGTTCGTAAGCGACACCAAATGACCGCTCTGCTGAATGCGCTCCTCCACCATTTGGTCGGTCAGGCCAGAGTACCACTGGCGCACCTCGTTCTGCGTTGTCATATCGGATGGATACTTCGGCAGCAACTGGCTTTCAATCAGATTCTTATCGCACTTACAAGCACGAATAAGGTCCTCAATCTGAAACATATACAAGAAATACTCGCAGATGTTCTCTTTCTTTTTTTGGTATGCTACAAACATGGTTGGCTAAAAGTTTTAAGTTTTAAGTTGATGAGTTTTAAGTTTTAAGGTATTAGGTGTTGGGTGTTGGGCATTAGGCACTAGTTATCAGTCTATTTCCAAATCCGACTAACTCGTTCATTTTTAATTGTTAATTTTTAATTATTTATCCTCATTTGAATTGTCCGTTGTCATAAATCAATCCTTCAGTTATTCAGTCCTTCAGTCATTCAATCTACCAGCATCCGCAAGCACCACCGCCGCCAAAACCGCCACCGCCAAAGCCGCCGAAGCCACCACCAAATCCGCCGCCGAAACCGCCACCAAATCCGCCGCCGCCCGAAGCGCCACGACCGCCTCCACCACCGCCAGCAGTAAACTCGTCATTGAACATTCTGATTAAAAATATTAACAAAAGAATCAGTACAATGATAGGTACAATGAGCCTCCAAAAAAAGTATTGAAATATTTTCGACCAATCACGTCTTTTGTAATCCTTAGCAGTAAACTCGCCTTTGGTAAGCGATATGCAGACATCAACACCCTTATTGATTCCCTCGAAAGTAAGTCCGTATTTGAATAGCGGAATCATCTCATTATCAATAATTCGCTTGCAAATCGCATCGGGAATGAGTGGTTCAATGCCATAACCCGTCTGAATAGTCACTTGGCCTTTATCGTATGGTGTTTTTGGCTTGTAAACAATGACAATACCGTTGTTGAAGTCTTTCTGTCCGACACCCCAAGCCTGCCCCAACCGCTGGCCAAAATCGGCAATGCTGTATCCGTACAAAAAGTTTGTAGTATAAATTAGAATCTGCGTCGATGTCTCGTCATTAAATTTATTCAATTTGTTAATCAGCATCTTACGCTGATTCAAACTAAGCACTTCCGCGTTGTCGACAACAAGTGACGGATCTTTGGGCGGTGTGAAAACAGCCGACGGATCTTGGAGCGGGGGAATAAAACTGCCTCTACCACTCTTCGAAGATGAATTCATGGAACCATCGTTGTCGGCAAAAACGCCCATTGCGGCAGACCATAAAGTGATTATTAACAATAATTTACGCATAATCAAATTCCTTCAATCCTTCAGTTATTCAGTCCTTCAATCTACCATCTTCCGCTTGCTCCGCCGCCGCCAAAGTGTCCGCCGCCATAGCCGCCAAACCCACTTGACGAGCCGCTTCTGCCGCTGCCAGACGAATGGCCGATGAGCGAAAGCACAAACCAAAGATAAGAGAAAAACGATGGCCGCCGCCCGATGGTGAACTGCCCGTAAGCAGCATAAAGCACGTAGCCGACAAGCAATAACAAGATTAAAACAATAATTGAGCCAACAGACGAATCTTCGCCAAAATTGGAGTATTCATCCGCCGTGAATTCGCCTTTTGTCAGCGAAAAACAGATGTCAATGGCGTCGTCAATAGCCTTATATTCAAGCCCTTGCTGAAAGTTTGGAATCATCTCCTGGTTAATGATTCGCTTGCAGGTCGCATCTGGAATCAGCGGCTCAATGCCGTAACCCGTCTGAATGGTAACCTCGCCGCTTGTGGAGTCGGTTTTGGGTTTATAAACGATGACAATTCCGTTGTCGAAACCTTTTTGTCCGATGCCCCAACCCTCGCCCAAACGCTGGCCAAAATCAGCAATGCCGTAGCCGAGCAAATCGGTTGTAGTGTAAACCAAAATCTGCGTAGAGGTCTCGCGACTGATGGTGTTCAGTTTGTTAGCCAACGCCATTCGCTGTCCGTTTGTGAACACATTGGCATTGTCGGCTACAAGCGTCGGCACTGCGGGCGGACTGAAGACAGAATCATCAGCGAACGACAGAAAAGCCGCCACCAAAAGAGTGAATATGAGCAATATACGTTTCATAAATCGATTAATCAATCCTTGACATTACCACCTTCCGCGCGCACCGCCGCCACCGAAATGTCCGCCACCGTAACTCCTGTGGCTGCCGCCGCTATGGCTTCGGTGACTTGAACCAGACGAACTGCCCGACGTGCCTATATAGTAACTGCCACCTCCTCCACTTGTACACTTAGCAATAATGATGATTACCAATATAATCACAATCCAGACACCAACCATACCCAGCACAAGGCTAAGAACAAGGTGGTCGAGCACCCAGCCCCAGAATCCGCCAATGCTGTTGTTTCCGTAATCGTCGGCTTTAAAATCGCCTTTGGTGAGCGAGATGCAGACATCAACGGCACGTTTAAATCCCTCATACACAGAATCTTTCTTGAAGCATGGAATCATCTCGTGTTCGATAATCCGCTTGCAGGTTGCGTCAGGAATCAGCGGCTCGATGCCGTAACCAGTCTGAATGGTGACTTCGCCGTTGGTGCTGTCAGTTTTCGGAAGATAGACAATGACAATTCCGTTGTCGAAACCTTCTTTTCCAACGCCCCAGCCCTCGCCCAGCCGCTGGGCAAAATCAACAATGTCGTAGCCTTGCAGATTGGTTGTGGTGTAAATCTGAATCTGCGTTGATGTCTCAATATCGAACGAGTCCAGTTTGGCAGTCAGAGCCGCCCTCTGATCAATAGTAAAGGCGTTGGCGCTGTCAACCACAAGCCGCAACTCCGAGGGACGGTCAAAAACATCGGCAAAAGAAGCAAATTTACTGCTAAAAATATGATTATGAACAATATCCGTTTCATAACAATTGGGTTAATTGGTTAAAGGTTAAAACATATATAATTCTGTCAATCTATCTGTAATCAATTGTTTTTACCAACTGCCTCGTGCTCCACCGCCGCCAAAATGACCGCCGCCGTAACTGCGGTGACTCGAAATGTGAAAACTTCGGCTACTGCTGCCTCCTGACGAACCGTTGCTACTAATGGTATATCCTTTAAAGAGGCCCAGACATAGAGCGACTATGAAATAAATGACAAAAAGACACGACGGAATTATAATCAGAAACAAAATTATGCATTGGGCAATAATCTTTGCAATGCGATCAATTTTAGCCTTATCTGCTATATACTTCTCGGCCGTGAACTCGCCTTGTGTAAGCGATATGCAAACGTCGACCGCCTGGTCTATTCCTTTGTAAATCAAGCCTTGTTTAAAGCGTGGAATCATTTCTGATTCAACAATTTGCTTGCAGACAGCGTCGGGAATCAGCGGCTCAATGCCGTAGCCAGTCTGTATGGTTACCTCGCCATTCTCTGTTAGGGTTTTCGGCATGTAGACAATGACAATGCCGTTGTTGGCACCCTCCTTTCCTACTCCCCAGCCCTCGCCCAGACGCTGGGCAAAGTCGACTATGTCGTAGCCGTACAAATCTTTGGTGGTGTAAATCTGAATCTGCACCGTTGTGGCACGCTCAAAAGAGTCGAGTTTGGTTCTCAAAGCCTCTGCATGCCTTCGGCTGAATGCTTCTGCATTGTCAACCACAAGATTAACCTTTGCTGGGCGGTCGAAAATGTCGGCAAAAGCCGCGGCTGCGACGAGCACAAATGTTATAACGAGCAATGTCCTTCGCATGATAATTTGGCGAATTGGTACAAACCGTTATTCTTTTCCGCTCTCACCAAACGAGATTTCGTCGCTCAACTCGTTCACGTCGTCTGTCTGATACGGGAAATGCTTTTTCAACTGCTCGCCAGCCATGCGGATTCCTTCGGTCACGCCTTCGGTGAAAAGACCACGGGCAAAAAGTTCGGTCATGCGCTTCTCGATGTCGTTCCAGAAGCCATCGGGCACTTTGTCGTTGATGCCTTTGTCGCCAATGATTGCGAACTGGCGGTCGGCCACTGCCATATAGAAAAGCACGCCGTTGCGCAACTCGGTGCACTGCATTCTGAGTTTGTCGAAAACCTTTGCGGCACGTTTCATGATGTCGCCGTGGCTACGCATTTCAACATGCAGGCGAATCTCGCCCGACGTATTCTTCTCAGCCTCCTCTATTGCGCTGATTATCTGTTGTTTTTGCTCTTCGCTAAAAAAAGTTGATGCTCTCATTTTGAGTTATAAGTTTTTGGAAGTTTTAAGTTATAAGTTTTAGAAGTTTTAAGTTATTAGTTATTAAGACAAAAGGCATAAGCACGGATTTCACCGTGACTTATACCTTGTGCCTTGTAACTTTCACCTAAAATTTCACTTCAGGAGCCTTCTCGCTGCCTGCCTGAGCCTCGAAGTATGCCTTTTTCTCAAATCCGCGACTGTTGGCCACAATCGATGCGGGGAACTGACGGATATAGGTGTTGTACTCGCGGGCAACCTCGTTGAACTTGCGGCGCTCAACGGCGATACGGTTCTCAGTGCCCTCAAGTTGTGCCTGAAGTTCGCTGAAGTTCTGGTTGGCCTTCAAATCAGGATAACGCTCAACCACAACCAGCAAGCGCGACAAAGCCGAACTCAGATTGCCTTGAGCCTGCTCAAACTGCTGAAGCGACTGCGCATCGAGTTTCTCTGGATTGACATTGACGCTTGAAGCTTTGGCACGAGCCTCAACAACATCGGTCAGAGCGGTTTTCTCGTGCTCGGCATAGCCTTTCACAGTGGCCACAAGGTTCGGAATCAGGTCGGCACGACGCTGATAAACATTCTCGACCTGCGCCCAACTCTCGGCAACGCCTTCATCGAGACGGACAATCTTGTTGCCAGTTTTGATGTACCAAACCACAACTGAAAAAATTCCAATTAACACTACGGCAACTACCGCAATCAAACAACCTTTTGTTTTCATAACCTGTTCTTTATTAAATTAATGATTAATAATCGTTTAATATTACAAATATTCATTTTCACAATTCTTGATTTCTGCATTTTATTCCTCTTCTCCTTCTGGCAGGAAACTGTCATAATAATAATAGTAGACACAATTAGTGCGCACTTCCTCGGCATATTTTGTTGATGAATAATCTTTTGCGATTCGCGCAAACAATGGCGAAGCATAGATTGAACCGCCCCAATAATCATACTCCTGATTACGTGCCTGGTCGCATTTGACCAAACCAAATGCCACGTGAGCAGCAAATTCTTCGCCAATATCAATCATATCAGCCTGCTTGAAGTATCTTTCGGCAAGATTGACGGTATTGGTGAACGTACCTCTGATTATCGGGAAAAACTCCTCCTGCTTTTTGGCGTTCTTGTCGAATGTGAAGACCTCCAATTCGCCAGTGTTTGAATATTTGTCGTATTCCCACGTGTGATAGTCGGGCGAAGAGATGTTTTTCAGATAGTTGCGGCAGATGCCCACGTGCGACAAATTGTAGTAGAAGTTGCCCAAAACGTAGTTTGCTTTGGCTGCTGCCGCGTCGTTGCCGCGCGCCAGTTGCATCAGTTTTTCGAGAGTGGCGGTCAGGCTCACTTTCTTTGCGTTGCCAACCACGTCGGCCACATAGTCGCCATAAAGGCCATAATCGAAGCCGTAAACGTTCATGATGTTATGATAGAACATCTCAACCGACTCATTATCATTAAGTTCGTATTTTTTCTTCACTTCTTTCGCCTTCTCAATGTCGGCTGCGGCAATTGCACCTTTCAAGGCTGTCTGCTGCAAGCGAAGAATCACATCATCGTCATGATATTGTGTCAGCCACTGCTCCATCGGGGTTTTGTCTTTTTTCTGCTCAAAAGCGATTAAATCCTCCACAAACGATGTCGGAAAATACTCCGCAACCGAGTAAACATCATTCATCATCAAAAATGCCTTAACGTAATCTTCGGCCACATAATATCTGTTAGCCAGCACTTTGCGCAGATAGGTGCCAACTGGATACATGTCGAGAATCTCTTTGTGGGTGTTGAAGAATTCGTTTTCTGTCTCTTTGGTAATCGTCTTCAACTGGCAGACATCAATGTATAGATAGACGTTCTTGATGTCGGGATTTTCGGATTTTGTCTTTGCCGACACTTTGTCGAGCGCCAGTTTGGCCTTGTCGTAGTCCGAATTAAGGAAATGGACGTAGCCCAGACTCATGTTCCAGAAATCGGCATCGTTGGTGCGGCTGGTCATCTGCTCCAGATAATCGATTGTTGCGCTGTAGATTTTGTCGTTGCCTGTAAGATGGAACTCGTTGTCCTGCTCAATAAACAGAGTTTGAGACCACACCTGGTCCTGATAGTAACTCTCCAACTGCCTGATTTGCTTGGCAATAATCTTGCGGGCCTGCGGGGCATCAGGGTTGATGTCGGTAATTTTCTTCGCCAACTGGAGCGGGTCGGAGAAATTGTTGTAAGCCAGAAGCAGGTAGATGTCGAACTTCTGCTCCTGAGTCTCGCACATCTGCGCAAGCGATGTCGGGATAAAATATCCGTCGCAATAATTGAATATCGAACGATAAGCCGACTCTTTCAAATCTGTAGAGTTAACATACACTTTCACAAAGTTTTTCACGGCTTGGGAATACTTCCGCAAATTGAATTCTGCGCCAGCCTTCTGGCTGAGTGCATAGTAGTAAACCTCGTTTTTGATTTTGAGCGGCTCAACGTAGGTGTCGAAATACTTGACTGCGTCGCTGTAGCGGTGCAGATAGTGGGCGTAGCGCACAAGTTGATAGCCGTAGCGCAGTTTCAACTCTTTGTCGGTTTCGGTTTCGCAGGCTTGAACAAGTTCGTCAATGAACTCCTCGCCCAACTCCGAAATGCTCGGCCCCTCGTCATCCCAATAGTATGCCCACTCCCAATACAGGTTGTAACTGCGTGTGGCATAGGGCTCGATGGTTTTGGCGCAGACCAGATACTGCAGCGCACGGCGATATTTCTTAACAAAATCTGACGTCATGAATTTCAGGTTCGGGTCTGACAGATAGCCGTTTATGGCAGCCTCAATCTCGTTTTTCCTGACTTTCAGCACCAGATATTCGGCATCTTCATACGATACGCCCAAATATTTCGACCAGTCCTCGATGTTGCCTTTGTAATTGTTGGGGTCAAAGAATGCGAAATCATTCTCGAACGATGAGAAGAACCACGAGCCGTAGGCTTCATAATCTTCATAGTCATAACCGCCGCAGGCGCTGGCAGTTCCGTATGTCGCCAAAGCAATGGCGCAAGCATATAATATCTTTTTCATATTCAACATCTTATTTAAGGTCGTCAATAGTAAATCGTTTCAAGAAACCATCGCTCATCTGGAAATAAACAATGTGGTAGTCGGTTTTCAGTTTTTCGTCCAGATAGGCTTTTGCCTTGCTTAGAAGTTTCGGCGTAATCTCCTCTATTTCAACTGTAAAACCCTTGTTTAGATAAAGATTGTGGACAAATCCGTCCTCAACAACCTCATATTTGTTTTCACCGATTTTCTTAAAGGCGTCAGTGTTCATGTCGGATGCCGAAAGGCCGTTTACAAGTTTGGTCTTGCCCAGATGGTTGGTCACCACGCCCCACGAGAAGAGCGGCAGAGCATAGTCGAGTTCAAGCGGATAAGCCTCGAGGTGCTGAGTGTAGTTTTTCAGCAGTTCGACATCGAGAATCGAGTTCGAGTCCATGCCGTCGGTCGGGTTGGTTGTTGCATAGCACATCAGGCAGCCCATTGACACTGGCGGCACGCCCATCTCCTTCAAATCCTTTATCTGATGCAGACGGATGGTGCACGAAACTTTTGCTGGATTATATTGATTTTCAGCCTTGTTAGATAGAATCTGAAGGAACTTGAAGTAGTTGTCCTTGGTCATTTTGGTCCAGTCGTAATCGATTTGCAACTCTTCGTAACCACCCAATTCGTTTCTATAGAAAATTGTATTTACTAGCGACAGAATTCGGTCTGCAAGCACCTCATAATCATCACTATAATTGCCAAAAACGCTGTGAGTTATGAAAACTGTCGGCACGATTTTTTGTGTCAGGGTTGTGTCGTGCTCAAACGGAACAATCTTTCCCTCAGGAATAATCTCACCGTTGCGTTTCACCACATCGAAAACATGCAGATAGATGGTCTCGCTCTGCAACTTGGCCATATAATCTTTGGCAATTGATCCAACCTCGTAGGTCGTTTTCCAATGATAGAAATCCACCTTGTGCGGGAGTTTTTCTGTACACGAAACAATTGTCGCACAAAGCGTAGCGCATGCAGCCAGTCTGATAAAAGTTTGTCTCATCTTTTGTATTTTTATATCGGTTTTTGGAATTCCAAATTTGGGAATTTTTCGGCACTTTGACACTATTTATTTCAAGAAAAGCAAAAAAATACTAACTCTGCACCATATTATATTACAAACGGCTTATTATTTAGTACAAGCCTCTGAATCATAACAAAATGAACCAATACATCTGGCTTTTGCCGCTTCTGTTTGTTTTTCACGATTTCGAAGAGATTATCGGAATGCGCGCGTGGACTGCCCGAAACGCCGCCGACATTTGCCAACGCTTTCCGCGATTCGCTTTCATTTTCAAGAGCACAACCACCACCGAAGGCTTCGCGCTTGCCGTTGCCGAAGAGTTTGTCTTGCTGCTGATAATCTGCGGATTGACATTCACTGGCATCCGTGTGTTCAGCCTGCTCTGGCTGGGCACGTTCATCGCCTTCACGCTGCATCTGGTGGTTCACATTGGGCAGGCGGTTGTCATCCGCAAATACATTCCCGCGCTTGCCACAAGCGTTTTAGTTCTGCCCGTAAGCCTTTGGCTGATAGTTGATTGCATCAAAGTTTCCGACTTCTCACCTACCGAAATCACCATCTACAGCCTTGCCGCCGCGGTGGCCGTGGGCGCCAATCTGCTGCTGGCGCATTGGCTGGCACGGAAGTTTGGGGAATGGACAATATTTAGAAAGAACGCAGATAACACAGATTGAATGGATTTGCGACAGATTTTAATTTTCAATCTAGAACATTGAATTGCCAAAAGAAAAGTCAAATAAGCGACCCTGCGGGATTCAGTCCCGTAGGGACTGCAGATTGGTAGAAATCAACACATTAAACGCACAAGCGTGCCGTTAGGTACGCCACATTGAGCATTGTTGCGTACCTACGGCACGCGTTTTCTGTTGCGGGCGTTTTTCTACCAATCTTACGCACCTACGGCGCGTTTTTATGCGACGCTTTAATTCATTGGCGCGCTAAAAGCGCAAAACAACATAGCCCAAGGCAAGCGTAGCGGCGCCTTGGGTGACGTTTCCGAGTAACGTTGGCGCCCTACAGGGGCAAAACATAATTTGCGACAGATTGTGTTGCGCCTACAGCGCGCGGTGTTGTTGGGGGCATTTTACCCAACGTGGCGTTCGCTGTGCTCACTCTGCGTTGGGCTGTGTATTGGATTGCGCTTTCAGCGCGTTCGCCAACTCGCTTTCCACATTCACCATCGCCGCAACATAACTCTTATAATCAATGGCTTGGTGATTGACATTAACGCCAATTATACGGATTGTGCCGCCCATACCATAAACATTAAACTCTTTTGGAATGGTTGATTTCCTGCTTGGATATATCAATCCTGTTCTCTTGGAAGGCAAAATGTGCATATATGTTATAATTTGGTGAATGTCGTCACGGGCGGCAGAATTGAAGTCTAACATTTTATATTTCGCATCAAGAACGTCGTTTTCGTCGGGAATAACATCGCCATATTTAAAATCCTTTATTTGCTTGCATTTATAATAATCAGGATAACGTGGATTGTTATTGTATAAAGTAATTGGATTTTTACCTGTATGATTTTCAGCGTGAGTATATCCACATTTCTTCAAAACGCCCGCTAAATACTCCTCCCAAAGCCAAGCGCCGTCGAACAGAATGCCGTAGATTTGGTCTTTCTGGCGGCCGTATTTGAGTTCCTCGTGGCGAAGGATTTGCAGGCAGAGCCGCTGCAGGTCGGTGTAGGCCGAAAAGTACGGGTGCCGCACGGGCCGAAGGTTCTGGCTGACGATTTTGGCGCGCTCGCGGGCGTTGTAGGTTGGCGTGGCCATAACAATCTGGTTGACAGCTGTTTTGGTGTCAGCATCGTTGTTCAGAATTGCCTGCCCCTGCTCCTTGTCGCGAATGAACTCAATGGTGTGGCGGACAAGTTGCGTGAGTTCGTTGTCGTAGGTGTGCTCGCGCGTGGTGTAGGCCACCGTGCCGCGGAACGGAATGTTCTGGCGGATATGGCGGCTCACATCAATGGGTCCGCGAATGTTGGCGTCGTTGTGCTCAAAGCGGCGGTACTTCTTGAAAACGCCCTGCGCCACCGCCTTCCGCAGAAAATGGGGAAACAGATAGAACAGGAAATCGAAAATCCGCTCGGCGCTTGTGTCGTGCTTCAAATCGAACAGATTGATTGCGAACACTTTCTGCAACATATAGTGCAGGAAATAGTCGTTGCCGTCGGTTTGGGCGAAACGCGAGCGAATGTCGATTTGCGTCTGGTTCACGCCCACAAAGCCCATTATGTTGCCCGTGCTGATTTTGCCGTCGGAAAAACCAATAATGACACCATCACCAATATCGTCACCGTGATAGCCCAACGATTGCGGAAAAACGAACAAGTTCGGATTGTCATCAAGTTGCAGATTGGCGATTTTTTGATTTGAAATCCACTCAATGTCTCGCCTAACGGATTTCACTTCTTCGTCGGTCAACGGTGACTCATTGTCAACAACGCAATTGGCAATTTCTATCCAATCCTTATTATCCGTTATCTTGAGACGAATCATCGGCTGCGGATTTAAGATTGTATGCCATTTCAAACTTAATCATTTCTTTTTCTACCGTTTCTTTAGGCATTCCTCGCAGATACTCTCGCAACAAACCATCCAAATGATATTTCCACAACTGCCCGAAATCGCCATTATAATTGTCAAGTTTCAAAAAATAACTTGCGCCAATATGGTAAGCTGACGATAGCCCATCAATCTTCTCTATTGCAACGTTTAGACTTTTCATTCGATTGATTGCCTGGTCTTTCCACTCCTTACCATCGAGCATTCCCGTGTTTTCATCTGCCTTAACCTCGACAAACGCGAACCTACGGCGGAAGGCGAAATCCATACTCTCGACGCTTCGGTCGATATCGTTCATTGTACCAATAATATAGACGTTTTCGGGAACGAAGAAATTTCCACATTTTTCAGATACACCCAATGCCATATCAAAATCATTAGGTTCTTCTTGCATACTTGCATATTGCGTTCTTACCTTGCCATCTTTGCCTCGATACCCTGGGTCGATTGAGAAGAACAACTCGCCGAAAATTTTGTTGATTTCGCCGCGGTTAATTTCATCAATAATAAATACAAAATCTTTCTTTTCAACTTTATTATTTAACGCATTTGTTTGTGAAGAAGAATCCTGCTCTTTATATAGTAAATTCAAGACTGCCCAATATGCTGACGCATTGCAGCCACCAATAGCATTCCTAACTTCTACACTGATATTAGATATTGCGTTAAGAGATTTTGTATCCGTGTATACTTTAGATAATTTTAAAATGCGTTTTAGTGACACAGTGTATGTCCTAGACGAAGTTGTATTTGGTGCTTTAAGTATAATATTTTTAAAATCAGACACTTTTTCAACCAATAGTTTTTTGCCATTTGTTTTTAACGGTATTTCACTTATCTCTTCATTCTCAATTTGTGATAATAGCCACAAATACCGCTTCTCAACAGAAAACTCTTTAGAAAGAACAGACTCATCCTTTTGGCTATTCTCCAAATTGTCTAACGCCTTTGCGCAAAACTCTTTGAAAACCCCATCTTTGCGTTCGAAGCCGACATTTCCGTTACCATCATCCAATGGCCGCAAGCCTTCGACAAAATCGGTGTAGTCGTACGACGGGTGGAATTGGACAAAGCCGATTTCATTGTCAGAGCAACCCATTGCCTGGGCAATCTGCTTCGCCAAATAGGTTTTGCCTGTGCCTGGGGCGCCTGTCAGGATTAGGTTGTGGTTGGATTTGAGAAGCGATACGTATTTGTCAGCATTTTTCATTTTTGTTCCTCCAATAGTTTCATTCCATAATTTTAGCAACTGTTCAATATTTTCTTTTATCTCTATTCCTGAACTTTGCGGGCTCCAATCTTGTTTTGGAAGATTGTCTTTCAATGTTTTAATATCAAGAATAGGTTCTGTTTTATAATTTAATATGCAGTCATAACTAGCATCAATATACGCTTTCGTTACGCCTTGTTCTGCTTTATCACTATCGTAATGTGGTGCAGTGTATGATTCTTTAACAACAGTTCCGTGAGCAATGATTCCTTTAGGTTCTTTTTTCCCTGTTTTCATTAAAAAAACTTCATCACCAATACGCGGTTTTGTGCTATGGCAAGTATGTGGTTCTATGTGTGTTCCGCCACTTTTGGTTTTGCGACAACAATCATCATAATTTTTCCATTCCCAATTGTCTGGATTCCACGATAAAAGCCAATAAGACTTGTTTACATCAATTCCTAATAGTTTTTTTATGTTTGTTGCTTCTGTCCCTTCAACCAAATGAAAATAAATCGAATTGCTTGTAGTTGTTTCTTTTACAGGCTCTGACAATGGTGGCAAATGCCATTCGACTTCTCGTTGTAAAGGATTGTTGTCGGTCGCCACAATTTTGCAATCAGACGTAAAACGTCCCCAACCATACAACAAATGATTTAATTTGCCGCCTTCTTTAATGGTTTCAAATACAACAACTATGTCATTTTGTTGGACTTCGTGCATAAACTGCCAATACATATTGGGAATAACGACATCAGTATTTTCCACAATTGCTTGATAAGCAATACGTAAATCATCTTTTGTCTCAATAGTCGCGAAATCTAACTTTCCTTGTGCTGAATCCCCCATTTTCAAAATATTGGTTGAAAATGCAGCGACACCATCATTCCATATATCACTTTTGTTCCACATCCAAAGCCTGTCGGTTGTTTTTTTAGTCTTGTCAAAATACCTGCTTATGTGAAAACCAAAATCAATTGTTAGCGTTTTCAGCATTGTGTCTTGATAGCAATCGTCAGTTAATGAGCCTTGAAGCAAGTTTCGAATTTGCGTGTCAGTGCTGATACGATTACATATTTCATCGTACATAGCAAAACCATTAATCACATTTTCTTTCTTGCCTTTTGTGAATTTTGTTTGAACGTTAAGTTCTTCAGCGACAGCTTTATATTCTGAATATTTATATATGTAGTACTTATCAGGGAACTGCAACCAAAGATATGTGCTAATTGCGTTTTCATTTTGGAAACTTTGCCCCCACAAATTGTCGGGATTAGCATTATTATGTTTGGCAACAATTTCTATAGATTCTTGTTTGAACTCATCAATGCGTGTCTGCAAATCCATTGTTTCGTCATATAAACTGCGAAACATTGAACGAGTTTCTTCTTTATACTCTTTAGCAAAATTGATTATTTGTGAGCCTGGAAAATTATTGACGGAAGCCAATAGATTTACTGTTTTCCCTATTGCGTCCTTAAACATTTCGGAAAAATCGGGGGCTTCTATGTCAAAATGTTCCTGAAACCATTTTACCGCAACCCACTTATATTTTTCGTCTTCCCAATGTTCAAGAAAACTGGTTTTATAAAACTCAACCAATTCGTTAAACTTTTGATTGTCAAATTGCATAATAATTTGTTTTATCATTTTTCATTTCCAAATCTAACAATAATTCCTATCCCTTTCAAACTCACCCCCAAAAAAGCAAACGGGCTCAACGCCCGTCTGCAAGTTCGGCACTCAAACCTTTCGGCCTTATTGGGCTTTGGGGTTGCGCGCGACGGTGATTGAGAGATACACCTGATTTTCGGGGTGCGTGTCGGGCACAAGTTGGCTGATTCGGCAAGTGAACAAACTGTTCCAACCTGCTTCAAGCAAATGGGCCAAATGCGTGTTTTCGGCACGCGGAATGTAGCCAAGCATATACGGCTCTTCATCGCCTGGTTTGTTGTACAGCACGGCCACTGCGTTCGGGTCGTGGCGGTTGTCGGGGTCGAGTTCCAACTGCAACTCGGTTCCAACCTTCAGTTCGTTCCAAACCAAGTCGGCATCGTAATACTTACGTCCCGCCAAGTGGCAATCCATAAAAAACTGTCTTCTTGCTCTCATAATCAATACTTTTTAAAAGTTAGACATTCAATTTTGGGGGCAAATAAAACGGCAACCTGTGCGAAATACGGGTGCAGGTTTGGAAAATTTTTGAAAAAAGTGAAGATTTTTCGCAAGAATACGTTTTTACACAAAACAGTCCGAAGGACTGAATTTGCATAACCGGCGGCAAGCGTAGCGCAGCCGCCGGTTGCCAAAGAAAAAAAAGAAACACTCTGAAAGAGTGAACAATACAAAGGTTCAGTCTTTCAGACTGCAGAACTTGAGTGTACGATACCACGGGTTACGTTTCGCTTACCCGCGGTTATGAAAATATTGTCTTTCAGACAATTATTCTTCTCATACAAAATACAATTATGCGTTGAAATATAGTTTCTCTGTTAAATTTACAACCTACTTGCCTATGTTTTGAGCCGAATTTTCCCCAACTTTGCCATATTATTTAAAAGCGAAAACAATCAGACTATGCCGATAATAGAGAATCCGCAAACAACTAATTGCCAATGCTTTGCGCTCACGGGGCGCAACATTGTGCTGAAAGCCGACGGCACCGCCCTGACGCTGGCCGACCTGACTGAAATAAAAACTTTAGATAGCAATGCCGATTTGTTTGAAGAACAAGAGTTTGGCATTTGTGTTTTGAACTTCGAGACAGCCGAGCCACTGCCCGACCGTTTCGTCACCAAAACCATCCGTCAGTTCTTCAACGAGAGCGACGAGCCGACTGTTTTCCGCACATCGCGGGCAAAGGCGGTGGCAAACTGGCGGCAGAGCACGAAATTTTGCTGCACGTGTGGCGCAAAACTCACTGAGAGCAAGCAGTTTACAGCGCGCGAGTGTCCGCAGTGCGGCAAGATTCATTTTCCGCGCATCGAGCCGTGCGTGATTGTGCTTGTGAGCCGCGGCGACAAGATTCTGCTTGCCCGCCACGTTCAGCGCAATCAGGACATCTACGCCTGCATTGCGGGATTCATTGAAGGCGGCGAGACGCCCGAGCACGCCGTTGAGCGCGAGTTGCAGGAGGAAATCGGCATCAAGGTGAAAAACATACGCTACCGCGGAAGCCAGAGTTGGCCCTTCCCCGACCAACTGATGCTTGGCTACACGGCCGAATATGAGAGCGGCGAAATCAAACTTCAGAAAGACGAGATTGCCGATGCTGGCTGGTTCAGCCGCGACAACTGCCCCGCAAGCCCGCAGCCAGGCTCAATCGCCTACAGGCTGATTCATGGCATAATCTGACTTTTTGCCACAAAAAAATGCGGCTGAAGCCCTCATTATGACGCCATTTGCGAGATATGAACATTTTTTATCGACAAATGTCTAATAACTATCGTGAATCTTTATTGACAACAAACAAAAGATTTATCTAAATTTGGGGAAACACTTGCAACTATTTTGAGGAAGCGGTTTTCAATCTTGTGTGGGCTAATTATGACGGCTGTTTGCGCCAACGCGCAGAACAATGCCGCTATGCCCGTTTTCGACACCTACGAGCACGATTTCGGCACCATTAGCGAGGCCGACGGACCTGTTAGCCACGTGTTCCACCTGCTCAACAATTCCGACAAGAGCGTTGCCATTTCGCGCGCCATTCCTGGCTGCTCGTGCATAAACGCCGACTTTGTGAGCACGCCCGTTGAGCCTGGCAAGATGACCGATGTGGTTGTCACCTACTCGCCGTCGGGGGCGGTGGGCGACACTTACCGCACCATTGAGATTATGGCCGCCGACGGCCGCAGTCTAGGCACGCTCTCAACCAAAGCCAACGTGGTGCCCGCCGACCGCAGCATTCAGGAACGCTACTTCTACACGCTCGCCGATATGCTCTACGCCAACAAGAACACGCTGCCTTTCGGCTACGTCTATCAAGGCAAAATGGCTCAAAAACAAGTATTTATAGCCAACGCGTCGGACCGAGCGATGAACCTTGAGGTGCAGACAACACCAACGCCCGAACTGCGCGCCGTGGCGCCCTACAGGCTTGAGGCAGGACGCGAATCGGCCATTACAATCACCTACACAATGCCCGACGACAAATCGCTTTTCCGCACTTTCAACGATACTATCTGGCTGATTGTCAACGGACAGAAGGCACGTGTGCCTGTGGTTGTTTCGGCCATTTGTCTGGCGAAAACTGACGAGAGCGCGGCCGCACCGCAGATGACCACCTATCCGTCGGAAGGAAAACTTGAAAGCGGCTGGCTATCGAGCACCTTGTCGGGAACTATCAGCCTGACTAACAACGGAAAAGCCGACCTTGTGATTCACGCCGTTGAGAAACCCGACGGCGTGCGGGTGAACATTGGCGGCGGAACGGTGGTGAAACCTGGGCGGAAAATCGACGTGAAAGCCGAAACCGAACAGGGCGGGAAATTCAGCGTGAAAATCTTCACCAACGACCCACAGCGACCATTTAAGGAATTAATTTTCAGTAACAATAATAATTAGGAAATGCAAATGAGCAGATTTTTCAAACCATTAGCACTGGCCGCTGTTGCGGTCACATTCGTATCCTGCGGGCAGAAATACGAATATCCGTTCCAAAACCCGAAACTCTCTATCGACAAGCGGGTTGAGAACCTTATCTCACTTCTCACACCCGAGGAGAAAGTGGGCTTGATGATGAACAAATCCATATCGATTGACCGACTGGGAATCCCGTCGTACAACTGGTGGAGCGAGGCTTGCCACGGCGTTCGGCAGGACGGCTACACGGTTTATCCGCAGCCTATCGGTATGGCGGCTTCGTTCAGCCCCGAACTGTTCTACAACGTCTTCTCGACCGTTTCGGACGAGGCGCGCGCCAACTGGAACCGCACCAACCACAACGATTCGTCGCTCTTCAACGTGCCGATGGGCGTCACCTACTACCCTGGCAACCCCGAGTTGACCTTCTGGTGCCCGAACGTGAACATTTTCCGCGACCCGCGCTGGGGACGTGGTCAGGAAACCTGCGGCGAGGACCCGTATCTGACTAGTGTTCTGGGCGTTCAGACCGTGCTGGGAATGCAGGGCAACGACAAGCACTACTTCAAAACTCACGCTTGCGCGAAACACTACGCCGTGCACAGCGGTCCCGAGCCGTTGCGCCACTCGTACGACGCACGCGTGTCGATGCGCGACCTGTGGGAAACCTATCTTCCCGCCTTCAAGAAACTTGTGACCGACGCCAACGTGCGTGAGTTTATGTGCGCCTACAACCGCTACGAGGGCGTTCCGTGCTGCGCTAGCGACCGTCTGCTGCAGAACATTCTGCGCGACAAATGGGGCTACGACGCCATTGTGCTCACCGACTGCGACGCTATCAACAACTTCTACAACAAGAACCAACACGGCACCCACGACGGTCCGCTGTCGGCTTCGGTTGACGCCGTGCTGAACGGCACTGACCTTGAGTGCGGCAAAGTGTTTATGGTTCTGACTCAAGCACTTAACGAAGGCAAGATTACCGAGGCCGAACTCGACAAGCACTTGCGCAAGACTCTGCGCGGCCGATTCGAACTGGGTATGTTCGACCCTGCCGAAATGCTGCCGTGGGCCAATCTGGGCGAGGACGTTATCAGCAGCGAGTCGAACGACGCTCTGGCTGTTCAGGCCGCACGCGAGTCGATGGTTCTGCTGAAGAACAACGGCATTCTGCCACTCTCGAAAGAGATTAAGAGCGTGCTGGTTGTTGGCCCCAACGCCGACGACGCCAAACTGCTCGAAGGCAACTACGGCGGCTCGCCAACCAAAGAGCACACACACTCGCTTCTGGAAGGTATCAAGAACGCGCTGCCTAACGCAAATGTCAAATACTCAAAAGGTTGCCAACTCACTGACGACTACAACACATTCTATCACCTGCCCGATTTCAACGACGGCAAGGGCGTGAAAGTTGAGTTCTGGAACAACAGCGAGATGAAGGGCAATCCTGACGTTACTGGCGATTACACTACATTGAATTTCAGCACTTTCGGCGCTTACGGATTTGCCGAGGGTATTCGCACCGACAGTCTTTCTGTCAGAATCACTGGCACTTACAAAGCCACATTCAGCGGCCCGATGAGTTACACCATTTCGTCGGACAACGGATATGTGTTCAAGGTGAACGGCAAGGTTGTTGAAGACGCCAAACCTGGAATGGGTCGCGGCGGATTCGGCTTCGGCTTTGGCCGCCGTGGCGTCGAGTACAAGACTTTCGACGTGAAGGCTGGTCAGACCTACAATATCAGCATTGAGTACAAGCGCGGCGCTGGCCCGTTTGCAATGCTTCGCGCCGACTTCTGCGAGCGCAAATACGCCGATTTTGTCGAGGAAAAGAAGATGGCTGCCGATGTTGACGCAATCATTGTTATCGGCGGTATTTCGGCACAACTTGAGGGCGAAGGCGGCGACAAGGCCGACATTGAACTGCCTGCCGTTCAGCAGCGTCTGATTAAGGCTATGCACGAAACTGGCAAGCCTGTTGTCTATGTCAACTGCTCGGGCTCGTGCATTGCGTTCGCAAGCATTGAGGACCAAATTGACGGACTCATTCAGGCCTGGTACGCAGGTCAGGGCGGCGCAAAGGCTCTGGCTGAGGTGCTCTTCGGCGACTTCAACCCGTCGGGCAAACTGCCTGTTACGTTCTACGCTTCGAACAACGACCTGCCTGACTTCCTTGACTACAGTATGGCAAACCGCACATATAAATACTTCACTGGCACGCCGCTCTACGCCTTTGGCTACGGTCTGTCGTACACCACTTTTGAGTACGGCGAGGGCAAACTGTCGGCCACAGAGATGGACAAGAAAGGCAGCGTAACTATCACTGTTCCTGTCACCAACACAGGCAAACGCGACGGTGCCGAGATTGTTCAGGTTTACGTGAAGGCTCTGGATTACCCCGAGGCGCCAATCAAATCGCTCAAAGGATTCCAAAAACTGCAAATCGCTGCAGGACAGACTGCTACGGCTACTATCACGCTCAATGGCGAATCGTTTGAATACTACGACGCTTCGATTGACGAACTCTCGACACGCGCAGGCAAATATCAGATTCTGTATGGCTGCTCGTCGCTCGACAAAGATTTGAAATCGATTGATTTTGAAGTGAAATGAAACTGCGGACGGGGATGCGGCAACGTGTCCCCGCCCCATTCACAAATAAATATTTAACAACTATTAAACGTAATTGAGATGAGAAAATCAATTCTATTCGGATTTGCGGCTCTGACAATGGTTAGTTGCTGCAACAACAGCGGCTGTAATCTATCGTGCTGCGACAACTCGAAGAATCCTGTGCTCACTATCGAGGGCGGTCAGGTTCAAGGTGTTAAAACTGAAACTGAAGGCGTGCTTGTTTATCGCGGCATTCCGTACGCTGCAGCGCCAATACGCGATTTGCGCTGGAAGGCTCCACAACCAGTTACTCCTTGGGAAGGCGTTAAGGTTTGTGACCGTTTTGCCAACCCAAGTTACCAACACATTCAGTACAAAGGTGGTTACTACACCGAATGGGGCTATGGCGACGAAGCACCTTTCTCTGAAGATTGCCTTTATTTGAACGTTTGGACAAAAGCTTCAGGCAAGGTTGACGCAAAACTTCCTGTTGCAGTTTGGATTCACGGTGGTGGCTATCGTGAAGGCTTTGGCACAGAGCCCGAATTCGATGGTCAGGAATGGGGCAACAAAGACGTTGTTCTTGTAACAATCAACTATCGTCTTGGCGTATTCGGATTCCTTGCTCACCCTGAACTTTCTGCAGAAAGCGAAAATGGTGTTTCTGGCAACTATGGCATTCTCGACCA
>JAFVGW010000043.1 GCA_017474765.1 Salinivirgaceae bacterium | reverse complement strand
TTTTTTGATTATCAAGTAGTTGTGAGTATGGCGACCGTGCCAAACACTATTGCCATAACTATCGTTTTCTTCATCTCAATGCAGTTTGAGGTACGTAGTTGTCTTTCAATTTTATCTCAACCACAACCAGATTATCATCTTCTTTCAGATTTGGCAACACGTTGATAAGTTTGTGCGCAGGAATGGCGGCAATAATGGTATTATCCACTAATTATTTCTCCGAGGAATCCAACGAAAGACACAGGAAATCTGCCTGTTGAAATTACACAAAATAATGTTTTGTGACTTTTGTTACTTTTTCATTTTCATTTTTTTTAACCGTTTTTAAGAAATGATATGTGTCAAATATTGCACTTTTTTTCGAGTAAATCTGAAAATATTTTCAGTTACGCAGAAAGACTGCGTAGCACGCATTTTCTTTTGCAGCGCCATTCGGTGAAAACCGATTGGGTTGCACTCTGAATTATTGCGTACCGAAAAAATGTGTAATTGCAAAAAAAACGAAAACCTGCGCAGCGATTTCGCGCACCCTGCGGTTTTATTTGCAGCGTAAACAGAAAAAAGGAGCATACAATGAAGACTGAGAAAACAACAAAACAAGAGATGACGCTGCTCACGGCCGTTGAGCAGATTGTGGAATTGTCGCACGACTCGAAATTGGAACCAGAATTCTTTCGTAAGGCCGCAAAGCCAATCAAGTACCTGGCCGACAAACTTGAACTCACTCGCGAACAGGTGGTGATGCTGGCTCTGTTTGTCGACAACAGCAACAATAGGGAAATATCGCTGCGCGAAATTGCAAAGCAGTCGGGATGCAGCACAACACGTATCTTAAAGTATGTTAACGATATAAAAGAACTTGTAAGCCGCGATATGGTGCGCGACCGTGGCTGCGGAACGTATCGTGTGCCGTGGTATGTGATTGAGGCCTTCACCCGCAACGAGAAGTTTGAAGGGTACAAAAACGCAAACATCAGTTGTGAGGAGTTTTTCGGTGTTCTGAATGACATTTTCAGCATCTGCGAAGACAACGAAATGACCTACGAAATGGCTATCAAAAGGATGAAATCTCTGATGGAGGAGAATACGCATCTTGCATTTGTTCAGCAGGTTAAAAATTATGAACTTGATGATGAGGACGAAGCTCTGCTTCTGCTTTTCGCCCATCTTTTTGTCGATAACAGCGATGACAATGTACGTTTCAACGACATTGATTTCCTTTTCGACGATTCGCGGCACAGGTGGAACCGCATCAAAAGTAACCTCAACTGTGGCTCACACGAATTGATAGAAAGGAAAATAATTGAATACGGCAATGATGATGGTTTTGCCGACCGTGAGTCTTTTCATATAACTGACGATGCCAAACAGCTGCTTTTCAGTGAATTGAATGGCGTGTTAATCAAACCCGACGCTCGTCGGCGCGACCTTATTCACTATGAGAAAATCGTACCCAAAAAACTCTATTTCGACAAGAGTGTTGAGACGCAGATTGCCGATTTGACTCAACTGCTCGATGAACAGCACTATGCCGACATCTGCAACCGACTGAAAGACAAAGGGTACCGTTGCGGATTCACTTGTCTGTTCTATGGTGCACCAGGAACTGGCAAGACCGAATCGGTGCTTCAAATTGCCCGCCAAACGGGACGCGATATTATGCAGGTCAACATCTCGCAGATAAAAAGTATGTGGGTTGGCGAGAGTGAGAAGAACATCAAAAAAGTGTTCGACACCTATCGCGCATTGGTTGATAAACAGAAGGTTACGCCCATTCTGCTATTCAACGAGGCTGATTCCATCATCGGCAAACGAATGGAAAACACCGAGCGCGCCGTTGACAAGATGGAAAACTCGATTCAGAACATCATCCTTCAGGAGATGGAAACGCTGAAGGGCATTCTGATTGCCACAACCAACCTGGCTCAGAATCTCGACAAAGCCTTTGAGCGCCGTTTTCTTTACAAGGTGATGTTCAGCAAACCTACAACGGAGGCGCGAGAGCACATCTGGCGCACAATGCTGCCCGAACTTTCGGCGGCCGACATCAGCGTTCTGGCCGAAAAATATAATTTCAGCGGTGGTCAGATTGAGAACATTGCGCGGCACTACACCATCGACACCATTTTGCACAGCGACCAGGCGGCTGCTCTTGCCACGCTCATCCGCCACTGCGACAGCGAGCGGCTCGAAAAGAGTGAGAAAAGAGCGATTGGATTTGGAAACTGACGCTGTTTGTTATTATTTTATCAATCAGTTATTCAATTAATTATGGAACTTACGAATAAAAACGGAAACCGAACAATAATCTACGCAAAAACCATTGAGGAGACTTGCGTGGAGCAACTTAAATCGCTGATAGACAATCCCGCATACGCTGATGAAACTATCCGCATAATGCCAGACACGCACGCGGGCAAAGGCAGCGTAATCGGCTTTACGTCAACCTATTCCGACAAGATTATACCGAACACCGTGGGCGTTGACATTTCTTGCGGAATGCTCTGCGTCAATCTTGGGCAGGCCGAAATCGATTTGCAGGCCTTCGACAACCTTGTCAGGCTCAAGATTCCGTCGGGGATGGCGGTGCACGAGGGGCGCGCGGTGCGTTTCCCCGAACTCGAAAAACTCAAGTGCTACCGTGGACTGAAGGACTCGCGTCGCATTGAGCGCAGCATTGGCACGCTGGGCGGCGGCAACCACTTCATTGAACTCGACCGCAGCACGGCTGGCGACATTTATCTGGTCATTCACACGGGCTCGCGAAACCTTGGAAAGCAGGTGTGCGAATACTACCAGCAGATTGCCGTCGACCTTTGCCACGGCAAGGAGCAACTCTACGAGGAGCGCGAGCGCATTATCCGCGAGTACAAGCGTCAGGGCCGCCGCGACGAGATTCAGCGGGCTCTGCGCGGCTTGAAGTGCGCAACGGTTGAGTGCCCCTTTCCCGACGAGCAGTGCTACTTGTACGGACGCTTTATGTCTGATTATCTGAACGATGTGGACATTTGCGCCAAATTTGCCCACCTAAACCGCCTGACCATTGCCGACACCATTGTGTTGAAATACTTCAAAGGCAAGTCGCTCAACGACTTTGAGTGGTTCGAGACGCTGCACAACTATGTCGATACACGCCACCGAATGATTCGCAAGGGCGCCATATCAGCGATGGAAGGCGAGCGCGTTATCATTCCAATGAATATGCGCGACGGCAGCCTGATTTGCACGGGCCGCGGAAACAACGACTGGAACTGCTCGGCACCGCACGGCGCAGGGCGGCTGATGTCACGCGCAAAGGCGTTTGAGAGTATCTCGCTCGACGCCTTCCGTCAGAGTATGTACGGCATTTTCACCACGTCGGTCTGCAACGACACAATCGACGAATCGCCAATGGTTTACAAGCCGATGGACGAGATTCTGGAACTAATCCGCGACACCGCCGACGTTGTGGATATTATCAAGCCCATCTACAACTTCAAAGCCAGCGGCGAACTGCCGTGGAGGAAGAAGGATGCGTAGATTGGGAATGAAGCAGCCGTGCAGAGTTCTGTGCGGCTGTTTTATATACCGCCTTTTAAGTTCGGCTCAATGTTTTTCTAATAAGAATCTTTTATCCGAAAATGGAATGAAAAAAGATAATAGCCGAAAAGAATGAGTCGGTGCGGATTCACCAGAAAACAAGAAAGCCTCGCAAGTTGTTCACTTACAAGGCTTTGCGGTTGTCGTGGAAGGACTCGAACCCTCACAAGCAGAACCAGAATCTGAGGTGCTACCATTACACTACACGACAATGGTTTTAACGCTGCAAATATAGCAACTTTCTTTATGGTGTAACCACAAACGCGTAACTTTTTGCCGATAATCGTAACGCAAGTTATAACAGAGTGATTGCCAATATATTACAGACTTACTCTGTTTCTTTGTTGCTTTCGGTAAGCAGGCGCGACAACTGCATATAGCGCCAAACAACCGCCAAAATGAGTGCAAGAAAGACAATAACAGGCATCCGATAGCGCACCAACGCACCGAAATTGGCTGTGGTGAGCCCGACAAAAAAGGCATAGGTAACGACAAAAACCGACGCTGATATCAGGAACGGATTGCGCATCACTACACTGAATATTCGGCGAAGACCGAACTTGAAAAGCAAAAAAATGATTAGCAGCATAAGGCCTAACGTCTCGAGCCCTGAAATGAACATCAGCACGTTGCGCGATTCCCACACAAACGGACGGAAAACACCTGCCACAATGGCTGCGGGCGCCTTCGAGACAAGGCCGCCAATGGTGGGCTCGAACGCGCCAATATCGAAACTGTTGCCACCGTAGTACTCTTTTTTCAGGTCGTCCTGGATAATGACGGCTGTCTCGATTATCGCGTCGAGCGACTGATAGCGCTCATTGGCCAACGAGCCCAAACGCGAAAACAATCCCACGCCCACAAGCCACATCACCGTCACGATTATGGGGAAAAACAGCACCCGAAACATCCGCGACCGCATCCGATAGACATAAACAAAACCAATCCAAACAATGCACGCGCCTATTGTGGTGAAAAACGAATACGGCCGAATGCTCATACAGATATAACTGCAGATTATCAGCAAGATAACATTGATAAAAATCCGCTTGCGCGATATGAGAAGGCTGTGAACGGCGCAGAAAACGAACATCGACGCCACAAGGCACCAACTGTCTTTGAGCAGCGACGAGCCCCAAAACACCACCGACGGCACGAAGAGCAAGGCTATGGCGAAGTTGCGGTCATTGTTGGGGAAGAGTTTGAGCATCAGTTTGTAGAACTTCCAAAAACCAATGAAAAGCAGAGCGTTGAGCACAATGATATTGCCCAAGAATGTCTTGGCGCCCAACAGGTAGAGCGGCACGTTGAATCGGCAGACGGCGAACGAGTTGGGGTCGCGCCAATAGGTGGGCCAACCTGTGGTGCGGTCGAAGGCAGAATGGACTTCGGGCGTGTGCACACCTGCCATCACTTTCGCGAAAGCGCCGAAATCTTTGTGCGCAAGCCGCTCAATCGACTGCGTGCCCCAATAGTAATAGTGGGTGTCGGTCTCGCCGTAGTGGTAGGTGTAGATTAGCGCGAAGGCAATGCCTGCGAAAATCTTGAGCATCAGGCCGACGGTGAAATAACGGTAGCAAGGCTCGGCATCGATATGGTTGCGACGAACCGACGAGGCTATCCACCACAATATCATCAGATAAAGCGGTACAATCAAGGCATCGGTCAATGTAATTACTTCACGCATTGCTTGTTACATCATTTTATCGGCAGTCGGCCACATCGGGCCAACCGCACAAAGATAAACCGATTTGGCGGATTGTTCGCTATTTGTCAACAACTTGATTTTCGACTTTGCTAATCGGGTTGAACTGTTGAATACATTTGGCTTTCACTTAACTACAAAACCATCGGTAATATGGAAAAATTTGGAACAATCTTTAAGGAAGGCGGGAAAAAGGCCTTGCTGTGCGGCTCGGGCGAACTGGGCAAAGAAGTGGCTATTGAGTTGCAACGTTTTGGCATTGAAGTGGTTGCGGTTGACCGTTACGCAAACGCGCCCGCAATGCAGATTGCGCACCGCTCGTATGTGATTTCAATGCTCGACGGCGAGAAACTGCGCGAGATTGTTTACAAAGAGCGTCCCGACTATATCATTCCTGAAGTTGAGGCGATTGCAACGCCAACGCTCATCGAACTTGAAAAAGAAGGCTTTAACGTGATTCCAACGGCCCGCGCCACCTTCCTGACAATGAACCGCGAAGGCATCCGCCGTCTGGCCGCCGAGGAACTGGGGCTGAAGACATCGCCCTATCGCTTTGCGGCAACCTACGACGAGTACCGCGCAGCCATCAAAGAGATTGGCATTCCGTGCGTGGTGAAGCCGATTATGAGTTCGTCGGGCCACGGACAGAGCGTGGTGAAAAGCGAGGCCGACATCGACCGCTCGTGGGAAATTTCGCAGGCTGGCGGCCGCGCTGGTGCTGGAAAGGTGATTGTCGAGGGCTTCATCGATTTTGATTATGAGATTACGCTTATGACCATCCGCCACAAGGACGGTACAAGTTTCCTAAACCCCATCGGCCACTGGCAGAAGGACGGCGACTATCAGGAATCGTGGCAGCCGCAGCCTATGACCGACGCCGCCCTGGCGAAGGCGCAGGATATTGCAAAGAAGATTACCGACGCGCTTGGTGGCCGCGGAATCTTTGGCGTGGAAATGTTTATCAAAGGCGACGACGTGATTTTCAGCGAGGTTTCGCCGCGCCCGCACGACACGGGTATGGTGACAATGATTTCGCAGGACCTGTCGGAATTTGCACTGCACGTTCGCGCCATTCTGGGTCTGCCCATCCCGAATATCGCCTTCCACGGACCATCGGCATCAAAAGCCGTGGTGGTCTTCGGCGACAGCCAAAATGTGAAGTTCAGCAACCTTGAGGAAACGCTTGCAATGCCCGACACGCAAATGCGTATCTTTGGTAAGCCCGAAGTTCACGAACACCGCCGTATGGCCGTGTTGCTGGCTCGCGGCAACTCAATTGAGGAAGCCAAAGAGAAGGTTCGCAAAATGTATGACACGCTGAAGGTTGAGAAGGATTGAAGGATTGAATTATGAATTTAGAATTTAAAATTTAGAATAACGAAGGCGCATTACTCTTTACACCTTAAACTTTACTCAAAAAGGCTCTGCTGCGGCGGGGCTTTTTTGTTTATTGGAACTTACAAAGTGGCTTTCCACCGTTCCCGCGTCATTATGTTAATATGCGCCGTTCGCACATCGTTAACAAGCGGAACTTCAACATTCTCAAGTGTATGGTGATAGGTGAAGCCGATTTTCTCTTGAACGCGTTTCGATTTGAGGTTGCCATCGTAGTAGCCGCACCAAACGGCGGTGGCGTTGAGGTCGTCGAAAGCGTGGCGAATCAGTCGGAGAGAGGCTTCGGGCGCATAGCCGTGGCCCCAGTGTGGAACGCCAATCCAAAAGCCCAGTTCAACTTCGGTTTCGCCAATCGGCGCAATGCCGTCGCCGTTGAACAGCAAGCCTATGCTGCCAATCGGGCGGTCGTCAGATTTTAGTGCTATGGCATAAGTCTCTGGTTTTGAGAATACTGTGCGGATAATCTCAAGGGTGTTTTCGGCACTTGTGTGCGGCGGCCAGCCAGCAATCGGGCCAACCTGCGGGTCGCGGGCATATAAATATAGGTCTTCGGCGTCGGCATCGAGCCACGGACGCAGAATCAGACGGTCGGTTTCAAAAGTCATAATCGGTGTTTAAACAATGTTTAAAAGTGAGCGAATCGGCGAAGACCAATTTAAACGCAATTTCGACAGAATATTTACTTTTAGCAAACAAAAATAGCGGCCAGTGCCGATAATATGCTAACCGCTGGCAGGCCGTTTTTTGAATCAGATAAAATATTGATATGGAGTTAATTGGAAAATTAGAGGAGGTTCGTGCCGCCATTCAGCGCACAGCAACCTTCACCGTAAGGGAATTTGTTCTTGAAGTTGAAAACCAGCGCAACGCGCAGTGGAACGACCATATTTTGTTCCAGGTGTCGAATAACAACGTGGCCTTGCTCGATAATTTCGCGGTTGGGCAGATGATTAAGGTTACGTTCGACATTCAGGGCCGCCGCTGGACAGGCCAGGATGGCACGCAGCGTGTGTTCAACACCTTGTCGGCGTGGCGCATAGAGGCTGCCGATGCCGCACAACCTATGGCTGCCGCTCCGCAAGCCGCAACATCCGCACCTGCAGCACAGCCTTCGGCCGCTCCCGCTCAACCAGCCGCGCAGCCCGCTCAAAACAACGACATTGCTCCAACGGATGACCTTCCGTTCTAAACTGTAAGAAATGTCCACATCGCTGAAACAGAGGATTTTAAACTGCGAGTCGGGATTCTTGTTCTACGGTCTCACGCCCCCGAAAGCCGCAACAGGCGAGGAGAGGGTGCGTGAGATTGCCGATAAGCAGATGGCGCGCGTGCGCAGTCTGAACGTCGATGCGCTCATTCTCTATGATTTGCAGGATGAGTCATCGCGCAACGCCAATCCGCGTCCGTTCCCGTTCAGCGAAACGCTCAGGCCAGACGTTTACAGCCGTAACTATTTGGCTGATTTGCAGTTGCCGAAGATAATCTACAAAAGCGTCGGCAAATATTCGTCTGCCGAATTTGCCGATTGGGTGCGCACGGCCGACAACGATTTGTCAATTTTTGTGGGCTCGCCTTCAAAAACACAAGCCGACAGTCTCACTTTGCGTGATGCCTATCGCATTAAAAACGAGCAAAATACGAATATGGTTCTCGGCGGAGTGACCATCCCCGAGCGCCATCATTTGAAAGGCGATGAGCATCTTCGGCTTTTCAGCAAAATCGACAGCGGCTGTCGGTTCTTTGTGTCGCAGTGCGTATACAGCGTCAACCAAACGCTTGATTTTCTGTCGGATTACTATTACACTGCTATTGAACTGAACCGTCCGTTGGTGCCTGTTATCTTTACACTAACGCCTTGTGGCTCAATAAAATCGCTCGAATTCCTTGACTGGCTCGGAATCGACGTTCCGCACTGGCTGCACAACGACCTTTTGCATTCCGAAAACATTCTCCGTCAGTCGGTTGACGTTTGCCGCCAAACTGCTGCCGAAATCATTGATTTTTGCCGAGGAAAGCACATACCTATGGGCTTTAACATTGAAAGTGTGGCTATTAGGAAAGAGGAAATCGAGGCGTCGGTTGAGTTGGTGAACGATGTGCGGGCACTGCTGAACCGATAATCGGTTAGCAAAGGAATCTGACAGAACGTTAAAAACTTGAGGAATCGTCACATCTGATAAGCGCATTTTTTAAGTACGATGTGTGCTTGTTGGCGAAATTGACCGTGCAACTCATCAAAAAACTGTCAGCAGGAAATGATAATTTCTATCTGCCTTTTATATTTGCAAGTGAGACGTAAATTCGTTTTGTTTTTGTAATGTGACAGATTGAGTTATGAAATCACAGGAGTTCTGCAAACCGGATAGCGAATTTGAGTTCAGTGTGAGCCTTTGTCGTTTTAAAACACATTTTAAGGCTGCATCGGGAAACCGACGCATTGCGTTTTGCCGACTGAAATATATATTCTAGAATTTTTCAGGGCTGAATAAACCAAATCTCAAAAGTTTGAACAGAAAAAATCAAATATCTCAGTTATTTCCAATAGTTCTGCTCTTGCTTCTGCCAACATTGGCATGTGGCGCACAGAATGATGATGAGCCTGTTTCTGACCAGACGCAATATATAGTTGACAGCCTTTTGTCGCTGATGACAGAAGAATCTTCCGTTTCGTTCAAACAGAATTGCTACCATCGTATTTGCCATATTTCCGACAATCCCGATACAGTTCTGAAATATGCACAACTGTTGCTCGAATTGAGCGATGAGTCAGATGTTTATCACATTGCCAACGCATACGATGGTATGAGTTGGGCGTATTTTGTCAAGAACGAAGCACGACTGTCGTTGGAATATGCCCTTAAGGCTCTGCCATTTATAGAGCGAAGCGGCCGTGCCGACAAAATTGCCGAAGAGTGTATCTCGATAGCCAAAAGTTACCATGAGTTGAACATCCGCGACAGCATATTCTTGTACTTCAACCGCGCTCTCGACATTTATCTCGAACTGAAAGATTCTGCCTTCATGGCCTACACATATCGCTCTATCGGCATGGTAAACAACGATTTTGACTATAAGTTGGCAGCAGCCGATTATTTGCAAAAAGCGTTTGTAATCGATTCAATTTTAGGTAAAAAACTTGATGTTGCCGATGATTATCTATATTTGGCAAACACTGTAACCGACAAATGGCAGAGACTCTACTACTTGAAAAAATCTGTTGCCATATTCGACTCAATCCCCACCGACGACTCTTATTACATACGCGAGCGTAGCAGTGCAAACCAAAGATTGGCAAGGACTTATATTGCCATGGCGCAGCAAACCGGACAACGCGCATTTGCCGATAGTTGCTATATCTATTTGAAAAAAAATGGAATGTCAGATTCCGGACCTGACGATTGGAATTTTCTGACTCACACATGCTATGCCGAGTATCTGTTATTCTGCGGCAAGACTCAGGCGGCGCTCGATGTCCTGCTCAAATGCGAGAATCATTTGACCCAATCGGAAATAAACGCCCCGCTGCTGGCCGAATACTATAAACGACTGACAGAAACCTACACAGCGCTTGGCGATTATAAAAACGCGCTGGCAAGTTTCAGAATGCAGCATAAGTACCAAACTGCCTACGCCAACGACAGCACGCTCAATGTGTTGGCATCGTTCCAAACTGAGCAGACAATGCGCGTGCATGCCACTGAAAAACAGCGTATTGAGTCGGAAAATCGGCGGTTGAAGACAGTCCGCACATCGCTTGCCGTTGGCTTGGTGTTGGTTATGGCTCTGGTGGTTCTCGTTTTCAGAATGCTGATAATCAAGCGGAAAGCAAACCGAGATTTACTCTACAAGAATGAGATGCTCGACCAGCAGAACGCCGAGATTCTTGCACAGCGCGAAGAAATTGAAACTCAAAGAGATTTGATAACGCAACAATGGCATGAAGTGGAAGATGTCAACCATAAGTTGCTTGAGAGCATAAACTATGCGCGTCGCATACAACATGCGGCCATTTCTCTCAAAACCGAGGTTGACAAGATTTTTCCGCAAAACATGGTGTTTTACCGCCCGTGCGATATTGTTAGCGGCGACTTCTACCGCGTGGCGCAGTGCGGCAGATTCAGTGTGCTGATAATTGCTGACTGCACTGGGCACGGCATTCCAGGCGCGTTTCTGTCGATGCTGGGTATTTCTGCACTGAAGGAGTTTTGCGTGACCGAGCAGGATGCGGCCAATCCTGGCGCCATACTCGACCGCATGCGCACATTCATAAAATCGACACTTGTTTCCGACAATCGGGAAGCCATCGGCGATGGCATGGACATGACCATTTGCAGTTTCGATTTCTACGCAATGGAAATGCGTTATGCCATGGCCAATCAGACGGCTGTTGTGGTCCGTGGCGGAGAAGTCATAAAACTTCAGGGCGACCGTATGCCAGTTGGTCGATATGTTGTTGAAAAAGAACATTTTACTACGCAGGCAATGCCGATAGAAAAAGGCGATGTCGTCTATTGTTTCACCGATGGAATCCAGGACCAGTTAGGAGGCGATTTGTCGAACGAGGTGGGAGAGAAGTTTCTAAGGAAGAATCTGATAGACCTGTTGCAGGCCAACAGCAGCAAACCGCTTGAAACTCAATGCCAATTACTTGACCAAACAATCAACAATTGGCGCAACGGCCGCCAACAGGTCGATGATATGACGCTTGTGGGGATTAGGGTGTGAGTTGGCAACCGATTCTTGACAACCGCCAAATTACTCTTCTATTTTGATTCTCACCGCCGCAAACTTTCGCAAACCATCGTCGCTCAGGCATTTGCAGGCTTCTTCATAACTTGCGGCATTATCGACAATGGTGTCGAACATCTGCCAGCGGTAGCCCGACAGCAGCGATTCCTCAACCCAATACGAAAACTCGGTGTGCGGATTCAAGTATTCCAACTTCTTCATTCTCAAATACATCGGCAGACCATCCGACACATCGCGCCAAGTGTCGGCAAAAGCGTAGTCGAACTTTTCTGCGGGCATCTGCTTCTCGGCGTATTCAAAAGCGTCGGACTGTACAATGCGCACTTTCTCAGGCATATCGAATTGCGGCAGAATATGAGTTTTGAACAACTCAATCACTTCCGCCGAGCGCTCAATAATGGTTATACTCTCCACATTTGGCTTTAAATGAACAAGATACGGATAATATCCCATTCCCAGCCCGAATGTTGCTACCTTTCCGCGGGCGGCCTCAACGGCAAATCGGATTGTAGCCGTCTCGTTGGGCTTGATAGCCATCCACTCGTGGCCGTCCTCGTGAACGGCAGGATAACTGAAATCGCTGTCGAAGAAGCCGATACGCTGAATTTCCTTGAAGTCGGGGTCGAGAATCATCTCATCGCAGACAAACGCTTCGTAGGCCTTGTAGTGCTCGTATTTTAGTTCCCAGCGGCCAAATTTCACGTTCGGAATGCGGATATTTTTGTAGTACGGGTCCTCGGCGTAGGCCTTGGCGTCGAGTTTGACAACCGAGCGGCGGAAATATTCGTCGAGCAGAATGCGGTCGTCGGGGTTTTCGTCGGGATTGAGCCCGCAGAAACCGCTGAGCAGCGCGGTGTAGATTGCCTCGTCGGGCAGCAGGCCGCCAGGGTTCGACTCTTCCATCAACTCTTTGGTTATCAGGCATGGATTTTGGTCCAGATAGTCGCAGAGCATCCACGCGTAATCGTTGTTGCGTTGGCGGATTCGCTTCAGTTCTTCAATTTTGGCCTTGTCGCTGTCGCTAAGTATCTTGCTCATTTCCAGACGGTTCTCAATTAGAAATTGAACACAGCCGCTACTATGAAGCGGTAGTTTCCAACGTTGTAGTCCGACTCGTAGTGGTATTTTTCTCCGTTGTCAACACGTTTGCCGTAGGCGGCGTTGGTGTATTCAACTTCGCCAAAAAAGTTCAGATAATCAGTCGGATAGAAGCCAACTCGCGGCTGAATACGCCAAACATTGTCAATGTCGATTCCGCGACCGAAAACCTTGTCATCGGCGTTAATATCGTCGCCGAAATTGTTGTTGCGGCCAAATCCAGCAAACAATCCAGGGCGGCAGACGCCTTTGGTGCGGCCCAGGTCAACCCAGAAAGTTGTCGTGCCGAAATTGCTGTATTTGAATGTGTTATCATCTTGAAGTCCGCTTTCGATATAACCGCCTATCAGTCCCTGTTCGGTCAGATTATCGCCATAAATGCCTTGGAACCGAATGCTTAACTCGCTGACATTCAGTTTGCCAAATACCGAAACGGCGGTCGAGCCGATTTTGGTGTCGGTTTTGTACGTTGATGGTTCGTCATTGCCCCATCTTATGACATTGACAGACGTACGCGGCTGAAGTAGAACGTAGTTCACCATCGCGCCAAGATAGAGTTTCTCGCCGCGGAAGCATAGTTGGGCGTTCAGTTCGGGCAGGCAACTGTTGCGCAGGTAGGCGGTGCTGCCGCCATCGGGGCCAACCGATTTGTTATCGAGTTGGAAAGCGGCTATTCCGCTCAACTCAAGACTGCCAAAGTATTGAGTATAACGGGCTTGCACGTAGCGCGAGTACGGGTGGAACGGAATGCCCATATTGAGCGGCCGTGTGCCAGGCATCACTTCGTGAGCCACCATCGGGTGCCAGTATTGTCCCAGCAGCAGGTTCGACTTCTGCCAACGCATATTCAAGTAGGCGTGGCGCAGGCGCAGCATATTGATTCCGTCGTTGGTGGCGCCAGTGAAATCGCCTTCCAGATAACCGAAAATTTTAGCGTTAAGCGCATCGGGTGCATTGATTTTCAAACTGATACGTGCCGTAATGGCGAGAGCGTTATTGCTCGCCTTGGCATTAATGTCGTTGCCTTCGGCATCGAGCACTTTTGGGGCGGGGTAGAAAAGCATCTGCTCTTCGCGCGCGCTCACCACTTCGCGGGTGTCCATATAGAACTGCGGGTCAACAAAGCCGCTCATTTTGTAGGTCCATTGTGGTTCCGAAGCGTCGGATTTGGGTGCGTCCTGAGCCGCTGCAGCGACTGTCAGAGCGCTAAAGATGGCTAATGCCGATAGTTGTTTAATCATAAGTTTTACAAATAAATTGCTGTTTTTATCGGCGCAAATAAAATGAAAATGCGCGTTAAATGCCATACGTTTTATGCAGTTTTTGGGGAGAACTAGAAATCTTTTATTCAGTTTTCACAATATTCATATATTGCTCATAATCAATTTTCTCGCCGCCCATCGATTTCAGATGTTCGGTTTCAAACTGGCAATCAATCATCAGGCCGCCATTCTGATTCATAAGCAGTGAAAGGAAGATGAGCGCAGCCTTCGATGCGTTAGGCTCGAGCGAGAACATACTCTCTCCAAAAAAGCAGTGTCCGATTGACACTCCGTACAGTCCGCCCGCAAGCTTGTCGCCGTGCCAAGTCTCAATGCTTGTGGCAAAGCCAAGCTCGTGCAGCCGCGTGTAGGCCTCGATAATATCGGGGCCCAACCATGCACCGTCCATTTTGTTGCGGTCGTTAACAGTCGCACACCCGTTTATGACGGCGCTAAAATCCTTGTTCACAGAGTATTGGAAAGTATGGTGATTCATCAGACTACGCATTGAGTGCGAAATCTTGATTTTGTCTGGAAAAATGACGAACCGCTCCATCGGGCAGAACCACAAAATGTCCTCGCGCCGAAAACTATACCACGGAAAAATGCCGTTCGAGTAGGCCAGCAGCAGCCGCTCGGCCGACAGGTCGCCGCCAACGGCAAAAAGTCCGTCGGGTTCGCCCAAATGCGGGTCGGGGAAGGCAAGGCGGTTGTCGAGTTCGAAAATCATAGAGCGAAATTAAGAAACCGTGGCAATCGCGCGCAAGCCAAAAAGAATTATTTTTCGGCAAAAAAACTAATGAGCGATATTGAGCGCCATCCGTTGAATCCTTTTTTGCCGCCGTCGGCTAAAGTGCTGATGTTGGGCAGTTTTCCGCCGCCGCGGGCGCGTTGGTCGATGGATTTTTTCTACCCGAATTTCCAAAACGATATGTGGCGTGTGTTGGGGCTTATTTTTTATGCCGACAAAAACCGCTTTGTGATTGCCGACGAGCGACGCTTTGATTATGAAGCAGTTGTGCGGTTCTGCACCGAAAAAGGGATTGCCATTTTCGACACAGCATCGGCTGTCAGGCGGCTGAAGGACAACGCATCGGACAAATTTCTTGAGATTGTTGAGCCGACCGATTTGTCGATATTGCTAAGCCAAATATCTGATTGCCAAACCATTGTAACCACAGGCGAGAAAGCCGCCGATGCCATTGTTGAGCGTTACGGCTGCCCGAAACCCAAAGTGGGCTCGTTCAGTGCGCTGACCATTGGCGGCCGCGGCTATCGTTTTTTTAGGATGCCTTCAACTTCAAGGGCTTACCCATTGGCGCTTGAGAAGAAAGTCGACGCCTATCGGGCGATGTTTGAGTTGGTGGGGATGTGAAATTTAGGATTTAGGATTTAGAAATTAGGATTTTTGAATTACGAATTACGAATTACGATTCACCGATTCACCATCCCGATAGCTATCGGGACACCGATTCACCAAATTCTTGTCCGTTGTCTGAAGTCTGTTGTCCATAGTCCCCAAAAAACTTTATTCAAGATTGTTGCATCATTTTTTTCGGCAGAAAAATTTGTGTGCTTATATTTGCCAACGGTAACTAATGGAGTCAACCGATGCGCGATGGCGAGTTCGTTGACTGTCAATCAATGATTTAAAAGGATGATTCTTACCATTTTCAAACTTCTTGGCTGCCTTGCCTTGCTGATGTTCGGTATGAAGACGATGAGCGAAGGCTTGCAGAAACTCACAGGCGGCCACCTGCGCAACGTGCTCGGCACAATGACCAAAAACCGTTTCACGGCCCTGCTCACAGGTACATTCATCACGGCCGCCGTGCAGTCGTCAACAGCGACTACCGTGCTCACCGTAAGTTTTGTAAACGCTGGCTTGCTCACTCTGACGCAGGCCATCGCTGTTATTATGGGTGCCAACATCGGAACCACCGTCACGGGCTGGCTGATGGCCATTTTCGGTTTCCAATTCGATATGACGAACGTGGTTTACCCACTCTTCGCTTTGGGCATTGTGCTGTCGTTTATGAAGAGCAACGGCACAAAATCGTTTGGTGAGTTTGTCTTCGGATTTGCATTTATGTTCTTGGGACTCACCACTTTGCGCGCCAATGCTGTTGAAATGGACCTGTCGCACAACCAAACGGTTATCAATTTCTTCGCTTCGTGCGGACACTGGGGCTTCTGGACCACACTGCTGTTCCTGCTTCTGGGCGGATTCCTGACAATGTGCGTGCAGTCGTCGGCGGCAATTATGGCCATCACCCTTATACTTTGCTCAAGCGGCGTTCTGCCTATCTATCAAGGCATTGCGCTTGTAATGGGTGAGAATATCGGCACAACCGTAACGTCGAACATTGCCGCTCTGAACGCAAGTACACAAGCGCGAAGGGCAGCCCTTGCACACTTGATTTTCAACCTTTTCGGTGTTTGCTGGATTCTGATAATCTTCCATCCGTTTGTGAATATGGTCTGCCACGTTGTGGGCTTCGACCCCGATTTTGTGCCGCAGACACCCGATGAAATCGCGCAAGCGTCAGTTCGCGTAACCTACGCTCTGACAGGCTTCCACACGGCTTTCAACCTTTGCAACGTGATGCTGCTCATTTGGTTCATCAAACCGCTTGAAAGGTTTATCGGCCGCGTCATCAAAAACAAGGAAGAAGACGACGACATCCGTCTGCGCTTTATCAGCGGCGGTATGATGTCGACTTCGGAACTCTCGATTCTGGAAGCGCGCAAGGAAATCAATCTGTTTGCCGAACGGTCGCTGAAAATGTTCGGTTTTGTGAAAACGCTGCTGCACCTCGACGATGTGAACGAATTCTCGAAACTCTACTCGCGGATTGAGAAGTACGAAGGCATCAGCGACAATATGGAAATTGAGATTGCCAACTACCTGAACAACGTGGCTGAAGGCCGATTGAGCCCCGAAGGCAAATCGACTGTCAGGTCGATGCTGCGCGAGATTTCGGAAATTGAGAGCATCTGCGACAGCAACTACAATATGAGCCGCGTCATCAAGCACAAGTTCGATTCGAAGGAAGATTTCACGTCCGAGCAGTACGCTCACATTGAGCATATGTTTGAACTGGTGGAAAGTGCTCTGACTCAAATGATTAAGCTGATTGAAGATACCGAAGGTACAGTGCTCGCCGTTCAGTCGCTCAACATCGAGAACGAGATTAACACCTACCGTTCGCGCCTGAAAGAGAACAACATATTCGACATCAACGACAAGAAGTACGATTATCAGATGGGCGTACATTATATGGACATTATCTGCGACTGCGAGAAGTTGGGCGACTATGTTATTAACGTTGTCGAAGCCCACGCGCAGGTAAGGCTCACGGTGTGATTGAAGGATTGAAGGATTGAAGGACTGAAGGATTGAAGTCCCAATAGCTATCGGGATGAAGGATCGAATGCAAATAGGCAATCATTCTTCGATTCTAACAAATTGCATATTTTTCACATCCTGTGTTATTAATCTATCTATAAAATTGTAGATAGTCAATTCATTGTCGTTGGAAATAGTGTATGCACATTTTATCTCTTTCCCATCTTTTCCAAAAACAATTGTATCTGAAATTGCCGAATAACACCAACCATCAAAAACGATGTGTTTTTTTACCAATGCATCTTTGGTAAAAACTATTGTGTCCATAATTCCATCGAACATTTCGGGATTTTTTTCTATCCACGTTCCAACCAACTTATTATCCAAGACCAAATATCCTTCAATAAATTCTTTAGAACAATTGGACGCTATCAATAAAAAAGTGTCTGTTTGGAATTTTTCCCGTGGATAGTAGCAATCAATAAAACTGTTGATAATAAGCGCGTTATCACATATTGATATTTTATATTCAAAAGGTTTGATAAAATAAATTTTCTCTGCACCTTCCCAATCTAAAAGCAATAAATTATTTTTTAAAGAGTATGAATAAATGCCCCAATAGGGGTGTCCGCATAAATCCATTTGTTGCCCGCTATAATCTCTTGGCCCTCTTAACAATAGGTCTTCTGTAAATCGTAATGTATCAGTTCCTGTTTTAGCATCAATCCATATAGTGTTTTGGAGTTTTTGATTATCAATTGTGTCGTCATCATTTTTAGAACAGCTATAAAGCACGAGACACAGTGGTATTAGAATTATCTTGTTCATATAAAATGTGTTAAATGACTTACAAATATGGAATAAATGATTTGCAAATGCAAATTACCGACAGTTGTCTGTTGTCTGTAGTCCTATCTGCCTTTCTGCTTTTTCCATTCGCTGGCCACAAGGCAAAGTTCGTCGTAAAACGCTTCGCCGTATTTGCGTATCAGCGGCTCTTTCAGGAATCTATAGACAGGAACGCCCAAACGCTCGCCTTTTTCGGTGGCTTCGAAGCAGAGCGGGATGCGCTCGTAGTTGAGCGCGTCATAATCGCCGCAGCGCTTGATGCGGATGGGGTAGAGATGGCACGAAATGGGCTTCTGAAAATCGACTTCGCCATCGCGCCAAGCCATCTCGATGGCGCATTTCACAATTTTTCCGTCATTTACGGCGTAGGCGCACGGCCCGTTGTCGACGAGCGTTGTCACCTTGTCGCCGTCGCGGTCGACAATCCACTTGCCTTGCGCTTCAACGGCCGCCACACCTTCGGGCGTCAGCCGCGGACGGATGGTCTCAAAAATGCGGTCGAGAATATGCGTCTCGTCAGCGGTGAGTGGCGCGCCCGATGAGCCTTGCACACAGCAGTTTCCCTTGCACACGGTCAGGTTGCAGAAGAATTTCTCTTCAATCACATCAAGACTGACCAGTTTTCCGTCGATTTCGAACATATTTTTATTGTTTAAATGCATGATTAACTGAAAACTCTATAAGTTAAAAAAGTTGAAACGTGGTGCTGTTGAACAATTTTAGCTGTTTATATCTTTCAGTTATTTAATCAATGTTTCACTCAGTGCTTCCCCAAACGCTGCGGTACAGGTTGCAGCCGACAAAGTTCCCGGCCACAATGCTCACGTAGAAAATCAGCACATCGGCCCAATTGTCAATCAGAAACGATGCGGGAACGGTCATATAGTAGAATGCGTCGGCAACGCAGTGCGGAAAGCCGCACATAATGAACAATGGCACACCGAAAAGCAGCGGCAGGTTCTTCTCTTTGCGGGCAAAGGTGACGGCGGTGGTCATTATGAATCCGCAGCCGATGGCCAGGATTCCGCCTTTGAGCGGGCCACAGTTGAGACGGCCTTCCAAAACCGATTGCGCGGTTTCTTGAAGCGGCATCGGACTGCAACGGGCAATCATCGCAACAGCCAGACAACCAACAAGATTGCCCAGAAGAATTAGAAAAAGTTGTCCAACTTCGCCCTTTACAATGAATCCGGCAGTGCCAGTGTAGAGTTTCAGTTTGTAGTGAACCACGGTGAGCAGCCCGAAGGCGAAAAGCACCGCCCCGACAATGCTTTTTTCGGCCAGATAGCCGAACCCGGCAATGCCGATGCACACGCCGGCCAAAAATGCCGACCGTAGAATTTTGAATGTGTCCATTCTTGCGTTTCTAATTGATTAACAAAATGTTGCCGTTTGCGGACCAAGCCGCGCCAATCCGCTGTTCAAAAATAACTTTCGGATTTATGAAACCGTTGGCTATCTTTGGTAAGTTACACACAAATAAATAACAATATGACTCGTTTGCGTTTGGCCTGCACCACGGTTGCGGCATTACTGACATTTGGCGCGCTTGCGCAATTTCCACAAAGAGAGCAACTTCCCGAAGGTTCGGCGGCTCTTGCAACCAACATCAACCGCAATTCATATCCGCGGATTCTGAAGGATAACAGTTTGATGTTCAGACTGATGGCACCCGATGCCAAATTGGTTCAGGTTGACATTTGCGGCAAAAAGTACGATATGACCTGCAACGACCGCGGCCAATGGTCGGTTACGATTCCTGCGCAAGTGCCAGGTTTTCATTACTATTCGCTTGTGGTGGATGGCGTTTCGGTGAACGACCCCGCAAGCGAAGTCTTCTACGGCTGCGGCCGAATGATGAGCGGCATCGATATTCCCGAAGCGGGAACCGAATTGTTTGAAGTTCAAGATGTTCCGCACGGCGAAGTTCGTCAGATAAATTATTTCTCGAAGGTTGACAACGAGTGGCGGCCGCTATTTGTTTACACGCCAGCCGGTTACAACGAGAGCAAAGACCGTTATCCTGTGGTTTACATTCAGCACGGCGGCGGCGAAGACCATCGCGGTTGGGTGCAGCAGGGGCGTTTGGCCAACATTCTCGATAATCTGATTGCCGCCGGCAAGGCCGTTCCGATGATTGTGGTGAGCGCCAACAGCAACATTCAGACGCGCGGCACAGGCGGTCCGGCCTATTCGGCACAGGGTATGCAGCCGTTCCGCACCGAGATGGTTGAGAACATTGTGCCGTTCGTCGATAAGAACTACCGAACCAAAGCCGAGTCGCGATTCCGCGCAATGTGCGGCCTGTCGATGGGTGGGGGGCAGTCGTTCTACGTTGGGCTGCTTTCGCCCGATGTGTTTGCCAACATTGGTATTTTCTCGACGGGAATGTTTGGCGGCATTTCAGGCGCGGCCAACTTCGACCTTGAGAAAGAGTGCCCCGAAATCCTTTCCGACACAAAGGCTTTCAACAGCAAGCACGATGTTTTCTACATCAGTTGCGGCGAGCAGGACCCACGCATTGAGTACAACAAGGCCATTGCCGATAAAATGCGGCAAGCTGGTGTGAATGTGCAGTTTAACTCATTCCCTGGCGACCACGAATGGCAGCCGTGGCGCAAATCGCTTGCCGACTTCGCGCAGAAATTATTCAAATAGGCTGGAAGATTTTTGAATTTTAAAACTATCAGTTGTTGGCGATTTGTTCTGGAGAATTTTGTGTTTGATTCCTCCCGAACCGCATAAAAATGCCAGCCAGAATGGTGCCCGAAATTGAGTGCCAGGCGCACGATATGGCGCAAGGAACAACAGCCAGCGGGTTTGTCGCCATAAAGAAATTGGTGGCCAGATTGGTTGCCAGTCCGGCGTTCTGCATACCCACTTCGATGCTAATGGTGCGCTTTTTGGCAGTGTTGAATTTGAATAGAGTACCTGTCAGGAAACCAAGCAGATAGCCGATGGTATTGTGGCAGAAAACCACGCCGAATGTCAGAAGGAACATTGTCAAGCCGTTGGCAATCAGCTGGTTGTGAACAGCTGAAATTACGCCGCCCACAATGCAAGCCAGGCAGATGACGCTAACACCAGGCATCACGCTCTGAATGCTCTTGAACTGTTTGCTGTGGCCGAGCCAAAGGTTTAGGAAAAATCCAATGGTAACGGGTATAATAGTGACAATCAGTATGTTTACAAACATTCCCACAGCATCAACATCCACACTCTGACCAGCCAGCCAAAGCACCAGCAGCGGCGTTACAACGGGCGCCAGCAGGGTGGAAGCGGTGGTCATCCCGACGGAAAACGCCACATCGCCCTTGCAGAGGAAGCTCATAATGTTGCTCGACACACCGCCCGGGCAGCAACCAACCAGAATAATGCCGATGGCCATCGGGGTGTCGAGGTTGAATATCCGCGTCAGCGACCACGCCACCAGCGGCATAATGGTGAACTGCGCGCACGCCCCGATGAAAATATCGCCAGGTCGCGAGAACAGCACCCGAAAGTCCTGCGTGGTGAGCGTCAGGCCCATTGTGAGCATTATCACGCCCAGAATGACCGTCTGCGTGTAGCCCGAAACCCAATGAAACGCCCCCGGCACAAAAAAAGTGAACACAGCCGTAGCAATCACAAACCACGATGCCTTGCTCGATAGTAACTGACTGATTTTTAATAAAATTTGCATTTGCTTCTTTTAAAAAGCCATGTTTGTCATGATAAGATTCCCGCTTGTCGTCGCAACTCGCATCCCTACAGCATCTCCTTAACCTCAAGCAGCGTCTCCTTGATTGATTCAAGAGATTTCACCACCTCGAAGTTGTTAATGGTGTCTTCGCGGTTGTCGTGCAGTTTGCGTTTGGCGCCTTCCAGTGTCAGGCCGCGCTCTTTCACAAGGTGATAGATGATGTAGAAGTTGTCCACATCGTTTTTAGTGAACAAACGGTTACCCTTTTTGTTACGCTGCGGCTTGATGATGTCGAACTCGCGTTCCCAATAGCGTATCAGCGATGTGTTGACGTCAAACATCTCGGCCACTTCGCCGATGGTGTAGAATAACTTTTCTATTTTTTGCTCTTTGTACGGCATAGTTTGTGGTTATTTAATCAAAACTCATTGTCATTGTGTTAGATTCATCGAGTATTCTTTTGTATTCCTCGGGTGTAAGGTCGCTGAAGTAGTAGTTGACCGGGTTTTCAGTCTTGTTGTTTTTCCGCACCTCGTAGTGCAGGTGAGGAGCCGAAGAGCGGCCCGTGCTGCCCACTTCGCCAACCGCGTCGCCGCGCTGCAGTCGTTGCCCTCTTTTGACGCTGATTTTGTCGAGATGGGCGTAGAGAGTCTTTAGGCCGTATCCGTGGTCAATAATCACGTGATAGCCGTAGTCGGGCGAAGAGCCTGCGGTCACAACCTGCCCATTCCCAGTTGAATAGACAAGCGAGCCTCTCGGTGCCGTCAGGTCGATTCCGCTGTGCATCTTTAGTGTGCGGTAGATGGGGTGCATGTGGTAGCCGTAGCCCGAGGCTAAATATTTGCTGTTTTTCTCTCCAATGGGCGATATGGACGGAATCGAAGCCAGTTGTTTCTCTTTGTCCTGCACCAGTTTCATCAGATTGTCGAGCAATTCTTTTTGCGATGCTATACGGTCCATCAGGTTGTCAATAGTCCCCGATGTTTCCTGAATAATGTCGGAATTGCTTTTACCGATGAGCGAAAGTTGCCTGGCTGAATCCTGATTCTGGCCGGCAGCCGCTTTTTCCGTTCCGAAAATCAGTCGGTGGATGTTGTCGTCGTGCTGCTGAATCTCATCCATGTTTTCCTCCATTTTCCCCACTTTCTGCGTCAGCATTTCATATTGATACTGAAGTTGCTTGTTCTCGCGTTTCTGGATTTTCTCATCGGGTGTGTCGAACAGAACCGACAGGAGGACAAACACTCCCAGCACTATCGCGCAGAACATAAGGGCGTTCCTCAGGATTTTTGAGGCTCGCTGCCTGAACGATGGAGTTATTTTCTCATAACTCAATTTCTCTGAATCGAAACTGTATTTCGGCTCTGCCATTATTTTTCCGAAATCTTTGATTTGAAGTAGCAAAACTAATTAAAAAAAGTAAGTTTGCAACTTTCGTAATGATTGAATGATAAAGTTTTATTTTTATGAATTCTAAAGAGATACGCAATCAATTCAAAGACTTTTTTGCGTCGAAGCAGCACCAGATTGTCAGCAGTGCGCCGATGGTTATCAAAGACGACCCGACTCTGATGTTCACCAACGCGGGTATGAACCAGTTCAAGGACATTTTCCTTGGCATATCGCCGCGCAAGTGGCCGCGTGTGGCTAACAGCCAGAAATGCCTGCGCGTGTCGGGCAAGCACAACGACCTTGAAGAAGTGGGACACGACACCTATCACCACACAATGTTCGAGATGCTCGGCAACTGGTCGTTTGGCGACTATTTCAAGAAGGAAGCAATCGCCTGGGCGTGGGAACTTCTGACCGAAGTCTACAAACTGCCGAAAGACCGCCTGTATGCCACTGTGTTTGAAGGCGATGCGTCGGAAAACCTTGACCTTGACACCGAAGCCGAAGAGATTTGGCTGCAATATCTGCCCAAAGACCGCGTAATCCACGGCAACAAGCACGACAACTTCTGGGAGATGGGCGCCACTGGCCCCTGCGGTCCGTGCTCTGAGATTCATATCGACCTGCGCGACGACGCCGAACGCGCCAAACTGCCTGGCCGCGAACTTGTGAACCAAAGCAATCCGCTGGTTATCGAGATTTGGAACCTTGTGTTTATGCAATACAACCGCAAGGCCGACGGCTCACTCGAACTTCTGCCGCACAAGCACGTTGATACTGGTATGGGCTTTGAGCGTCTGTGTATGGCTCTGCAGGGCAAGAAATCGAATTACGACACCGATGTTTTCCAACCCATAATCAAAGAGATAGGCCGCATTTGCGACTGCGAGTACGGCAAAGACCCGAAGGTTGACGTGGCAATGCGCGTTGTGGCCGACCACGTGCGCACAATCGCCTTCTCGGTGACCGACGGCCAACTTCCGTCGAACGCAAAGGCAGGCTACGTTATCCGCCGAATCCTGCGCCGCGCCGTCCGCTACGGATACACCTTCCTTGGGCAGCGTAAATCGTTTATGTACAAACTGTTACCCGTTTTGGTTGACACAATGGGCGACGCCTATCCCGAACTGAAAGCGCAACAGGCTCTGGTTGAGAAGGTTATGAAGGAGGAGGAAGATGCATTCCTTCGCACTCTTGAGACTGGTATCCGCCTTCTCGACAAGATTATGGCCGACGCAAAAGCCGCTGGAAAGAAGGAGATTACGGGTGTGGATGCGTTCACGCTCTATGACACTTACGGATTCCCGCTCGACCTGACCGAACTTATTCTGCGCGAGAACGATTTGACTGTCAATCAGGCCGATTTCGATGTCGAGATGCAGAAACAGAAGGAGCGCGCACGCAACGCCGCTGCCATTGAGACTGGCGACTGGGTTTACTTGCAGGAGGGCGAGTCGGAGTTTGTGGGCTACGACCTGACGGAAGCCGATGTCGAGATTCTGCGCTATCGCAAAATCAAACAGAAAAATCAGGAACTTTATCAGATTGTGCTCAACCGCACGCCGTTCTACGCCGAAATGGGCGGTCAGATTGGCGACACGGGCTACATTGAAGCCGACGGTGAGCGTATCGAAATTATTGATACTAAGAAAGAAAACAAACTGAGCGTGCACCTTGCCAAAAAGATGCCGAAAGACCCGACAACCACGTTCCGCGCCGTTGTCGATGTGGAGCGCCGCCAACAGACGGCCAACAACCACACGGCCACTCACTTGCTGCATTACGCTCTGCGTCAGGTACTTGGCACTCACGTTGAGCAGAAGGGCTCAATGGTGTCGCCCGATTGTCTGCGTTTCGATTTCTCTCATTTCCAAAAGGTTACCGACGAGGAACTGCGCAAGGCGGAGCATATCGCCAACAGGCTTGTCCGTCAGAATCTGCCGCTCGAGGAGAACCGCAATATGCCGATTGAGGAGGCCAAATCGCTCGGCGCGATGGCGCTGTTCGGTGAGAAATACGGCGACACGGTGCGCGTTATCAAATACGGCCCGTCGATTGAGTTGTGCGGCGGAACGCACGTTCATTCAACTGGCGAGATTGGACTGATTAAGATTGTGTCGGAAAGTTCGGTTGCCGCTGGTGTGCGCCGTATCGAGGCTGTGACCGCCGAAAAGGCTGAAAATATGTTCGACGCGCAGCAGGATGTTCTTCGCTCGCTGAAGGAGATGTTCAACAACGTGCCCAATCTGGCGCAGACCATTAAAAAGACCGTTGACGAGAACGCCGAACTGAAGCGCGAGATTGAGAAGTTTATGCAGGAGAAAATCCAAAAGATAAAAGCCGATTTGCTCGCAAATGCAGAGACGAAGGGTGAAGTGAAACTGTTCCGTCTGCCTGTGGGCATTGAGATGAGCCCCGACGCGCTGAAGGATGTGGCCTTCAGAATCCGCGGCGAGGTGAAGGATAAATTCCTGTTTGTGGCTGGCGCCAAATTCGATGGCCGTCCGTCGCTGACCATTGCAATGAGCGACGCTTTGGTTGCCACTGGCCTGAACGCTTCGCAGATGATTCGCGAGGCCGCCAAAGAGATTCAGGGCGGCGGCGGCGGCCAACCGTTCTTTGCTTCGGCAGGCGGCAAAAACCCCGACGGTCTGGACAAGGCCGTGAATATGATTGTTGGAATGATTTGATAATCAGATTCAATATCAGAAAGGGCGGGAGCGAGGGCTTCCGCTTTTTTTGTGGCTTGAAATCTAATCTTCCTCTGATAATTACCTATTTCCTGATATGATGCACAATCAATATCGGATTGTCATCTTCCTTTATGTTGGCAAGTTCGGGGTATTGAGTCATTAATTGGCTACAATATTTAACTATTCCGACACAATGTTCTTCAGTTATCATTTTGCCGTCTTGCATTGCTACCGTAGAACCTATAAATGGATAATCATCGTATTCTTTCAAATAACCAATTTCTACGGTTCTGCTTGCTTTTGTGTCTATATCTATTTCAGTGAGAAACGTCTTTAACTCGGATGCTCTTTGCCCCATATATTCGCCTAATTTGTTGAAATGAAAATTTATATAGAGTTTCCCGTTGTAAATCATAGATTGGTTAAAACAATTGACGACACACAACCTATGTTCAATAATATAATTTGATTTCTCAAAATAGTTTACTGGAGTTGTCGGAATCTCGTCAGTACCAGGAAAATCCAGTTCAACCAGTTTGTTGTAACCCGATTTATCGTATTTGTATAAAGTGTGGTCGAATGACTTTGAAAGCAAGATGCCATCGTTGGTTCTGTTCATATGATACCCTTGCATTCCCATTCCCTTATATTCGCCATAATTGTCAAATTCCGCCAGAATCTTATTGCTTTTCCAATCGAAGATTTTGTAATTCATACCTGTATTGCCGCAACTATTTACAAACAATAGCACACTGTCTTCGCTCATTACAATTAAATTATAGTAACTGTCATCAAGTTCTTCGATACAATCGATGTATTTCCCATTCAAATCGTACCGAAGTATTTTGGGCACAGATAAAATATAAATGTAATCATTGTAAATATCGAAATCGTTAATGTAGATATATTCACCAGGCCCGCGTCCCAGTCGGTTTATTTTGTTGATATACTTGCCGTTCTCGTCAAATATGAAAATTACTTTTTGTTCTCGGTCCTGAATGTAAAATCGGTTGTTGTATGTTTTAACTCTCTCTATGTACGAAATAATCGACTCATCAATGGTTTCGAGCGGAATCACCTCAAAATCAGGCTCCAACAGTTCCGATGGCTGCACACAATTATTGATGTCAACAGTCACTTTGTTGTTTTTATCGCTGCAAGAGCAAGCCAAATTAGCGGCAATCGCAAGAATTGCCACTGCCAAATACGGTCGAGTTTTCATATTGTCGATTGTTTGATGTTTTAATGATTTGTAAACATAAGAAAAAACATTCAAAGTGGGAGAGAGGTGTCATTGGTTTGAGTTAATTTCATAGTTTTGCCATTATGAGACAGATTCTCGCCACCGTCAGATTGATTATACTATTTGTCGGCTCACTCGTTTTGGTGATAGTCGGGCTGATACTGTTGCTGATTTGCTTCGGCAGTCCTGCAATAAGCCGCTTCATTACAAAGAATTGGGCGCGCTTTTGCCTGCTGATTCTCAACGTTAAAGTGCATTTTTCGGGTCAGATACCGTCGCAGCGCGTCATTCTGATGGCCAACCACCGCAGTTACGTCGATATTTTCCTTGTCTTCTCGCGCTATCCGGCGTCGATAGTGGCAAAGAAGGAACTTGGCCGCTGGCCGATAATCGGCTGGAGCGTGCGCTTGGCGCGGATGATTCTGGTCGACCGCAGCAAAAAGAGCAGCCTGATTGCCACAATGCGCGCCATTAAAGCCGAGATTGACAAAGGCGGCAGCGTCATTCTGTTCCCCGAAGGCGGAATAAAAGATGAGCCGCTGACAGCGCCCTTCAAGCACGGCTCGTTCAAGATTGCGCAGACAACCGCCACGCCCGTTGTCCCCGCCGCCATTTTCTATCACGACCACGGAATGGTCTGGGGCGACGAGTCGTTCCTGACCAACTTCTACCGCCAAATGGGCCACTGGCGCACCGATGTCGACTTCTGGATTGGCGAGCCGATAACCGCTGAGTCGGACGCTGCGTTGATGGATGCAGTGAAAGCGTCTATCGATTTGAAATTGAGGGAATTTAATATTT
>JAFVGW010000042.1 GCA_017474765.1 Salinivirgaceae bacterium | reverse complement strand
GCCGTGCAGCGCTTCGTTCCACCAGTTGTACGACTTAATGCCGAGCCGCGGAATGGCAGGCGACGAGTTCAGCACGAGCGACGCCTTCTCTTCGAGCGTGAGTTGCGACAGAAGGTCGGCGGCGCGCTGTTCGGCCGTCGGCGAGTTTTGCTGTGAGCACGATTGCAGCAGAACAACCATCCCCGCAACAGTGAAGAACAAATTTCTTTTCATAATCGAATTACGTGTATAGTTTAAACTTCACAAATATAGGCATATACAAATGCGAACAAAGCCCCGCAGGTTGGCATAATCGTGCGGTTTATCGTTTTTTTAGGTTGAATGGGCGATATGATTGGCGACTCGCCCAAAATCGTAGTGTTTTCAATGATTATGCGGGAAAAGAATATATTAGCAACCAAAATCGATACAATGAAACTGAAGAAGCGAAAAATCAAATATGCGGCAATATTCTTTCTCTGCTGGTTTGCCCTTTTGGTCTTTTTAGTTGACGGAGTTCTGTAATTCCAAACACTGGTTGATTATTTCGGGTCGTACGCACTTGTGGAGACTGCGCTGCTGCTATTGGTCGCTCTGCCAACATTGGTCGTTTACAGATTTACAAAAGAATAAGGCGTTCGGCAAAAATGGCCACTGGATAATGGTTTTTAGCAGTTTTAGGTATTAAAAGTCTCATTATGAATTGGATAATATTGATTTTGGCGGGTTTTTGCGAGACAGGCTTCACATTCTGTTTGGGCAAGGCCAAACTGGCGGTCGGTGCCGAATGGTGGGCGTGGATAACGGAATTTGTGAAATAATATGGAACACAGACAAATGCGCCGTAGGGACCGTGAAATAACAGATTTTCAGCAGATTGCCGATATTTTGAACCGTTGCAACACAATCCGTTTAGGCATTGGCGGCGGCGAATACCCTTATGTGGTGCCCGTCTCGTTCGGTATGGAAACGGTTGACGGAAAGGCAGTTATCTATTTTCACTGCGCCCGTCAGGGTTTGAAAGTCGATTTGCTCGAACGCAACAAAAAAGTTTGCGTTGAAGCCGATATTTTTATCCGCACTGAAGAAATAACGCACGGAATCACAGCGCGTTACGAGAGTGTAATCGGTTTGGGCGAGTGCGTTTTCCTGACCGATACGACGGAAATGGTCCACGGTCTGAAACTTATCTGCGAACATTACGGATATGCTGATTACCAAATTGATAATTGCGGCTCATTGCAGCACGTTCTGGTCGGAAAAATTGTTTTGGAACAGATTTCGGGGAAGCGGAATATTAAAACCGAATAAATATTGTGATTCTAAAAGATTGATTGGCAATGGATTTTTACGCAAAGCGATTCAACGAACTATCGCCGACTGAAGTTTACGAAATACTGAAGGCGCGTCAGAAGGTTTTTATGGTCGAGCAGAAAATAATCTGTGTCGACGCCGACGATATTGACTACCGCAGTCTTCATTGCTTTTTTATGCGCAATGGCGTTGTAGAAGCCTATCTGAGAGCATTTTACGACGACATGCGGCCTGCAACAGTAACCATCGGGCGGGTGCTGACAATAACGCGCGGCAAGGGCATCGGCCGCCAACTTATGGAACGCGCCATTGCCGAAATCAAGCGCCAATTTCCGTGCTCAACAATCCGTATGGACGCGCAAAAACAGGCGCAAGGCTTCTACGAGAAAATCGGTTTCAAAACAGTTTCAGGCGAATATCTCGAAGAAGGCGTGGTGCACGTTGATATGGAAATGGGGGTGTAGCTGAATGCGAGTGCGCTTGCTTTAAATGGCTATTTCTCGCACACGCACCAAAGTATGGCGTTGTCTGTGTGTATTTCGACTTTCGTGTAGCGCTGCTGCAAAATCTGTCGCACTTCGGCTTCGGTGTGGAATGGCGGTGTGAACCAGCCTTTGGGCGCAAGAATGCGGCGGACAAGCCAATCGGTGCGGCGCAGTTGACCGCAAATGTAGAAGCAGGCAATGAACTTTCCGCCCTTTCGCAGCACGCGGCAGGTCTCGTCGAAGGCTTTAAGCTTGTCGGGAAAAGCGTGAAATCCGTTCATACTCATCACCACGTCAACGCTTTGATTTTCAAATGGCAATGCACCAACATCGCCTTGCGTGAGCGTTATATGCGCAGCGCCAGCCAACCGTTTTTCGGCCTGCTGAAGCATATCGGCGCTGTAATCGAGACAAGTAATTTTTGCACTTGTGAGACGGCTCCATTTTTCGGCCGTGAAAACCGCCGTGCCGCACGGAACGTCAAGAATTGTGCCCGAAAAATCGTTGGGAATGAATGACAGCAGCTTTTGCGCAATGGCCACATCGTCAGTTCCGCCCCAAAAGAAGCGGATATAGGCGCGGGCAAAAATGTTTCCTTGAGTCAGCACGCCGTCGTAAATGTTCTTTGAATCGCGGTAGGCGCTGCTGATTTTGTCTTTCTTTATTTTGCTCATAATTAGATTGTTTTAATATTATGACGCAAAAATACGGCGTTGAGGTTGCAACTGGGTTGCAAAGTGGGGTTGTGTCAAATCTTTTTAATTTTTATTTGCTTATTCAATTTTTAAAAGTTATTTTTACTTTTAATTTTAATACACGTAAAACCAACTTTTTATGAATCGTTTCACAACATTGCTCTCTGCAATAATTGTTGCTGCCACGGCAACAGCGCAGACGGCAAACAACATCAATCTCGGTTGGCAGTTTGCGCTCAACAACGACACCGCCAACGTGCCTACTTCGTGGCAAAATGTTGACCTCCCGCACGATTGGAGCATCATCAAGCCGCCCTACCAAAGCGCACCTTCGGGCAACGAAAACGGTTATTTCGAGACCGGCACCGCTTGGTACAAGTACAACCTTAACGTGCCAAAACTCGATGAAGGCGAGCGGCTTATAATGGAGTTTGACGGCGTTTACCACCACGCCACAGTTTTTGTAAACGGCAAACGCGCCGCTTGGCACGGATACGGTTACACGCCTTTCAGTGTGGACGTTACGCCATACCTCTACACCACAGGCGACAACGTTGTTACCGTCCGCGTCAACAATTCCAATCAGAAAAACTCTCGTTGGTATTCGGGCAGCGGCATCTACCGCAACGTTAATTTGCGATTGCTTCCGGCTGTTAGCGTAAAACCCACTGACGTGCAAATCATCGCCTTGGAAAATGGCAAGGTAACAATCAACGCCATTGTGGAAAACAACAGCAACCAAAAACGCACTGTAAATGTGAAAGTTGCGGCAGGCGGCGTGGAGACTTCCAAGTCCGTTGAAATCAACGCCAAATCTAATGCAAAGGCTGCGTTGGAACTCCAAATCAACAACCCGAAACTTTGGAGCAACGATTCGCCAAACCTCTATGAGGCAGAGATTTCCGTTGACCAAACACTCAATTTGAAACAGACATTCGGATTCCGCACCATTGTCTACAATGCCGAGCAAGGATTCGCCCTCAACGGCAAAAACGTGCTGATAAACGGCGCGTGCGTTCACCACGACAACGGACTTTTGGGCGCATCTTCCTACGACGCCGCCGAATACCGCAAGGTGAAACTGATGAAAGATGCGGGCTTCAATC
>JAFVGW010000041.1 GCA_017474765.1 Salinivirgaceae bacterium | reverse complement strand
TTTTCAATTTTCAATTTCAAACTCCTAACTCCTAAATATTATTGACATGCACCGTTCGTGTTGGGAATGCAAAATTAATGCCCTCGGCGTTGAAGCGCGACAGAATCTCAACATTGACTTCCGATTGTGCGGCAAATATGTCTTCGCCTTTGACAATGAAATAGATAAAGCACACGTCTAATGACGAATCGGCGAAATTTTTCAGATAGACATGACAATCGTCCTTCAGATTGTCGTGGCGGTGGGCGATGTCTTTCAGAATGCCGAAGGCCTTCTTCAACTGCTCGGGAGTGGTGTCGTAGGTCAGGCTGAGGTCGAGCACAATGCGGCGGGCAGGCTCGCGCGAAACATTCTCAACGGCATTGTCGATGATGTTGGCGTTCGGGATGGTCACTTCGGTGCCATCGAGCGTGGTGAGGCGGAAACTGCGCAACCCAATGAAACTCACGTAGCCGTCGTAGTTGGCCACCCGCACGCGGTCGCCAATGTTGAAAGGGTTGTCGATGAGCATGGTGGCGCCGCCCAAAAAGTTGGTCACTGTGTTTTTGGCAGCCAGAGCCAAAGCCACACCACCCACGCCAAGTCCTGCCAGAAGCGCCTTCACGTCGTAGCCAGTATTTGAGAGCGTGATGGCAATGCCCGCGCCCCAGATAATCACCTGCACCAGATGCTTGATGGTGGGCAGCATCTGAATGGTGCTGCTGCCTCCTTCTTTCTGATTTTTCGACGAGATGACGCCATCGATTATCGCTGTAACAAAATTCGACACAAACCAAGTGATGCAAAGCAGAGCCACAAATGTGTAGGCCTTGCTCACCGTTGGTCGGTACTGCTCAATGGGGAAATTGGAGAGTGCCAGACGGAGACCTATCAGAATGATTAGCACGCTGACGGGCATCAACAGACTGCGCACCACGCTTTTCGATTTCTCAATATGCATTTTTGAGAAACGGAATATGATTTTTGGCAGAATCAGCATAATCATTTTGCTGATTATCACCGCAACAACGATGCTGATAACGGCTTTCAGCCAATCGAACCCAGTGGCACCTAAAAACACAAAGTCTTTCATAAGAGAAGTTTATTTGTTTTTGACGGATGTTTGCAGAGTTTCATAAACATTCTTGGCGATGCCCTGCCAACTGTATTTGTCGAAGAAGGCCTGAGGAGTGTCGCCAGTGAGTGTCAGTGCATTGACGAGGCTGTTGGCGAACATGTCCCAGTTGTTATCGACAACCACTTGCAGTTTGTTGCCGCAAACCGTTGTGTCAATGCCGATTGCACCCATCGATGTTGAAACCACGGGGCGGTTCTGTCCGATGGCCTCAATCACCTTCGACTTTATGCCGCCGCTTTGCAGGGCGGGGTTCATCACCACGTCGGAACTGCGGATGTACTCGTTGATGTCCTCCACAAACCCAGCATAGACAATGTTGTTCTTTTTCAGGTCGTTGAAGCGGCTCTGATACTCTTTCGATAGGCCGCCGCCGCAGATGAGAATCTTGTATCCGCGGTCGCCCATCAGTTTTTTAAGCCGCGGGCTGATTTCGTCGATTATGATGGAAAGCGACTCGATGCTTGGCAGGTATTTAAGCACGCCGAAGAACATGAAAATCTTGTCGTCGGGGTTGATGCCGTGGCGCTGGAGCACGGTGCTGCGCTCCTCAGGATTGGCAGTCGGGAGCGATGTCTGGTCGATGCCGTAAGGTTTCAGAAAACATTTTTCAGGACTCAGATTGAACTTGTTGATGGCAATCTGGCGGTCTTGGTCGGTGGTGAAGAAGGCTCCCTTGGCCATTTTCATGGCAAAACGCTCCCACTCGAACATTGCAGGCCACCACCATTTGCCTGTGGCCATCGACCTTAGATATTCAATATTGATGGAGTGGATGAACACTGGCACACCCGTCTTTTTCGACAGCGTGCCCATCCATCCCAGCACGGGCTGCTCAAGAATGATGACATCGGGCTTGATTTCAAGCACCTGGTCGTAGATAATCTTGTAGTTGGCACGCGAGATGCGGCGGAAAGCCGAGCGCGGAACAATGGGGCGGAGTTCGAACGAGCACTCGGGAGTGGTTGAGCCCACACCTGTGATGACGGTGAGGTCCGATATCATTCCCAAGGCGTTCAAGTAGCCAAAAACGCCCTTTTGGTCGCCCGAAACAGGCGGGCAGAGAGGTTCGGGGGCAATCGATAATATTTTCAGTTTTTCCATTCTTGTTCGGTTTTATTTTGGACTTAGTAGCCGTTTGTATTCGTCGGGATTGTTCAGAGTGCTGATGGCTTCGAGCAGCGTTGGGTCAGTCTGGAGTTGTGCCTTTATTCGGCCTTCCTGATAGTAGTAGCGGCTTGCAATCTCCTCCTGAAGCAGAAGACTAATCTCGCTTTTGTGAGCTATTAAATCCTGGTCTTTATTGTGTTTCAGTGCGTTGCGGAGTTCGTCGACTTTTACGCTGATGGTGGTGTCGTGTTTTTCTTGTTTGATGGTCTTTTCAAGTTTGTCGAGCATTTTTTCACTTTCAAACGAGTAGTCGTAATCCTTATCAATCAAGAAGTTAGAAAATTCAGTATAGTCATTGTCATTGATGCGGAATTTGTCGGGAGCGGCAATGCTGTTGTGCTTTTGAGCGTACAGCGTGGCAAAATCGAAAATCAGATTTTTGCTGTAAAGGCTGAAGGTGATTTCGCTCATGGTTTCGGGCTCAATCTTCACATCGGGCAGAACGCCGCCACCATCGAACACCTCACGTCCTGCACGGGTGTGGAACATGGTGATGAGCGAGTCGGGCACCTTGCCCACGCTGCCGTCGGCGTTGCGGTGCGAGTAGTCCAAAGCCTGAATGCAGCGGCCGCTCGGAATGTAGTATTTGGCCGTGGTGAGTTTCAGTTTGGTGTTGTAACTCAGGTCGCGGGTGGTTTGCACAAGTCCTTTTCCGTAACTGCGCGAACCAACAATCACACCGCGGTCGAGGTCCTGAATCACACCCGACACAATCTCCGAAGCCGAAGCCGAACTGCTGTTGACCAGCACAGCCAGCGGCAGTTTTGTGTCTACAGGCTCGCCTGTGGCATAGTAGGTTTTGTTCCACATCTTAACCTTGCCTTTGGTGCTCACAATCTCGTTCGATTTCTCCACAAAAAGGCTTGAGACAGCGATGGCCTCGTTGAGCAGGCCGCCAGGATTGCCGCGCAAGTCAAAAACCAACCCCTTTAGTTGGTTGTTCTTTTTCAAGTCGAGCAGAGCCTCTTTCACCTCCAGGCTGCAATTCTCGGTGAAGTTGCTGAGTCTGATGTAGCCGATGCCGTCGGCCACCATTCCGTAGTAGGGCACGCTTTTCACCTTGATTTTCTGCCGCGTGATGACCACTTTCCGCCGTTGCTTGGTGAAGGGGGTTTCAACCGTCAGCGTGACTTTCGAATTGGGCTCGCCTTTGAGCAGTTCGCTCACTTTTTCGCTTTTCATATCGGCAATATCGCGCCCATCGATTTCAATAATGATGTCGCCAGCCTTGATTCCAGCCTGGTCGGCAGGTGCCTCGGCAATGGGTTCGGTCACCTCAACATACTTCTCTTTGCCGTGGATGTAGGCCCCAATGCCGCCGTACTGGCCAGTGGTCATGAAGCGGAAATCCTCAATATCCGACTCGGGAATGAATACCGTGTAGGGGTCGAGCGACTTCAGCATCTCGTCGATGCTCTTTTTCACAAGGTCGCCTGGCTCAATCTCATCAACGTAGTAGATGGAGAGTTCGCGGAAAAGTGTGTGGTAAATGTCAAGATTCTTAGCCAGTTCGAATTCTTTGTCGCCCACGGCGGTGAAGCCTGCAACGGCGGCAATGGTAGCAACGATAACTGCAATGCGGGTTTTTCTTCCAAAAATTTTCATAATCAAATTCACTCAAAAGGAGTGAAACAAAGGTAAGAATAGTCTCGAAATAACGCAGGGTTTGACGTTTTTTTGCAAATGGAATGGGAACCACAGATTTCTCGTTAATAAAAGTCACAGGAAAACCGCCGTGGACGGCAACTTGCTTATTAATCACCGAACATACAGAAAACGCGGAATAAATTCTGCGCAATCAGTGTTTTCTGTACAGCAATTTGGTTTGTTAAATCATTGTTTTTTAAAACAATACCATGCGGTTAATGGTTTAAGTGCTTGAAAATTATAAATGAATGAACCGTGCGATTTAGTCATTTTGCAAAAATGAAGTTAAATTGCCCCCTTCAAAAACAATAAAATCGGCAATGAAAAAATTAGCGTTACTCATATTGTTTCTGGTCGGTGCATGGTCGGCGCAGAGCCAGACTCCCGAGAAAAATCTTGAAAAATACTGGCACTATCGCGACCGTCTGCGCCAGAGTTTTATTGTTGTGAGTCAGGATGTTGAGGAGGAGGGAGTGAACATTCCTGCGGGTGAGATTTATGGCGATACCGTGAGTTGGAGCGATGGCAATTCCATCATGAGCCACTATCTGGCAATGCTCTCAACGGAACTTTATCTGTTGAAAATCAACGGTCAGGACTATTCGCAGACGCTTGCCGAACTTTACTACGCCATGCTGGCCATGGAGCGGCTCGATTTGTACTCCGAATCGCATTGGCGGCGCTTTGAGGGGAAACTGGTCCTTATGACCCGCGACACCGCGCTTCAGGCGCAAAACGTGCGGACTGTCATCAGTCTGGGACAGACACCTGTGGCATCGGAATTTACGCCAACCAAAGCCGACATCAACGGCATGCACCTTCGTTTCGACATCACTCAGGCATTCTGGAACAAATACAAATCGCATTTTGGCTGCAACGTGTTTGAGATTGTCGGTCGCCACCCGATGGAGGAAATCAGCCAGGATGTGATGATTCATAACATTGAGGGACTGTCGCTCGTGGCAAGGCTTGTGGGCACCGAGAACGTGGCCAATGTTCCCGTAACATTCAGGACCGACATTATTCCGCAGTATCTGACAGAAAAGGGAATTAAAAACGGCGACAACATCGATTTCTCACTTTGGGTTGGCGACATTATCAGCCGCTATGTCAATTGTTTTCAGAGCAGAAAGCCTCTTAGGCTGGTTTTGAAGAAGAATCATTGGGTGCTGCGCAACACTGTAACTGGCGAAAAGGTTCAGCAGGGCTCGGGCGACATCGGCTGGGACTCGTGGCTGTTCTACAACTACGGACTTGTTGCCACAGGTTGCGAGTATAGTGGCAAAAATCTGCGTCATGCAAAAGCCTATAGGAGAGGCGATTGGATGTTTCAGAACATACTCACCGAAGGGTTCAACTCCACTGTCAAAAAAACTGTTTTGAAGATTCTGGCTCCAGGCTACGACAGGCGGAATGTCAGAATAACCGTCGATGTGCTGACGGCGGGCGTGTATGAACTGCATATTCTGCTGATGAAAGGAGTTGCAGGCATTTGCAACAAGGCGCTTGGCGAAAACAACGATGACTACAAGGTGCGCTCGCTGGCCTGCACCAGCAATTATCTGGGCGACAGCACCTACAAAACGCTTGTCGAACGCCGCAGTTACGACCCGTGCCGTTCGGGGCAGAAAACGGTGTATGAGCATTTTCCACTAATGAGTCTGGCACTCAACGATTTAGAAGGAAAACAAATGCCCTACGGAAGCAGCGAATACCAGTCGGAGAAGGAAATATACGAGTCGTTGCTCAACTCTGCGCCCTTCTGCGGCCCGACAGGCAACTGCAATCTGGATGCCGACCATTATGCCCGCGACTGGTCAGAAACGTCGCGCTGCGTATGGCCCGAAAACCTCAGGCCAAGCAGGTGGCGCAACTGTTGCGAAATGGAGTTTAACGGTCTCGACTACATGATGCTCTACAACCTTTACATGATAGCCTTCAGCCGCGAGCAGTATAAGTCGGGTCAACCTTCAAACGCCCCCAATGGAGCCGTTGACGGAAGGTTGTACCGTCAGTCGGAATCTTCTGATTGCGAATGTGGTAGCACCAAATGAAAAATTACGACAAGTGGTATAGTTCTTTGAGTTTTTGCTCAAGAATGCGTCCGCCTTCGCCAGCCGATTTTGGAATGAACGTGTAGTTCTCATCTGTCGGGTAAGGCACCATTTTCGGGTCGATGATGAATTTTGGAATTTCGCGGCGGGTGTAACGCAGCAGTCCGGCAGCAGGATAAACATTAAGCGAAGTGCCGATGATCACAAACACATCGGCTTCCTCAGCCAGCGGAATGGCGCGCTCCATCTCGGGCACACCCTCACCGAAGAAAACAATGTGCGGACGCAGTTGTGCCCCGTCCTCAGCTTTGTCGCCAATCTTAATTGACTTATAACCAATGTCGTAGATAAGATTCTCGTTTGCGATGCTGCGCACTTTGGTCAGCTCGCCGTGCAAATGCACAACTTGCTTGCTGCCAGCCTGTTCGTGCAGATTATCGACATTCTGCGTCACCACATGAACATCGAACCACTGCTCAAGGCGAACGAGCGCCATGTGGCCGTCGTTGGGTTTGATGGTTTGTAATTTGGCACGCAGGCCGTTGTAGAAATTCAGCACCAGTTCAGGATTGCGCGCCAGTCCTTCGGGCGTCGCCACATCCTCAACCGGATAGTTGTCCCACAATCCGCCCGCATCGCGGAAAGTGCTCAATCCGCTCTCAACACTAATTCCGGCACCCGTGAGTGCCACTAATTTCGGTTTTGCCATAACAATATTGTTTTCAGCAAATATAATGATTTTCAAGAAGTCGTGTTCAACTTTTTCTTCCAACCACCTTGTCGGGATTGCGATTTACATAATCAGCCCACGATTTGCAGCTTTTGGCGGCAGTTGTCGGAATGCGCTGGTAGAAATGGCAGACAGCAGCGGCCAAACCATCAGTGGCATCAAGGTTTTTCGGAAGTTCGGCAAAACCAAACATTTTTTGCAGAATGCCTGCCACCTGCTCTTTTGAGGCGTCGCCATTGCCCGTTATTGACAGTTTGATTTTGCGCGGGGCGTATTCGGTAATGGGAATCTGGTGTGCAATGGCAGCCGCAATGGCCACACCCTGAGCTCTTCCCAACTTCAGCATCGACTGCACATTCTGTCCGAAAAAAGGAGCCTCAATCGCGCACTCATCCGGCAGAAATTCATCAATGAGCCAAGTGGTTCGCTTGTGGATTATGGCAAGTTTCTCATAGGGATCGGTTATCTTGTTGAGCATGATAACGCCCATCGTCTCCATCTTGGGTTTGTTTCCGTCAGCCGTGATGACACCATATCCCATAATGTTTGTTCCAGGGTCGATACCTAAAATCTTGCGTTCCATTTCGTGTAAATCAATCTACAATTATAGGTGATTTCGGTTTATTAAATGTGTTATTTTTTGTTTTTCCCGATGCGGGAACAATTGCAATGCTATCTTTGCCCAAAAGAAAAAACTATGTTCGGACTCCCAACTCATCTGCAAAACACTGCCGATACGGAATTGAAGCAAATCATGCAGTGTGTGGTGATGTTGCAAAACGGCACCGTGGCAAGCCAAATGGCACGGTCGGGCGTGCGCGGGCTGATGAACTATGGTGTTGCTGTTACCGATTTGCGGCGGATTGCGGCGGAGACAGGCACAAATCACGAACTTGCCCGGCGGCTCTGCCAGCTCAATATTCGCGAGGCGCGCATTTTGGCATCCTTGCTTTTCGATGCCGCCAAACTGACCGACGATGATACCCAGCTGATTGTCAATTCGATAACCAACATCGATATGGCTGAGAATTTTGCGCAGAACATTATTGGCAAAATTACCGATTGTGATTTTTACAGCCGTCTTGCCAATGGCGACAAATGGCAGCTTTTGGCCGCCATCCACGGTGTGGGCTGGGCAGCAATGCGCGGTGCCGCCGAAAAGTTATGCACGTGGTTAATTGCTCACATTGAGGCATTTTCAGCATTGGCTTACCCCGAAACCATGCAACCATTGCTAACCACAATGCAAAGCGTGGCGAAAACGTCAAAAACCAATTGTGCCGCAATAGCCGCTCAGGCCGAAAGACTTGCAGCATCGGAATCAGCTTTTAGTCAGACGCTGGGCAAGCAATATCTGTGGCTTGCAACTGACAGCCCCGACTGATAAATTGTCATAAACAACGTTTGGTCTGTTTTTTGAGGAAAAGAACACAAAACATTTAAAATCTTACTGAAATGAATTTTGACAAAACTTCAAATCCAACCTTGGGCAAAGGAATAATCGACCGTTTCGCCTTTGCCGCAACCGATCGGGCAATGACCGTTCAAGGCTCAATAAACAAAACCGCACTGCTGCTTGCTCTTGTTGTTGCAGGCGCAGCGTTCACATGGTCGAAGGTTATGACCGCTGTTGAGGGCGGAGTGGCTGTCGGAATTAACGGATGGATGATTGGCGGCAGCGTGGCTGGATTCATTCTTGCAATCATCATATCGTTCCGCCAAAATCTTGCTCCTGTGCTGTCGCCCATCTATGCGGTTTGCGAGGGGCTTTTCATTGGAGCAGCGTCGGCATACTTCGAGGTGATGTTCCCGGGTCTGGTTTTACGCGCCGTGTTGCTTACATTCAGCGTTATGTTTGCGCTTCTTTTTCTTTACAAGATGCGTATTGTGAAGGCCACACAACGATTCCGCACAATATTGATGGCAGCCACAGCAGGCATTTGTATTGCCTATCTTGTCACCTTCATTATCGGATTGTTTGGTGTGAAAATGAATTTCATGTTTGGCGGCGGTTCGCTGGGACTGATTGTTAGTTTGGGAGTTGTGGCTGTTGCCGCACTCAACCTTGTTCTCGATTTCGATTTTATCGAGAACGGAGCCGAGTCGAGCCTTCCTGCTTATTTTGAGTGGTATGGCGCTTTCGGGCTGATGGTGACACTCGTATGGCTCTATATCGAGATTCTGCGCCTTTTGGCGATTATTGCCGGCAGAAGAGATTAAAAAAATAGAGGAAGCCGATGTCGAACCTTCCATTAGCCGAACGGCTGCGTCCGAAAAGTCTGGACGAGTACATCGGCCAGAAGCATCTGGTCGGGAAGGGGGCTATTCTGCGCCGTTCAATCGAGTCGGGGCGAATCCCGAGTATGATTCTGTGGGGACCGCCGGGCGTTGGCAAAACCACTTTGGCCAACATTATCAGCCACTTGCAAGGCCGTGCATTCTTCTCGCTCAGCGCCATCAGCTCAGGCGTGAAAGATGTCCGCGACACTATTGACCAAGCCAAGCGCCATCAGTTTTTTGACCAACCGAACCCCATTCTCTTCATCGACGAGATTCACCGTTTCAGCAAGGCTCAGCAGGACTCGCTGCTGGGCGCTGTTGAGCAAGGCGTGGTGACGCTTATTGGCGCCACAACCGAAAATCCGTCGTTCGAAGTCATTTCGCCGCTGCTTTCGCGATGCCAGGTTTACGTGCTCAAATCACTCGAGCCCGAAGACCTTGACGAACTGCTCAACCGCGCTCTCACCTGCGATTCCGACTTGAAGCAACTGAAAATCAACGTCGAAGAAAAGGAAGCAATGTTCCGCTACTCGGGTGGCGATGCGCGTAAGTTGCTCAATATCATCGATATAGTTGTTGGGGCGCAATCGGGCAAACCGGAAATCGTAATCAATAACAAGATTGTTGAAGACATTCTGCAAGAGAACCTTTCGGTGTACGACAAGAACGGTGAGATGCACTACGACATCATTTCGGCCTTCATCAAGTCGATTCGCGGCAGCGACCCAAACGGCGCCGTTTACTGGCTTGCGCGGATGCTCGACGGTGGCGAAGATGTGAAATTCATCGCCCGCAGGCTGTTGATTTCGGCTTCGGAAGACATCGGCCTTGCCAACCCCAACGCCCTGCTACTGGCCAACGCCTGCTTCGACGCAGTGAACAAAATCGGCATGCCCGAATCGCGCATAATTCTCTCGGAATGTGCCATTTATCTTGCATCGAGTCCCAAAAGCAATTCGGGCTATATGGCCATCAACGACGCACTCTCAACTGTCGGACAGACGGGCAATCTGTCGGTGCCACTGCATCTGCGCAACGCCCCCACCAAACTGATGGAAAAGATGGGCTACGGCGTCAACTACAAGTACGCGCACGACTACGAAGGCAATTTCGTGGACCAGGTTTTTCTGCCCAAAGAGTTGCGCGGCCGCAAGTTCTACAACCCGCAGCAGAACCCGCAGGAAGAGAACATCCGCACCCGCCTGAAAAACTGGTGGGCGAAGCGGTACGGGTATTAAGAGTTAGAAATATGGTTGAGAGGGTTTAGAAAGTTGAGAATTTCAACTCGTTAAACTTTAAACCTGTTGAACCATAAACTCAACCTTCTCAACAGCGAAGCGCTAAACCCTTTAAACACAAAACATTAACCACTTACCATTCATCATCCCCACTTTGACAAAAATCTCATTTCCATTGACTAAAATTCAGCAGTTTGGTACGCTTTATGTATTTATGGCAGTGCCGCTATTGGCAAACTAAAAACCGACGGACAATGGAAATCAACAACGCAAATAAAGCATCGCAGGTGCGCATGGCCTACGCTTTTGTGCCGGTGTTGGTGGTGCTGTCGGTGGCGGTGATTTATTGGGGCAACTTCAGCACAAACCTGATTTGGTTGTTTTGCGGCGCCGCAGTTTTGCTGGTCTATGTTGCTGTGGCAGTGCTGCTTGGCAACAACTTCGTGATAGTTTTTGTTGGGCCCGACAAGGTAATTGTCAGATATAAGGCACTTTGGCCAATTCGTACCGAAAATAACTCAATCGAAATCGATGCATCGGATTTTGCCGGTTACGAAATAACTAAAACTCGTTTCCGCACCTATCTCACCGTTTTTAAAAACACCCCTGGCGGAGTTGCAAAATATCCGAATGTTTGTATAAATTTGCTTGATGGTGAGCAGATTGAAAAAATCAAACGAGCATTTGCCATCCTCGAAACAATAAAAAAGAAAAGCAACTGATGGAGCAGGACAGGCCTGACTTGCGTGACTGTCTGGCATTGTGGGCGGTGCCGGGCATCGGCAGCATGATGTCGAAACGTATCATCTCGTATGCTGGCGGAATCAAAGGATTGTTCAGTAGGAAAGATGCTGAATTGCAGCGTATTCCCGGTGTCGGACAAGTTCTTGCCGATGCCATACGCAGCGACGATTACTACCGCCGTGCCGATGAGATGATGGAATTTGCTGAAAAGTTCGGCATAAGCATTCTCACATGGTTCGACAAGGATTACCCCGAGCGTCTGAAGGCTTGCGAGGATAGTCCGCTGGTGATTTTTGTCAAAGGGCGGAGCATCGATTCCAATAAGAAATATTTGTCGATGGTTGGCACTCGTAATGCCACGCAGCGCGGACAGGCGTTCTGCCACGAATTGGTGGAGCAGATAAGCCGCTCATATTCTGACGTTTGCATTGTGAGTGGTCTGGCATATGGCATCGATGTTGCCGCGCACAAGGCGTGCATCGAGTTCGGCGTGCCAACTTACGGAGTGCTGGCTCACGGCCTCGATACCATTTATCCGACAGCCCATCGCGACATTGCTGCTGAAATGGTGAAAACAGGCGGTCTGGTGACTGAGTTTTTCCCGAAAACCGTTCCCGACAAAACCAATTTCGTTCGCCGCAACCGCATCATTGCCGGTTTGTGCGACGCCACCATTGTTGTTGAGTCTGATGTAAAGGGCGGTTCGCTCATCACAGCTGAGTTGGCAAACTCTTACAGCCGCGATGTGTTCGCCCTGCCAGGCCGTCCGGCCGACAAATTTTCGTCGGGTTGCAACAAACTAATCAAGACAAATCAGGCGCATTTGGTCGAGTCATTTGCTGATGTGGAGTATATTTTAGGTTGGAACACCAGGCAGCAGCCTGTGCAGCGTAGTCTGTTTGTGGAGCTCGATGCCGAAAGTCAGAAAATCTACGATGCCCTGCAAGACGGCGAACTCACCATCGATGAAATCTGTCGAAACACAGGCATGACCATGCCCAAAGTGTCGTCGCTGCTGCTCACAATGGAGCTGAACGGAGTGGTCCGCGGAATGCCCGGCAAACTCTATGCAAGGGTGTGAATTGGAGGTTTAGACGCTTCGCTGTTTAGAAGGTTTAGACACTTTGCTGCCAAGCGGGTTTAAAATGCACATTCGCATATTCAATCCTTCAATCCTTCACGCCTTCAATCCTTCATGCCTTATTAAACCGTATGCGCATAAGCCAGCGTAGCCACACTGATTTTCAACATCGGATTTTTCTCAAGCAGAGCGTTGGCGCAGCCCTCAATGGTGGCGCCGGTGGTCAGCACGTCATCAACGAGCAGAATATGCTTGCCGTTGAGGTTGATGTTAGGATTGGCGGCAAAAACGCTTTTCACATTCTCCCAACGCTCAATTCGGCTCTTATGTGTCTGAGTTTCAGTGAATGTTGTGCGTTCCAGCACTTTGGTCTCAACAGGAATGTTCATTGATTTCGATAGTCCGCGAGCGAACATCTCACTCTGATTGTAACCCCGTTTGCGAAGTTTGTCGGGATGAAGCGGAACGGGAATAATGGAGTCGAAATGGCAGAATTCGGGTTGGCGTATCAGTTCATGACCAAAATGTTTTCCCAGATAGATTCCTATATCGCTGCGTCCGTTGTACTTGAGGGCATGGAGAAGGTGCTGAAAGTCACTGCTTTTCAGAAAGAAAAAGTACGATGTGGCGTATTCTATCGGAACCCGTCCCCAAAAACTTTTTTCAACCATATTTCCGCGAACCTTGTGGAAATTGGTTTTGGGCATTTTCATGATGCAGTGGGTGCAGAGCATATTTTCGCCCCGAACAAGGGCATTGCCGCAAGCGCAGCATTTTGGCGGCGTGAAGAGCGATAGCAAATCGGTGCCCAGCAGTTGTATGGTCTTCAGCCAGCCCATGCGTCAAGCGGGTATCACTCTGTTTATCTGCCGCAGTTTGTGAGTGTATTCGTTTAACTCGTTGTTGAAGATTCCCTGATGGTCGATGCTGTCGGCGCGCACGCGACCACGTGACGCATGTATTATACGGTTGCCGCTTACGATTAATCCCACATGAATTATCTCGCCTGCATTGTTGTCGAAGAAGGCGAGGTCGCAAGGTTGTGCGTTTTCAATGAAAGGCACGGCCACACCCGTCAGAGCCTGCTGCGACGCATTGCGCGGCAACTGCACGCCCACAGTGCTGAACAGCACCTGCGTGAGTCCCGAGCAGTCGATGCCCAGCATTGTTTTTCCGCCCCAAAGATACGGTGCCCCGATGAGCGATTCAGCCAGCAGGGTAACGTTGTCGCGCTTGCTGCTATATCGTTGAGAGTCAGAATAGTAAGAATAAAGATGATTGCCAACTTCGATGTTGTAGCTCGGGCCGTGGCCATAGAGAACTGAACCAGCCGGAAGCGGCAGCTGCCATTGGTTGTCGACAATCAGAAAATCGAGCGGGCGGCTTGCAATGTGGCGTTCCGAAGCCAGCAGACGGTGCAGTTGGTCGCCGTCGATGGGGGTGAGCAACTTGCTGTTTATCCAGCCTTCGGCGCCGTCGGAATTGATTTTGATGCGTGTCCAGCCGCTGTCAGTTTCTGTTGCGCGATACATTTCGCCAAACAGAATTTGTGTTTCCAGTTCGGCCCCTTCGCGTGGCTCGGTGCGGACCGGAATAAGACTTTGATTGCAAAAATAAGTGTCCATTTTTCTAAAAATTCGCCGAAAAGATATAAAAATTATTAAAGGTGAATCAGATAATTATTAAATAGAGAAAGTGATATTCGTCATATATGCCACCCACAGTTTCTCATAACCCGCTTATTATCAAACCTTACAAACAACGATTGTTCGATAGGACAATTTGCCGATTTTCTAAAAACAAACCATCATCAAGCAACAAACCCCGAACCGTTTCCGATTCAGGGCTTGCCTATTTTGTTTTGTATTTATCAGAAAATAAAGTTCGAGCTGATTGACCGTTCCTGATAAACGCTCTTGATGGTGTTGGCGAACAGGTCGGCAACCGAAAGAACGGTTATCTTGTCGCATTCCTGCTTCAAAGGAATAGTGTCGGTGGTGATGATTTCGGTGATGGGAGAGTCCATTAGGCGCTCGTAGGCCGGGCCCGAAAGAATTGGGTGTGTGGCCATTACGCGGACGCTGCTTGCGCCCTGGTCCATAATCACCTGTGCGGCTTTGGTGATGGTGCCGGCGGTGTCAATCATATCGTCGATGATGACAACGTTGCGGTCCTTCACATCGCCAATAATGCGCAACTCGTCAACCACGTTGGCCTTGGCGCGGTGCTTGTGACCGATGGCCATCGGGGCGTTCAGGTATTGGGCGTAGGCGTTGGCGCGCTTTGAACCGCCCATATCGGGCGCCGCAATTGTCAGGTCCTTAATGTTTTGGCTGCGCAGATACGGCACAAAAATCGACGATGCGTAAAGGTGGTCGACCGGCAGATTGAAGAAGCCTTGAATCTGGTCGGCGTGCAGGTCCATTGTGATGACGCGCGACACGCCTGCAGCGGTGAGCAGGTCGGCAACCAGTTTTGCGCCGATTGACACGCGCGGACGGTCCTTGCGGTCCTGGCGGGCAAAGCCGAAGTACGGCATCACTGCGATAATCTTGTAGGCCGAAGCGCGTTTGGCGGCATCAATCATCATCAGCAGCTCAAGCAGATTGTCGCTCGGCTGGAATGTCGATTGAATGATGAAAAGATTTGAGCCGCGGACGGTTTCTTCGTACGATGTGGCAAATTCGCCGTCGGCAAAGTGCTGAACCAAAGAGCGACCTAATGTTATACCATAACTGTCGGCAATTTTTTCAGCAAGGTAGCGCGTTGCGGTTCCTGAGAACAATTTTATTGGCGCAGACAACATAGTTGATTGATTTTCAAATGTTTATTTTTAGAATCACCGACTACAAAATTATAAATAATTTGTATCGCAGCGTTTTTTTTCCGAAACATTGTACCCAAAATTTCAACAAACGCCGAAAGGATTGAATGTCAACAAAATATGAGGATACAAAAAAAGAGCCGCCAACCAATGACGACTCTTTGTTGTTCGGTTGGAAATGCTGTTATTTCTTCGGGAAAATCCAAAGGATAATCAGAATCAGAGCGCCAATACCAATGAGCAGCAGGAGCAGCCACCACGGCGAGAAACCTGCATCGCGCAAGCGGCGTGCGCCCATAGCCAAACTTGGAATTAGAATAATGAGCGACCAAATCCATGTCACAATTCCCAGCACTGGCACTACGGCGGTTATAACGCCAATTACAATGGTCAGCAAGAACAAGAGCAACCATGTGAGCCAGAAATCTTTACGCGATGTACGTCCCGAAAAATCAAAGTATTTCGAGAAGAATGTTTTAATTAAATTGACCATAACTTTAAGTTTTTAGTTTAAAAATACACTACCAAATGTAGGAGTTATATTTGATTTTTGCAAATGAATAGTGACAGTTATGGCAGTTTGTGTTAAACGGTTAATGCACAAACCGAATTTCATCGAAAGAAAAAATCCCGGAGAATATGATTATTGCGCGTCATCAGCGTTTGAGCTTGCATTTGCCGCATCAATAAAATCCAGAATTTCGTCGCGTCCTTCGCGCTTTTCTGACGATGTGATAAAGCACGGCGGCAACTCCTCCCAGTCTTCGAGCAGACGCTGCTTGTAAAAATCGGTATTCATGTTCAGTGCCGATTTCGAGAGTTTGTCGGCCTTGGTGAAGACAATGGCGATGGGAATGCCCTGCGTGCCCGCCCAGCGGATGAACTCAATGTCGTTGGCGAGAGGTTTGTGACGGCTGTCGACCAGGATGAAAAGGCAGTAGAGGTTCTCGCGGTTGCGGATGTAGTCGCCAATGAACGACTGCCACGTGCGGCGCTCCGATTTTGCTGTTTGCGCGTAGCCATATCCCGGAAGGTCGACCAAATACCAGGTTTTGTTTATGATGAAATGATTGATAGTCTGCGTTTTGCCAGGCTTACCCGACACTTTGGCCAATTTCTGGTTGCCCGTCAGCATGTTGATGAGTGAACTTTTGCCCACGTTTGAGCGGCCGATGAATGCGTATTCAGGTATTGTCGGTGGCGGGCACTTCCGAAAATCGGTGTTGCTCATTACAAATTCGGCTGATTTTATTTCCATTTTGTTGGTGAATTGGTTAATCGGACGCACGCGGTGCGTCCCTACATCCTAAATCCTAACTGTTGGACGCGGCACGCCACGTCCCTACATATAACTTATTAACTTAAAACTTTTAATCTTCGTCTGGTTTCCGTTTCTTGTCGGACGCGGCACGCCACGTCCCTACTTATAACTTATTAACTTAAAACCTAAAACTTTTACTCTTCGTCTGGCTTTATCTCGCCTTTCGAGCCTTCCTTTGTCTCTATTTTCGGTGTTCCGGTGTAGAGTAGGCTGGCTTTGGCGGCGAGGTTGGCCACAATTTTGTCCGATGTTTTGGTGCGGGCAATGCCGCCACCCATCTCAGCATAGAAAACGCTGTTTTCCATCTCGTCGGCAGCATACGAGCCGCCTGTCGATGTCTTAAGCCGCACGGCGCGCGCTTTTCCGTTCAGTCGTGCAAAGCCGCCGCGTGCCACCATCACATCCACAGAGTCTGACTCAACCAAAAGGTCGAGCTCGGTTCCTGCGCCTGCCTCAAGGTGCAGCACGGGTGTTGTGATGGCTCCGCTGTTGAAGCATTTGGCTCCGCCGCCCAACTCAACGGCGTCGAGTTTCGGGCAGCCGACAACCACCACCACATTGGTCTGGCGCGGAATGGCACCCGCTCCAATACGCAACTGGCCATCGACAACTTCAACGCTGATGGCCTTCTTGTACTGCTCGTCGGTTTTCACCGTTACGCTCTTTTCCTGGCCGAATTTGATGCTCACTTCCATCTTCCCGTAAACCTTGATGCTGTTGAAGTCGGCAATGTCGGTCTGCGCCGAGACAGTCAAAGCTGTAGCCAGAGCCGCAATTGTTGCCAATGGTTTTATTGTTCTCATAACAAATAATTTAATGTTGAGACTGCCATAGGCAAAAACACAATGCTCCTTATGGCAACCTTTGCAGCGAAAGTAGTCATAAATTGCTGTTTCTGCAATTTTCCGCAATTTTTCCCTACAATTTCCGCCCGCTTGGGCGCACACAAAATATCGCACAGATTACACAGAAAACACTGATTTACACAGATTTTAATCTCTAACCAAACTAACCCAAATGTATCCAAACATATTTCGGTATCAGTTTGGATGCGTATGGTTAGAAATTATGCGCTATCGCTGACGCGAGAAATTATAAGAAAATCGATTAAAAAATTTATAAAAAATTGGTTATGAAACTTTTGTAAAATTTTATTTCCAAATTTTCAAACAATTTCCGCCCGCCAGGGCGCACCCTAACAAAAAAACGCTAGCGTTTTTAAAATTTCCGTGTTTTCAGTGAGTTCCGTGGTAAACAATTTTTGTGGTTAGAACCAAAAATCCGCGTTTCCGACCTAAAAATCACTCAAAAATCGCTTGAAAAAGGCCCGATTTTGCCCGTTTTCAAAAACCGTTCGTTAAGTCAAACCCGCCGTTCGTTAAGTCAAAGCCGCCGTTCGTTAAGTGAAACCCGCCGTTCATTTTTCGGCTATTGTTTTTTAAAAATGCCGTTCCGACTTTTGAAAGGTAGGATTTAGAAATGAGGAATTAGGATTTAGAAATTAGTAATGAACACTAAACCTCTAAACTTCTAACCCTCTAAACTTTAAACTTAAAACATAAACTATGGAAAATCGGATGATTAAAAGCACAACGAGCGCCGCAAGCGGAAAGGTGAAAGTGGCAAGCAGCAAACTGGCCAACTTGAAACTCACCACATATATTATTGTCAGAAACTGAATTGCTAAACAATTGATGCCATGATTATTGCAACCATTATCGTCTTGTTTGCGACCTTCAAACTGCACTGCGCAGCGAGGGAAGGCGATTTATCGCGCCCGAATTAACTACGCAGCGGAACAATTTGGCAACCGAAAGAATTTACAATTTATGAAAACAAGAGGCGGACATAAAACATTTGGCGTGGCGGCGCACAGAGTGCGCAGGTACATTGCACGTCTGCTGTCGGTTGTGCGCAATAGCTGGTCGCATTATCTTGTTGTAAATCAGCAAATTACCCCTCCCAGCACAATATCTTGCTGTAAATCAACTTTTTTCACACACTCTATATATTCCCTACTCAAGGAAAAAATGCTGTCTGCCTTGCCCGACGGCCAGCCCCTTGTTTCGGGGTTGGCCGCCAGCGGGGCGCTGCTGCACTGCACAAACATGCACGGCCGCGACGCTACCAGCGCCGAAGGGTGCCAAACATTGTGGGGACGCACCGCGTGCGCCCGCAACTGGCACCATTGTTAATACGGTGCATGATAGGGACGGTGCATTCCATGGCGCGTCTCTACAACAAAAACAATATCAAATACATAAACAATTTATTATTCATCTTAAATTTTTAACAATTATGAGAAAGATTGAACGATTTCTTATGACAATGGCGGAGCCTCCCCAAAGCGGCAGACGCGCCCTAAGCGGACTGTTCAAGTCCAAAGCAATGAAATGTTTGCTGACAACGTTGTTGCTGCTAGGCAGCACACTGACATCGTGGGCGGTGCGGGAAATTTACGATTTACCTAAAGAACAGCCTGTCTTAATTGATGAAAGCAACTATCAGCAATATGGGCTGACAAGTGAGTACATCGGTTATCTTGGCCTCTCGAAACCCCAGCACCTTTATTGGATGACTGACATGGGACGAGGACGCGCTCCAATAAACTACGTTTTGCTTAATGACATTGTAATGAACAGCGGCAGCGGCACCAAAAAGAGATGGGTACCTCTTGGTGGTCGGGTTTATAATAGAGTCATTCATTCTAATGGTACCCTTGAAGTGAGTCTAAACGAGGAAAGGGCATATACGGGCACTTTCGATGGCAATGGCCATACTATCAGTGGTTTGTATTTTGATAATACAGGATCAATATTAATGATTACCCAAGAAGAAAGCAATGACTACGCCGTCTCATACGAGTTTGTAGCAGGGCCAAAAGTGGGCTTTATTGGAGTGGCAAATGGAGCCACCATCAAGAATTTGGGAATAATCAATGCCACTATTATCAACGATGATTATTATGTAGGTGGCATTGTCGGTTATTGTATTAATGCGTCTGCCGAAAATTATAACGGGCCCACAACAATAACCAACTGCTGGTTCGAAGGAGAAGTGAGGGGGAAAAATTATACTGGTGGCATTTGCGGCTATGGTGGCAATATAACCAAATGCTACAACACAGGAACGGTTTCGGGGGCTTACTATACTGGCGGCATTTGCGGCTATGGTGGCAATATAACCAACTGCTACAACACAGGAGCGGTTTCGGGTTCTAGCTATACTGGCGGCATTTGCGGTAATGGTGGCACCCAAACCAACTGCTACACCACAGGAATGGTTTCGAGTTCAAGTAGTTATTTCGGCGGCATTTGCGGTAGTTCTGGCACCCAAAACAACTGCTACTATTTGGAAGGCAGCTGCTCTAGCCGCGGCGGTGGTGTTTCTGCCACAGCTGATGAGTTTGCAAGCGGCAAAATTGCTTACTTGCTGAACGGCAACACATTCGATGGCACAACATGGCGGCAGACTTTGTTCACCGATGCCGCACCTTTGCTTGCTGCAAGCCACAAAGCAGTTACTGGATATATTAATGAAGTTGATAATGTCATAACAACCTATGGCAATGTTGCTCTTTCCACCGACTACACCGTTGGCGAAGGCAAAACATTGATTATTCCTGAAGGAGCAACGGTAACAACCATTGGTTCATCAAAAATCATCAACAACGGCACCCTGATTGTCGAAGGCACCATTTCGGGCAACAATTTGGATGGAAACGGCGCTTTCTACTACGCCCAACTTGATGATGCCGATGTAACTCTGAACACTGTAAGTGTTCCCTATAAAGGTTCGGCCTACACCGTCGGCGACCTCGATGTAAGTTATGCCTCGCACATCTATAAAGGCAAGACTTTCACCTACAGCAACACTGCCACAATGACTTATCAGAACAACACCAGCTGCGGAACGGCAACCGTAACGTGGAACGGAAGCATAACTCGTGAGTTCACAATCGCGCCAAAGGCGGTTACAAACCCCACAGTAGAGTTGAGCGCAACGGTGTTCACCTACAGCGGCAACGAACAGAAGCCTACCGTTACTTTGAAAGACGGAGAAACGGTGATTGACCCCTCAGAGTACACCGTAACCTATCCCAGTGATGTGGTGAACGAAGGCGACAAAACCATCACCATCACCGATAACGAGGGTGGAAACTATATCATTAGCGAGTGCTCGGCCGAATATTCAATCGTCCTGGATCCCGAGATTGTTGACGGATTCTATCAGATTGGCAACGCTAAGCAACTCGCCTGGTTTGCCAATTTGGTCAATAGTGGCACAACCAACGCCAATGCCGTATTGGTGTCGAACATTGTGGTCAACAGCAACGTACTTGCAACCGACGGCTCGCTCAACGACGACGGCAGCAACTTCTCCGTCTGGACACCCATAGGCACCAGCAGCCGGAAATACACTGGCACCTTCAACGGCCAAGGGCACACCATAAGTGGTTTGTATTACAATAACAGCACAGCCTCGTATGTGGGTTTGTTTGGCTGTGCCGATGGCGCAACCATCACCAAAGTTGGTGTTGTTGACTCTTATCTGAAAGGCAACCAATATGTTGGTGGAATCTGCGGCAATGGTGGAACAATAATTGGCTGCCATAATGCCTCAAACGTTTCGGGTAATAGCAATGTTGGCGGAATCTGCGGCAATGGCGGCACACAAACAAGTTGCTATAGCATTGGAACTGTATCCGGCTCTGCCATTTGCGGCAATGGCGGCACACAAACCCTTTGCTACTATCTCACAGGCAGTGCAACATCGGCTGGGGGTGGTACTAATGTTTCGGAAACCGCGTTTACAAACGGCGAAGCTGCCTATATGCTCAACGGCAGCACAAGCGAGGGTGACATTCTTTGGTACCAGGACATTGGCGCAGACGCAATGCCGACAACAAACAACCGGCACGGAATAGTATATTATTCCAACAACCTTTATGGCAACGGCATCTGCCCTTCGCAGATTGCCGATGCAGCGCAAGCCGAGGCGCTGGGTCTTTCAAGTAGTTATGTCGGTTATTACGCTATAGGCAGTGCAGATGAACTCTATGGTTTTTCCGAATTAGTTAAAAGAGGCACCACAAGTGCCAATGGAGTTCTTACTGATGACATTGTTGTGAACCGAAATGTGCTTAATGAGGACGGCACACTTAATGGCGACGGAAGTAATTTCCGTAAATGGATTCCAATAGGAACTAGCGGTAACTCATATCTTGGCAAATTCAATGGTAATGGCCATACTGTAAGCGGTTTGTATTTCGATGACAGCGAGGCAAATAATGTCGGATTGTTCGGCTTTCTTTATACAAACTCCTACGATGGTGGCAGTATTGAAGATGTGGGTGTTGTTGATTCTTATTTCAATGGTTATCAAAATGTTGGCGGAATATGCGGTTATGTTTTATCTTCTAATAGTTATGGTTGTAGTATATTTAGATGTTATAGCACAAGCACTATTTCGGGCTGGCGTAATGTTGGCGGTATCTGCGGATATAGCAGTAGTGAGATAAATTATATAACGCACTGTTACAATGCGGGATCTGTTTCGGGACATTATGATGTTGGTGGTATTTGTGGAGGAGGAAGTTACTATGGTAAGGTAACAGTGAATTGTTGTTTCAACGTAGGAAGCGTCTCTGCAACAAATTATTATGATGCTGATGGCATATGTCCTCACGCTGGAACAAGGATTAAATGTTATAGCCTTGAAAATAGCGCCCCAACATTGCTAAGCAGTAGTACAATAATCGCATCAGCGAGCGAGTTTGCAAGCGGTAAAATCGCATATTTGATAGGGGAGTATTTCCGCCAAACATTGTTTTCCGATGCATATCCATCATTCAACAAAAATAGCAACTGGGTTACTGGATATATAGATGAGGATGGTGATGTGTTAACTGTAGTAGGCAATCCGGTTCTTACTACAAACTATACGATTGCCGAAGGTAAAACTTTAGTTATTCCTGAAGGAACCTCTTATGATGATCGCCCCTCGATTGAAACTACTGGCGATGCCGTGATAACCAACAACGGAACAATCATTTGCAATGGTACCATTACAGGCAACGATTTGGCTGGAAACGGCAGTTTCATCTTTGAGAATCTCACTTCAAATGATGTTATTCTGAACACCGCGAGTTACCCATACAAAGGCACAGCCTACACACTCGAAGACGGACTCGATATTACTATCAGCCGTGTAATGTGTGGAAAAACATTCACTTATTACAACCCTGAAACGCCCTTGGAAGTTGTATATTACAACAATGTCAATGTGGGCACAACGGCAAGCATATCTTGGAGAAAAACGTTTTGGTCAGAACAATATTCGGAATATATATATAGACAATATGCCTACAAAACATTCTCAATCACCCCGAAAGAGGTAGAACTTGTTTGGTTACAAAGCGAATTGCCTTACAGCGGCGAGGCGCAAGCCCCGACAGTACGCGTCATTGGCATATATGAAAACGACGAATATAAAATAACCGTTGAGGGTGCACAATCAGCCGTTGGCGGCCCATACACGGCCACAGCAACTGGTTTGAGCAACGAAAACTACAAGTTGCCAGAGAACAAAACCAAAGAGTTCAGCATTGCGCAGAAAGAAGTTGGCCTTGCATGGAGCAACACATCGCTTACCTACAACGGCTCAGCCCAGGCTCCGACAGCCACTGCTACAGGTTTGGTTAGTGGCGATGTTTGCAGCGTGACCGTTACTGGCGCACAAACCAACTGTGGAACCAACTACACCGCCACAGCAACTGGTTTGAGCAACGGGAATTACAAACTGCCCGAGGCCGTAAGCCAGGCGTTTGCCATCGGAGCAAAAGAGGTCAGCCTTGCGTGGAGCAACACATCGCTCATCTACAATGGAAATGCACAGGCTCCAACAGCCTCTGCAACAGGTTTGTTTGGCAACGATGTTTGCAATGTAACAGTCAGCGGCGAACAGACAAACGTCGGTACATACACCGCAACTGCCACCACTTTGGATAACGATAACTACAAACTGCCCGAGGCCGCAACAAGCGAGTTCAAAATCAATCCTAAAGAAGTAACACTTGCTTGGGGCGAGACATCGTTCACTTATAATGGCTCGGCACAGGCTCCGACATCCACTGCAACAGGTCTGATTAGCAACGATGAGTGCACAGTAACTGTTGAGGGTGCCGCTACAAATGTCGGCAACCATACTGCTACTGCAACTGGTTTGAGCAACGGAAACTATAAACTGTCCGAGGCCGCAAGCCAGGCATTTGCCATCGGAGCAAAAGAGGTCAGCCTTGCATGGAGCAACACATCGCTCATCTACAACGGAAATGCACAAGCCCCGACAGCCTCTGCCGAAGGTCTGATTGAAAACGATGTGTGCACGGTAACTGTTGAGGGCGCCGCCACAAACGTCGGCAACTATACTGCTACTGCAACTGGTTTGAGCAACGGTAACTACAAACTGCCCGAGGCCACAAGCCTGGCGTTTGCCATCGGAGCAAAAGAGGTCAGCCTTGCATGGAGCAACACATCGCTCATCTACAACGGAAATGCACAGGCTCCGACAGCCACTGCCGAGGGTCTGGTTGGCAACGATGATTGCGCAGTAACTGTTGAGGGTGCCGCCACAAACGTCGGCAACTACACTGCTACTGCAACCGCTTTGGATAACGGTAACTACAAACTCCCCGAGGCCGCAAGCCAGGCGTTTGCCATTGGCGCAAAAGAAGTCAGCCTTGCTTGGAGCAACACATTGCTCATCTACAACGGAAATGCACAGGTTGCAACAGCCACTGCCGAAGGTCTTATAGGTGATGAAATATGCACAGTGACTGTCAGTGGAGCAAAGAAAGACCAAGGCAACTACACTGCCACAGCAACCGCATTGAGCAACGCCAACTACAAACTCCCAACTGACGTAACAAGCGCGTTCACCATCGCAGCCAAAGAAATTGGCCTTGCATGGAGCAACACATCGCTCATCTACAACGGCGCTGAGCAAATTGCGACAGCCTCGGCAGAAGGCATCGAGGAAGGCGACGAGTGCACTGTAACCGTCAGCGGTGAGCAGACGAATGTCGGCACCTACACCGCCACAGCTGAAAGTCTGAGCAACAGCAACTACAAACTCCCTGAGGCTGTTACAAGCGAGTTCGCCATCGCGCCTAAGACAGGCGTTGTGGTGACCATCACCGAGAACAGAAGCGAGGTTGTATACAACACTAATGAACAGAGTGTTGAGGGTTACACCTTCAGCATCAACGACGAGCTGAGCATCTACGCCGAGAGCGATTTCGCCTTCAGCGGCAACGCCGTGGCAAAAGGCACCACCGTTGGCAAGTACGCCATGGAGCTTTCGGCTGCCAATTTCGAGAACAAGAACGAAAACTTTGCCGAGGTTGAGTTTGTTATTGTGGATGGCGAGCTCACCATCACCAAGGCCGCCGAGGCTCCCAACAAGCCCGAGGCTGCCATGGAGACTCACTACGTGAACACCCAACTCGTGGCTCTGCCCGAGAACTGGATATGGGCCGAATATGCGGCACTTGTCGAAGGCGACAACACCGCCACCGCCAACTACGACGGCTCCGACAAGGGCAACTACGTGGTTGAGAGCGTTGCTGTAACCATCAAGCGTCTGCCGTGTCTGCACAACGAGGGCAACGAGCTGCTCTACACTCTTGAACCCACCTGCACACACAAGGGCTACACCGGCAACCTGAGCTGCAAGCTCTGCGGCGAGATTTACGAGATGGGCGACAGCATCCCGGCTCTGGGTCACATTTACGACACTGTAGCAGTTGCCGCCACCTGTACCACCGAGGGTTGCGATCAGCTCACATGTTCACGCTGCGGCGATGTCACCCGCATCAATATTGTTCCGGCCAACGGACACAAGGCTGACAGCGTGGTGTTTGTGAATGTTGTGGCAGCAACCTGCACAACTGCCGGTTCTTACGATTCTGTCACCTACTGCACCGTATGCAACGCCGAAATCAGTCATGAGACAATAGTAGTGGCCGCCCTTGGACACACCGCCGGCGAGCCTGTGGTTGAGAACTTTGTGGCTCCGACATGCACCGAGGCCGGAGCAGTCGACACCGTTGTATACTGCACAGTCGACAACGCCGAGCTGAACCGTGTTCATCAAGTGATACCCGCTCTTGGACACGAGGCCGGCCGCAAAGTTGCTGAGAACTTTGTGGCTTCAACAACCACCACCGAAGGTTCGGTTGACTCGGTTGTTTACTGCACACGCTGCAAAGTCGAAATCAGCCGCGAGACATTCGTGATCCCTATCAGCGACCACGAGCACATTGCCGGAGCACCGGTTGTTGAGAACTTTGTGGCTCCGACCTGCACCGAGGCCGGTTCTGTCGACACTGCAGTTTACTGCACCGTGAACGGCGAACTGCTCAGCCTCAAAACAACTGTCCTGCCCGCTCTTGGCCACAAGGCCGACAGCGTTGTGAAAGAGAACGTTGTGAATGCAACATTTGAGGCTGCAGGCTCTTACGAGCTGGTTACCTACTGCTCAGTTTGCGGCGCCGAAATCAGCCGCGAAAAGGTCGAGGTTCCGCAACTTGTGAAACCTGTTGAGGCCGAAGTTGTCGAGATTGTCATCAGCAAGCTTGAATACACCGTTGGCGACAGCCTGAAACTCGATGGCGGCAAGATTGTCATCGCCACCAGCGACAGCACCACGGCTGAGGTTGCCATCACTTCTGAAATGATTAGCGGCTTCAACTCTGACAGCGTTGGCGTTCAGACCGTTACGGTTGCATTTGAGATTGACGGCGTGGCTTACACAACAACATTCGATGTTGAGGTGAAAGAGGCTGAGGTTATAGAGGTTGTGGCCAAGTCAGTGGCATTGAGCGCTCCTGTCAAGATTACCTACAAGAAGGGCGAGGCACTGGATGTTGCAGGCGGCAAACTCACCGTCACCTACAGCAACGGCACAACCCAGGATGTTGAACTGAAGGCCGAAATGGTCAGCGGTTTCGATGCTGACAAGGTTGGCGCACAGCAACTTACCGTAACGCTCACCGTTGACAAGGTGGTGCTCACCGCATCGTTCGATGTCACCGTTGAGGCCGACGACGACACCGCCATCAGCGATGACGAGGCAGCAGCAGTGAACATCTACGCATACCAGAACGTGATTGTGGTTGAGTCAGCCGATGCTC
>JAFVGW010000040.1 GCA_017474765.1 Salinivirgaceae bacterium | reverse complement strand
TTCTAACTTTTAACTTCTAACTTTTAACTTCTAACTTTTAACTTCTAACTTTTAACTTTTAACTTCTAAATCCTAAATCCTAACTACTAACCATTCCCCGCCTTCTTCTCGGCCCTGCGCTCTCGCCATTGCCGCCATTTGGCAGAAAAAAGTTCGCCCACGCCGTAGTTCTTTTCAAGCTCGAAGCGGTAGGCCACCGTGGCCCGCATCATACCACTCGTATTGTTGATGCTCGCGCCGTCGTTGCCCATCGGCGACTCAATGGCCAGAATGCTTCCGCCAATGTTCACAAACCAGTGCTTGCTGTTGAATCCCACACTCAAATCGCCTTGAAAATATAGATTCAGCGCATTGTGGGTGCGGTCGGGCGCGTCGTCGAGTTGCAGAAAGCATTTGTTGTAGGCCAGTCCCATCTGCATATCAAGATTGAAATAAATCCCCGCAGGGGTGACAAACGTCCGCGCATAGCCGCCGCCAGCGCCAATGAGCGTGTTGCTCACATATTTGATTTGCTCGCGATAGTTGTAAACCGAGTCGTTCACATTCCGCGGCACAAGCGACGAATCGCCGCTCACCATATTCACGTTGAACAGAATCCCAGCCACAGCCGAGCCCGCTGTTTTGCGTTGCAGCTCGCCGTGCGACGTCAGCGCTTTACGCGAATATTGCGTGTAGTTGAAATAGTAGTCGGCCGATACGCGCAGCGATGCGGTGCTGATGTCGGGGCGGTCGAAGCGGGTGCCCGCGGGCCAGTCTTGCAGAATGCTTTCGGCGTTCGACAGATAGTAGCCTTCGAAGAAATTGGCGCCAAGTTTCAGCGTCACGGCGGGCAGCAGCACCTGAGTCGAGAGAACGGTTTTGCGGCCCGTGCGGTGGCGGTCGAACAGGCCCGTGCTGACACCAAGGTTGAGCGACAGCCACTTATAGGCGAATCCCGCGCTCACCGATGCCGACGAGTCCGAGCACTCGTATTGCAGTGATGACAGGTTTTTCAGGTCGTCAATGCTGAAGGCCGAGTTTTTTTGGAACACCGATGCATTGACACTGAACATTCGGCTCAAATCCTGAATGTAGTTGGTGTCGCGCTCGGCGGCAAACACGCTGACGTACGTCTCTTTCAGCCATTGCGCTTCAGCCCGACCGAAGGTCGCCGTCAGCAGTAAAACCGATAAAGCCAGACGCGCGCGCATTGAGCTAAAGCACCTTGTGTTTGGCCACGGTGGCCACAAAATCCTTCAAGTAGAACGGGTCGAAGTAGGCCACGTCTTTGAAATCGGCTGCGGCGAAGGCCTTCTCGGCCAGCGGCACCATATTGGCCGCCAGCGGACAGATACCGTCTATGAAGCGGGCGTTGGCCGATGTAATCACACCTTGGCATTTGCCCGCACCGTCGCCGTAGAATGCTATTATATTGGTTTTCAACTCATTGGCAAAACTGTCGCTGTCGATAATCAGAGCTTTTGTATCGTCAATTTGCTCTAAATCAGCATTGTAAATGGCCGTGTAAACTTCCATTCGGCGGGCGTCAATCATTGAGCAGAAAAGGTCGGGGCGCGGTGTGGCGTTTTTCTCGGCCATAATGGCCATTGCCTTCAGCGTGTCCACCGCAATGAGCTTTGCGCCAGTGGCGTAGCAGATGCCTTTGGCGGTGGAAACGCCTATGCGCAGCCCAGTGTACGAGCCAGGTCCCTGACTCACGGCCACAGCGTCGAGCGCGGTGGCTTCAATGCCTGTCTCGGCCAGAATCTGTTCAACAAAAACAGTGAGCAGCGTTGCGTGCGATTTGCCTTCGTAGCTCACGCGCTCAGCCAGCAGTCGGCCGTCGCGGGCCAGCGCCGCCGAGCACACCGACGTCGATGTCTCCAATGATAGAATGAGTGCCATAACCCAAAATTTGCCGCGAAGATAGTTGAAACGGCGTATCATTGAATCGCACTTTGCACAAAACAACAAACGGCAGCCCGATTGGCGGGTTGCCGTTTGCTTATGAGTTTGAAAGCTTTATTATTGCTTGATAATCCGCACATTGATGGGAACCTGTCCCTCGATGGTGATTCTGGCGATGTACAAACCAGGCATGCAGTTGCTGATGGTGCTGCTAATGTCGATGTCGTGGCGGCCTTGGGCGAACCATTCATTGCAGATTTGTGCCAGACCACTGCCAAAAGCATTGAACAACTCAATTCGCACATTTGCGTCGGCAGATTGTCTCCAGGCAATTACGCCCTCGTTGCTAACTGGGTTCGGGTAGCAGAAGGCTGATGCGCTGACTACTTGAGCATCGGCTATGCTGACATTTGGCTCGGGATTGCTGCTTTGTGACGGAATAGTGTCGATGGAAACTCTTTCGTTCGAATTGAAATCGTTGTGAGACGGTTTGAACAATCCGTTATGCGCACCTGGTGTGCCATACATATCATTGTCGTTCCAGTATTTTGCAATGGCATTTTCGGCAAACGGGTCGGTCAGAGCAAGAGTCTTTCCTGAACCATTGGCGTCGCCCCACGACTTCGAGTAAACAACTTCGTCGATAAGAGTGCCTTCGGAATCAAATAGTTGCACTTTGTCGTCCTTGCCTAAACCAAATTCAAAATCGCCCACATAGTTTGTCAAATTCGGGTTGTATTTAATCAGCTTGTTCTGGTTTTCGCAAACAACCAGGTATCCGTAAGGCTCAATGACCGTCCCGACAGGAATTGTGAAGGCATTCTCAGGCTTTTCATCGCAGACTTTCCATCCCGACAGGTTAATGGCTGCAGCAGTGGTGTTGTAGAGCTCAATCCAGTCTTTGGTATCGTAGTCGTCAGCCGACTTGCAGTTTATCTCGTTTATAACCACGCTGTTATACTGCGAGCTGCCGTCGGGTTCAAAAACGACTTTAATTGTGGCGTTGGTGGCCAGTGAGAGTGTAATGCCAGCTTGAGTGCTTATTATGGTATCATTTCTGTCGGTGTTTTCCCAACGCACAAATTTGTAGCCTGGCCGTGCCACTGCACGCAACTCAACAGGAACATTGGTGAAATAGCTGCCGTCCCATGGAAACTTTTTTAGTGTCAGAGAGTTAAGTTCGATGTACCCAGCCTTGCTGTTGTTGGCATTGAGAGTCAGCACAACGTCATCGCCCACATCGAAGTGCTTGCGCAGGTGTTTACGCATATATTTCGGACGCGATTTTGCGAACTTCTTAATGTCGTTGCCGGTCGGATCATCAAGCCCCAAAATATACGAATGGTATTGAATCTCGTCTTTTATGTTATTGTACAGGCTGTCAACCAAATGAGCTACATTTTGTGGCAAAAATTCGCGGTTCATACGGTCGGCAAAGCGGTTGACAAGTTCATTAAGAAACGTGGTGTTTTTCACCATATTGATTAGCATAACATTCGACCATGTATCGCCATTTTTGCCTTTCTCGGCAAGACATGTCGCCAGTTTGTCATATTCAGGTCGGTCCTCAGTTCTGTCCCAAATATGATACGATTGGTCTGTGTCGTATAGGAACCAACGCCAGCGGCCGCCGTTCTTCTGCGATTTCCACATCTTCACGTTGTTGTGCGGCCAATCGTCGTTTCCGCCATAAATTTCAGTCACCAAGTACTCAATATACTCATCCACATCAATTTGCGCTACCACCTTTTGGTAGTTGGCATCGACTGCCATATCGTTTGATTTGATAAAATCCATCAGCGCATTGTAGTCATCCACTGTGCCTTCTGATGCCGTTACACCATCGCCTTTTCCTTCCAAAATGTCAACCTTGTCGTGGTCAACGTGCGGATAGTGATTCTCAACGTAGTATTCGTTCAGTTTCTCGCGAATATTCAAAATTCCCCAATACTCGCCGTTCAGATAAAAAACTACGGGTTGATATGCTTGAATATCAATATTGTTTGCGGCAACAAGATGAGTAATCATTGCATCGCGGTAGTGAGTAACAAAACAATCATTGCCTGAATCGCGCAGAACGAACGATTTGAACCGTGTGATATCGAGTTCATCGAACAATTTTGCATCAAAATACTTCTTGCCGTAGGCGTTACGGGCGTGAAGCGCAAACGATTTTTGGTAGTTGCTCCGGCTCCACGCACCAGCAATCTTCATTCCTGCATCCTGATCAAGACGTTTCTCTCCATTGGTCCAGTAAAGCTCAACGTGAACAGGGCGTTCCCAATCCTCATGAAAATTGGCACCATAATAGGGTTCTGCAGATAGGTCGGCATTCGGACCGAATACATAAATTCCAGTATTATAATCCCATAGGTTTTCAGGCTGAGTTGTCAATGAAACTACTGGCAACTTGAACTGCGCTGGATGTTCTTGAACATAGTGCGGGTTATAAACTATTAATGTATCAAACACATATTCGCTTATATCACCACCGTTTATATAAATTTCATAAACCATATTTGTGTCAATTCCTGGCTTAAGGTATTGCCTTCTTATAGTATCATGATATACTTCTCCCGTCACTAAATTACGATCCAAAAAGTGCAACCTATTTGGAAAAATGTAAGTCTGAGTCGATGGCTGGCCAGTCATCAAATTACTATTGAAGGTTGTGGCGCGGATGACAGTTGTGCTGTCAATCGCGATTGGGCCAGTGTATAGCAGGCTGTCGCAGGCCGTTGGCTCGGTGCAGTCGGTCGTGTAATAAATGGGTGTGTTGCCATCGGTGCTGAGTGTCACTGTTAGTGCTGAAGATTGAAAACCACCTTCGGGCGAGAATTTCACGGTTGTGGTTGCCGATGTGGCGTAACCTTTGGTGGTGTTGGCCGCACCAGGTGTTGGAACGGCAAAGAACACCCAGCTTTTTGTGCTGTCGAGGCTCAGACCTCGGCTTGAGTTGCACGGAATAGACAGCGTATCGGTCTGATGCACAATGCTATCGGCGGCGTTGACCAGAAAAATCGCCTCGCCGTCTGATGAGATGTTGAAGTTGGTGTGCAGATAGCTGCTGTCGGCCACTGTAGTCAGGTCTTTGCCTGAGGCCATAACCAGCAGGTATCCGCCAGCCGGAATCTTCACTGAGGGGAATGTCCATTTGCCAGGATTCGCCTTGTCGTCCGACAGATGCCAGCCTTTCAAATCGACTTCATCCGCCGATGTGTTACAAAGTTCAATCCAATCAGATTCTTCTTTGTATTCGTCTAAGAATGTGGAAGTTGACGAGCTATACTCGTTAATGACTATTTGTGCGTTGATGTTGGCACAAAAAAGCAGTGTTGCAGCTATGGCTGCGCAGTGTTTTAGTTGTTTCATAATTTAAAAAGTTAGATGTTTAAAATCGCATAAAAATAATCAAACATATTTAAAACAAAATAGTTTGTACGAAAAAATCGTATCCGTGGCTAATGGCATGAAAAGAAGGTCGTTTGGGGTAGATATGATAATTTAGGTTTTCCTATGAATATCTTGCAAATCTATGCACACAATCAAAACTTCCACCTAATCTGCAACTTAAGTTCGGTTTTGTGGTTTGCCTCAATCATATTGGGCGATGTTCCGATTGCGTCGCGGTCGGCGTATGAGGTGCGTGAGACACGAGCCCAAACAGAGAGATTATCAATTGGTTTCCATGTTATTAGCAAATAAGTGCGAGTGCCGCGGCCGTACATCATCGGAATTGAATAGGCGTAGAGCACATCGTTCTCGTAGGCACTGATGCGGGTGCTGTAACTGTCGGTTTCGAAGATGGCGTAGCGGAACGCGAACGAAAGCGGGTAGCGGAACGGAGTGCAGATAATGTCCTGGTAGAGCAGGCAACCCATTTCACTAGACGAATTGCCGCTCTTATAGCCCGACAATTCGATTCGGCTCTTTAGTGTCCATCGCTGATTGACGGCATAATTCAGATGGTAACGTGCTGACAGGCGGCTAACGTCGGCAAGTTGTTGAATGGCAGTGCTGTCAGTGGCCACAGACTTCTCGCAAGTCTCAATTTTGAATTTCCAACTCATTGATGTCGAGCGATTTGCTGCAAAATCGGCTTGTGCAAGAAAATCGTTTCCGCGCGATGGCGCATTAAGTCCGTTCCGCATCCACGGGAAGCGGTAGATGTCGTAGTAAGCCGATAATTTCCAGCGTTTTATGGGAGTGGCTTCGATGCCGAAAAAGAATCCTTCTTCGTTCTGAGTCTTTGAGCCTTCAGCAAATCCTCCTGCGTAACGTGCCTGATAATCACGCGAATAGTTGCGATACAAAACTGAAGCACGCAGTCCAGGCGCAAGGCTCATCAGCGAGCCCACAACCGCCGCGCGGCCGCCGTTGGCCGACATCGCGTATTCGCCAAAAAGATAGAGCGCACTGAACGAATATTGGGCGTCAATGCTGACATCCAGATTTTTACGGCCTTCAAAATCGAACTTGTAGAGTGGTTGCGGCTTCTTAACATAATCCTTGTCGAATTGGTAGCCAAGCGCTGTGGCGCCAATGCGGAAATTGTCGCGGTTGAAGTTGATGTTTGTTCCCCAAACGCTCTCAGTTACAGCATCTTCCTTTTCAATCTGCTTTGGAGTGGCGTGCAGTCCAAGCGTGCCAAAAGCGGTGAATCCTGCGGCTTCGGCCACAGCCGTGTCCTGCTCGGCAAGTGTGGCGTCAATCTTCTTGTGCGAACCGAAAGCAGTCACTTTCATCGGCCCGAAACTGAGTGTGGTGGCCACGCCGCGGTAGAAGAGGTTTTCATCGGCAGATGAGTATTTACGGATGCCCGCGCCCTTCTTGCGAATGTCCATCACAAAGGCCGACTTGCCGCCCGACATGCCCGACCACGCCACCAGTCCTTGTCCGAACCGTGCGTGAAAATCGCCCACAATCAGCATTTCTACAGGACCAATGTCGCTCACGGCGATGTAGGCCGAATAATAGTCGAACCCGTGCCGCTGATGGCCGCGGAAAAACTGCTCGCCAGCGTCCTTCTCTGCAGTGATGCCAGCCATCAGTTGGCGGTTGTAGTTGAATGAGTATCGGCTGAAAATCTTCAAATCGTTGCCAGGATAATACTTCTCGGGCGAAGCATTCCGCACTGAATCAGACACATCGGCAAATCCGTCCATCTGCTCGGTCACTTTTGTCACACGACTGAAAAGTTCGTTCTTTCCGCGTGCGAGCGCCCGCATTACGTTGAGCCCCGACTGCTCTGCCGCGCCACTTACAGTCACAAACGGAACCAGTCGGAAAGCGTCGGTCTGGTCGAAACCGTCAACCATCGCCAACTCGTAGATGGTGAGCATCGGGCCGTTCAGGCGCACATAGTCAATCAAACTGGCAATCTGGAACTCGTTGAGAAAGTGCAGTTTGGCCAAATCATCGGCTGTGGCCGAATTCAGGTTGATGGGGTTTTGTGCAAAATACTCCAAATCTTCGGCAATCTGCTCTAAATCAGCCTCTTCCTCGAAACTATCGGACAGGTCATCCATCAGCGTTTCAATAGTCTGACGGCTGTCGGATTCGGTTTGCGCCCTCAGCCCGACCGCCATACTAAAAAACGCCAATGCAATAACAATCCTACGCATCATACAAAAAATCTGTGATTGATTATCAGTGAGATAATATTCAAAACAATGAAAGTGGCAATGCAATTTAAGGCCGAAATGGCGACGGCAAACGTGAAGATGCCAGTGCAAAGATTGGTCCATCGCGCAATGACGCTTATCGTGGTAGACGAATCAATATTGAGAAGAATCAGCACGATGTTGACTATCAGTAAAATGACAATAATTGCTATTAGCCCCAATCCCAAACCTTTGAGGTCGGGCGGGCTCAATTCCATGTGCGCCGAAATGCAAATGCAGAGGTAGAGAAACACCCAAAACTGCCACTGATGAACGTGCACGCTGGTGAAAAGTGCTGATATTATGTCGGTTGACGATGTGAAGATTCTTGTGATGAGTTGCAGAAAACCCGTCAGTGAGATGTAGTCGCTTGGCGAGCTGTTGATGTGAACTAAAAGTTGTTGACCATCAGGCAGCAAAAATCTGATTAGCAGGCATATAATCAGTGAACCAAACAGAATCGGCCCCAGGGCGATGAAGAAATTGCCAATCTGCGCCCATGGGTTGCGCGGGTTGTAGGCGTGGTTGACGTAGCCAAGAGTCCCATCCTCGCTGTTGGGCGAGAAAAGTTTGATTTCGAGTATTTTATGCAGGAAAGGAATGCAGAAAAGCGCGTGCCCCGACTCGTGGACGGGCGTGCCAATCCAACCAGTGAAGTAAATGTCGGATTTCGGCCCCAGAATGTTGACGTACAAACGCCGCGTATAACGCGCTAACAGATAGAGTATCAGCCCGAAAACAAAGAATACCCCGAAAATCGAGAGCAGTTGGAAAAGGGTGGTCAGCAACACTTTCCCGACGAAAGGCCAAAACTCAAACAACGCGCTCATAATGAGTATTTTAATGAAACTTGTGTTGACATTGGCAGGTACTGGTGTGTCGAGAATGCGAAGTCGAAAGTCAGACCTTTATAGGTGTAGCCCGCGCCAAAGCAGAATTCATTTGGCTTTGAACGGAAACCAGTGCGCAGAAATAAATTGTTGATTATCTGATATTCAAGTCCCACTTTGCAGCGCAAGTCAGTTTGCATTGTTTTCTCAACCTCGGCGGCCAGCTGCACAATCTGCGAGAAGAAATAGCTGGCACCAAAGCGGAACGATGTGTTCACACGCTCGTCTTCATATTCGGCCATTTTGGCTTTTGTGGGGTTGAAAACGTGAACGCCAACTTGCAAATTGTCAATGGGTTTGACCTGCAAGCCCACTTCAAATAGGAAAACACCGTTGTTTCCGTATGCCGATGGCTGGTTGATGTTGAGATAGTCGAACTGCAAACCTGCCGACACGCGTTCGCCAAACTGCCGTGCATAAGCTAAACCGAAACTGTTTTCAGAGTATTGCGAATAGCCGAACCTATTGAAACTCAATGCAAAATTGCCAGTGCGTGTGTGCAGTGCCGCCGCCACCGATTTGGTGCTTGTTTCGGCCAATTGGAAACGGTTTTGGTAGTTGATGCCGACGGCAAACTTTTGCAAATCAGCCAATCCAGCCTGATTGTTGTTCACCGACCAGAGTCCGTTCTGCATAACCGACGCGTTGGCCATTGCCTCAAAATTGCCGTCCTGTGCGCCCGCTGTCACCGTCGCAGCCAGCAATACCGCAAGAATTATGAATCTGTGTTTCGTCACAATAGTGTGATTTTGTTGTTGCAAGATAATCGTTTTTTGTTGTTTGTGGCAAATAAAAAACATTTCTACCTTCGCATCGTCATAGGCATACATTTTGCTTATGCCGATGGCAATAAATCCGTAAAAATTATGAAATTACTTGAAGGAAAAGTGGCGCTGATAACTGGCGCCGGACGCGGAATTGGCAAGGGAATAGCCTTGAAATTCGCAGAGCAGGGCGCCAATCTGGCTTTGACCTGCACGTCGCTTCGCGATGAGGTGATGAAGTTTGAAAACGAGCTGAACCAGATGGGAGTGAAGGCCAAATTCTACGCTTTCGACGCTTCGGATTTCGAAGCCGCGCAGAAATATGTGGCCGAGATTGCCGCTGAGTTCGGCCGTATCGACATTCTGGTGAACAACGCAGGAATCACCCGCGACGCCGCTCTCAAGCGCCTCACCGAGGAGCAGTGGGACGACATTATGCGCGTCAATCTGAAATCGGTGTTCTGTATGAGCAAGGCCGTTCAGCCCATTATGTGGAAGCAGGCCATCGGCTCAATCGTCAATATGAGCTCGGTTGTGGGTGTTCGCGGCAACGCCAACCAGTGCAACTACGCGGCTTCGAAGGCGGGAATTATCGGTTTCACCAAGTCGGCGGCTCAGGAACTGGGTGCACGCAACATTCGCTGCAACGCCATTGCTCCAGGCTTTATTATGACCGAAATGACTGATGTTCTGCCAGATGCAGTGAAAGAGGAGTGGATGAAGAAAATCCCGATGCGCCGTGGCGGAACGCCCGAGGATGTGGCCAATGTGGCTGCCTTCCTTGGTTCCGACCTTTCGGCTTACGTTACAGGACAGGTTATCAACGTCTGCGGCGGAATGCTCACCTGATAGCCCGATTGTCGGTATCTGACTATGACACAATTTGTTGTGCCGATACTGATTTGCTTGCCCGTGGCCGCCGCCGTGGCGTGGTGGCTCTATTCGGGCGCAAGGGTTAAATCGCAGGCCGACAAGCGGCAGCGCGCCGTTTTGGCGGCTTTGCGTTTTCTGACCGTGCTTGCGCTCTGTGTTGTGGTGGCTGGCATAACGCTGAAAATCAGTCACAAACAAGTGCAACACCCAATAGTGTTGGTAGCCCAGGACAATTCGTCGTCGATTGTGGCAAACGCCGATTCGGCTTGGTACAGAACCGATTACACAAATAAAATTGAAAAACTGCAACAGCAACTTGGTGGCAACTTCGTAGTCCGCCCAGTTGTTTTTTCTGATAAAGTAACTGAAAACGAGCCGATTACCTTCAATGGTCAGACCACCAATATTGCCGCTGTTTTCGACTATGTGCAGACGAATTTCTACGGCGAAAACATTGGCGCACTGATAATTGCCTCCGACGGAATTGCCAACCAGGGCGCTGACCCGCTCCACAAGGCTGGCTCGTTCAATAAGCCAATCTACACCATTGCCCTTGGCGACACGCTGTCGCACCCCGATTTGTCGATTGACCGCATTGTGGCCAACCGAACGGCCTTCCACCATTCGCGTTTCCCGATAATGGTTTGCCTGAAAGGCGAAAAAGTGCCTGCTGGCAATTATCAACTTGCTGTTGTTGAGGGCGATAAGGTGCTCGAAAGTCGAACCGTCGCTATCAATTCCGATTACGTTTACCAGAAGGAACTTTTTTATATCGATGGTGCCGACGAAGGTTTGCACCGCTACGATGTGCGCATTGATGTGCCTGAAAATGACGCAAATAGGCAGAACAACCGCCGCAGCGTGGTTGTCGATGTCAGCGACAAGGTTGTCAACGTGCTTCTGCTGCAAAACTCGTGGCACCCCGATGTGTCGGCCATTGCGCAGGTGCTGTCGCGCAACGAGCGTTACAAACTGACAATAAAGAATATAGCCGATTTCGATGGTCGGCTTGCCGATTATTCGCTGCTCATTTTGCACCAGTTGCCCTCGTCGCAGCACAAGGCGCAAAAAATTGTGGAGCAGGCGCGCGAGGCCGAGTTACCAATGCTGTTTATCGTTGGTAATCAGACCGATATGAAGGCTTTGGGTTCGATTGCACCCGCCGTTGGCATTGAGCAGAAACGTGGAGGCAACGAGGATGCCTTCCCGCTGCTAAATTCTGATTTTCAGTTTTTTAAAATCGATTTCGATGCAACGCAGACCGCGCTTTTTCCGCCACTGAATGTGCCTTACGGCGACTATCGCACCGCGCCAGTGGGGCAAGTGCTTTTCTATCAGAAGATTGGCTCGGTTGGCACCCGGCGGCCGCTAATCTATTTCGCCACAACTGCCACGCAAAAAATCGGAGTGGTGGCGGGAGAGGGGCTTTGGCGCTGGCGCTTGGCCGATTACGCGTCGAACGGCTCGCACTCTGTGACCGACGAAATTATCACGAAATCAATACAATATCTTTGCACAAACGAAAAGAAGGACCGCTTTGAGGTGACGGTTGCCGATGTTGTGCCAATGCACCGCGAGGTGCTTTTCGACGCCTTGCTCTACAATCTTTCAATGGAGCCCGTCACCACGGCCGAGGTGGTTCTCGAACTGACCGACCCCGCTGGAAACCGCATTAAATCGGCGTTCCAACCAACTGCTGCGGGCTACACGCTCAACATTGGCCGCAAACCCGCTGGCCTTTACCGCTACACCGCCACCGCCACTTTGGGCGACGAGGTGCTGACGCGCCGCGGACAGTTTATGGTTGTTGAGGAATCGGCCGAGATGGCCAGCCTGCAAGCCAATCACAGCCTGCTCTTCCAACTCGCCGACAGCCACGGCGGCCGTATGTTCCTGCCCGACAATCTCGATGAACTTGCCAATGCAATTATTGATAATGATGAAATTACTGATTCAGTGATTGTTACCACCGAACTGTTCCGCATTATCGACCTTTTGCCAATTCTGCTTCTCGCCCTCGCATTTCTTTCGGTCGAGTGGTTCTTGCGGAAGTTTTGGGGGATGGATTGATTCTAAAAATCAAAAAAGCCACCTTGTGTGGGGATTTTGGGGGTATTGTTGTTCGAATTATCATAATACGACTATCTTGCACAGCAAGTATCGTGCCCCTAAAAAAATCAATACTTATTTTCTAATATACGTGATATAATTGTTTTAATTTGTTAACTATGAGTTCTAGTGTTTTTGAGTCAATTTTATTTTTTGCGTTATTATAAAAATGACTGATAACGTTAAGATTATCTTTCTCGTTACATTTAACCCACACACCATTTTTACGATAACCACCATCTTGATGAGCTTTTTGTATCCAAGTTATTTCATCATTAACTTTCTTTTTTAATTTGTCATTATCAATCAGGTCCTCAATGTTATACAATACATTTTTATCATTGAAAAAATATTGGCCGATAGGGTACATATCTTGTGGCTTAAATAAAATACCATCCTGTTCGGAATGGTTTGATGAGCAATTTGCTTGTTTTATACAAGATTTCCATTTCTGTGTTGTTTTAGCCACAGGACAGTTCTTCGACAAGTTTTTCAGTTGGTTTAGAAAAGTCTTATCGCATTTGCCATTATATAGTTTTCTTGTTTCCTCTTTATAATATTTTTGTGCGACTGGAGGAAATGACTTAAAATCAATATTTTCAAAAATTAACAATAATTCTCTTGGAGTTGAATCATCTGTCATTGAACTATTTATGTAAGAATCGTTGTTGTTTTTACTCCTTGTGTCAGAACCGATTCTTTCATTTTCTTGGAGAATAGTGTCTGTTAGTTGAATTGTCCCTTTTAATTCAATTCCGTACACTTGTTTACAAATATGTCTGTAAACATTTTCCATCACATTCTTATCGTCGTCAAATGCTGGTTTTGTAATAATTCTTGACATATCTGTATAACCACACGCCGCTCCCCAAAATCCTAAAACATAACGATATTCGCTCATTGCATTGTTTAGAAGAAAACTCATCATTTCTTCATAGTCTTCTCCTTTTAAAAGAAAAGCAGCTACAGATTTCAACAAATCATCTTGTATTGAATTAAAATCAAATGGTTCGGATTTAATTATATTTAACATTAAAGAATGAAGATACATATACGCTTCGCTACCAACCCAATCTTTCCCATTGTTTTCAATGAACTGCTTAATCTCCGTTATGAAGCTGTGGGTTACTGAAGCACGATTAATACGCAAATCTTCTAAATGAAACCTTTTGTCATAAAATAATTTTGTAAGAATAGCGTCATATAGGCAGGATGTGCTTTCATAAAAGCTATAGGAAACTTGAAAAGTTTGTAGTAGCACATTAGTGTAATTTGTCATCTCTGTCATAAATGATTCAAAGTTCTCAATATCGAAACTCCTGCGTAGCAATATTTTTCTTGAATCAGAAAATGCCCTTTTTAATTCTGATTCCTTATTCAATTCCTTCAAAAACATCTCAAAAGCATCGCGATTAGAGCAAAACAGGTTCACTCGCTCGTTCCATAACATTTGGGCTTTCTTAATATTGGGGTCCAATGCTTTGTACTGTTCATCCATCTTGATTAGAGATTCTCTATAGGCGGGTGTAATTATGCCATTATTGTTTCTTATAGCTGAAACATAGTCGTATGCCCTTCTTTCAATAGATTTCAGTTTGGCTAAATCGGGTGTTATGCTTTTTCCGCTACCTAAAAACCAACCCAAATGGAATCCTTTTTGAGAATTTAGGATTTCGTCATTTTTTATGAGTTCATCAATATCATTCTGCTTGTCTATAAATGCAGAAAAATCAATGTTTGAAATGTCTTTTGCTTCATTCCTATTAACAAATGACTTTCCAAAATATTTATATAATTTGTTAGTTTTACTGTCTAAACAACGTAGTTCAGTTTCTTTATATGCCTCGGTTGAGAAAAACAGTAACCGACAGTTGAACGGATTAACATACAACGTTTGCCCATATAAGTAAATACCATCTTGCTCTTTTTCAATTTTTGATTCACTTAATAGTTCGGTTTTGTTGATTTCTATAACTACAGGATAATTTATCCTTTCTGAATCGATGATTTCAACGTATGGCAAATAATCAAAAAGGACTATTTTATCAGAAGGTAATTTCAGGTTTGGAATTGCTTCAAAATGGCTGTAACCATAATTTCTTTTTCTATAAAAGGAAGCAGGGCTTATGCTTTCTGATGACAAAATGTTGTCAATGTTTAGTACGGAAGTTATTATATACAAATTCATTGCTAAATGGTTTAAAACAAATCCGATATATCTATATCATTGCTTTTGTACAGAGAAGAATTTGATTTTGGAAATTGTGGACTTATCTGACCACTATACAATAGATGCAAATTCTCAACAACTCTTGTGACAGCAACATACAATGCCTTTTTTTTGTTGGTACCATAGTTCACCTGACAATTGGGAATAAAAACATCTTTGAATTGCAACCCTTTGGCACACCACCAAGTCATAACTTTAGCATTTGTGGAGTGAAAATCCAAATCCATTGCAGTGTCTTTGTCAGCTGAGTATTTGTATTCGACAGGTTCACCCTTGCTGATAAAATAGTCTTTCACATATTCCACTGACAATTTTTCCGGATTCTCTACTAGTATATGTCCGTTTGCTTTTGCGCTATTTGCACTTTTTATAGTGTTAAAAGGCATCAGAATACCAACATTGGAAAGCGAATTGTTCCTTTTTAACCTTATTATTTCATCTAATTGAGCCTCAATGGTATCTGTCTTAATTAATTCAGGCTTCCCGCCGTGTCTGATGCATTTTTCTGCAACGTCTTGGACATCACCAACAATTTCGGCAAACTCCGCATTTTCTATTGTAAGTCTGTAATTTGTGTATAATGGTTCTGCTCTTGGTAATCCTAAGGCGTGTGCTGTTGTATCCACGTCTTGAGTTTGAGTTCGAAACTCCACTATAGATTGGTCAGTATCTCCGAAGAAGAATCCTATTTCAGCACTGTTGATGAGTTCATTTATTTCATCAGCAGAAAAATCCTGACATTCGTCTACAATAATATATTTGGCACTTGGTTTCTCGTCCTTCCACCTATGATAGTGATATACGTTTTTCAACTCTAGATTTTTCAGACCATCTTCAAAGTACCGTCTTAATGTTTTAGTATAAACAACCACACAATATGAATCGGTAATATTTGCCACTTGTTTGGCTTTGTGCAACGCAATCAGAGATTTCCCACTGCCAGCAGTTCCTGTAACTACCATTGATTTGTTAAGCTTTCTGTTTACAAATCCACGTTGAATGTCATCTAATTTTGCATAATCAATGTAAAACTCATCTTCCATATAATTCATTTTTTTATCATTCTCCAAGCCACTTTGCTACAATCATTTAATTTGTGAGAATGGGTTATTAAAAAAGTTTGATTATTTCCTCGGTTTTTAGCTGTGACAAAGCTTTTCGTTGCTGACAGACCTTTGTCCATCATATTAGGAAGCCATTCTTGCGATGTGTCATTATAGCTGGTTACATCAACAAGCAGTAGCAAGCCATCTTTCACTAATTTGGGCGTAAGAAATTTTACTATGTGTTCGTATGCATTATGTTTTTCAAATTGGTCTTTAGTTACAAACTCGCAAATAGCTTTGAAAGATATTATTACATCAAATTGTTTATCTATGACATCATCAAGGATATGCAAGTCGTAAAAATCACCAATGGGAACTAATGCAGTGTCGTTCTCTATACAGAAATCAATGTGATTCTGTAATTCGGTAATCACTTTATCGTATAATCGTAAAGCATTTTGATTCCCGTCCAAAGCAACAATCTTCACTATTTTAAGATTAGGCCGCAGTTCGTTTAAAACCGTCAACAATCCAATTATTTCCCCGCCAGTTCCACAACCGAAGTCGAAGATTGTCAACTCTTCTTTGTCTGCAAAAGTATCTGTGTTATTTTGAAAGTATTCGGTGAAGATACAATAGGCTTCAGCATAACTGCGTGGAAAGTACGTGCCGAGATAATTGAGGATGTCGTTTTTGTCCCAATCAATCACGGTTATATTGGCATTCGAGCGGCAATATTTTGCGTTCAAATCATTGTAAATGAAATTATCGAGCCAATTAGGAAGCAACATCGTTTTTTCCATTCGCTCCGTCCGATTCCCCAGAAACGGCGCCTATAAAAAAAGAAAAACGTGGGAATCATTGTTACTCGCTCCCACTGTTCGAGGCCATCGCATTGTCCATACCTGTAAGATTGAGCAACGCAGAAGCCCACGCGGAATATATATACCACACAGTTATACAACCATATGGATATAATTCATCGCACAGGCATCTACCGTTGCTTTCTTCTGACAGGTACATTCGAAAATTTGCGATGTTTCGAACAGCCAAAGGAAAACGTCAGTAAACGTCTTTCTATATGTCACTCTGCAAATTACGCTTCGCAGCACAAAATGCATAGCAAGACAAAGGTATAAAAAGTAGGTTGGAAATGGAAAATGTTTTTTTTGAGAGTGGAATAAATGAGAGAATTTATTCCTCCACAATTTGTTCAGCCCATTCGGGAAGGGTTTGAACATATCGTTTTGCCACATTGCCATCGGCAAATCTAATCAGCAGCGTGGCTTCAGTGTTTTCGGCAGTGTTGTCGTAAAGATATGCGCGATTTACCTTTTTCGCTATATATCTGCAATTTGAGATTGATTTTTGATAACGTGATATGATTTTTGAAATAGGCACATCGTGTCCGCCGTTCATCACTCTGGTTGCAATACGCGACGCGTTGATGGCTGGCGATGCGGTGCAGACAAAAAACAATCGCACAAAGAAACCTGCCGCCATTGCTCTTTCTATATAGTTAATCTTGTCGTCGGCCGACAGAACGGTCTCAAAAATCAGGCTTTTCTTTTCTAAAAGGCATTTCTCGCGCCACTCTTCGCAGTATTTAATCGATTTCAGCACAGCATCTTCCGAATTCCAATCGCCAAAACGCTCCTGCGCAACAATGTCGGGGTTGATATACACAGAGTTTTCCAACCACTCGTGATGCAGGATGCGGCTCGTCACAGAAGTTTTTCCCGACCCGTTCGGCCCTGCAACAACTATCAGCACTGGCTTTTTATCCGACATTGTTTACCGTATTTCTTGTTGTATATCTCGCGAATCTCGTCGAAATATCTCCGCAGAGCCGCTTCGTTGCTTTTGCGGGCTTCTTCGGCGGCCTCACGCATAATGTACGACAACATCTCGTCAGTCGGTTCCTCCATACTTGTCAGTCTGTATTTATTCACTTCCGTTTCCGACATATCTCACTGTTTTTGTTTGTATTATATTCAATTGTATGCTTCTTGCGCCCAATTATCATAAACACATATCAAGACAAAAGTATAAAAAGTAGGTTTGAAAAGGAAAATGTTTTTTGAAACGAAATTCCTCGCAATCCGTTTTCTAAACAGATTTTATTCTTACAAGCCCCACATTCCCAATCATTTCCGAACTCTCGTTCGAGCCAGAAATGGCAGGTGCCTTCACGCCGCCGCCCAAAACCACGGGGCTTTTGAAAATCAGCGCTTCGTCCCACAAGCCAGCATTGATGAATGATTGCAGCAGACGCGTGCCGCCCTCGGCAATCAGTTGGTTGATTTGCGCGTCGTACAGCCGCTGCATTAGCGCGGGTAGCATTGCGTCGCCCCACGGCAGCAGAACGTTTTGCAGATTTTCTGTGCCGTCGTTATTGATGGTGTTCAACCGCCACGTCGGCTGACTGCGGTCGAAAAGATGCAGATTGCCAGGCAGTTGCAATGCGCGGTCGGTGACAATTCGCAGCGGGTCGCGGCCAGTCCACGCACGAACGTTGAGTTGCGGATTGTCGAGCAGCGCGGTGTTGTAGCCCACCATTATCGCGCCCGATTCGGCCCGCCAGCGGTGAACCAGCGCGCGGCAGGCGTCGTTGGTGAGCCACACGGGGCGGTTGTTTTCGGGCGAGCGCTCGCCGTCGATGAATCCGTCGGCCGACTCGGCCCATTTCAGAATCACATACGGGCGTTTTTTTGTGTGAAAAGTGATGAAAGCGCGGTTCAACTCTCGGCATTCGTCTTCCAGAACGCCAACCTTCACATTGCAGCCCGCCGCCCGCAATTTGTTGATTCCGTTGCCGTTAACCTTACCGAAAGGGTCAACCATACCAACAACTACGTTGGGAATTTTGCGGCTGATAATCAGGTCGGCGCAAGGGGGCGTTTTGCCGTAATGGCTGCACGGCTCAAGGCTTACGTAAATGGTTGAGCGGCAGAGTAATTCGGGATTTTTGACGGCGGCAATGGCGTTCACTTCGGCGTGCGCTTCGCCGCAACGGTGGTGGTAGCCTTCGCCGATAATCGCGCCGTCGCACACCACAACCGCGCCCACCATTGGGTTCGGGGCGGCCGTCCCAGCGCCCAGCGCGGCCAGTTGCAGACACCGCCGCATAAAAAATTCGTCGTTCACTTGCTCGTTCATTGGCGCTCGTTTACATTTGCATTATGGACAGGACGTTAGCCTTCATTCAGTCGGAAATGCGCCGTCAGTTGGCGCCCGTTTATTCGCCGCGCGAACTGCAACAAGTTGTGTTTGAACTACTTGAACACTTCGGATTCACGCGCGTTCAGGTTATCGCCTATCCCGATGCAAAATTATCAGAAACTGATTACGAACAACTGCAACTGATGCTAAAAAGGCTTGCCAATGGTGAGCCGTTGCAGTATGTTGTTGGCACTGAATGGTTTATGGATATGCCTTTCAGCGTTTGTCGCGATGTGCTGATTCCGCGCCCCGAAACCGAAGAATTGGTGCGGTTCATTGTCGACCGCTGCAAACGGCCGTCGCCGCGGATTGCCGATGTTGGCACAGGCAGCGGTTGCATTGCCGTTTCGTTGGCCAAACTGATTGATGGTGCGCAAGTTACGGCTGTCGATGTGTCCGCTTCCGCGATTGAAGTGGCACGGCGCAATGCCGAGCGGAATGGTGCGCAGGTTGAGTTTGTTTGTGCCGATATTCTTACTGATAATCAGTTGTTTGCGCCGTCAAGTCTTGATGTTGTGGTGAGCAATCCGCCCTACGTCACCGAGACCGACAAAGACCAGATGAGCCGCAATGTGCTTGATTTTGAGCCGCATTTGGCGCTTTTCGTACCCGATGCGGACCCGCTGCTGTTCTACCGCCGCATTGCCGAGTTGGCGCAGCAATGGCTCAAATCGGGCGGAATGTTGTTTTTCGAAATCAACGAGCGTTTTGGTCCCGAAACGGTGCAATTGCTTGAGAATATGCGGTTTGACAACGTCGAGTTGCACCGCGACTTTTACGAAAAAAACAGAATGGTGAGTGCCGTATGGAATGCGAAATGACCTTTGACGAAGCCCTTGACCGCTGCCGCTTTTTAGCCGCAAAAGGCGAATGCTGCACTTTCGACCTTGAGCAGAAAATGCGCAATTGGGGCGTGCAGTCGGCAGATATTCAGCGAGTTATCGAGTCGCTCGTTGCTGAGCGCTTTGTCGATAACTTGCGCTTTGCCACCGCCTACGTGCGCGACAAAACGCGTTTCAACCATTGGGGGCGGGTGAAAACCACGCTGATGCTGCGGCAGAAACATATCGACAAACAGGTTATAAATGAAGCCTTTAACGAGTTGCCCGAATCGGACTATCAGCGTGCCTTCGAAGCCGAGCGCGACAAAAAACTGCGCCAGTTACGCGCTCTGAAGCCTTTCGAGCGCAACCGCAAAGCCGCCGCCTACCTAATCCAAAAAGGTTTTGAACCTGATTTCGTGTTCAAGAATTTGAATGTGGAAGATATTGATTAATAAATGGTTGTGGTGTTCAACCAACCACATAAAACTCATTTTATGCAAATTTGCAATCCGATTGCAAATCTACATAAACTAATCCAGTGCACTATTTATATTGCGGTAATTCAATAAGTTAAACTCTGTGCCATTATTCTCGTAGTCGCCTGAATAGACGATATTGATTCTTTTACTTCGCCGCTTCTTCAAGCAAAATCGCTTTAATAATTGGCGTGCCATTGCTGAAGTGGCAATAAAACTTCTTCACAATCTGTCCTTTCTTGTTTACTATAAGTCCAGTTGTAATACCCATTTTGTTTTGTAAGATGCTGTAACTGAAGTTGTCAAGCCAATAATTGGCGTTTCCCCACGTTTCGCTTTTCTTATCAAACAACTCTTTTGGTGTTTGCTTTTTGTTGCAGATGTTTATGAACCCGATTTTGTTCATAGGTAGTTCATTTTCAATTCTTTTTAAAGAATCAGGTGCTCCATAGTATGAGAGTTCGTGTTGACTCCAAAAGTTTATGTAAAGCACTTTTCCCTCGAAATCCTTGATGAGTTCAACAAACAGAGAATCGGCTTTCGGCTCACCAGGTGTGTGCTGCCAATACGATTTAGAGTCGTGTAAGTTGAGCATTCCACTGTTAACGTTCTCGGCGTGTTGCAGAAAACGGTGGTCAGACAGTGTCCGCATTATAGCCAAAACAGTATCGTTAAGATGTTGATATTCTTTTGTCCACGGGTCATTTCGGGTATATCGGTTTGCAATTTCTGCATCGAAGTACAAAGGGTTTGCAGCATCAAAAATATCTTTAAGTTGCTTGTTGATAGTCTTTTCGGCAGCCGACAATCTTCTTTCGACAACAATCGGCTCACCTTCCTTACTCACCACGTCGAATTTGGGCTCAATATACCTGTTTTTGCCCGTAACTGCCTTGCAAACAGCATTATAAGCATAGCCAATCGTGCCATAGTCGTAAAAAAGGCTTTTACTGTCATCGGTAATCAACTCTTTTACAGCACTATAATAATTGATGTCGGGTTCGAACTTCTCGCGCTGCTTGCCATACTCCCATTTCCACGTAAAACGTTCATATTCACTCAGTATGCTAAGAGCATTGCTGCGCAGTTTCATTTCGTATAACTCCTTAACTTTCTGATTTAGCGGTTGTTTGCCGATTTCTGCCGAATTAAGATTCGCAGAGTAAACCTCGTTGAGTTTGCTATGGTAAATCCCCATAATATAATCGCGGTACTCGTCGGGTGTCATTCCTGCCATTTCGCTTTTGTGCGCCTGATATATGTCGGCTAAACTGAAATCACCGATTATCGAGTAATCGCAGTTGTTGATTTCGGTGTTCGCTCCTGTGAAATATGTCGCATTTCTGAAGGCATTGTCACCGTTGTCATCGTTCAAACTATTCGTTTTCCTGTCGGCGTTTTCAATGGCTTTCTTCATATCAATGCTCACCCGAATTGTGTCGTTGCACGCAATATAAATCTCGCCCAAAGTTTTTGACCCAATACCGATAAGGGTTCGCTGACACGTTTGCCCAACGGGAATTCTGAACTCAAACGAGCCATCGTCGGCAATCAGGGCAGAGTATTGCTCCTTACGTGTCGTTAGTCCGCCAGTTAGGATATAAATATTGTGCACACCGTTGTTTGCGTTTAATGCTTGCGGATGATATCCGTAGATTTTGCCGATAACTGTTGCGAAACCATCAATAAGATATGGTTTTTCAAGTCCAGCAGTGTCGTTGCTGACAGTCCGAGCCTGTCTCACAATTTCATCGGGCACTTCGGTTTCGGCCTTTATTTTTGCCGCCGCATTGTCGTTTAATGCTATGTTCCAGAATTTGATGTCGGTATCAATAAAATCGATTGTCTGCACCGTGCTGTCAACATCTTGAAAATTAAGGATAAACTGCGTTCCGCTTTCGCCATTTTGTGCTGATGCGGAGGTTCCCGATAATATGCCGACAGTGTCAGCCGAAAGCATTTCCAACTTTTGTCCGTTCACCACAATGTTGGGCGCAGCCGATAATTTGAATACATCTAAATTGCTCACATATAGCCGCGTAAGACTGTCGGTAATCTCAATTTTGTCGATTTTGACTTTATGCGTCGCGACCGATTTCGCGCCATACACAGGGCTTTCAATCGTGCGGTTGTGCGGCGGATAAACGGGTTGTGTGTTTTTCGGCTCGGTGCGCGTGCAGGCGCAAAGAATTGCAACGGCGGCAATCGGAATTAGTTTTCTCATAACATAATGGTTTTATGTGGTTTATAGTTGCTCAAATATAGTGATTTTTCGCAGAAACATTTCTAAAATCAGAAATTTATTTGCATCACTATCCACCCACAAAAAACAGTTAACGGGGTAAGTTTTGTTTTTCAAAAGCCTGCCCCGTTATGGCAAAAAGCACTTTGTAAAGGCAATTCAGCCTTTATTCGCGTACAATTCCAGAATCTTCACAATTGTTTCCGAAGCCTTTTCCATACTCTCGATTGGTACAAACTCAAATCGGCTATGGAAGTTGTGACCGCCAGCGAACAGGTTCGGCGTGGGCAGACCCATATAAGATAGGCGTGCGCCGTCGGTGCCGCCGCGGATGGGCTGCACTTTGGGCTCGATGCCGATTTGGCGCATCGCTTCAACGGCTGTGTCAACAATGTGCATATGCGGCTCAATCATCTCGCGCATATTGCGGTACTGGTCGGTAATTTCAACCTTGATGTAGTCGCCGCCGTATTCCTTGCAAAGCGCTGCGGCTGAATCGGTTAGCCATTTCTTCTTTTGTTCGAACAGATTGGCGTCGTGGTCGCGGATGAGCACTTCGGCGCTGGCACGCTCAACATCGCCTTCAACCTTGAAAAAGTGGAAGAAGCCCTGATAGCCGTCGGTGTAACGTGGTGTGGAACTAATTGGCACAGAGCCGATTATGCGACTAATGAGCAAGGTGGCATTCACCATTTTGTCTTTGGCGCTGCCTGGGTGCACGCTCTTGCCCGTGACGGTGATTTTCGCGTAAGCGGCGTTAAAATTCTCATATTCAATCTCGCCAATGCCGCCACCATCGACCGTGTAGGCGAAATCGGCGCCAAACTGCTTCACATCGAACAAGTTGGCACCGCGGCCAATCTCTTCGTCGGGTGTGAAAGCTATTTTTATCGGACCGTGCTTGAAATCAGAATTATTCTGCACATATTCAGCCATTTGCATAATTGCCGCAACGCCAGCCTTGTCGTCGGCGCCCAAAAGCGTTGTGCCGTCCGACGTGATGATGTCCTGGCCAACATAATTGCGCAGTTCGGGAAAGTCGGCGGGCGACATTACAATGTTCTGCGCTTCGTTCAGAACAATGTCACCGCCATCGTAATTGCTGATAATCTGCGGTTTAACATTTTCCGAAGGCGCGTCGGGGCTGACATCGATATGCGCGATGAACCCGATGGCGGGCACAGCATACGGCACGTTCGACGGGATGGTGGCGAACAGATAGCCGTTGCCATCAATATCTATCTTTGTGAGTCCCAAAAAGTTAAGTTCGTCAGCCAGCGATTTAATCAGATTGAACTGCTTGGCAGTGCTCGGACACGTTGTCGAGCGCTCGTCCGATTGGGTGTCAATCCGCGCATAGCGCATAAATCTTTCGGCAATCTTTTTCATAATCGTTGCGTCTTATATCTGTATCTTATACTTATTCAATTCTTTATCCAAGCGTTTCTCGTTTCCGCCAACCAACGAGTCGAGCAGAGCGTGAAACTGCGGTCCGTGGTTCTTGTGAACGGTGTGGCAAAGTTCGTGCAAAATTACAAAGTCCGACAAATATTCAGGCAGCGTCATCAGGCAGATGTTCAAATTGATGTTGTTCTGTGCCGAGCAGCTGCCCCAACGTGTGTGTACATTCTTGACTGTCAGTTGGTTGTAACAGAATCCGTGTATGGCTGCCAATTTTGCCACTCTGTCGGGCAAATAGTGTTTTGCTTCATTCCGCAGCAATTCTGTCAGAAACATACGGATTTGCCGCTGAACCTGCGCCGAACTGAAGTCGGTGTCGGCGGGAAAGCGCATCTCGTAGCCGCCATCGGCCTTCACAGCCTGCACGCAGCGCGTCTGGCATCGGCTGAACCGAACGGTGTGATAGCGCGTGCTGAACGGCCGTTCTTCGTTGTAAACGTTTGATTTTAAGGCCGAATCCATTTGCTGCAGATGACTAGCAATCCACTCGCGGTTTTCAAGGGCGAAGCGGAATCCCATATCAAAAGTCGCAAAACGCGGAACCACCACCGCGGGCGGCTGTCCTGGCTTTAGTTTGATTGAGATTCGGTGTGCCTGATGGTGCTTGCGGACGACTATCCCCCCAACGTCTTCAAGCGTATATGATTTGCTATTCATTCGCGCATAAAAAAGGGTAAGCAACTTATATCGCACCGCTACAACCGCCTACCCTTGCTTCCTTCCAGACCTGGGGGAGTTCAGCAGGAGCTGGTCGTATAAGACTTACCCGCGGCAAAAGTAGAAATAATTTGGTTTGGTGCAAATTGGTTTTGTTACCCAAATTTTTCATCCTGCACCCGTTGCCGTGCAACAATTAAAATGTATTTTCGTTCTCATAAAAACATTTGCCATGCAGAAGGAAATCAGCATTCTTTGGGTTGACGATGAAATAGACTTGCTCAAACCGCACATAATTTTCTTGGAATCAAAGGGATACAAGGTTGATACCATCAACAACGGCACCGATGCCATTGCCATGGTTCGCAACAGCCAGTACGATATGGTTTTTCTCGACGAGAATATGCCTGGACTTAACGGATTGGAGACGTTGGCACAAATTAAACACATTCGTAACTCTTTACCAATCATTATGATAACAAAGAGTGAAGAAGAGTTTATCATGGATGAAGCCATTGGGTCGCAGATTGCCGATTATCTGATTAAGCCCGTCAATCCAATGCAGATTCTGATGACAATCAAGAAGATAATCGACCAACGGCGGCTTGTAAGCGAAAAGACAACCATGAACTATCAGTCGCAATTCAACGATTTGGGCGTGGAAATTAACAGCGCTGCGTCTGCCGACGATTGGAAGACTATTCATAAAAAACTGATTTTCTGGACGTTGGAACTACAAAAAAACAGCGTCGCAAGCATGGAGCAAATCCTGCAAATGCAAAAAAGCGAAGCCGACAAACGTTTTGTGCGCTACATCATAACCAACTATGAGTCGTGGTTTGCCGACCGCAGCAGCGAAGCCCCCATTTTGTCGCCTAACGCATTCAAGCACAAGGTTTTCCCTGCTTTGTCGAATGGTGAGCAGGTGGTTGTTGTGGTCATCGACAACCTACGCTTCGACCAGTGGAAGTGCATTGAGCCAATGATCGCACCTTACTATAATGTTGACGATGAAGACATTATGTTCAGCATACTGCCGACAGCCACGCAGTTTGCACGCAATGCCATGTTTGCGGGACTGATGCCGTCGGAAATCGAGAAACTGCACCCCGACCTTTGGGTGAATGAAGACGAAGACGGCGCAAAGAATAATTTTGAACGCGAATTGCTTCAGAAACAGATGGATAGAATGGGTGTGAAGGCATCGCTTTTCTACGATAAAATCCACAATGCCGAAAAGAGTCAGAAGTTGGCCAACGATATGAATGAGATAATGCGCAACCAACTTTCAGTGCTGATTATCAATTTTGTAGACATGCTGTCGCACTCGCGCACCGATATGCAGATGATTCGTGAGTTGGCTGCCGACGAGAAGTCGTACCGCAGCATCACCAAATCGTGGTTCGAGCACAGCACGCTCTTCGAACTGATGAAAACTCTGGCTTCAAAAAACGTCAAAATCGTCCTGACCACCGACCACGGCACCATCCGTGTCACCAATCCTATCAAGGTTATTGGCGACAAAAACGTGTCGTCGAATTTGCGTTACAAGCAGGGTAAAAATCTCGACTACAATCCGAAGGAAGTGTACGAAATCCGCAATCCGCAGACCATCCATCTGCCGCGCATAAATGTCAGTACGTCATACATTTTCGCCACCAATACCGATTTCTTCGCCTATCCCAACAACTACAATTATTATGTGCAGTATTACCGCAACACCTTCCAGCACGGCGGCATAAGCATGGATGAGATGATGGTGCCGCTAATCACCTTATCACCAAAGAAATAGAAATTTAGGTATTGGGTTTTAGGCGTTGGTAGTGGGGGGCGTCTGCGCGAAGTGTCATTACACTTTACTCATTACACCTTACACTTTATCCATTCAAATCCAACAATCCATCAGGCAGCGACACGTGAACCTGGCGTTTGCGGAAATCGATTTTTGTCACAAATTCGGGATGGAAGGGGATGAGCGTTTGTTTTTCGCCGACAACCATAATCGGATTAACATTCAGGTTGTCAATCGATTGAATTGCGCCGATATCGCCATGCCGTTTGTCAATAACGCTGAAACCCACAATTGCCGTGGGCGATGCGAATTCATCGTCAGCGCTGTCCAAAAGGTCGGGCGAGACAAACACTCGGCAGCCTACAAGTGATTTGGCGCGTTGCTCGGTGTGGGTGCAGTCAAATTGCACGCGGGCGCGTTGAGCGCTCACAGCTTTGGCCTGCTCAATGAAAAAAGGAACCCGCAGTCCTTCTATTTCAAGGACCACGGGTTCGGTTGTGTCTTCAAGTATTGCGGGATTGTCGAGTTCGACAATTATTTCGCCATTCACACCATGTGTTTTGACAATTTTGCCTACCTCAACAAAATCCAACGCGTCCATCGTCAGATTACTCTGCTGCAGGTGCTTCAGTAGCTTCTGCTGCAGCCTCTTCAGCAGGTGCTTCTGCTTCAGCGGCGGCTGCTTCAGCCTCTTTGGCGGCTGCTTCGGCTGCTGCTTTAGCCTCGGCTTGCTTCTTGGCAAGAGCCTCTGCTTTAGCGGCGTTCACTTTGCGTTCTGCCTCAAGACGGTCTTTCTTCGCAGTGTTTGCGTCAGCCTTGATTTTGTCTTTTGCGGCTTGAAGTTTCGATTTCTTCTCGGCAACCCATTTTTCGAATTTAGCCTCAGCGGCAGCTTCGTCAAATGCGCCTTTCTTAACGCCATCGAGCAGGTGTTTCTTCATCAGAACGCCCTGTTTCGAAAGGAGTGATTTTGCGGTGTCAGATGGCTGAGCACCTGATTGTAACCAATAAAGAGCCCGTTCGAAGTTAAGTTCAATAGTAGCAGGATTTGTGTTAGGATTGTAACTACCCAATCTCTCAATGAACTTACCATCACGTGGTGCCCTGCTATCGGCAGCGACAATGTGATAGTAGGCGGATGCCTTTCTACCCTGTCGTGTCAAGCGAATTCTTACAGACATAATTTATTGTTATTAAATGTTTAAAAATCGGGCGCAAAGATAGACTTTTTTCGGTTTGCCCGACGGTTTGCCCGATGTTTTTTTCGATTGATTGTGTTGGACTTTACAACACCTTCTTAACCCCAGGAATCAACCTTAACAGCCACGTCAGGCCAAAAGATACGGCGATGGCCAGGGCCGTCACCAGCGCGAATTTGCCGAATGCGCCAACCCAGACTTTGTCCAGGGCGAATTCGATAATGAGCAGTAAAGGCAAGTGAACAACGTACGCACCGAATGCTTGTGCCGAGCACCATTTCCAGAAGCCGCTTTTCCAGTTGCAGAATTTGCCAAAGAGCCACACAAGGCCAATGCAAAGGAAAACGCAAAGGAACGATTCGTAGATGCCGAACCAGCGCCATACGAAGCCGTCCCAAGCCCCGCCAGCGCGCAGATAGTTGCCTGCGCAGAGTGCCAATCCGATAATCAATGCCGCAAGGCCGTTTTTTTGTGTGATTTTCTCGAAACTGTTGCTGTGTCCAGCAATAACACCAAAAGCAAACATCATTATATATTGCAGATAATGAGCGGGTTCAAACTTGAATGCGCCCCATGCAATCCAGTTGTTCTGCGGACTGACTTTGCGGATAAAATAACTTCCAACGCCCATTAAAACGGCTGTCAATAAAAGAGTTGCAATTGAAATATCGAATTCTTTCACGGTTTTGTCCTTTGCCGCAAGACGAATCAGCGCGTAGCAAAGGCAGAACAGGAAAAGGCTCTCGAGAAACCAGGTGTGCCCCGCTTCAAGTTGCCCGCCAAGCGATGTGAGCAGTATCGTAACGGCCGCCACTGGTACAATGAGCCGCAGTACTTTTTTCCCGATAAACTGCCAAAACCCCTGTCGGTCGAAACTTTTTGGCACAAAATAGCCCGAAATCAGGAAGAACAATCCCATGAAAAACGAAGCGTTGGTGCTCAAAAAGTGCCACATAAACGGCATATATTCAGCAGTGTTCGATGTCTGGTAGGCCCAATTTTCGCCTTCAACAAACGGCATTGCAGCGTGGTGCGCTATCACTAAAAAAGTGAGCAGTACTTTCAGATTATCAAGGTAATAGCACCGTTTGGCGGATGTAGATTCGTTCATATCAAAAATAAAAAACTGATGGCGGCTTAAGTGCAACCATCAGTTTAATGACGAAGCAATAGCAGGATTGTTACATTAAAACAGCGTCCTGATTTCTTCCTTCAGATAGCCGATGGCCTTTGTTGTTGGGTCGAGTTCGCGGTCCATTGTGTTCTCTAAAATCAACTTGCAGAGTTGCAGCGAGTTGCCGTCGGGTTTTGTTTGCAGAGCCGTTTGGTTGATAAACTTGATGCAGTCTTCTTTGGCCATTCTAACCATTTCCCACGCCTTGTCGCTGATGTAGAGTTGGTGCGCCATATTGTGCTCAAATTCAGAGCGTATGGTCTTCAGCAGAGCCGATTGCAGTTCCTGATTTGTGATATTCTGCCGCTGCGTGCGCATTATGAGCGATTGCGGCGATATGCGTTCCATTAGCAGCACCATACGCTCGTAGGCCTGCAGGCGGATGGGGGTGATGAATTTCTGGTTGTTGAGCACGTTTTCGGCTTTCAGACGCAGTTGCTCGCTTTTAACCATTTTGCTCATAACAAGATAGGTGGCCAAAAAAACAAACAGCGCAGGCAGTGTGTATTTCAGAATTTCGGCAATCATAGCAAATTATTGTAAAAGTCTGTTTTTCAATTCAGTATAATCCGCTTTAATCTTCACCGTCTGTTTGGTGCCTTCGGCAAATTTCTGCAGACGTGCGGGAATCTCGACGCGCTTGCCAGTGTATTTCTCAACCGTGTCGATAAACTTGGCGGGATGGGCCGTCTCAAGGAACAGGCCAAGTTCGCCAGCATTCAGGTGGTCGCGTAAAGCGGAATAACCCACAGCGCCGTGCGGGTCGAGTTCGTAGCCTGTTGCTTTCAGCACTTCGGCCATTGTGGCGCCAATCTGCTCGTCGGTGTAACTGTAACTGCTGATTTCGGCGCGGACATTGTCAACCGACTTGCCGAACAGTTCAATCACGCGCGCAAAGTTGCTCGGGTCGCCCACGTCCATTGCGTTGGCAATGGTGGCAATCGATTTCTGCGGTTTGTAAACGCCCGTCTGCAGGTAATCGGCAAACACGCGGTTGGCGTTGATGGCGGCAATGAACCGCTTGACGGGCATTCCCATTCGCCAGGCCACCAGTCCTGCGGTGATATTGCCAAAGTTGCCGCTCGGAACGGTCATTACCACGTCTTTCCAGCGCTCTTGCGGAATCTGCGACAGCGCGTAGGCGTAGTAGACGCTCTGCGGCAGGAACCGCGCCAGGTTGATTGAGTTGGCCGACGTCAGTATCCGCTTTTGGTTCAACTCTTTATCCATAAAGCACTCTTTCACCATACGTTGGCAGTCGTCGAACACGCCGCTCACTTCGTAGGCCGTAACATTCTGTCCAAGAGTGGTGAACTGCAACTCTTGCAGGCGGCTCACCAGTCCCGACGGGTAGAGAACGTGCACCTTCACACCCTTCACGCCCAAAAATCCGTTGGCCACGGCGCTGCCCGTGTCGCCCGAAGTGGCAACAAGAACATTTATATCACCTTGATTGCTTGCAAAATACGACATTACGCGTGCCAAAAAGCGTGCGCCCACGTCTTTGAACGCCAGCGTCGGACCGTGGAACAGTTCGGCAGTGCTGATGTTCTCGGTGATTTTGACTACGGGCACGGGGAAGTTGAACGCGTCGTCAACCATTTCGCGGAACGTATCTTCAGGAATATCAGGGCAGAAATACGGCTTGAGCAACTCAAAACCAATCTCGCCCATTGTCTTGCCAGGAATGTTGTCCCAGAACGTTTTCGGCAAAACAGGAATCGATTCGGGCATATAAAGGCCTTTGTCCGAAGCCAATCCTTTAAGAACCGCTGTCTTTAAATCAGCCGTGTTCGTTTTATCGTTTGTACTGTAGAATATCATTGAATATCAGTTTAATAATCTGTGTTATCTGTGTTATCTGTGCGAAAACCGCTACATATTTGCCAGCCTCATCATATCCGCAAACACGCCCGAAGCCGTCACGCCAGGACCAGCGCCAGCGCCCTTAATCACGAGCGGTTGGTCGTGGTAGCGGCGGGTGTAGAGCAGAATGATGTTGTCCATTCCGTCAAGGTTGTAGGCGGGGTGGCTCGCGTCAACGCTCTGCAGGCCCGTCACGGCCTTACCGTTGTCAAACTCAGCCACATAGCGCAGTTTCTTGCCCGCGGCGGCCGATTCGGCGCGGATGGCTTCAATCTTCGCGTCGTTCTTCTTCAGGTTGGCCAGAAGTTCGTCGAAGTTATTGGCTTTCAATTCGTTTTCAGGAATGATATCGTTCTTCAGCACGTCGTCAAGTTCGAGCATATTTCCGCCCACGCGCGCCAGAATCAGAATCTTGCGGCGAACGTCGAGACCGCTCAAATCGATGGCGGGGTCGGGTTCGGTCAGGCCCTTCTCACGCGCCTGAACAACGGCCTGCGAGAACGGCACGTCGCTACTGATGGTGTTGAAAATGTAGTTCAGACTGCCCGAAAGCACGGCCTGAATTTTGATGATTTTGTCTCCCGAAGCCACAAGGTCCTCGATGGTCTTCAGCACGGGCAAACCCGCTGCCACGTTGGTCTCGTGCAGGAATTTCACGCCGTAGGCCTTCACTTCCTTCTTGAAATTCAGATAAGTATCAAGCGGCGACGACGCCATAATCTTGTTCGACGCCACAATTGGAATGCTCAGTTGCGCCACGCGGCTGTACATTTTCGGCAGTTCGTGCGATGCCGTGTTGTCGATGAAGATGCTGTTGCGCAGGTTCAGCGTTTTGATGTTCTCGATGAACGCAGGCAGATTGGCCGCTTCGTCGGCGTTGGCCAGAAGGTCGCGCCAGTTCGTCAGGTCGATGCCTTTGCGGTTGAAAATCATTCGTTTAGAGTTCGAAATTCCCACCACGCGGATATCGATTCCGTACTCATTTTTCAAGAAATCGGTTTGGTCGCGCAGTTGGTCGAGCATTGTGCCGCCCACCGTGCCCACGCCCACCATAAACAGGTGCACGCGTTTGTATTTCGACAGGAAGAAGCCGTCGTGCAGTGCGTTCAGCGCCTTTGCCACCTCTTTTTCTTTGATAACAATCGATATGTTGCGCTCGGTTGCGCCTTGCGCGATGGCTCGGATGTTGATGCCGTTCTCGCCCAGCAGGCGGAAAGCCTTGCCAGCGATGCCCACCTGCTCGCGCATTTTGTCGCCCACCACGGCAATGATTGCCAGGCCGTCTTCCGACTCGATGGTGTGCACAATCTTGCGCTCAATCTCAATCGAGAATTCCTCGTTGAGTTGGCTGCAGGCCGCCTCGGCGTCGGTTGTGTAGATGCCGATGCAGATGGTGTGCTCGCTCGACGACTGCGTGATGAACAGCACGTTCACATTCGCGGCGCAAAGAGCCTTGAACGCCCGCATAGCCACGCCAGGCACCCCAATCATTCCGCTGCCCGACACGGTTACCAGCGATATGTTGCCGATTGACGAGAAGCCCTTAACCGTGGCGTCGCCGTGGTTCGGGTGCTCGGTGATGAGCGTGCCCTCGTCGTCAGGCGCGTATGAATTTTTTATGCCGATGGGGATTTTCTTCTCAAGCGCGGGCTGAATGGTTGGCGGATAGATGACCTTCGCGCCAAAGTACGAAAGTTCCATTGCCTCTTCGTAACTCATTGATTTGATTGGATATGCGGCCGAAACAATGTTCGGTGCGGCCGTCAGCATACCGCTTACGTCGGTCCAGATGTCGATGAGCGACGCGTCGAGATAGTTGCCCAGCAGAGCGGCCGTGTAGTCCGAACCGCCGCGGCCCAGAGTTGACGGCTCGCTGTCGTGAGTGCTCGAGATGAAGCCAGGCACAACGGCAATTCCCTTGAAGTTTTTGAATTCGTTGCGCGTTTTCTGTTCCGACAGGGCGTGGTCCACATTGCCTTGCAGATAGTTGCTGTCGGTAATGATAATGTTGCGCGAGTCGATGAGTATGTTCTTCAGCCCCAAATTGTTAAGCGACGCGCTGATGAGTGTCGACGACATACGCTCGCCCATTGAGAGCAATTTTGCACGGGTGCGGTCCGAACATTCGTCCAGAAATTTGATGCTTTGGCAAATCTTGTTGGCCTCTGCGCAGCGGTCCTTGATGAATTCGGTCATTGCGTTTTTTTGGTCGTCGGCCACCAGTTCGTTGATAATCTCAATGTGGCGGCGGCGAATCTCGTCGATGAATTCGGTGTACTGTTCCGAGCCTTCGAGCGCGGCTTTAGCGCTGTTTTCCAGCAGGTTGGTAACACCCTGCAAAGCCGACACCACAACCACCAAATCCTGTTTACCGTATCGGCCCACTATTTTGGCCAGTTGTTCAATGCGTTCGGCATTGGCAACCGATGAGCCGCCAAATTTTAATATCTGCATAATAAATTGATTTTTAATAGATTAGTAAAATACTTGTAAAATTGCTGAAACCACATATCACATTCGACCCCCGCAAGGGGTAGTGGTTGTGGTCGAAGGAATGTAGGCGATTGTGCACCGCGTCGATGGTGCGCCCGTAGTGGAAATCCCTCTGTTTATGTTGTTTAGTACAAGCATTTGCTTCGTTTTTTTTTGAAACAGCGCAAAAGTAATATTTATGTTGGGAAAATGAAATATTGGTGTCGGGTATATTTTTATATGTAATTATGTTGTTAAAATTTAGTAGATAAATCTTGTGAGAATTTGATAGCTTATGTTATTGCAATATAATGATTTAAGTTGAATTTATATTGCATATAATGTGAGGAAATGTGTGAAAATTATATACATTTCCTCAGTTTATACGGAGTTTTTTCGCATATTGCAACGTTTAAAAGATGAGTTGTTATGATTGTTGGCAGAAAGGCTGAACAAAAGCGGCTTAAAGACCTTTTAAAGTCGAAGCAGTCGGAATTTGCGGCGGTTTACGGGCGGCGCAGAGTTGGAAAAACGTTCCTAATCCGAGAAACGTTTAAGTACAAATTCACATTTCAGCACACTGGCTTGTCGGGGGCTGGAATGCCCGAACAGTTGAGCGAGTTTTGCAAATCGCTTAAAGAGCAGGGGCTTGAGCGTTTTGCCGCACCTCGCACGTGGCGCGATGCCTTTCATTTGCTGGAAAAACTTCTTGCCGCGTCGCCCGATAAGAAAAAGTTGGTATTTATTGATGAGATGCCGTGGCTCGATACGCCCAAATCGAACTTTATCAGGGCGTTAGAGCACTTTTGGAATGCGTGGGCGTCGGCCCGAACCGATATTGTGCTGATTGTTTGTGGTAGCGCTACGTCGTGGATTATCAATAAGTTGATAAACAATTACGGGGGACTTCATAATCGTATAACAAAGCAAATCTATCTCAAACCGTTTAACCTCAAGGAGTGTGAGGAGTATTCGAAAAGTCGCAAACTTGCACTTACACGGCAGCAAGTTGTTGAGGCATATATGGTTATGGGCGGTGTGCCATATTATTGGTCGTTGTTGGAACAGGGCGCAAGTTTGAGCGAAAACATTGATAGACTGTTTTTTACGTCCTCGGGCGAATTGTCCAATGAGTTCGGTGCTCTCTATCGGTCGCTTTTCCGCAACCCCGAACCGCATATTGCTATCATTAAAGCCTTGAGTAGTAATAAGTCTGGGCTTGCGCGCGATTCTATTTTGAAAGAAACAGGCTTGGACGACAATGCGACTTTTGCGCGTGCCCTGACCGAACTTGAGCAATCTGACTTTGTGCGCAAGTTCAATTATATGGGCAACAAATCTAAAAACGCGGTATATCAACTCATTGACAATTTTACGCTCTTCTATTACGCATTTATGGAGGCCAATGGCGGCTCGAATCCGCATTTTTGGTCGGCAAGCATAAACACACCCACATATAACGCGTGGACAGGCCTTGCTTTCGAACGGGTTTGTCTGCTGCATATTGAGCAGATAAAGCGGGCTTTGGGGTTCAATGCCGTCATTAGTTCGGTACACTCGTGGTTCTACCGTCCGCCCAAAAACACGAAAGATGCCCAAGGTGTTCAAATTGATTTGCTCATAAATCGCAGCGACGATGTTATAAATCTTTGTGAGATAAAATATTGCAAAGGGAAATATCGCCTGACTGAAGATGAATTCTATAAGTTGGAAAACCGCCGACAGACTTTTATTGAGCAGACGCATACGCGCAAATCGGTTGTCCTGACAATAATTACAACCAATGGCATTTTGCCAGGTAATTTTGCAAACGAGATTCAAAATCAAATTGTTGTTAATCAACTTTTTGAATGAATGAGTCATTACGTATAATGTGCGGAAATGTATGATTTTAGAGCACATTTCCTCAGTATATACGGTTTTTTTGTCACAACTATTGAAGAATAGTTTGAGTTTTCGAAAGGGCAATGATATAAGTGCATTTATATTATTCGAAAAATAATTATCGAAAAACGATAAAATTTTTCTGTTTTTTATTGCGAATATCAAAATTTAATTATTTTTGTGCAGTAATTATTTATCGTTAAACAATAAAACATACTACTATGAGCAAAAAACTTAAAATCTACTCAGGACTGTTCCTGTTTTCAATCCTGTTCGTTGTTGTCTTTGCAGTGTTCACACCCACAGACAAACCACACTATTCACGCCGCTATATCCACGATAATGCCGATAGTATGCCGACTGTTGAGCGCGATGCCAACCCGTTGGTTACAACTAAATCGGACACCACCTATCAGGTTGTTGCCGATTCGTTGGGCAAAATTGACACAGTTGGTGTATCGATAACCAAGAATTCACACCCTATGTGGTTCGACGTGAATCTGCGAAAACGTAGCCACACCAACTCACCGATTATTTACGCGACCAACTCAACAACTAGTGGTCTGATGTACATAGGAAAAGCGAGACTCCTATTTCGGACAACAAGAAATGTTTTTGTCAAAATGTCGGTTTTAACTATAGTAATTGCTATTGTTTACCTTGTCGGTTTGATATGGGTTATACGATTGATTATAAGGGTGATTAGAAACATTCGCAAGGGGAATATATTTGTGTCGCAAATGACGGTTGACCTTGAGCGCTTGGGCATTTTGATGACAATATTCTTTGTTGTCCGATTCATTTGGCAGATATATGGCTACTTTATGACTTGCGGTATCCAATTTGAGGATTATCAGGTGGTTTTCGGCCCGATAAATGGTCGCGCGTGGCTTATAGCAGGCACGGGTCTTATGCTCTTGTCGCAGATATTCAGTATGGGCAAAGACCTGAAAGAAGATGTTGATTTAACCGTTTAACTGATTGATATTATGGGCATAATAGTGAATTTGGATGTGATGATGGCCAAACGCAAAATATCGTCGCAGGCGTTGGCGGAACAGATTGGCATTACGCAGGCAAACCTATCGCTGCTTAAGACGGGCAAGGTGCGGGCAGTCCGATTCTCAACTCTCGATGCTATCTGCAAAGCCCTTGATTGTCAGCCAGGTGACATACTTGAGTACAAAGACGAATCTGTTGGCTAGAACACTTTAAACAACTAACACGCGAAAAGCACGGAATCGTAAAACATTTCGTGCTTTTTGCGTTTATCCGCCAACCACCAAATCCATTGGAATGTCAGTCTCTTCTGTAGGTATCTGGCTGAAAATCTGGCAACTGTATGCGGCGCCGATTTTGTATGCCTTTGAATTGGCCAGCAGACGGTCGTAGAAGCCGCGGCCGCGCCCCATACGGTTGTTTTGCAAGTCGAAGGCCACGCCAGGAACAATTATCAGCCCGATTTGCGCTACATTGTCGAGTTGCCGCCCCGTTGGTTCCAGAATTCCGAATGCGCCCGCAGTCATTCGGTCAGTACCTTCGAATTGCCTGAAAATCAAATCGTCACCCACAATCACGGGCAGCCAAATCCGTTTCCGATTGAACCATTTTTCAATAAAACGGTGAGTGTCAATCTCGTCGTCGAGCGACCAATAGACGGCAATATCGGTGGCGGCTTTAAATTGCTGAAGTTGTTCAATTTGCGCAAACAAGCTGTCGGCTTGCCGCCGCTTTTCGCCTTCGGTCAACAGTTTCTTCAACTGTCCCACCATTCGCCGCAGCGACGGTTTGTCCAAAATCGTAATCTGACCATTCATTTCCTGTCGGTTTTGGTGGTGAAGATATTGGTTTTTCGTGATGTTTCTCCTTCGGCATTCGTGACAGCAACAAAAAAGCCTACCGAAAATCGATAGGCTTATATGTAAATGTTTGATTTTGTTTAGAAGTTGAACTCTAAACCGCCGTTCAGCGTCATGCGCATGTAAGGTGCAGTGTTGTCCTTAACAATCGGGCGGAAATATATGTAATATTCAGGTGTCAAGGTGAGAGCGATGTGCTTGGCAATCTTGTATTTGCAGAGCAACTGAACATTGCCGCCCAAAATGTGGTTCGGGTTTTGGTAGGCAATTTCCTTGTAGTTCTTGTAACTTACCTTGCGGCGGCTATACATCAACTTGTTGTCTTCTTCCGTGCGCAGAAAGTTCTTCGACTCGCGGTCGATGTTGAACTCCCACAAAAGACCTGGCGATACAAACACTTTCCATTTCTCGCTTTCGGCAATCTTGTAGTCGAAGCGGAGGTTGACGCCCATGTTCCAGACTTTTACCTTGGTTTTGAGCGGGCAGTACGATGCGGCAGGAATTTGTGCCGTATCCCAAATGGCCTTGTAGTGGAACTCCTCATGCTCAAATTCAATACGGAAGCGTGTTTTGTCGCTTGTGCGGATACCAAGGTCGATGGCCACATTGTAGCCAGGCATGCCGTTTTTGTATTCTTTCACAATCGGGTCTTCTTCCTCGGGATCTTGTCTGAAACCGTTGATGTTGTTCACCACGCCGCCGTTGATACCTATCGTTATATACTCCTCGGTTTGCGCGTTTGCCGACGAAAATGCCGCAACAAACAACAGCGCAATCAATAAAAGTTTTTTCATCTGTTTATCATTAGTATGACTGTCTGATTGTCCAGAAAGCCGGTGCAAAACTATAATTTTTAATTAAACCTCCATCAAAATTCCGCCTTTGTTGGGAATTTTCGGTGTACAAAATAATACGCAGCCGCTGAGCTTTTATTGCGTGGCTGATATTTCGAAAGTGATTGGCGCTATTTGGCTGAAATTGATGTTCCAATTATTTCGAACCTGAAAATCTGCTATTTTTGCGCATTCTTAAACTTATGCAGATGGAACAGCAAAACCAGAACCGCCACACCGACGATTATATTTTCGGAATCCGAGCCATAATTGAGGCTATCAGATTTGGCAAGCAGGTCGATAAAATTTTGATGAAGATTGGCCAGAACAATGAACTGACACAGGAACTTACGGAACTCATTCGCGAGAATCGCATTCCGGTTCAGCGTGTGCCCATTGAGCGCCTCGACCGCATTACCCGCAAAAACCACCAGGGAGTCATAGCGTTGATGTCGCCGATTGCTTTCTGCCAGATTGAAGATGTTGTGGCTCAGGTGTTTGACGAGGGAAGGATGCCGTTTGTGGTTGCGCTCGACGGTGTTACCGATGTCCGCAATTTCGGAGCCATTGTGCGCTCGGCGGAGTGCGCCGGAGTCGATGCCATTGTGGTGCCCGAAAAGGGTGCGTCGCGCATTGGCCCCGATGCTGTCAAAACCTCGGCCGGAGCCTTGCACAAAGTTCCAATCTGCCGCACCTCGTCGATGAAGAAAACTCTGCAAACCCTTATGGATTCGGGCCTCATCATTTGCGGCGCCACCGAAAAGACCGAGAATCTCTATTATAATCAGAATCTTACGGGGCCGCTTTGCCTTGTGATGGGAGCGGAGGACACCGGCTTGAGCGACGACGTGATGCGCCTTTGCGAGCCATTGGTTAAAATCCCGATTCTTGGCAGCATTGAATCGCTTAACGTGTCAGCCGCCGCCGCCGTTCTGATGTATGAGGTTGTGCGTCAGCGCAGTTGAGGTTTCTTTGTCACAACCAACCTCACCAGCGAGGCCGCCACAAGCGGATAGAAGCACAAATTGAAACTCTGCGGAAGCAGAAAGCCGAAAATCATTATGCCGTTTCCTGCTATCAGGATGATTCGCAGCCATTTATGCCATTGTCTTTCGGCGTTCCCGATGGTGAAAATATAGACCAGAAACAGCGGTGACGCCCACAGCATATTGAGGTTGCCAACGGTGGCGCCGTGGTCGGTGGCGAACCACAGAAGCGTTATCAGGAGCCCCATTAGGCCGATTATTCCAAAATAGATGCGGTCGAAAATCACGAGCGCGGTTGCTGGCAAGCGGAATGTCATAATAACAACGGCAATCATCAGCAGGCTTAAAATTAGTATTGGTGACAGTAACCATGGTGTGTGGTCATACACAATTGTCGGCTCGACAATGGTGCGCGTTTGCAAAACCAGCGGCAATGTGTCTATCTGACATTCTGCAAGATAATCGTGCAGTTTGTCGGGGATGAACGACTGCTGGCGGGTGGTGGCGCGGCGGTCGGTGATGGAACCCAGCACAAGGTCGATGCCAGCTTTTGTCCATTGGCTGCCAGCAAGATACGGATGGATGCAGTCGCGCATTGTTGGCAGAGGCAGTGTGTCGGAGGCGATGTAGGTGAGCGAGTCACCAAACGCGCGGTAGAGCATATCGAGCACCCGTGTGGCACAGTTGTCGAAAAAGAAATCGTACTGATAATCACAGTTTTCGGGCAGACAGTTTTCGCTCAGCAAGTCGAAAAGATGCTGCCGTTGGGCGAGCGTCAAATTGAGCCTTTGCCCCACAACTTGCCGTCCGCGCCGCTCATACGAATAGACAAACTGGCTGAACGATTCCGATGTGAGTTGATAAAGCAACTTCCCGGCGCAGAATTTGAGGTAGAAATGCGGTGTGTTGAAACTGAAGGTGCCATAGTTGAACACCTCGTCGATGCCGAGCTGGTGGTCGAAAACTCCGATGGCCGTGTGTCCGAACTGCGAGTAGAGTTGGTTGCCCGGCGCACAAGTGTAAACCTCAATGTACGACCGCTCACTCAACTGCACGGGCTGCGCTTCTGCGATGGTGGCGAACAGGGTTGCGATAAGGCTGATTATCAATATTTTTTTCATTGTTGTTTAATCGGTTAACTGGTGAATTGTTTAATCGGTGAATCGTCTAAAAGGTGAGTCGCTTCGCTGTTGAGAAGGTGAGTCGCTTCGCTGTTTAGAGAACTAATCATTCTCAACTTCTAAACTTTCTCTTTTCAATCCTAATTCCTAAATTCTAATTCCTAAATCCTAATTTCTAACTCCTAACTTCTAATTTCTAACTCCTAACTTCTAATTTCTAACTCCTAACTGTCTAATCACTTCCGGAATCGATGAGAAACTGTCTTTCAGCAGATTATCGACGTCGGATGGTGCAACCCATACGGCCTGCGTGATGTCTTCCTCGGTTTGTGGCGTCAGTTCGGGCGTGCTGGAGCAGCGCATTAAGTACCAATCGGTTGACTTCAGAATCGGCTGGTTGCCAATATAATACGTGTGATAGGTGGTGCAGATTGCGCGCTCAATTTCCAAGCCGTCCACACCGCACTCTTCCGTCACTTCGCGCACAGCGCACTCACGGCTCTGCTCGCCTGGCTCAATGTGACCTTTGGGAATGTCCCACTTGCCTTGCCGCCTGATAAACAGATAGTTGCCGCTATCGTTGACAACCAATCCGCCAGCCGCGCGCCGCACTTCGAACAGCGAGCAAAAATCCTTCCAGCACTGTTCTTTATTATCGCATAAAATTCTGATATGGTGATTGTTGCACTTCTCAACGTATCCGAAAAGAAAATCCTTCAGCGCTTCCACACCCGAATATTTGTAGATTATTGTAGTTTTGCGATGCAATTCGGGGCTGTCGGTGAAAACCAGCACGTTTCCGAAAAAGAAAACTTTATATTTTTGAGACATTATGGAATCAATAAATCAAATTCAACAAAAAGTTGCTTCTTATTTACTGCAAATTAAAGCAATTAAACTGTCTCCGTCAACACCATTCACGTGGGCTTCGGGGCTGAAATCGCCAATTTATTGCGACAACCGCGCAACGCTTTCGTACCCCGAGGTGCGCGGCTATATCCGCGACTCGTTTGCCGCGCTTATCCGTCAGAAATATCCTGATGTTGAGGTGATTGCGGGCGTGGCCACAGGGGCAATCGCTCACGGAGTATTGGTTGCCGAGGCTATGGGGCTGCCGTTTGTGTATGTGCGCAGCGACGCCAAGACTCACGGAATGTGCAACCGCGTTGAGGGCAATCTGCAGGCAGGACAGAAGGTTGTGGTTGTAGAGGATTTGGTATCGACAGGCGGAAGCAGCCTTGCAGCCGTTGAGGCTCTGCGTGCCGCCGGCGCCGATGTTCTGGGCCTTTACGCCATTTTCACCTACGGATTCAAACGCGCCGTTGATGCCTTTGCCGGCGCCAACTGCAACCTCGACACCCTGAGCAACTACGACGCTCTGCTTGAGCACGCTCTCGAAATTGGCTACATTGCCGATGACCAACTCGAAGCGCTGAAAAAATGGCGCCACGCACCTGAAGAGTGGAAGTAAAGCGTAGTATGACTTCTTGCGAAAACACAAATGCCGTAGATTTTCTGCGGCATTTTTTTATGGCTTCTAAAACAATATTTTACAATTTTATCTTAGCCAATTTCCATTCGCCGCTTTCGTCATCAATCATAACGTAAAGAGTGTTTGTGGGCTCGGAATATCCGGCGATGTAAACAATCCGGTTGCCTGTCTTTTGTCTGTATCGGGCAATCAGGTTGCCGTCCCAGTCGAACTTGTAGATTTCCAAATGAAGTTTCACAATAAGTTTGTGGGATTCATCCAGCCATTTTGGTATGTCATTAGGATTTTGCGGCACTGGGGGATTCTGTGGCTGTATGGTGTCCATCGTTGCAAATATACATTCGTCAGTCGATAGCATTGATTGCACATAATTTTTCGCCTGGCTTCGCCTGTTCATATTCCCGTAAGATATTTCGTATTTGATTTTCTGGGGTTTATCTGGGCCGAGAACAATTTTCAGAGTATCGAGTTTTGTGTTCAAAACCGTGAATTGTGGTTTGTAAAGGTACCCCAGGAAAACCCTGTCTTTCTTGATGTTTGTAGCCACCTTAGTGTGGCTGTAATTTATCGCCGAATAAATGCCGTCAGGAACTTTGAAACCTGTCTTGCCCTTGGCGTTAGTCACCAACAGTTCCGGCACGGTTGCGTTTTCGGGGATTCCTTCACCCTCTAAATAGAAAGTATTGCATATAAGGAGCGAAGTATCGGTCAGGAAATCGGAATAGTCAACATAGACATCTGTCTGCATAGTTTGCGGTTTGTATGCCTGCCCGTAGGCCGCCAGCGAGTCGAGGTTGAAGAAAAACAGATTGTCTTTGTAGGGGTCGTGAGCCGTAAGCAGGTTTTTCTGAAATTTAGTATAGCAATAGTTCACCTCGCCTGGGCCGTTGCCTTTGTGCAGATAGTGAGCAAAGATTTCTCCTCGGTTCAGGTTCATAGCGTACAATTTCCAAGGGAAAGCGTCATTTCTTGGAGCGATAATCAGAATCGAATCGTGATAAACATAGTAGTTCGCATTGATGCACTCGTCCAAATCGGGCAGTTCAACCAATTCGGTTTCAATTGTTTGCACTGGCGGCATGTTTTCTTCGGTTAGATAGAATGCCTTGTCGGAAACGGTTTTGCTCTCACACGCCGCAAGCGCTAGCAACGATGCAATCAGCAGTAAATTAGTGCGTTTCATGATGAAGCGAATGTTAATTGTTAAACTTATGGTAAAGATAGAAAAAATCAATACCTCACTCTATTAAATGTTGGATTAACAAAGACCTTTAGCACCTATCTCAACCCTTTCTTAAAATTGAATGCCGAACTTCCCTGAATGCCTTCCGACGTGGCCAGCAGTTTCAGCAAGTGGGCAAGGTGGTTGTTGTCGGGCTTTTCAAATGAAAGGTCGAGTAGGAAACGGTTGAAATTCTTGCCGCGCAACTTGTTGGCGTATTGAGTGATGCAGACGGGTTGCTCGGGTGTTATAATTGTCAGGCCATTTATGCGGTGGCGTTGGTAGCGGTTTTTGCGTTCATCGGTAAACTGGTTTTTGGGCAATTTCACTGGCATTCGCGAGATGAACAGCCGTGGACGGAAATATACAGGAACCACAATGCTGCGGCATGCGCCAGTAAGCAGGTTTTCATACTCGTTTTCGACAGGACTGATGAACCATTCGGCGCCTTGCTGCGTGAGCCATGCGGCCGCGGCATCGTTGTAGGCGTAAACAAGCTCGTTGGTGGCGAAACGACTTTGCGGTGGCAGCATGTCGGTTTGCGACAAATGGCTTAGAACGAATCGGTTAAAGCCCATCTTCGCAAAATTGGCGCAGAATTGGTGCACTTGCTTGACTTTTTTCTCGCTCACAAATGGCGGCAGTTCAATCCAGATTTTCTGCTGTAACCGTTTATCTGAAATGTTTAAATTCAGCAGATTATGCCACTCGAGCGTTGGCAGTGAGACAATCACAATATCGGCTTTTTGCAGCGACGGGCATTTCAGCCAATCAAGATTGTCGATGCGAACAATTGTTGCCGATTTTGCATTGACGTTCAGTTGCTTGCGTGTTTTTGTGACGATTTCTTTTTTCAGAGCTTGTGGCATTCGCGGCGCTCGTAATGGTGTTGCTGGCAGTTCGTTTCCAAACTTTTGACTGCGATAGGCTGTCAAGTAGATGTCGGCGCCAGCGGTGGCTGTTCCGCGAAATCCTTTGGCGGTGCAGATGCTGTCAACAACACGGAAATTATCGAGCACAAAGGCGTTCTGGTCGGTGTCGGCATCGGTGCGGACGCGCAGGCGGTTGCCTTTTGCCAACTCAATATTGGTGGTGAATATAATTGTACCATCGTGACAGTCAACCACTTTGCCTATCAAAAGGCCTGTGTTCGGATTGTCGGCAATCGACTCGGCAATGCAGCGGCCCATGAACCATTGCGTTTTTGGTCGGCTAAGGTCGTCAACTTGTTCGGTAACTTGCTCGCAGTCGAGTGCTTTTCGGTAGGCTTGAGCCACCGTGTAAACATATTCGCCCGACTTCAGACGCCCTTCGACTTTCAGCGATGAAACACCCATTTGTGCAAGTTCTTTAATCTTGTCAATCAGTTGATTGTCTTTCATACTGAAGAATGTGCGCTTTTGTCCTTGGCAGTTGTAGAAGCGGCGGCAAGGTTGAGTGCAGAGTCCGCGGTTGGCGCCCGCACCGCCCAGGAAACTACTGAATTGACAAAATCCTGATATTGAGTAACATAATGCCCCGTGCACAAAAACTTCGGTTTCAATTTTTGTACGCTGCTGAATCAGTTCCAACTCGCTGTAAGTGATTTCGCGGGCAAGCACAACGCGCTTGAAACCAATGCGTTGGCAATGGTTGGCACCAACAGAGTTGTGATTGGCCATTTGCGTGCTTGCATGAGCCACAAGTTTCGGAAAATATCGCCGCATCAGGCTGAAAACACCCCAATCCTGAATGATGATGCCAGCTATTTGCTGGGTTGAAAGAAATTGCAGCGTATCGAGCACATCAGCCAACTCGTTGTTTTTCACCACTATATTCAGCGTGACATAAACTTTCACATGATGTTTGGCCGCTAATTTGCAGATAGCGGAAAGTTGTGCTTCACTGAAATTGGCGGCACGTCCGCGAGCGTTGAACCCTTTGAGTCCCAAATAGATGGCATCGGCACCGCCTTCAATTGCGGCATAAAGGCTCTCGATGTTGCCAACAGGCAGCAAAAGTTCGGGTTTCGCGGCGACGGGCATCAGGCGTCTTTTGAATTGGTGTAGGTCCGCCAGCGGTCAATCAGGGTGGCGAAGTTTTCGGGCAGTTCGGAATCGAACATCATTTTCTCTCCGGTTACAGGGTGCACAAAGCCTAACTCTTTGGCGTGCAGAGCCTGACCAGGCAGCAGAGTGAAGCAGTTTTCAACAAACTGGCTGTATTTGGCAAATGTGGTGCCTCGCAGAATTTCGCCGCCTCCGTATTCAGGGTCGTTGAAAAGCGGATGCCCCACGAATTTCATGTGAACGCGGATTTGGTGTGTGCGGCCAGTTTCAAGGCGGCACTCAATCAGTGTCACGTAGCCGAATCGTTCAAGCACACGGTAATGTGTCACGGCGGGTTTCCCCATAGGCACGTCTCTCGGAAAAACGTCCATAATCTGGCGGTTGCGCACGTTGCGGCCTATTTTCCCCACTATTGTTCCTTCGTTGTCGCGCAGGTCGCCCCACACTAGTGCCACATAGCGCCGGTGCGATGTATGATAGAAGAACTGTTTGGAAATGTGTTCTTTAGCTTGTTCTGTTTTTGCCACAACCAAAAGCCCTGATGTGTTTTTGTCGATGCGGTGGACAAGTCCTGGGCGCGCGTCGCTTCCGTTGAATATTGGCAAATCGCGGTATCGATAGGCCAAAGCGTTGATGAGCGTGCCAGTGTAGTGCCCGTAACTCGGGTGAACCACCATGCCTGCGGGTTTGTTCACAACCACCACACTATCATCTTCATACACAATGTTTAATGGAATATTTTCTGGCACAATTTCAATCTCGCGTTGCGGATAAGATAGCATCACGCGAATCACATCGCCAGGTTTGACGCGATAGTTTGCCCGCGCCGACGAGCCGTTCACAATGATGAAACCTGCTTCGGCGGCAGCCTGAATTTTGGTGCGCGATGCATTTTCAAGTTTCATCTGCAGAAATTTATCAATGCGCAACATGCCTTGTCCGCGGTCAACTTCGAAACGGAAATGCTCATAAAGTCCGTTTTCGCCGCTTTCAGACTGCTCATCGAAATCATCGGTCATATTTTCGCTATCGTCAAAATTCTCGTCAATCATTTCTGCTATTTTTTGATGAATTTCAAGGCCGATGTGCCGCCATTGTGATTGATTCTTACAATGTATATTCCTGATTGCAAGTTCGATACATTTGCGTGAGTGCCATTTGTGCTCGAAATGGTCTGTCCGACAGCGTTGCAGATGGTCAACTGGCAGTTGTCGTCATCCAAACCGCTGATTGTCAGCCAGTCGCTGACGGGATTCGGGTAAACCGACAGACTGATATCGCTTTCGGTTTCAGCAATATCGGTGGTGATTGAGCCGAAAATCGGTCGCATCATAAGCGAGCCTGTGAAACTTGTCGGCAACCAATCGCCCGTTGTGTTGTAGAATATCTTGCTCTGGCTGAAGCGGTTAACATCCCAACCGACGTTCAGGCGCAGTTTCGATGTCTGCTGCCAGCCCACAAAAATGCTCTTGTCCACAGCCAGCGGCTCGCTGAATTCAAAGGTCATAAACTCGTTCATCTGTCCGCTGAATGCGGGGCGAACCACTTCGTCGCAGCGCAGTTGGCGGCCAGGCTTGCCGTTGTTGTTTTCCCACGCGCAGATGAAAAAGTTGTCAGCGGCGCTCTCAACTGGGTTCGACGGCAGGAAACAGATGCTCAGGCCAACAAGTTCGTCAGCCTTGTAGGGTGTGTAGAGATAAGCCACTTGCGACGATGCGGCATCCACGCCGTAGGCATTTTCGGCCGTGCCGTCGTCGTAGGCGTAGTAGTTGCCGAAATGCTGGTAGGTGTAACTGCGGTTGTTGCCGCGAATCAGTTCGTCTTTGTCAGTATAAAGTTCACATTCAAACAGATAAGTTGCGCTTTCGCGATTGTCATATACAATCGGGTTGTCATCGTAGGCAAACATCCGCTTGTTGTTTTCAAGACCATCGTAATTGCCTGTGCCCATGGTGATTGAGTCCTTCAGATAGACATCGCGGTCAACATCTTTGATGCGGATTCTGACTTCGGCCTTCATGGTGCGTTCCCAGTGGTTGCGGATGTGGATGTTGAGCCGTGTGTTCTCAGTGTTGATGGCCGACTCGTAGTGCGACCACGGCACCGACGTGTAGTTTTTCAGCACGGTTGCGGCTGGTTCAACAATCGCAATGTCGTAAAATACTGTGTCAGAAGCCGAACGTCCATCGTTAAGATAGACAAAATCGATGTTCCAGTGGTCGCAGTTGATGGTTGCCGACGGGTTGAAACTGCCCGCAAGGCTGGCATAGTTGAAGAATCGGAACTGGAACTTATCAGTAAAATATTTCGACTGGCTGATGGGCAACATCACAAGCGCAAATTCCAGAGTGTCAGGCCGATTTGGTTGCAGATGCAACACGTTTTTGCGGAATGTTGCAAGGTCGGTTCCTGCCATTGCCCAAAGGTTGGTCCACACGCCGTCGCCCGAAGTGATTTGCAGCACAAGTGAGTCGCACTCTTCAGGCGCGTTGCCGTTGCCCTGCGGCTGATAGAAGAAACTCAGATAGGTCGTTGTGCTGTCGGCCTTCGAAAGGTCGATGGGTTGCGATGTCAGAAAATCAGCCAGATACGGCTGGCTCGAAGCATGCTCATAGTGCAGTCCGTCAGAGTCGATGGCATCGAACGTGGCCACGCCGACAGAGTAAGGATTGATGCTGAACGTGTTGTTAATCCATACGCCACGGTCGGTCCAGAGTTGCTGGTCGGGTACGTCGCTGTCGCTGCTGAAATCGTCAATAAAGGGCAGTTGCAGCGTTGATGACACGCTTTGCAGCCTGACGGTTTGTTGGCGCACAGGCAGTGCGGGCGCAGTCAGAAACTCTTGCGCGGTCAGCGGCATTGCGCCCAGAATGAGCGCGGCTATAGCAATGATTCTATTCATCCAGATTGATTGATTCACCAATTTCGGTTTCGGTTCGCGACTCAGCCTTCAGCCAAATGTCGACGCGGCCGCCCAGAGTGGCGCGTGCGCCTGGCCCGAAGTAAGCAGGTTCCTGACGATAGACGCGGGCGTTCATTGAGTCGGCGGCGGTGGCAGCGTTCTCAATCACAACATTGCCCACGTTCAGGTATGCGTTGTTAAGTTCGTTGGTTGCTTCAAATTGCGTCAGCCCGTTAAGGTTGGGCAGGGGAGTGGCGTTGTTGCCGTGGCCATCGCCCAGCACAAGGTCGATGCTCGAGCCCTTGTCGATACGGGTTCCTTCTGCAATTTCTTGTCCTTCAAACATTTGCTTCAAAATATTGTTTTTGGCAAAGTCGGGCCTGTAAATCAACTGTCCGACATGCAGACCGTGCATCTCAAGTGTGGCCTTGCCCTGGCGGTACGATAGTCCGACAATCTTCGGCACCGAAACCTTTGCTCTGTTAAACGCATTGGTGGTGATGAAAATTGTGCGGTTTTTCTTCACGTGCGTGCCAGGATGCGGGTTCTGGTCAACAATGCAGCCTTTCGGCATATAATCGATAAACGTTGAGTCGATGATTTGCAGTTGCAGATTTTCGTGTTTGGCAATCTGCAGAGCACGGCTCATTTTCAACCCTTTAAAGTCGGGTACCGAAATTGTGTGCCCGTGATGGGTGTAAAACCGCAGAAAAGTTGCAAGCGCAATGAACACGATCAGATAGAATCCCGCAAACTTGCCTACGCGTATAAGATTGCGTTTCCAAAACGCACCATCTTTCAGTTTTTCCAATAAATCCATAGTTTTCACTTTGATTTGGCAAAGTTAAAATAAATTATGGCGTTGAATCAGTTCAAATCGAAAACAAAAAAAGCACAATTAATATTGTGCTTTTACATTGTTTGATTTGGGAGCAATTATCTGCTGCCCGCGCTCTTTTTCGGCTTTGCGGTTGTGCCGCTCGAAGTGGCTTGTCCAGCCGATTTTGAGCCAGATGTGCTGCTGCTCGACGAACTCGATTTCACTGTCGATGTGCTGCTGCTTCTTTGAGTGCTCGATGTGCTTGTTGTTGTTGTGATGCACGATGTCAGCATTGCAAGCGATACAAATACCGCCAAAACTGTAGTTATTCGTTTCAGTCTCATAGTTTTAGGTTTTTATTTTATTGTAGGTGAGTAATTCTTTTTTGCTTTAGCAAGAACCTTTTGGGCGTCGGCGCTGTTCTGCCATTCCATCATCTTTTTGGCAAGTCTGCCCGAGCGGCGTTCGCCGTTGAGCAGAGCCGAAATCTCCTCGGTGGTGTAGGTGTTGGCCGATTCATCGTTGATGGCCGACTGCATGGGCGAAGGCTCGTTTTTGCGAACTCTTCTGAACCTCGATGCAAGCGTCTTGTTGTTGTCAATGTTGCTTTTGATAACTCCCCTTTCAATCTTCAGCGGACCGCCGTCGGCAGTTGTCAGATAGTAGTAGTTATTGTCCTCGTTCGACTCGTCAACCCCGCTGAACGCGTCTGAAATCAGCACAAGGTAGTATGAGCCGCTCACATCGGGCATTTTGTACGACCACTCAAACGGCTCGTTGTCGCCATACACAGCGTGCGAAACGCTCTCGCCGCCCTTCACGCTCACGTTGCTCCAGCAGTAGCCTTGCGCCGACACACCAAGAACTTTCTGCGCTGTTGCAGGATCCCAGTTGAAGTTATAATTCCACTTTTTGCCGTATTCATCGGTGAACGTGCCGTATTCATCAGTGTACAAATCCACAAGCAGAACCTGATAGTTGTTGGCGTTGTAGGCATCGTAGAGCACGTAGCAGATGGCCCATGGATTGTCGCAATTCAATGTCGATTCACCAGCATTGTAAACGTTGTAGATAGATGTGCGCCAAGTCGGGTCATTTGAGTCTTCGGGAAATTCTTCGTCTTCATAGTCCAAATCGGCAAGGGTTGCAGGCACAAGGTCGTAGCCCGACGAGGTGTTGACCACCGTGTTCGACGAGCCCACAACAATCTGTTCGTCGTCGCCGTAGGCCACAAATCCGCAATAGGCAAACTTGCCGCCGCAGAAGAATTTGTAGTCAACCCAGATGTAGCCATCGTCGCCCCAACTTGTTCCCCACGAGTTCACCACGCGGAAGGCACCGTTGGCGCCCTTGTTGTCGTCGTAGCCCGAGCACACAAGCGCATGGTAGCCGTGCTGGCCAGTCGATTTGAACGATGTTTGATTGGTGAGCACCGAGTTGTCGTTGGCATACATGAACTCGTCGCCCAGTTTGGCGCCGAAAACCACGATACGTCCGTTGCTCAGATAGCGTTTGATGGTTTTCACATCAGTGATGTCAATTTCGCGGTAAGCCTTTATCTTATAGTTAGATGCGGCACTGTTGGCCGAGGCCGATGGCGCGCACGAGCAGTCGAGCCGTGAGTAGGGCACGGCCGCTTCGGTGGCCACGCCGCGTTTCTGCATTACATCAAAGGCATAGCGGAAATTGGTGCCGCCGCACCCCGAGCCTTTGTATTTATTGTCGATGGCCATAAACACGTCGGCAGCCGAGAATGTGTTCGAACTGTTTAGTTGTGAGGTTGTTAGCCCCTTCGATTTGGCGTAGAGCCACGTGCGGCAGTTGTAGGCGGTGGCCCAAGCCACGCAGGTGCCGTATTGCCCCTGGTCGCCAATGCGCGGTAGATTGGCCGAGAGGTCAACTCTCGACGGCATGTCCGACGACAGGTCGTTGTCGATGTCGTTCAGGTCGATGTCGTCCTCAATGGTCTCGGTGTGCTCATCGAAGAAGAGCCAGCCAAGCCACGAGCCGCCGTCGGTTTTTAGTGTGGTACCGTCTTCGGAGAGCAGAGCGTTCAGAAACTCGTTCAGCGACTCTTCGTCGCACGATACCAGCGTGACGCCTGCCGTCAGCAGCGACAGAGATAGTGCTACGGGAATGATGATTTTCTTCATATTATTCAAAGTTTAAGTTAATGGATTCCATGCCTTTGTTGCCCGAAAGGTCGGCGTCGTCGTGGTTGATGGACGCGCCGTTGGTTTTGAGGTCGGTGGCGAAAATGTTGTTCACCATCTCAAGATGCTTGTCGAACCGAGCGTTGACAAGGTTCAAGCCGCCCAGGAATTTGTTTCCGCTGAAACTTGTCGAGTTTGTGAATACGCATTTCGACATTTTCAGCAGTCCTAAAAATGTGGAATTCTGGAAGTTGACTCTGCCGCCGAATTGGCTGTTGGTGAAGTCGCACAACGCATCGGCGCGGGTGTTCGAGAAATCGGTGTAACCGCCCACAACGGCATCGGTGAACGTGGCAATGTCGCCAATGTGGCAGTACTGGAAGTTTGCCGTTCCCTTGAAATTCGCTTTGGCGAACGAGGTGCGGCGGTTGAGCGATGCGCTCACAAAAAGAGCGTCACCGTTGAATCCCGTTCCTGTAAACGATGAGCCCGCAGTGGAGTTGATGCCGCTGAAGTTGGCCTCGCCATCAACCTTGCAGTCGTAGAAATCGAAACGGCCTAGGAACTCCGCCTGCTGAAAATCAACATTTTTTGCAAACGTGCAGTTGCGGAAAGTCACATTCCGTGAAAATACACAATAGACAATCTGCACACCATTCCGCCGTGAGTTGTTGGCAAAAACGCTGTCGGCAAACTCGCAGTTGACAAAAACCAACTCGCAGTTGACATATGCGGGCGCCATTTCAAGTGCCAGAGCACCTGAGCCTGCTTCGGTGAAGTTCAGATTGCCCTCAATCCGCTTGTCGTGAATGATGAGTTCGGGCTTGTCTTTCATCTTTTTAATAATGTCGGCTGATTTCATAGTGTTTGAATTGTCGCCTGCGGCAGCCTTATGACAGCAGATTATGCCTGATGAGCAAATCACTGTGAGAATGGCAAGTACTAATTTTCGCATAATTTTGCTGTTTATTATGCAAATGTAGTTTTTTTCGGTTTAGCATCGCATCTGGTTGCAAAAAATCAGATTGGCGAAACGGCGAGGTATAACCCAATTTGTTGCAAAAGCAAAAAATCATTTGCAATTCGGCGGTAACTTTTATAAATTTGCCACGTTTTTGCGCAGAAAATGAATGTTATGAAACGCATTGTTTTAGGAATATTCTTATCATTCAGCCTGTTTCTACAAGCCAATATCGTTTTTGCAGGAGAGTCAGACAATGATGCCGATTGGGTTCTTGTTACCGAAGACACTGACATTAAGGTGTTTGAGCGATGGATTTCTGTGGAAAAGAACAGGGCGCGCGAGCGTTCTGGCAAAATGGTGCTCAACTGCAAGCCCGACGATTTACTTGCAATTATTATCGATCCGAATAAAACCGATATTTGGATGAGCAATGTTGAGAAGTGCCGCATTGTGCGCCGCTTGAACGGCAACGAGTGGTTTGTTTACACACTTATGGATGCTCCGTGGCCGGTTGGCAAGCAGGATTTTGTATCGAAGTACACAGTTACGCGCCGTGACGACCGAATCTATGTCAGCATCGACCAGCAGACTGACTTGATTCCTAAGAAGAAAGACATTGAACGACTTGACACTTTCAGTGCAAGGTGGGAGATTGTGCCAGTGAGCGAAAACACCATCAGCGTGAATTTCACCACGCAATCAACTCAACCTGCAAAATATCCGCAGTGGGCGCAGGACCCGATAGTGCGCAAAACATTTCTGAATAATATGCGCAAACTCCGCCGGCACATCAACAAAAGCTGATTCTCGCCTACCTGTCAGCTTATTTCACCGACGTTTTGGGCATAAAAAAGCTTGTACATTGTATTATTAATGTGCTACATTTGCGCGGTTTTGAAAAAATAATGAAATGAAAAAAATTCAATTACTCGCATTGTCGGTATTGGCCGCAATGACAGTTAATGCACAGGTTGTAATCAACGAATATTGCTCAAGCACATCCATTCACCAGGACGAGGACAAGGCAAACTCTGACTGGATTGAACTTTACAATGCGGGTGATGCTGCAGTCAGCCTTAAAGGCTGGCACTTGTCTGACAAGGCTTCTAATCTTGACAAATGGACATTCCCCGATGTCACTTTGGAACCGAAGGCTTTCATGATGGTTTACGCGTCAAGCAAGAACCGTGCAGTTGCAGGCAAGCCATTGCATACCAATTTCAACCTTTCGGCAGACGGTGAGGCCGTATATCTCTCTGATGCAAGCGGAAATGTTGTCCACAAAACTGATAGCATTGCCATGCCTAACAATGTGAGCCGCGGACTTTCCCCCGATGGTGGCGACAATTGGTTCTTCTTTGCTGAACCGACGCCGGCCGCGCTCAATGCAACAAAAACTTACGCTACTGCCAAAACAAGCACAGTAACTATTGAGCCAGTGGGTGGTGTGTGCAAATCTGCTGTAACCATCACACTGAAATCTGACGGAAACACACCTATATATTATACACTCGACTGCACCGTTCCAACGGCTTGTGACAGTTTGTTGTACAAAGGCCCGATAACTGTCGATTCAACAACTGTTGTCCGTGCCGTCACTTTCGACAGCGAATTATTGCCAGCACAACCAGCTACTCAGTCTTACATTTTCGGTAGCAAGCTCCACTGGGTGAACCGTGATTTACACAACGGAGAGCCAATCACCGAAGAGACCCGTTGGGTTGCCGATAACAACGGCGGCGGTGGTTGGGGCGGCTGGGGTGGCTGGGGCGGCCACGAAGAGACCGTCACTGTTGACCCGAACAAATATATTGATCACAGTTCATCATTTGCCTTGCCAGTTGTTTCACTTACAATGGATCCAGATGATATTTGGGATTATAAAACAGGAATTTATGTTGAAGGACCGAATGCTGATTTGAACGCGACACCGCGCCGCGCCAACTATTACAACGATTGGGAGCGTCCGATTCACATTGAGCTCTATTGGACTGATGGCAGTCAGGTGCTCGACCAGGATGCCGGAGTGCAGATGGCGGGTGCTTACAGCCGTATGAACGATCAGAAATCGATGGCGATTCATGCTCGTAAATCGTACGGAGAGAAATATTTCAACGCAAAGTTGTTCGATGAACTTGATTTGACACAATTCAAATCTTTCACTCTGCGTGACTCGGGCAACGATTTTGGCGGTACTCATTTCCGCGATGCCATGATAACCCATCTGGTGGCAGCTAATAATATTGATATTCAAGCATATCAACCGACAGTTGTATTCCTCAATGGTGAATATTGGGGCATCTTGAACATGCGCGAAAAGCTGAATGAAGATTATATTGAGAATCATTATCCTTATGTAAGCGCTGATAATGTGGATATTATGGCTGCAAGCGATGTCACAAAGGATATTACCGCTTCAGAAGGCGATGAGGTTGATTACAATGCATTGATAAGCTACGTTAAATCAAACGATTTGACAAAAGATGAGTGCTATCAGTATGTGTGCACGCTTGTTGATATTGATGAGTACATAGAGTACATGGTATCAGAGATTTACGGTTCGAATAACGACTGGCCGCACAACAACGTGAAGATTTGGAAATCAAAGAAACGCGGTGGCCGCTGGCGTTGGTTCCTTTACGATACCGACCAGTGCTATTCAATCTGGGGTGACCAGTCGGGCGATGATAAGTTGGGCGATTGCTTGAATGAGAAAGACCGGCATGGCAACACGTGGGCCAATGTTCTTTTCCGTAATCTGGCAAAGAATGAGAAATTCCGCAATGCTCTCGCCAATCGTTTTGCCGACCGTATGAACAATGAGTTCCTGCCGAATAATGTCAACCATCTGATTGACAGTTTGTATGGTAATATAAAGAAAGAAATAGGCTATCACAATTCGCGTTGGGGCAAAGGCACTAATGATGGTGGCAATATGAAGGAGTTTGCAAAGAAGCGTCCTGACAATGTGCGCAAGCACTTGCGCACTCACTTCAAGGTTGGAAATGACGCAAAAGTTACAATCTATTCAAGTGACAGCAAGGCTGGCTATGTGCAGCTTAACTCCCTTACACTTAAGAAATTCCCGTGGAGCGGAACCTATTTCAAAAATGTGCCAATCTCTATCCGTGCGGTGGCGCGTCCGGGCTACAAGTTTGTACGTTGGGAAAAAGGTGACGGTGGAGAAAACACTCATGCGGGAATCAGCGTGAAACTCACTGGCACAACTTCGTACACCGCAGTGTTCGAGGAATCGAATGATGTTTATAACAGCGTGGTTATAAATGAGATAAACTTTAAATCATCATCTGATTACGATACTAAGGACTGGATTGAGCTTTACAACACCACGGATGCAGCTATTGATTTGTCGAACTGGGTTATATCTGACGACAAAGCTGATGAGGCTTACAAAATTCCAGGAGGTACAATCATACCGCCGTATGGCTATGTGGTTGTGTGTGAGAATTTAAGCAAAATGTTGAAATTCAATCCGAATCTTGTGAACGCTGTTGGCGATTTTCAGTTTGGTTTGAGTAAGGCCGATTATGTGCGCCTGACAGATGCAGAGGGTAAACTTATTGATGAAGTTGAGTATGACAGTGAAAAGAACTGGCCCGATGCCAATGGCAATGGTTTCACAATGGCCTTGGTTGACCCCTTTGCTGACAATGAGAAACCATTGGCCTGGGGTGAGGATGATAAGTATGGCACTCCGGGAAGCGAAAATGGAATTTTCAGCCCAACACACTCTGATTTCAGTATTGATGATAACAGTTTCATTGTTGTTCCTGATGTGAACGAACAAGCTGAGGCAGAAATATTTGCAATGTGCTATCCAAACCCGTTCGACAATAGTGCGGCTATTGTTTGGGAGCAGAAAGCTGATGCTGTTGTGATTGTGGAACTGTTCACCGCAAGCGGAAATAAAATTGCCACAGTGACCGACGACTTGTATGAAGCAGGCCGACATCAGACGGATATTAGTGAAGTGGCTGCTAACTGGGCTGCAGGCTTGTATTTCGCCAAAATAAATATTGTCGGTCAAAAGCCAGTCATCATAAAAATCATGAAGCAATAATTTGTTTTTCAATCATAAATTGACGGTAGCCTCCTTCGGTTGCCGTTTTTTTTGATGATGACACTGATATTTCCACCAAAATGGTGTTTTCATACATGGTTGTGCCGATAGTGAAACGTATCTTTGTGCAGGAGAATTTGTTTTATGAAATTGTTTTTGCCATTGGTTCTGACGTTTACGGTTTTGATGTTTCAAAATCTTGACGCTCAAATTGTTATAAATGAATATTGCCCGTCGACATCAGCAATGACAGATGAGGATGGAGACACGTCTGATTGGCTCGAACTCTATAATTGCAGTGAAAACGAGGTTAATCTCGAAGGTTGGCATCTGTCCGACCGGGTGAGCAATCTTGCTAAATGGACTTTTCCAAAGGTTATCATGCCGCCGCAATCGTACTTGTGCGTATATGCATCAGGTAAAGACCGGTACGAATACACTGCAGGCAAAAAAATCTATATGACCCCTCTAATCAGGTGGGGCGATGAATTTGCATGGGTTGTTGGTTCTGATACCATCCGAAAAGATTGGTATTCAGTGAAGTACAATGATTCACGGTGGAAGCGGGGAAAAAGCGGATTCGGTTATGGAAACTCGAATGCCGCCACTCAGGTTCCCAGTGGCACAATGTCGGTTTTTGTGCGTAAAAAAATCAAAATTAACAATTTGAGCTCTGTCGAACAGCTGATTCTCGATTTGGATTACGACGACGGATTTGTGGTTTACATTAATGGGAGAGAGGTTGTGCGCGAAAATTTGGGAACGGAAGGCGTTGAGCCTTCGTTTGCAGAGGCCACACCAAACTATGTGAACCCGCTTTTGAGCAACTCGCAACCCACAAAACGCTACATCATTGACGATTATGCTGATTATCTGGTTGAGGGAGAGAATGTTTTCGCTGCGCGGATTCACAATGTTTCTGAAACATCGAGCGATTTGCTTCTGATACCGTTTCTTACCATCGGTACCACCCAGCCTGGCAGTGACAAACCCGACGAGGTGCTGAACTTGACGGAGAAAACCACAGCCAAATATCTGCACACCAATTTCAGTTTGTCGTCCGATGGCGAGATTGTTTATTTAAGCAACCCGTCGGGCGTAATTGTCCATCAGACTGAAAGCACTCCTGTGCCGCACAATGTTTCATGCGGTCTGGCTGCTGATGGTTCTGACCAATGGCAGTTTTTTACCGAACCAACGCCAGAATCGGCCAATACTACGCAGGCTTTCCGGTCGCTTGCGACTAATCAGGTTAAAATCGAACCAGCAGGCGGTCTTTATGGTTCAAATATCGTGGTCTCAATGAGCTCGCAGACAGGTGCTGCAATATATTACACAACTGACGGCACAGAACCGACAAGGCAGTCTAAAGTCTATACCGAACCGTTTGAGGTGCGGAAAACAACCATCGTTCGCGCCATATCGTTCTGCGACACATTGTTGCCAATGCCGCCAGCAACTCAGTCATATTTGTTTGTAAAGCGCGACGTATCGCTACCCATTTTCTCGCTCGTAACCGACCCTTATAATCTGTATGACTATAATTATGGCATTTATGTTGAAGGACCGAATGCCGAGGATGCTGACCCGCATTATGGCGCTAACTATCACAAGGATTGGGAGCGGCCTGTGCATGTCGAACTTTTCTGGCCCGATGGCACAACTCGTATTTGCCAAAATGCTGGTGTTAAGATTGCCGGGGCATGGAGTCGTTCTCATGCGCAAAAATCTTTTGCCATTCATGCACGCAACGCTTACGGTGATAACAGATTTGATTGTAAGCTGTTCGCTGATAAAGATATTTCAAGCTTTAAATCGTTTTTGCTACGCAATTCGGGTAACGATTGGTATAGCACCATGTTCCGCGATGCACTTATGACTGGATTGGTCCGCAATAATAATATTGATATTCAGGCATATCAGCCGTCAGTGGTCTATCTGAACGGTGAATATTGGGGCATTCTTAACCTCCGCGAGAAGATTAACGAACATTACGTGGCCAACAATCACCCGTGGGTTGATGCCGACGATGTCGATTTATTGGAAGCAAACGGTGCTGTGGTTCATGGAGAGTCTCGCCATTTCGATGCGATGAAGAGTTATTTGAATTCACATTCATTGTCGAGCGCAAAAAATTATGAGTACATCAAAACTCAGATGGATGTCAGCGAATTTATTGAGTATATGGTACTTGAGATATATTGCAACAATGGCGACTGGCCAGGGAACAATTGTAAATTCTGGCATCCGCGTGTTGATGGTGGCCGTTGGCGATGGATTCTTTACGACACTGATTTTGGCTTTGGCCTATATTCCGATGGCTACAATGAGGACAAATTAAAATCATGTCTGAACGACAATTCAGGACCGGCATTTTTGTTGAACAAACTTTTGGCAAACCCCACTTTCAAGCGCGATTTCATCAATCGTTTTGCCGACCGCATTAACTGTGAATTCGCTCCTGATGTTGTTAACTCGTTGATAGATAGTTTGTCAAATAATATTTCTGATGAAATCCGCTATCATATCAATCGTTGGCAGTCAATTGGAAATTGGTCGAACAATATCGACAAATTGAGGATTTTTGGAGAACAACGTCCTGACCAGATGAGGCAGTTCATCCGCAATAGTTTTTCAGCCGGTAATGATGTAATCATTTCAGTCGGTGTCAACGATGAAAAGGCAGGATATATACAGCTAAATAGCCTAACAATCAAAAAGTTTCCTTGGCGTGGCATCTATTTTGCGAACAATCCGATAACTATCAGAGCTGTTGCGCGTCCAGGTTACAAGTTTGTTGGGTGGGAGGGGAATGATAGCAGCGAGCCCGAACTGACACTGGCCGTTAATCGCAATTCATCTTTTAAGGCAGTTTTTGAGAAAAGCGATGATGATTATAACTCAATTGTAATCAATGAGATAAATTATAAATCGGAGTCGGGGCAGGATACTCGCGATTGGGTTGAACTTTTCAATACAACTGCTGCCGACATTGATGTTTCCGGCTGGATTCTTACCGATGCGGCGCGGCTTAAGGATTTTGTCATGCCGAGGGGAACGGTTGTTCCTGCACACGGTTATCTTGTTGTATGTGAGAATAAAAGCAGGTTTATGAATGTCTGGCCCGAGCTGACAAATGTTGTTGGAAACTTCAAATTCGGACTGAAATCGGAAGGCAGCGTTCAACTATTCGATGCGGATGGCAATTTGGTTGATGATGTGGAATATGGCAGTAAGCAGCCTTGGCCGAAACTCGACAGTTATGATTATACACTGTCGCTTGCCAATCCGTTTGCCGACAATTCGCAGCCGATGTTGTGGGAAAGGTCGGTTTTGTTTGGAACTCCGGGTGCGCTGAACGATAATTATGTAGGCGAGCCATTATCGGTTGATGATGCGGCTCAGCCTGAGGTTTTTGCAATGTGTCATCCTAATCCTTTTGCTGATGAGGCGGAAATAACTTGGAATCAGGTGGTTGCTGCAAATGTGCGGATTGAAATAATATCTGCGCAGGGGCAGGTTTTAGCAGACTTTGGCAGCAAATTCTACGTTGAAGGTGAGCACTCGATTGATATTACCCAAGCCGTTAACTGGCACCCGGGCTTGTATTTTGCAAAAATCACCATTGCCAACAGTCAACCGATGATTATCAAAATCTTACGTCAGTAGTCAGCCTTCGGTCATTGTCGGTTCCGATGGCTCTGCTGCAGGAATTCGTTGGATGGCCTTGACGCATCCGAATGTAACTATTGCGCAAACAATCAATATGATAGCGTAGTTAGTCGGACCGCCGAAATAATCGGTTACCGATACGTTCATGTCGCCGGCGTAGTAGCCCAAAATAAATCCCACCGTGTTGTTGGCCCAATGCATGAAAATGCCAATCCAAATGCTGCGTGTCCGCCAGAACAGCCAGCCAATGGCGCATCCGATGATGAATGCAGCAATGAATTGCCAAGGATTCAGGTGCGCGATGCCGAAAATCACCGCCGACCAGATGATGGCCTTTCGTGGTTCGTAGCGGTGCAGCAGTGCGGCCAGAATTATGCCGCGGAAGACCAACTCTTCGAGCACTGGCGCGGCAATGCCAACTGTCAGATATCCAGCAAAATCAAGCGATATGGCTTCGTTGAAAATCCGAGCCACAAAGTCGGGCATTGGTATCAGCGAGCAGAGCGATTCGCTGATTATCGATAGGGAAAAAGTTATTACCAGAGCAAGAGGAAATAATACCAATTTTATTTTCCCTAAATCGGTAACTCTCAAATTCCAAACAAAATACACTACAGCAATGGTGCCGGCAAATTGCAGCACGTAGCCCAGCATGGTTATCCATGACTTGAAAGCCGGTGCAGCTTTCAGCAATGCCGCAGTAACAATTGATGCGGGGATGGTCAGTGCAAGTAGGATGCCCAAAATGGCGAATGCCCGGCCGATTGATATTGGGCTATTTTCTATTGTGTTTTCCATTACTTGTCGGTATTTATTTTGATGTGCAATTTTTCAAATAATCGTTTCATACACAAATCTATCAAAATATTTTTATCGTGGGTGATTGTCAAAAAAAGCCCTGGTGTTCAATAATGCTGCAGTGTTATTCCTGGCATTTGAGTTACGTATTTAGGAAACAAAAACGGCTCCGTTTTTTTATTGGAGCCGTTGTGAAACATTCTGATTTGTTGCAGATTATTTCTTCGCAGCACGTGCTTCGTTCAGGAAGTTGACCACTTTGGCCAGATTCTCTTTCGAGTACATATTGAACCCGTGTCCGCCATCTTCAACTGGTATGAATTCGGTCTTCACACCTTTGGCTTTCAGCGCGTTGTAGAAACTCTCGCCTTGGCAGAACGGCACAACATTGTCTTTCTTTCCGTGGCACACAATCAGCGGAGGGTCGGTTGGGTCGATGAATGTAGGTGCGCTCAAAGCCTTGTATCGGTTCTCGTTGCCTTTCATTGGCACACCCAGAACCACTTCCTCGGGCGATGTTGGCATCTTCATTGCTTCGCCGCAGTCCATGTGCATCAAATCCACAGGCCCCGACCAGTCGCAAGCCGCATCAACGCTACTGCTGAAGCTGGTGAACTGGCCCACGTTGCCTTCAAGGTCAACCTCGTAGCCATCGACATTGGCAACTTTCTCGTTGCGTGTGGTGGCTGCAAGCGACGCCAGATGTCCGCCCGACGAGAAGCCCGATGTGGCAATGAACTGGGTGTCGAATTTGTATTTGTCGGCATTGCCGCGCACAAAGCGGATAACCGCCTTAATATCGTTTATCTGTGCCGGATATTTGGCATCGCTGCTCGAGCGGTGGTTGGGCGTTACAACAGCATAGCCAGCATCGAGTAGAGCAGCGCAGATGGTGTTAAGGTCGGCAGCGCCTTTTGAGTTGTTGCTGAACCATGCGCTCCCGTAGATGTGGATGACCACAGGATAGCTCTCTTTCACCTCTTTTGGCAGATAGATGTCGAGGTTGTGGTAAACCTCATTGTCGCCTGCATAGTTGATGTTGAGAAATTTTTGCGAGTAACGCATTGTGTCGGTGCTGTTCTGGTTTCCGCCAAAGCCGCCGAAACCGCCACCCATTTGTGCAAAACCGGCAATGCTCAGCAGTCCGGCAGCAAGTGTGAGTCCTAATTTTTTCATATCTCTATTGTTTAAGTGAGTTTTTTCGTATAGCAAATATACAAAAAAAAGCCCTGCAGACTAAGTCTGCAGGGCCAATGTGTTATTAACAGTTAAACTATTAAAATTTACTTGTTAATTATTTCACAAACTTAACAGTCTTGTTGCCAACCTTAGCAATGTACAGACCTGACTTCAGATCAGATACGTCAAGTTTAGCAGCATTCTTAACTGACTTAACAGCTACACCGTTGATGTTGTAGATTACCATGTTGGTAGCCTCAGAAGCGTAAAGAACGTTACCTGCGAAGTATGCCTTGATAGCAGTAGCCTCGTTGATAGCAGGTTGAACCTCGCCACCATTTTCTTTAATAGCACCTTCAACTGGGCTAGCAGCATTCTTCAAGCTGTAAACTTCCTTGCCGTCGATTGTCAGAGTCAAGTTCTTAACGAATACGTTGAATGCCTCAGCAGGTTTCTTGCCGTCAGGACCGAGTTGGATTTCCCATTGATACAGGCTGTCTGTTGGAACCAAAGTGTCGCAGAATTTGTTCCAATCAAGACCACGAGCAATTTGAGCTGCGCCATCCCATGGCATCAGACCGTCGTGACGAGCGTTGTTACCATTGTGCCACCACATGTTGCCACCAACTGCATAGTCGTCTTTGTACTCGAACGACAAGATAGCCTTGTCAGTCAAAGAGCTTGATACAGAAGTGAAATCTACATGGAATGCTACGTCCCAGTGGTTTTGAGCTGAAGTGTCAACCAAGAAAGCAAGAACAACGTCATCGTTGTATTTTGCTGCATTAGGAAGAGTTGCTTTTCCATCCGCCATTTTGCTCCATACTAAGTCAGCGTCAGCAACACCGATTTTTCCGTAATCTACAGTTGTGTAAGGAGCAGCAATTACTGGCTCTTCAGGAACTTCTACCTCAGGTGCCTCGCCAAGATCAGCGTCATCTTCTGTTGTCTCTTTGGTTTCGATAGCGTTCTCAAAGTTTACCTCTACAACGATGTTGCGGATCAAAAGAGTACCATTCTCTTTACCAATTGAGCAGTTCAAAGCGAAAGTGTGGATTGCACCAGTGATTTCGATATCCTGGTCAAACTCTTGCCATTCAGTGGTGCACTCAAGCTCACCCCAACCATCGTTGTTAACGTAAGAGTGTGGGTTGCTGTGACCTTGTGCGTTGAATTTTACAGCACCGCTGTCTTCAGTTTTTCTGTACTCAAAATGTACGTGAACTGGTGTACCAGCAGCAACATCTTCGTTGGCAAATACCCAGAAGAACTGTGATGACCATGGGTCAGAATCGGCTGCGTATGTGAAAAGACCATATACGCCATTTGCCGGGTCGCACAACTGATCATACTCACCCGGGTTGTTTGATTCCCAACGGTAGATTTCGCCTGCCTTTGCATTGTCTTTGTTGTCAATTTCTGCATTGGCAACATTGGCTGCGCCAAACAAAGCGGCAACGGCCAAAGATTTTAGTAAAATGTTTTTCATACCTAAAAGATTTTAGTTAATAACACGAAGCAAATATAGATAATATTTTTGATTCGGTGCACCATGCTTGTACTTTTTTTAAGCATAGAAAATGAATTATTGGTAAACGAAAATTGGCAATTGGTAATAGTTGGGCATTTCGGATAGGTTTTTCGGCGCTGAAAATAGCCTTTGGAGATTTTTTGCCCTTTCTCAAGGCTGTTGGGCGCCGCCTGATTCTTATTGCTATATATTATAGGTGTGGAGTTGAAAGGTTTAGAAGTTGAAAGGTTTAGAAGTTTAACAAGTTTAAAAGTTTAGAGGTTGAAGGGTTCAGTGGTTTAAAGGTTTAACAAGTTTAAATACCAAACTTCTAACTCCTAATTTCTAACTCCAAACTTTACTCGTTCCAAATCTCCCAAGCCCTTACAGCCTGGCCAATCAGCATATCCAACCCGTTTTTAATGGTTGCGCCACGCTCTTTGGCTTTTTGCAGGAACAGCGTTGTCTCAGGATTGTAAATCAAGTCGAAACAGAGGTGGTCAGAGCCGATAGCCGAGTAGGGAATATCGGGGCAGGCATCGGTTTTGGGCGACATACCCAGCGGTGTGCAGTTGACTATAAGTCTATGGCTTTCAATAAGTTCGGCAGTGAGTTGCTGGTATGAGAGAATGTTGTTGGCGGCATCGGCGTTGCGCGAGACGAATTGGTAGTCAATACCAAGTTTTTCAAGCACATAGCGCACGGCCTTTGAGGCGCCGCCCGTTCCCAAAATGAAGGCTTTGGTGTGGCAAGGTTTCAGCAGCGGCCGAAGCGAGTTCTCGAATCCCACAACATCGGAGTTGCAGCCGCGCAGACGAATTTTTTCTCCATTGCGGATAATCTTCACAACATTCACTGCGCCAACACGTTGCGCGGTCTCGTCAATCTCATCGAGGAATTGCATCACCTTCTGCTTGTAGGGAATGGTGACGTTCAGTCCTGCCAAGCCAGGTGTAGTCAGCACTTTTTCAGGGAAAAGAGCAATGTCTTCAATCTGAAAGTTAAGATACTGCGCGTCAATATTTTCCGCCGCAAACTTCTTTGTAAAATAGTCTTGTGAGAAAGAGTGCCCCAATGGGTAGCCGACCAAAACGTAGGTTTTCATTTTTTTTCATTTTTTACCTCCGAAACGCAGGCCTGCAGAAATGTCAATTCGGCTTAGGCCTTCATATTCGTCTTTAAGTTTAATTTTTTCTTTAGTAGCGTTTGTCTTTTGTGTGTATTCCTTAATGTTTCCATAAGTCAGCGATATACGAATACCTAAAGCCGTATTCCTTAAAATCCAATAGTCATAACCCAAATCAAGCGCCAGTCCTAATGTTTTCCCTTTAATTGTAAATGATTTATTAGCATAAATTCCTTCATCAGAGTAGCCCAAATATCCTGCAGAATAATTAACCAAAAGCGTCCCTCGTTTTTTTGCTCCGTAGAATCTTGTAGAAAACATAAACCCTATATAAGGAATTGTGTGTTCGTCTTTCACATAAACGTCCTTATATGAATTATAATAGTTTTCAAAATAATAGTCGGGTTCACGTATTGTTTGTGAATTTGAGGATTTGTAAATTGAATATTTGGTGCCAAGTCCCAAATGTTCGGAGAAGTAATACGAAAAATCAAGTTCGCAATGGTATCCTTTTTTTAGTTGTTCGATGTGCTTACCATAATTTGAGGGTAAATTCTTTGAAATTTCTGCCAACCGTTGACTATATCCTCCATTAATCGAAAACACCCATTTTTGATATTCGGTGAACGGACGATAGTAATTGAACTTGTATTTCTTCACTTGGTCTAAAGGAATGGTATTAGTGGTGGTAGAACTATTAGTGTCAATGGTGTAATATAAATTATTATACTTAATAGTCACTATTTTGCAGCGAATTGAATCTCCATCTTGAACTAAAACTAAATCCTTTGGACTGCCATCATCCACATTTTGGCTATAGTAGCCATATTTATATGTTTTCACTTCGGCTTTGGGCAGTGTTGAATTGAGAGTATTTCCATTATTTCGGAATTTGAAATGAATGTTTCCTGACATTCGTAGTGTAATCTTGCAATTAAGTGAATCGCCTTTATTTGTGACTATCAAATCCTGAGCGTTTAACTGACCGAAAATCAGTGTAAGCATTGAAAAGATGAATAGTTTTTTCATTGTTGGTTTAGTGTTGTAGTTTATACTTTTAAATAATCAGTGTCATCTGTGTCATCTGTGCGAAAATCATTGTGTTTTCGTTTTCTCCGATGACCTCTCAAGCGCCCACAGAGCCGCCATTCCCGCCGCCATCAGCACAATGGCAATGGCCACTTCGGCGCTGAACTCTTGCGGGAAATACATCTGGTAACTCTGGATTATCGGTTTGCCGTTTTTCAGCACTTCGGCGCCGTCCTGCATCAGATAGACGGGGTTTTTCCACGGCCAAATGGTGCCAAGGCTGCCGAAAATGAAGCCTGTGAGCACGGCCATCGTCTGGCGGGCGTATCGGCTCAAAAGCCACGACAGGAAATGCGAGAACGCCAACAGCCCCACCACCACGCCAATGGCCACGGGGACAATGATTTTCATATCGAAATGCGACACGGCGTAAATCATTATCAGTTGGTAGTTGTCCATCAGAATCAGCACAAACGAGCCCGAAAGGCCTGGCAGAATCATACTGCAAACGGCCACCGCGCCGCAGATTATCAGATACCAAAAGGCGGTGTTCTCGGTTGCGGGATTCATCACCGAAAGGCCGAAGGCAACCGCGGCGCCAACCACGAACGAAACGGCCGCCGCAACATCGATTTTGCCTATCGATTTGCCTACAAACCAAACCGATACGAGTATCAGACCGAAAAAGAACGACCACACGTAAACGGGGTACGACTGGAAAAGGAACTCGAGCAGTTTGGCCACCGATATAATGCTGACGCCGACGCCAACGAACACCGACAGCAGAAAACCAAAATCGACGTGCTGCGCGAACTCGCGGAACTTGAATTTGAGCAGCAGTCTAACCGCCTCAACGTCAAACGATTTGAGAGCGTTTATCAGCCGCTCGAAAATGCCTGTAAGCAGTGCAATGGTACCGCCCGAAACGCCTGGAATGACGTTGGCCACACCCATTGCAAAGCCTTTCAGGAAATTGGCTATGTGTTCCCTCATTCCTGATTATAAGTTGTAGATTTTCAAAATTTTGTCCCAAAGCATCGGCTCGAATTTCGAGCGGTCGAATTTCTCGCACTCGTCAACCGAAGCCACGTGCTTGGTGGTGTAGATTATGCTCTCGACAAAGGCTGGCGCGCGGCGCGAACCCTCGCCAAGGTTGATAAGCACATCGTCGCCATTCTTGAGCAGACCGTTCTTCAGCGACTCGAAGAAGCCGCCAACGCAGACAGCCGCTGCGGGTCCAATGCGGACGGTGGTCTCGTAGGCCACAAGTTTCGCCATATCAGCAAGATACTGCTCGTCGAAAGCGACAAAATCGCCACCCGACTCTTTCACGAGCGAAGCCACAATCGGGAAAGTTCCTGGCTTGCCTGTGGCCAAAATCGGAACGCTGGTCTTGGGGTTCTCGTAGCACGGATAGTCGTTATGCCAACCCTCGGGGAAGCCTGCGGCCTTGGCTTTTGCGTAGCCCTCAACCATCGGCGTGCAGCCCGACGGCTGAACCATAATGAATCGCGGCAAGCGGTTGTCGTAGCCCAAACCCTCAAGGTCGGCGCAGCCTTTGGCAATGGCAATCGGGCCTGTGCCGCCGCTAACTGCCTGAATGTAAACCGACGGCAGTTTGCCCATCTGGCGCAGCCACTCAAAAACCATCGTCTTTTTGGCCTCAACGCGCATCGGGTCGGTGTTGCCGCCCGAAATCAGAATGCCGTATTTTGCCGAATAGTCGGCGGCCACCTTTTTGGCCATCGCATAGTCGCCCTTCACGCGGAACAGGCCCTGGCCGTAGGTGTTTATCTCCGCCTCGTTGATTTTCAGCGTGTCTTCAGGCACAAAAACGCCCAAATTGATTCCCGCTTCAGCGAAATAGTGCGCGAAAGCGTTGGCAATGTTGCCCGTGCTGGCCACGCAGTAGTCCTTCACGCCGTTCTCCTTGAGCACGCTCGCTGTGACGGCTCCCGCCACATCCTTGAAGGTGCCTGTGCCCTGGTTCAGGTCGTTGCGGTAGGCGCGGACGGTGATATCGAGATTGTAGTATTTCTTTGCGAACTTCTCCATAAACTCCCAACGGTCGACAGGAATGGCGCCCTCGGTGTGCGAAATCTTGTTTTTCTTATCGATAAGTGGCAGAAAATCAAAATAATGCCAAACGTTCTCAACGTGTTCTTTTGTGTCGATAAGTTTCTTCAACTCGCTGTAGTCGCGGTGATATTTCACATCGACGTAAGTTCCGCCGCAGTGCGGGCATTTCTGATTGTTGGCAAACCACTCCTTGAAACCTGGAATGTCGGCGCCGCATTTGCGGCAGTGAAGGTGGAATTTAGTGTTGTTCATATACGTGTAAATTAGTGATTGTCTTTATTTTGACTTTTGATTAACTTCTTTATTTCAGCGGGAATGGCCGAGTCAGGGACAATGTCGGTGAAATGAGTGTAAAGGTCGGGGTCCTGGCGGAAAGCCTTGCGGAAGCAGTCGAAGCACTCATCGTTGCGATAGACGAGCAGATATACAGCCGCCAAAACGTAAAGCAGAACGCTGTTGTCGGGCAGATACTCAAGTCCCTTTTCGAGCGAGTCAATGGCCGCCTGGTCGTCTTCGACAGCCGAATAGGCCAACGCAAGATTTTCCCACGCCATTGTCTCGTAGTGGTTGAGTTCGAGCGATTTCTGGAAAGCGGCAATCGCATCTTCATAATTGTTGTTTTGTGCAAAAATCCGCCCAAGTTGGTGCCAAGCAGCATCGTGCTCGGGGTCGGCCTGAAGCACCTTGTCGAGCGAGTCGATAGCCAAATCGAATTCGCCGCGAGTGCTGAAAATCATCGCCTTGCCAAACCATGCGTCGGCATTGTCGCTGAACATTCCAACAATTTTGTTGAAGCAGCGTTCCGCCTCGTCGAGACGGTTAAGGTGGTAAAGGCACTCGCCAAGGTAGCACTGCGCCGACACGCTGTTGGGGTAGCCCTTCAGGTAGTCCTGATAGCACTCAAGAGCCTCTTGGTAGTAGCCTGCGTTGCAGCAGGTGTTGCCCTTGTTGAACACGGCGTCGTAGAACTCGGGGTCGAGAGCAATGGCGTAGTTGTAGGCTTCAATAGCCTTGTCGAACTCGCCAATGCCGTTGTAAACAATGCCCAAATTGTACCATGCGCTTTCCGAGAACGGGTCAAGGTCAATGGCGCGGTTGTAGGCCTTAATGCTTTCGTCGAAGCGGTCGAGACACTCGTAGCAGACACCTATTTTAAATAGGAAATCGATATTCTCGGGGAACTCTTTGGCGGCCACCTTGTAGATTGACAGCGCGGGCTTGTAGAACTGTCCGCCCTCGAGCATCTCGCCAATGCTCATGAAAATATCCTCGCGCTCTTCGGGCTCAACATCGACGCTCAACTCGAGCGCTTTCTGGAAACTCTCGATAAACAAATCCTCGCTCTTGCCCATCTGCAGCAGCGCCGACGCCTTGGTCAGATAGTACTCGTAGTGGTCGGACAGCAGCGGCTCAAGCGGCAGAATGGTCTTTATGGCTGCCTTCACCTTGCCTTGGTGCACCTGAATCTGCGCCTGCTTGAGCAGCAGTTCGGGGTCGTTGCCATGCACTTTGAGCGCGGTTTCGCAGGCCTCAACGGCTTTGTTCTGCATATCGCGCTGCATGTAGTAATCGACAATCATCAGATACTCATCAACGTCGAAGTACTGCGGCACGCCTGTCTTTTTCATAGTCTCGTACCGACGCACGTTCGACGCCATTTCCTTATCCTCATATAAATCGCCTGATTCTCGCATAGCATAGAATTTTGTGCAACTAAATTACCACTAAATATTTTACGGCACCAAACTGAATTTTGCCACAATTAACACTTTAATAACAAGTTATTTTTAAGATTGACAGCCATTTGCAAAAAGCACCCCGACGAATGCCCGAAAAACAAAAAATGCGAATGAGCCCCCTTGGCGGAAGCCCGTTCGCAGTCGCATTTTTGGTGATACGGAACAGCGTTAATAGTTGTCGCGCAGTTTTATGTTGCCATATTTTGCTGACACCTTGATTGTTCCGCCTTCGTTGGCGTTACCCATGCGGCCCTTCGACGATTTGTCACTGTCGCGCGTCACCTGCTCTTGATAGACAAGGTTGTGGCTCGGCGTGCTGATGTTGCCGTATTTGGTTTTCAGGTCGAACGAGTAGTTGCGCGCGTCCTTCACATCAATATCGGAATCAGAGTATTTGGCGTTGATGTTGATGTTTGCGAAATCGCGGCCAACACCACTGATAGACACATTGCCATACTCAATGCCGATGTTGGCCATCACGCCCACGTAGCCCAACTGAAGTTTGGTGTAGCGCGTCGAGACGTCGATTTTGTCGGTGTTGGCGATGCTGATGTTGTCGTAGGCCGACTCAATGGCCACTGTTACGGCTGTGCCGATGGTGACTTTCGAGTATTTGCTCGACACGGCCACCGCCTGACCGCGGTCGATGGTGATGCCCGAGTAACTCAAATTGACACCGCCAATGTTCATCTCGCCAATTTCCGACTCGCGCGAATAGGCCAAATCAATCACTGGAAATCCGCCCGTAAGGTCATTCAACTGTTTGATTTTCAGATCTCCGTAACCAACCTTGACACTTGTTCGGCCGTTCAGTCGGTCAATCATCACATTGCCGAACTTGTTCGACAGATTGATGTTGGTGTAGGCTGGCATCACAATGGTGTAACTCAAGTCGAAGTTTTCGTATTTCAGCGAGTTAGGCACTTCGGCGCTCACCGAAATCTTGTTGTCGGCCATCACTGCCGATGGCGTAATTTTCAAGCATGTGCGTTCGGCCTCGTCGTCGCTGCCGCCGCGTCCTGTGACAACGGCCTCGATAGTCACGCGGTTGTCGTCGGTGTTCTCAATCACAATGTTGCCGTTGCGGTTCACAATCTCGAGCAGCGTGTTCTGGTCGATGCTGAACTCGTAGCGGATTGTCTTTTTGAACTCTTTTCGAGCGGCCTGGGCTGGTAAGGTCATCAGCAGAACGGCCGCCGCCATCAAACTATAAATCAACTTTTTCATCTTGTTTCGTATTTAATTGTTTGATACTATTCAGATTAGTAATTATTTGGTTCAACACTTCGATTTTTGTCTGATAGTGATTTATCATCGCGTCAATCAGCACGGGATTGTCGGGGTTGGCCTTCAGCTCTTTTTGCAGATTGACAAACAGTTCGTCCATTTCCGACATCTCTTTCAGCAGTTCTGCTTTCTGTTGCTCGTCAACGGTTTCAGTCTTGCGGATTTCGTCGAGACGGTTGTCGACAAGGTTGATGTAGTAGTTCTGCGTCTCGCTGTACTCGGGTTCAACCTTCGCCTTCACGTAGTTGGTGGTGCGCTCAATGAGTTTCATTGGTGCGTCGGGGTCGGCGTTGGCCATCTCGGCCTCAATCAGCCTGACACCGCGGTGGATGCCCGTGCTGACCATGGTTGCGCCCAACACTATCGCAATCACCGCCACGGCGGCAATCTTCAGAATCTGGGTGCGGCTGCGACCAATGGTGTGGCGCTGCTCGGCTTCGAGTTTCTGCATGAAGCGGTCGAAGTGGCCGTTCATCGGTTCGCAATCGTCGAACTGGCTGCGATTCTGTTCAATAAATTTCTTTAACTCATCCATATCTCGAATTTTTTCGTTTCCAAAAGTTCCTGTAGTTTTTTTCTGGCCCGTGAGTAGCCTGTGCGCACGGCGGCGTTGCTCATTTCCAATATCTGGGCAATTTCTTCGTGGTCGTAGCCCTCAATCAGATGCAGGGTGAGCAGCACTCTGTAGTTGTCGGGCAGCGAGCCGATGGCCATCTTCACCTGCCCCACCTTGTAATCGACCTCGCCGTCGTCGTAGGGCTCGGAATCGATAACAGTGCGTCCTTCCTCGAGCGGGTCAAGGTCGAGTTTGCGTTTCCGAAGCGCATCGAGCGACCGGTTCACCACAATGCGCTTCAGCCACGCGCCGAAACTCACCTCGCCGCGGAACGAGTCGATGTTCCGGAACGCCGCAAGAAAAGCCTCCTGCATCACATCTTCGGCCTCCATCGAGTCGCGAACAAACCGCAGACAGGTGTTGTACATCGCCTTGTAATACAGTTTGTATATCTCGAACTGGGCCTTGCTGCTCCCGTTCCGGCACTCATCAATGAGTCGACTGTTAATATCTACGTAGTTCGATTCCAAAATCACTTATCAAATTACACCATAAATGACGCGCCAATTTTTCAAATGTAACACTTGTCGGGGGATTTTTTTTTTGATTTTTGACGACAGACTTCAAGCGATATGATTGCCGGTTGTCTTTAGCCTGATGTCCAAAAAAACGATTGGCCTGACCGAATATTTAAAATTTTCACTACTTTTGCGCCCGATTTCAAAAAGATAGCAATGCAAATTAAATCGCACAACGGAATCAACGCACTTGCCTGCAACGCAGCCGCAAACCGCTCGTTGTTGCTATCGCTATCGCTACGATTGCGCCGTCGCTAACGGCCGTACTTCTCTCACGCGCTTCTACGCGAAGTGCATTTTCAGTTAATAGTTAGGATTTAGGAATTAGGACTCAAATGGTTCTATTTGCCTGATTTATATTTAATTAAATAATTAAAGGCAAAAGGCGAATAAAGTTAAGAAAACTAAACAAGCGAAGCGACTCAACCTTCTAAACAAGCGAAGCGCTAAACCTTTAAACAATTCACCGATTAGCCGATTAAACAAAAAAGTTATGTCAGACAAAATTTTCATTTTCGACACCACGCTGCGCGATGGCGAGCAAGTTCCTGGGTGTCAACTTAATACAGTCGAAAAAATTGAAGTGGCCAAAATGCTTGAGCGGCTTGGCGTTGATGTGATTGAAGCGGGATTTCCGGTTTCGAGTCCGGGCGATTTCAACTCGGTGGTTGAGATTTCGAAGGCCGTGACCTATCCAACCATTTGCGCCCTTACGCGTGCCGTTGAGAAAGACATTGAAGTGGCCGCCGAAGCGCTTAAGTTCGCCAAACACAAGCGGATACACACGGGTATCGGCACTTCTGACTCACATATTAAATATAAGTTCAACTCAACGCGCGAAGCGATTATCGAGCGTGCTGTGAAGGCCGTCAAATACGCTCGCCGCTTTGTTGACGATGTCGAGTTCTATGCCGAAGATGCTGGACGCACTGATAATGAGTATCTTGCGCGGGTGGTTGAGGCCGTTGTCAAGGCGGGCGCCACGGTGGTCAACATTCCCGACACCACGGGCTACTGCCTGCCTGAAGAATACGGCGCAAAAATCAAGTACCTGATTGACCACGTTGATATGGGCAACGCCATACTTTCTACTCACTGCCACAACGATTTAGGTATGGCAACCGCCAACACAATGGCCGGACTGGTGAATGGCGCGCGACAGTGCGAAGTGACAATCAACGGCATTGGCGAACGCGCCGGAAACACCGCGATGGAAGAGATTGCAATGATTCTAAAGTGCCACTCGGGGCTCGGCCTTCACACCGACCTGAACACCACGTCAATCTACCCGGCAAGCCGTATGGTTTCGAGCCTGATGAATATGCCCGTGCAGGCCAACAAAGCCGTGGTGGGACGCAACGCGTTCGCGCATTCGTCTGGTATTCACCAAGATGGCGTGCTGAAAAATATCAGCACCTACGAGATTATGGACCCGCACGATGTAGGTATCGACGACAACTCGATTGTGCTCACCGCCCGTAGCGGACACGCCGCCTTGAAGCACCGTCTGTCGGTTCTGGGCGTTGAGGTTGATGGCGAGCGGCTCGACAAAATCTACGAGCAGTTCTTGAAACTTGCCGACCGCAAAAAGGAAATCCACGACGACGACCTGCTGATGCTTGCCGGCGCCGACATTACGATGAATAATCACGTCAAACTTGATTTTCTGCAAGTTACGGCTGGCGTTGGCGTAAAACCCGTGGCAAGTATCGGGCTGAACATTGCGGGCGAAAAGTTCGAGGCGGCGGCAAGCGGCAACGGTCCTGTGGATGCGGCAATCAAGGCTTTGAAGCAGATTATCAAACGGCAAATGACGCTCAAAGAGTTCACCATTCAGTCAATCAACAAGGGCAGCGACGATGTAGGCAAGGTGCATATGCAGGTTGAGCACGACGGCCGCCTTTACTACGGCTTCGGCGCCAACACCGACATTGTTGCAGCTTCGGTCGAGGCGTATATCGACTGCATAAATAAGATGAAGTGACGTGAGAGTAGTAAGTTGAAAGTTAATAAGTTATAAGTTTTTTTTAATTGGTGTTGGGTGTTGGTTTTTGGGTGTTGGTTTTTGCCAATCCAACACCTGATACCTATAACCAAAATTTATATTTTTGTACTAAATCAAATGCTTTTGAGAAATGGGAATAACTTTTGACGAGGATAATCAAGTTTTTGTGTTTGATTTTGAGCACGATGGCGCTGACAGCATAATCAATTTGAAAGTTGACAGCTATCAGATTGAAGCATTCGGAAAATGCTTCTACTACGGTTATGAGTTCAATTCTGATACCGACACAGCCATTCGAAGCGACTTTATTAAATATTTGAAATTCTCTGATAATCTGCAAGATAATCCGAATCTGACCGATTTTATAAAAAAGGCTATCGACTCACTGTCGAAAAAAATCAACCTTTATGATTATGACTTGGTTGTGATGCCCGAATCGTCGAGCAAGGTTAACCAGTATATGCTACGTTATCTGTACCGCTTTGCACAGCCCACACTGCGTAAAATGGAATTAATCAAGGCTTTGCCCGAAAATATCGGTTTCGATATGGATGGTTTTGAGCAGCAGTATCTCGACGATGTGCTCGAAAACGGCCGTCCGCGCTACACCCAAGCGCAGAAAGACGATGTGAAACAGTCGATTGCAAAGATGCTCGATTTGATTCACAAGAAGGATTATTTCACTATAGCAAAGGATGTTAAGAAAAACCGTTTCCGTCCGTATGTTATGCAATTCCTGAAATTTGCGTCGGCCGACGATGAGGCACTCTGCTCAAAAATCCGTCAGCAGAACATATTGATTATTGATGACATTGCAACAAGCGGCTCAACGCTGAACGAGATTCTTCGAACTCTGCGTATCTTGAACGAAGACAATAACATAACCATTTTCAGTCTGATTGGCAGAAAAGATTTGATGGCGGATTCGTTTTAGTTAGAGTAAGTGTAAAAGCATTAGTTTGTTTTAGTTTTTAGGGGCTAGTTTTTGTTTCTACCAACACCTAACACCTAATACCCAACACCAAAGATTATTGCTTATCAATCAATGCAATTCAAAATCCCCATAATCTTCGTCTGCTTGTTCTCTTTGATTGGCACTTCGATGAAGCCTGTTGAGACGAAGTATTTGAAGGTTGTGACGGGGTAGCGCTTCAGTTTCTCGTATTGCTCGGCGCTGATGGGATAGATGAGCATTGCCGACGATGACTCGACGGTTGAGCGGATGGTGTCGCCCGCCGCGTGGCGCGGATAGATGACAATCTCTTCGTTGGTGGTCAGGCGCAACGAGATTTCGCGCGACTCGTCGATTGAGAAGTTGTTGTATTTGTAGTAGCGCATCTTCAGGAACCGATATTTGCTGCCAACGCTTTGTGCCTTGAAATATAGCGGGTTATTGTTCAGCTTGGCCACCGTAACGGGTTGCGTCACCTTAACCTGCGTTTCGGTGATGGCGTCGATTGCGTTCTTTTCGAATTGGCAACTCTGTGCGCTAACAGCTTGAGCACCAATTGTGAAAGCGACCGCAACAATAACCTTATAGATTCTGTGCACAACTTGCATCTGATAATATTTTGCCGACTGTCTCATTGGATAATCTGTCACAAAAATATTCTTTTTAGATTTGCTCGCAAGAAATTTAATTCACAACATTATGGCACTTACAGCAGAATTTTACACAGAAAAGGGCGTTATGAAGGCTGAATTGTACGCTGACGACGTTCCGAACACGGTTAATAACTTTGTGAAACTTGCAAAAGAAGGTTTCTACGACGGGCTGCGTTTCCATCGCGTGATTCCGAATTTTGTGATTCAGGGCGGATGCCCCTATTCGCGCAATTTGGGCGACCCGCGTGTTGGCACCGGCGGTCCGGGCTACAGCATTAAATGCGAGACCAACGGCGGCCGCCAATACCACGACCGCGGCGTGCTCTCGATGGCTCACGCAGGCAAGGACACGGGCGGCTCGCAGTTCTTCATTTGCCACAACCGTCAGAACACGCAGCACCTTGACGGCGTTCACACCTGCTTCGGCAAGGTTTTCGAGGGGTTGGATGTTCTCGACGCAATCCGTCAGGGCGACTTGATTGAGAAGATTGTGATTGTGGAAGGATAATAAATTAAAGTTTAGCTATATTTGTAGGGACGTAGCGTATGTTGCGTCCCTATTTTTATAAATTTACTATTATGATGAAAAAATCTGTTTTTGCGGCATTGTTTATTGTCGGTTTCGCTTTCGCCGCGTGCGATAAAAATGACAACACAGAACCCGACCCGAATCCTTCGGGGCGAACTCTGTTTGATACAACGTACATCAATCTGGGCGCATTGACTGACAATTCTGATGGCGATTTTGCCTTCAATATTGTAAAACAGTTGAATACGTCCGAAAATGGTAATTTTTTACTGTCGCCCATAAGCGTTGAATTGGCTTTTGCAATGCTTGCCAACGGAGCCGACGGCAACAGCCGCCAACAAATTCTCGATGCTTTCGGATATGGCTCAAAATCAATTGATGATTTGAACAACCGTTGCCGTGCCGTGATTTCGGAATGGTACAAACTGAACAGCCAATATGCAAGTCAGAGTGCCGAATTGGACGAGTATGAGAAAGGAATGTTCCAACAGACCATTGAAACCGCCAATGCCATCTGGTCCGCCCGCCGCGCGCCACTTTTCGAAGATTATATCAGTTTGTGCAACAGATATTTTGATGCCGAAGCGGCCACATTGGATTTTGTCAACAAAGACAGTTCACTTGCTGTGATGAACGGCTGGTGCAACCAAAAAACGCACGGAATGATTCCGAAAATGCTCAACGAAGATGATATTGATGAATATACTGTAACTGTACTTGCCAACTCGCTTTATTTCAAGGCTGATTGGAAAATGCCGTTCGAAGAAGGCGCAACAATTAAAGCCGATTTCACCAACGCCAGCAGCAATGTGTCGCAGGTTGATATGATGCAGCAGCAGAAAAATTTCAGTTATGTCCGCACAGAGAATTTTGCGATGGCCGAACTACCATACAACGGCACCACTTGTATGGATGTCATTCTACCCGACAGCGGAATAAGCGTCAGTCAGTGCATTGAACAATTAAGTCAGACTCGGTTTGATGCGGCTCTTGCAAAAATGTCGTCGAAAGAACTTTTTGTTCGTCTGCCAAAATTCGACTTGGATTTCAATCACGAATTAGTCAAGATTATGAAGCAATTAGGCATTGTTGATGTCTTTGACAGCGAAATCGCCGATTTAAGCAAAATGGGCAGTCGGCACGATAAAGCATTCGTGAACAGGGCATTCCAACTTTCGCACATAAAGGTTGAAGAAAGTGGAACCGAGGCAGCCGCAGTAACGGTGATAATAGCCAAAGATAATGCTGTAATACCAGGAGAAACCGACCCGATAGAGTTCAATGTTAACCGTCCGTTTGCCTACATTATTCGCGACAAGCAGACAAACACCATTTTATTTGTTGGAAAGGTGGAGAGTTTGAATTGATACAACTTCAGTCGTTAGGACAATTGCGTAAAGGATGCTTCGGCATCCTTTTTTTGTGTCAATCTGCAAATTCGGTGGCCAATAAATCGTTGTCGGGCGACAATAATTTTAGTTACCTTTGCGGTTTCAAAAAAAACAGAAACATATAATTATGGAAGAAAAACAAAACCAGTTTAAGTTCGATGCAGTTGATTTAGTGCTGTATTTTTGGAAACGCCGTTGGCCAATCATCATCACAGGCTTCGTTGCAGGCATTTTCTCGATAATCGTATCACTTTGTATAACAGAAAAATATAAATCGGAGGTAATTCTTTTCCCTTCGGCAGCGGGTTCTGTTTCGCAAGACTTGCTTTCAATCACATCAATGGGAAAAAGCATCTTGCGCCTTGGCGAGGATGAGGAGCTCGACCAGCTGATGCAGGTTTTGCAGTCGGACCAAATCCGCAACCGAATCATTGAAAAATACGATTTGATGAATCATTACAAAATCAAACAAGATTCGAAATATCCTTATACTCAGCTTTATAACAAGTACAACAAGAACATTGTCATCAAGCCGACCAAATTCTTGTCGGTGAGCATAACCGTTTGGGATACCGACCCGCAAGTGGCTGCCAACATTGCCAACGACATATCGGAACTGGTTGATACAGTGAAAAACGGAATGATACACGAGAAAGCCATTTTGGCCCTTCAACTCGTAAAAAATGAGTATGACCAACTTTTGCAAGACATTCAGGCAAAGGAAGATACACTGAACGTTCTTCGTAAGAAGGGCGTTGTCGATTACGAAAAACAGGCTGAAGCCCTGTCGTCGGCATTAGGCGTGGCACTGAGCAACGGCAACACCAAAGCTGCCGACAACATTCAGAAGCGCCTCGACAAACTTGGCGAGATAGGCGGCCCCTACATCGACATTTACAATCAGCTTCTGTTCGATAAGGAGCGAATTTCGGATTTGAGAACCAAACTTGCTGAGGCACAGATTGATGCCCGTCAGAATCTGCCGCAAAAGTATGTTGTGAACAAGGCAACCGTGGCCGAGAAAAAATCGTACCCAGTGCGTTGGCTTTTAGTTGTGACCACCACCGCGGCAGCCGTAATACTGCTGATGCTCGGAATGATTGTTTATGACTCAGTTGCCCAGCGAGTCGAGTCCCTTAAAGAGAAATAGACTTGTTTCAGTCAAAAAAAAGTTGGTGGTTATACGCCTGCGTGGCCGCATTCACGGTGCTGAACCTGATTTGCATCTACAATGAGTTCACACTGCTGAGTTTGTTGCCTGTGGCTGTCATCCTTGTCGGAATGGCTTTTCTGGCACTCGACAAGCTGATGCTCGTAATTGCCTTTATGGCTCCGCTTTCCATTCCGCTGAGCGAGCTGATGCCAAACCTCCCCATTGATATGTTTCTGCCGACAGAGCCTCTGCTGGCTGGCATTATGCTGCTTTTTATATTTAAATTACTGTATGAGAAACAGTTCGACAGACGCATACTCACGCATCCCGTTAGCATCACCATCTACGTTTATTTGGCGTGGATGCTGATAACTTGCTTAACAAGCATCGAGCCAATAGTCTCGTTTAAGTTCTTATTGTCAAGACTTTGGTTCATTATTCCGCTCTATTTTGTAATGACGCAAGTGTTCCGTAAAGATGCTGACAATGCAAGAAAATACATTGTCTATTACTCCGTAGCGCTTTGTGTAGTAGTAGTTTATGCACTTGTGCGTCACGCCAAATACGGCATTTTCGACGAAAAGATTGCCCACTGGTCGGCCAATCCGTTCTACAAAGACCACACATCGTACGGAGCAATGCTGGCGTTCTACATTCCGCCAGTTATTGCATTGGTTTTCTGTAAGATGTTTACCTCTCGGAAACGGTTTTTCTATTTGTCATTACTTGTGCTGCTTTTGGCTGGCATTGTGTTTTCGTATTCGCGTGCGGCCTGGGTTAGTCTGGTTGGGGCGTTTGGCATCTGGTGCTGCGCTAAGCTGCATATAAAGTTCAGGCTGATAGTTGCAGGGATAGCCGTTCTTGCAATCGGTTTTCTCTCGTTCGGCGATGCGCTGATGCGCGATATGCGCTCTAACAATCAAGACTCATCAACCGATTTTGCCGAGCACGTGCAGTCAATCAGCAATGTTTCGACCGATGCGTCGAATCTTGAGCGTATCAATCGCTGGAACTGTGCGTTGCGAATGTTTTCCGAAAAGTCCGTTTTTGGCTGGGGACCAGGAACTTATATGTTTTACTATGCACCTTATCAGATGTCGTATGAGCGCACCATCATCAGCACCAACGAAGGCGATTTGGGCAATGCCCACAGCGAATATCTTGGTCCGTTGGCCGAAGAGGGATTCCTTGGACCGCTCACGCTTTTGGCTGTGATGGTTGCGACTATTATCACTGGTTTCCGTGCCATCCGCCGCACCCGCGCCAACCACCCGATGCTCTACACTATTGGCTTGGCCGCCATCATCGGATTGTTCACATATTATTTCCACGGCGTGCTCAACGATTTTCTCGATACCGATAAGGCTTCGGTTCCGTTCTGGGGCTTCACTGCACTGCTTGTGGCGATAGATGTTTATTATTCGGATGAAAAAACGAAAATTTCTGATTTAAAGGCTGTTGAAGAATCGGATAAAGATTGATTTAGCCGATTAAACGAGTTTTATCCTATTTCAACACCTTCCGTGCCCGCACCGCAAATCCCTTTGAACCCGAATTCTCAATTATTGAATCAACAATCATTTTCAGTTCAGGTTTGAGTTCGGGATAATCCGCAAGCCGACTGGCAATCAGCGACATACAGTTGGCTTTTACGCCGATGGGCTCGTCGGGTGTTTCGAGCATTCGAAAGCAGAAATCGACAATCGGGCCGTCGAATTTTTGCGGAACATCGGTGAGCATCAGGATTTTACAGGCGATGCGGCGCATTCCGCTGAATGTGAATCGCGGAAGGGCGGCAACAAGGGCAGGAATATGCGGCAGCAAAATGTTATGGTGTGCCGCAGTCACTTTCTCAAGCGCCCACAAAGCCCGTGCAGCCGTCTGGCCGTCAGCGTTTAAGGCAATATCGACCAGGTCGGCAATGCGTTCGGCGTTGGTGCCTGCCCAGTTGGCAATAAAATCGGTGTTGGCGCGCGACGCTTCGGCTTCCAATTGCGCTAAAAGTTGCTGATTCATTGGGCGGGAATCCAACTTTTGAGCCTGTTGATTTCGTCGGGCCAAAGAGTCTCGTCGGGCGTTTCCAGAACGAGTGGAATGCCGTCGAAACGCGCATCGGCCATAAGCATACGGAAGGCGTTCTCGCCCAGGAAGCCGCTGCCGATTGACTGGTGGCGGTCCACTCGGCTGGCGTGGCCTTTCATTGTGTCGTTAAGGTGCATTCCGCGAAGGTATTGAAAACCAATCACATCGCTGAATTTCTGCCACGTGCGGGCAAAGCCTTCTTCGGTCTTCAGGTCGTAGCCAGCGGCGTAGGCGTGGCACGTGTCGATGCAGACACCAACGCGCGACTTGTCATCTACCTTGCTGATAATCTGCGCAATCTGCTCAAAGGTAAAGCCAAGATTTGTACCCTGGCCAGCCGTGTTCTCGATAACGGCCGTCACGCCCGACGTTTTTTCGAGCGCAATGTTTATCGATTCCGAAATAAGCGCAAGACACTCATCTTCAGATATTTGTTTCAAGTGGCTACCTGGGTGGAAGTTCAATCGGTCGAGGCCCAACTGTGCGCACCGCTGCATCTCATCAATGAACGACTCGCGCGACTTCTGCAGCCCGTCGGGGTCGGGGTTGCCAAGGTTTATCAGGTAACTGTCGTGCGGCAGAATCTGCTTTGCGGTGTATCCGTATTTGGCGCAATTCGCTTTGAAAGCGTCTATTGATGCGGGTTCGAGCGGTTTGGCAAACCACTGCCGCTGATTTTTTGTGAAGAGTGCGAAAGCCGTTGCGCCTATCGCGCTGGCGTTCAGCGGCGCATTCTCAACACCGCCCTGCGTGCTCACGTGAGCCCCGATGTACTTTGTCATTGTGTTCGATTTTTGTGCTAAGTTATTTATACGGCATCGGTTTAACAAGTTTTAAGCGAAAAACATTTAAAATTTTTGTAAGTGTCACATTTTAAAAATGTTACTGTTTCTTAAAACATCAGAAAACAATCTTCCAACCAAATCCAAAATCCCCTATTTTTGCCCGCGCAAAACGGCAGAATTTTGGAACCGACACAACTAATATCGGAATGGGAAGGTCACCGCGGCGTCAAGTCGCTGGTGCAGGCGCTTGCCGAGCGGCAGGCAGTGGTGTCGCTCAAGGGGCTCAAGGGCTCGTCGGTGGCGATGGTGCTGGGGGCGGCGTTCAGGCTGCAGCGGCGGTCGATGGTGCTGGTTGAAGCCGATATGGAATCGGCGGCCTACCTGTACAACGATTTGCAGACCATTCTGGGCACGGCCGACATCGAGTTTATGCCGTCGTCGTATCAGCGGTCGATGGACCACGAGCGCACCGACAGCAGCAACATTCTGCTGCGCACCGACGTGCTGGGCAAGGTGGCGTCGGCGCAAAGCCCGATGATTGTGGTCACCTACCCCGAAGCCGTGATGGAAAGGGTGGTTTCGCCCGAAAAACTGGCGTCGAACACATTTGTCATCAGCAAGGGCGACACGCTCTCACACGATTTTCTGGTTGAGTTGCTGCACGATTACGGTTTCGAGCGCGTCGATTTCGTCTATGAGCCTGGCCAATACTCGGTTCGCGGAAGCATAATCGATGTTTTTTCGTTTGCCGATGAGATGCCGTTCCGTCTCGATTTCTTTGGCGACGACGTTGACAGCATCCGCACCTTCGACATTGAAAGTCAGTTGACTAAGGACACGCCCGACCGCGTCACCATCATCCCCAACATCCACGACCGCGAGATGGGCGATGTGCGGATTCCGATTACCGACTTTTTCAGCGATTCGACCGTTTATTTCTTTAATAATCTGGCGGTTGCCATTGAACGGATAAACACCATCTGCACAAACGCGGCCGAGCGGGCCGACGCCGAAACCATCTCGCAGATGGCGCTCAACGGCGACCAATTCTACAAACTTGTGGCCACGCGGACCTACGGCGAGTGGGGCGGCAAGATGCTCGACAAGCGCGGCGTGCCAATCAAGTTCGACACCACCGTGCAGCCCGTCTTCCACAAGAATTTCGACCTGCTCGCGCAAACACTCGACGACTATACCGACCGCGGCTATCGGATTCATATCCTGTCTGATAATCAGGCGCAAAACGACCGTCTGACATCGATTTTCAAAGACCGCGGCATACGGACAAAATTCGTTCCCGTGCTGAAAACCCTGAACGAAGGCTTTGTGGATAACGAACTGAAAATCTGCTATTTTACTGACCATCAGATTTTTGAGCGCTTCCACCGCTACAATGTCAAAACGGGCTTCAACAAGCGTGAGTCAATCACACTGGCCGAGTTAAATAACTTGCACATAGGCGATTACGTGGTTCACATCGACCACGGCATCGGACGGTTCGGCGGACTGCAGAAAGTTGAAATCAACGGCAAGTATCAGGAATCTATCAAACTGATTTACAGAGACAACGACGTGCTTTTTGTGAGCATTCACTCGTTGCACCGCATATCGAAATACAAGGGCAAGGACGCTGAGGTGCCCACCGTCCACAAACTGGGCTCGGGCGCCTGGCAGCGGCTCAAGGCCACCACAAAGAGCAAGGTCAAGGACATTGCCAAAGACCTTATCAAACTCTATGCGCAGCGCAAGGCGCAGAAGGGCTTCGCTTTCTCGCCCGATACGTTTATGAATCAGCAACTTGAGGCATCGTTTATGTACGAGGACACGCCCGACCAAATGAAGGCCACGCAGGCCGTGAAGGCCGATATGGAGAGCACGATGCCGATGGACCGCTTGGTGTGCGGCGATGTCGGGTTCGGCAAGACCGAAGTGGCCATTCGCGCCGCGTTCAAGGCAGTGGCTGATAATAAGCAAGTTGCGGTGCTTGTGCCTACAACCATTTTGGCAATGCAGCACTACAAGACGTTCAAAGCGCGTCTGGCCGATATGCCTTGCACAGTCGATTATTTGAGCCGTCTGCGCACCGCGAAGGAGCAGAAAGACATTTTGGCGCGGCTCGAGAGCGGTGAGTTGAATATCGTCATCGGCACACATAAACTCATAGGCAAGAGCGTTAAATTCAAAGATTTAGGTTTGCTGATTGTTGACGAGGAGCAGAAATTCGGCGTCGGTGTGAAAGAAAAACTTAAACAATTGAAAGTCAATGTGGATACGCTGACCTTGACGGCCACGCCAATTCCGCGCACTCTGCAATTCTCGCTGATGGGCGCACGCGATTTGTCGGTCATCAGCACGCCGCCGCCCAACCGCCAACCTGTTCTGACAGAGGTACATACGTTCGACGAAGGCATCATAAAAGAGGCCGTCAGTTTCGAACTGAACCGCGGCGGACAGGTTTTCTTCATCAACAACCGCATTGAGCAGTTGCCGAAAATTGCGGGAATGCTGACGCGCCTTGTGCCGCAGGCCCGAGTGATTACGGCTCACGGTCAGATGGACGGCAACACACTGGAGCAGATTATGCTCGATTTTATGGAGGGCAAGTACGATGTGCTGGTTTCGACTACAATTATCGAGTCGGGACTCGACATTCCGAATGCCAACACCATCATCATCAACGACGGCGAGCGCTACGGATTGAGCGATATGCATCAGTTGCGAGGCCGCGTGGGGCGCTCGAACCGCAAGGCTTTCTGCTACATTTTTTCGCCCCCGCCCGAGACTCTCACCGACGAGGCGCGCCGCCGCCTGAAAGCCATCGAGGACTTCAGTGAGTTGGGCAGCGGCCTGAACCTGTCGCTGCAAGACCTTGACATCCGCGGAGCGGGCAATCTGCTGGGCGCCGAGCAGAGCGGTTTTATCGGCGATTTGGGCTTCGAAACCTATCAGAAGATTCTCGATGAGGCGCTTGTCGAACTCAAAGAGTCGGAACTCGAAAGCGAGGTGAAGAGCGGTCAGGCCGATGGCTCGCCAACTGACACGTCGGTGTTTGATGAGATACAGTTTGTGGCTGATTGTCACGTCGATACCGATATGGAACTGCTCATTCCCGACAGTTACGTCGAGAACGTATCAGAGCGCATCAATCTCTATCGCCGCATCGACTCGCTGCAAGACGAGTCAGCCATTGCAGCCTTTGTTTCGGAACTGACCGACCGTTTCGGCCCCGTGCCGCAATCGATTCTTGAATTGCTTCAGGTTGTGCGCCTGCGCTGGATAGCCGTTGGACTTGGAATGGAGCGTATAATGCTGAAAAACGGCAAGATGACCATCAGTTTCGTCAGCGACCAGAATTCTGTTTTCTACCAGTCGCCGCAGTTCACAACCATCATCGGCAACGTGCAACGCTACCGCAGCACCTGCCAGATGCAGGAGAAAAACGGCAAACTCGTGCTCTCGTTCGACGGCGTGCGGACAGTAGAGAAGGCGCTGGGGCTTTTGCAGAAATTGGCGGAGAAAAACACTGGGGCGTAGATGGAAATTTTGGCGGGCGCGGAGATTTATCAAGATAAAAATGTGGTTGCTTTACACTTTTATCAAGATAAAATGTGGTTGCTTTACACTTTTATCAAGATAAAAATGTATTCGATTTACACTTTTATCAAGATAAAAACGTCTTTGCCTTACACTTTTATCAAGATAAAAATGCGCTTGGCTTACACTTTTATCAAGATAATTAATCTTGTATTTATTGTCATAAAAGGAATCCGTGGATTTTATTCCGCTCAATAAAAAATCTTCAGTCCAAAAGTGCAATTTGGGCAAATGTTTCTATTTTTGACTATTGTTGAATGTTTAAAATGTTTTGCCTATGTAACACATTGTAAGACACATATATAAATAAGCGTTAACTTTTCTGGTTCATCTAAAATCGCCAATTAATAGATACCACCGAATACTAGTTGATGCTCACGCTTTTTGCGTGGGCTATATTCGTATATAGGTGGTAGGGCGTTTGGCGATGCCTTGATGAACGTAGACGAAGTTTTAGTCCACGTTTTTTTATTGTCGTATTGAAAAGGTTGGGGCTGATGACAATTAGGTTTTAATTTATTGTAAAATATTGATTATGAATACAAACACATTACTTCACATATACCAGACATATTCTCTTGAAAAAATGAACGCATTAAGCAAGAAGAGCCTTGCAATGCAATATGAACAAAATGGACAGTTGATGCGACTTAACAGGCAACTTGCAGAAAGTAATGAAGCAACAAACCGTATGTTGCGGAATCAAATAAAAGAATTGGAAAGACAGGAGAATGTTAGGTTTTATAAGAATCTGATTTTCAAAATGAATCTGGCTTTAGATAAAATTGAGAACCAGTCTATTCCGAACTATAAGTTATTTCTTTCGTCCTTGTTTTTGAAACCTATAGAAGTCTATTCAAAAGAATCCATTGAAATTTTGGAGGAGATTAAGGACAAGGAGTACGCGCAGCATTTGATAGAACGAACACAGGCGATTGCGTTATCGAACAAAGAGTATGAAGTTGGATATAACCAATCAGCCTGGATTTCTTATTTGCCTACAAAAGAAGCAACAGAGGACAATAGTAATAAACTGGCAATACGCAAAAAAGAGTTTGAAATAAGGAAACTTGAAAAGAAAAATAAGAAAAGAGAAAACGAAGAAAGCCAAACAAGTCCTTTCTACGGGTTGTCTGGTAATAGCGACTTTATTCTTTTTATTTGTGACGATTTCTACGATTGCGATGTTTGCTACTAACGAACCAGCGGCTTCAGGTGGCATCCCAGTAGTAATAATGTTCGCTTTAATAGTTTTGGTTTTATGGGTGTTCAGAAAACGTAGTTATAAAGAAAATGTCCAAGCCGTTAAAGATAAAAGAGTCGATGGTGACGAGCTAAACATTAATCCTATAGTAAACGAAGAAGTCGAAATAGATGAATGTGAACAGAAAATTATGCAGTTAAAGAAAGATATTGACAATTTGAAGACTGAGGATAAAGAGAAAAAAGACTGTTTCGAATCTATATCTGCGGCAGTAAAAGCGGAATGCGGCAATTGGGAAGAACAAATGAAGGAAATTCTTGAAATGCTACCACACGAAGCAGAACCAGAGAGGAAAATCGACTCTTTGATTGAATCGGCTGCAAAAAATGCTGTTTTCTGGCAGAGTGTTTCAGCAGAAACAATTCAAAGAAAATTTGCTATTGGATATAATAGAGCGTGCGAAATTATTGAGCAAATGGAACAATTTGGCATAATAGCCAAAAACGAAAAAGGGGATTATGATGTTTTATGTGAAAATGAAGATGAATTGAAATCGTTGCTTAAAGAAGAAAATATTATTCAATAATATGATTTAACAATTTGATTATATGTATTGTAGGGCTATCATAATATGACAGCCCTACGTTTTTAATTTCGGATTAAAATCTGTTTAAATCGGTTAGCGGTAAAATTTCTAAAACTCAATCTTATCCAGCACAATCTGTTTATTGTTGGGTTTCAGAAACATAATCATATAAATTGGCAAATAGGTTATTTTCCCGCGCTGCGACACATTGCAATTGGCAAAAACAATGCCTTCATTCATTTGGTATTCAGCATTTTCAAGGCAAGAGTTCATTGCCGAATGTAAGGTGTAATCTTTGCCGCTTTTCACTTCAATAGGCAGGGCGCGGCCTTCGTGCTCAATCACAAAATCGAGTTCTCCTAGGCGGTTCGAGTTGTAGTAGTAAAGCCCGAATCCTTTTGAGTAAAGTTCTTGTGCCACAGCATTTTCGTAGATTCCGCCAGCGTTCATCTTCGGACTGTTTGTGAGCAGAAGATTTTTTGTTGTCATTCCGTATTCCGATGTAAGCATACCTACATCAGACAGATATAACTTGAAAAGGCTGCTTTTCTCATTGAGTTTTAGTGGTATGCGCGGTTCGGTGCTGTTGAATGTTGAAATGGCAACACCCGCATTCCGAAGCCATATAAATGTGCTTTCAACACGCTCAAAATGAAGACCTTTCTTCAAATCAGTTACAATATAGCGTCGGTTTTGCTTCAAGAGTTCGGCAGGAATCAGTCCGTAAACATTTGTCAGAATCAGCCGTTTGTCTTCGGCTTCGTATTGTGTGAAATCGAGTTTGTAAAGGCTCTGAATGTCGCGGTGAATCTGCATCACATCGTTCACGTTGCTGGTGTCGGCAAAGCGGCTTACTGCTTCGGGCATACCGCCAACCACAAGGTAGCGAGTGAACAAATCAAGCATTTTTCGGTTCACAACGTCCATCACTGGCGTGCGGTTCACAAACGAGTTGCGAAGACTTTCAATAACCGCTTCGGTGATGTTTGTGGTTTGTAGAAACTCTTCGAAATCAAGTGGATACATCTCGATTGTTGTCATATATCCAACAGGCGCTGATTCAAGGTTTGTGAGTTCGATGCCCAAAAGCGAGCCGCTCAAAATGTAGCGGAACCCGCCTTCTTCCACAAGAAATTTGATTTTTGTGACCATCGACTTGAACCGTTGCACTTCGTCGATAAAGATGACAGTCTGGCCTTTCACCAGTTTTTGATTGCTTAAGGTTGAAAGACCGATTGTGAGTTCGTCGATTGTGGTTGCGGTTTCAAGAACTTTTACCGCTTCGGGAGTCTCTATGAGATTGATTTCAAACATATTGGCCTTCTCGTTTTTCATTACACGGCGGATTGCGTGTGTTTTGCCAACCTGCCGCGCGCCTTTCACAAGCAGAGCCTTTCGCTCGCCACTTCTGTACCATTGACTGATGTCTTTTTCTGCCTTGCGAGTTAAATTCATAGTATTCAATAATATATTGTTTATTTTGTCAAAAATACAATACAAAAATAGATTATTCTGTCAAAAACACAAGCCGTTTCAGACTGAATTTGTCAAAAACACAAGCTATTTTTGGTTGTTTTTGTCAAAAACACAAGAACTGCATTATGAATTTAGCCAGTTTCGAAAAGCATCAAGTATCCGCATCTCTAAAAAGTTCAAAATAATTCCGTCCAAACTGTAACATTCCCCTGCCGCCTTCGTCTTTATATCGGTTTTGAACAAAAAAATGAATGACTATGGAAATAGGAAAGAAACAAAACGGACGCGGATTGGGCATTGCTTCAATGGTTTGCGGAATAGTTGCGGTAATATTCAGTATGATACCGTGCGTTGGAATGGCTTTTTTGCCGATAGCGGTTGTGGCTCTGGTGCTTGGCTGCATATCGTGCAAGCAGGCTGTTGAGGGCGGCGCGTCAGTGGGGATGGCCGTCACAGGAATCGTGACATCGGCTTTCGCACTGATTTTCATCATCGCCTGGATGACGGCGGTTTTCAAGATGGATGTCCGCGAGAAAAATATTTTCAACGATTTCAAAAACAATTTCGAGTGGAGAATCGAGACCGACGAAGAGATATTCGAAGGTACCGACAGCACAATGGTGCGTCTTGGCGCCATTCTCGACAGTATGAACAATCCTGCAAGCGTGCATCTCGATATAAACCCGAGCGACACTATTGTCAAAATGTCGATAACCGACGAGAACGGGAAAAAAATGAATATGGATATTGCCACGCGGAAGAAGAAGTGATGCGGAACGTTTGGCGTGAACCGTATATTATTTGTAATCTGATATTTGCCGTAGTATTGACAGCAGTGCTGGCTTACTTCGGCATTTTTTCGTCCGATGGCGATTACCCCGTCCACGCCCTTGCGCCAGGTACGTTCACCAGTACGGGCCTTCAGCGCGCCTTGTCGGAACTGATGCGCGGAAATCTGGACGCGGCCTTGCAATTCAACCGTTATTCAGTCGGCATTTTTGCGTTTTTTGTTGTGCAACTTGTTGTGCGTCTTGCGTTTAGCGCAATTTACATTTTCTGTGCCGACAAACGCCGCCCACTCATTCTTGCCGACGCCATAATCTCAACTTTACTATTTTTGTGCGCCTTTGCGCCGATGGCGATGGGGCAGATGATTGAAGGACTGAATAACTGAATGCGTGAAGGAATGAATAACAGAATGAGAATAAAATTGAATGTGAGAATGACTCCATTAATCAGTCAATCCTTCAGTAATTCAATAATTTGATTATGCGTAAACTCACAAACGACGAACTTGGGCGGCTGACGGTTGAGGAGTACCGCCGCGCCGCGAAAATGCCTGTTGCCATTGTGCTCGACAATGTGCGCAGCGCTAACAATGTGGGCTCGGTGTTCCGCACGGCCGACTGCCTGGGTGCCGAGCGTCTCTGCCTGTGCGGAATAGTGGCCACGCCACCCAACAAAGACATCAATAAAACGGCACTTGGCGCCACCGAATCGGTTGAGTGGAAGCATTTTGCATCAACGCTCGACGCTGTGGCCGAGTTGCGGGCCGAAGGCTACACCATTCTGTCGGTTGAGCAGGCCGAGGACAGCATCGCCTTGCAGGATTTTGTGCCAGCGGCGGGGCAGAAGTATGCTCTCATCTTCGGTCACGAGGTGAACGGCGTGGCGCAGGAGGTTGTCGACGCCAGCGACGGCTGCATCGAGATTCCACAGGTTGGCACCAAACACTCGTTCAACATATCGGTGAGCGCAGGGATTGTGCTTTGGGAAGTGTTTCGGAAATTCAAGTTTGAAAGCGCTGATTAGCTGCAAGTTCCCTATATAAACAAATCATCGCCAACCACAATCCGCGGCAGACGGCGCGAATAAACATTGTCTAACAATCCGTTAGGCGTGACAAAGGTCGGCACAACCGTTTTCTTGGTCTTCGAAACCTTGCGGAACGTGCGAATGCGCTGGTTCATTTGGGCGTCGTCGGCCTTGGTGATTTCATATTCGCCCCGCGCGTATTTCATTTCGCAAATGGTGATTGTCTTGTCCGAACGGTCAATCAGCAGGTCGATTTGCGCACCGTGCCGCAGGTCGTCGTCGGCTTCGCTGTTGGCGGCAACCGCTTTCGGCGGGCGATATGCCCACGAGCACACAGTGTTGATTGTTCCGTCAATTCCCAATGCCCTGACAATCTGTTCGATATGACTCAGGCAGACAATCTCGAAAGCGTAGCCGCACCACGACTCGTACTCGCCCGACGCCTGCACTTTCGTCCAATAGCCCTTCAAGAAGTTGCTACCATCGCTCATAAATCTGAAATAGAACAAGATAAACGGGTCAATCAGTTGATAGAGTTTGTCTTTTTTGCTTTTGCCGAAAGGCGTGTAACTGCGTATGAATGAGCATTCTTCCAGTTCACGCAACAGCCTCGACAGGTTGCCGTTGCTGGCCAGCCGCGCCGTGTCCATTATCTCCTGCCGTGTCATTCCCGCGCCGCGTTTTTGCAGAGCAGTAACAACCGCCAGGTGGTTTTCCGACTTGCGGAAAAGCGATTTGAAAACCTTCTTGAACTCGTCAACCAACTCGCCGCCGCGTGTGAAACAGAGCGATTCCAGATTTTGTGCGACACTCTTATCTCGCTCAAACAGAGAGTAATAGTATGGCACACCGCCCATTGCCATATAACATTCAATCAGTTCCTGGCGCTCGTAGGGGAAGCCAAATGCGCGGAAATATTCTTCAGTCTCGCCAAGCGTGAACGGCTGCAACAGCATTGTGTGCGTGGTGCGGTTGTGTAGCCCGCCGCGAGCGTTGATAACCTTGTCGAGCATCCACGTGGTGGCGCTTCCGCACACAATTAGTTTAATATCAGACCTGTATGCCGCCCAATCGTTCCAGAAATGCTCAAGCGCGCTAACGAATTTTGAACCTGTGGTGTCGAGCCAGGGCAGTTCATCGAAAAATATAATCTTGTGTTTCTCAGATACTTCGCGCTCAATGTAGTTTTTCAGCATTTGAAAAGCCTGTTCCCAACTTTTGGGTTGCTCGGTCTGCGTGGTGAAGTTGCCAAGCGCGTAACTGAAATTTTCCAATTGCTCTTTTGTTGTAACATTCTCTTTTCCAGTCATTCTGAATGTAAACCGCCCTTCGAACAACTCTCTGATTAGATAGGTTTTTCCGATACGGCGGCGGCCGTAAACAGCAATAAACTCCGACCGATTGCTTCTCACGTACTTCTCAAAGCGCGCAATGTCGGCCTTGCGGCCAATGATATTCTTTCCCATACGCTCCAAATTTGCCCAAAGATAATTATAATTTGAGATTTGGCCAATTAACTCATACTTTTTTGGCCAAATCTATGGTTTTTGTATGAGATTTGGCCACTAAACTCATATTATTATGGCCAAATCTATGAATTTTGAGTGTGATTTGGCCAGATAACTCACAGCTGTTTGGTCTAAATCTGCACGTTTTAGGTATGATTTGGCCAATAAACTCACACTTTTATGGCCAAATCTATGTATTTTATATGCGATTTGGCCAGATAATCCATATTTTGCTGGCCAAATCTCTATATTTTTGGGTGCATTTGGCCAAAAATTACGAAAAGAATGGCCAAACCGATGCTCACTGCATCCGATTTGGCCAAATCTATTGCCGACTGACTATCGCTTATTGGGCGGTTTCTTCATAAACAGGCGACTTCCGTTTGTGACCACCACTCATTACTAAACTAAAACCATCGTTAGAGAACCATAGTGATTCGCAAGGTTTGCCAGTGAATGTTGAATCTGAAGTCATGCCATAGATTATTGTATCATTGTGCTCGAGTTCGAATTCAAGATTGACGCGACTCCAGCCATAGCCTTTCCCATTGTTGGATTCGAGGCCTCTTTGCCATCTTTCTCCGCCCTTGTTGCCGTAAGGCGGAATCTCAGTCATTGCTATTGGGTGGTCGGGCGACGATGCCAGAGCGGCAAAAAGGTACACTCCGTGACCTTGAGCCCTGGCATCAACAGAGATCATGCCGTTGCCAGGTCCGTGGTTCCATTCGGAACGGTATTCTATTTGACAAATCGGTGGGATAGTGTCATTCCGCACTTCGAAATAAGTACTATTGCCATTTCCAACGTAATATTCTCCAGTAGCCGTGAAACTTTCACCGCAATTTTCGTGTTTTGCCAAAGTCAATCGGCTGTTTTTTAAGTAATTCGCACTCAATTCATCCATCGGCACATCGTTGTAGATGTATTTCCCGTCATAGGTGACCCAAATGCCGTCTTTGTACCACATTACGGGACTATGGTTCGGGTATTTTTCGGTGTGTTCCATCACATAATTGCGGTTTTCTCCGATATAATGAGCGATTGCGTAGCCCGTTGGCAGAAGGCAGCAAAGAGCGGTAATCCAAAGCACTATCAGCACAATGCGTTTGCCGATACCCATCGGTTGTATCTTGCCTATCAGCATAAGTATCAGGCGGATAGTGGCGAAAATCGATATGGCAAGCAATACCAGCACTGATATGGCGGCAACAATAATCAATATAGGATGCTTGCCCCAAACGCCTGTGAGTGCCATTTGGTCAATGCCTATTTGTAAGTCCGTACTTATATAGTCGGGTAAGGAAAAAATGACTATAGTGCTTGATATCCATATCAATACGATTAGGCATCCAACGATGCATCCTATGCAGACTGCAAATGTGGCAATTCCGACCACGGTTTTTATCAGGAACGAGAAAATCCGTCCGAAAAAGCCGCGGCGCGGTTTGGGCTGCTCGCCTTCGGCAACCACCGTGGCCAGATTCTTCGGTGTTACAGGTTTCCCGCTCATCTGCAAACGCTGTCCTGGCGTTTGCGCTTCGGGTAACGCAATGGCCAGTATTGCGTAGATTATTATCCATAAATTCAGGAAAGCACCAATGCTGCTTAAGTGTAACGTTTTGAATATGGGGAACATAATAAAGTTTGTGCATATCAGCAGCAAAATGAAGCACACGCGCCACATAATCACTTTGCCACCGAATCTTTCGGCTAGTCCTGAAAGCACGCCAGCAACTATTTTGTCGTTTGGGTTGCGAAAAAGTTTTCGGCTCTTCAGGTCGCCACCCGATGCGTTTTGCTGTTGGTCAGTTTTTTTCGGCAAGAGAATGGCTAAAACGATATAAATTGCTAAATATATGAAATTTAGTAGGAATACGAATGTTGCCGAACCTGGATAGTGCTGAATCCTAAAGAAGGGGAACAGAACGAAGTCGGTCAGTAATACTAACAATATGAAACCGATACGCCAATGCAGCACTTTGCCACCGAATTTTTCCGCTAACCGCGACATTACTCCGGCAATTATCTTGTCGTTGGTTTTATCGCTAATAGGCTCATTGGCAGTGGCTTTCGGTTCCGATGGCTCGTCGTTGGCCAGTTGTTCGGGTTCGCCAATGCGCACAATAATGTCTTTCACGTGGTCGATGGTGATAGCCTCCGTGCCATTTTGTTTCAACTCGTCGAAGAGCTCGCCAATGCGGGCTTCAATGTCGTCGACAATCTCGTCGCCGCCCTCGCTCTTTCCGAACACCGAGCGTAGCGAGTTGATGTACTGCTGCAGAATCTCGTATGCGTCCTCGTCTATCTGATAGAGCCGTCCGCACAGGTTGATGGTGATATTCTTTTTCATTTTGTTTCTAATTTTTCGGGTTTTATGTTTTTCAGATAACTGATTGTGTTTGAGAGTTCGCCCCAGGCGCTGTCGAGCCCTTCGAGAAACTGCTCGCCGTCGGGACTCAGGGCGTAATATTTGCGTGGCGGTCCCTGCGTCGATTCCTGCCACTCGTAGTGCAGCAGTCCGTCGTTTTTCAGGCGCGTGAGCAGCGGATAGAGCGTTCCTTCCACTACCAGCAACTCAGCGTTTTTCAGTTGCTGGATAATGTCGCTGGCATAGAGCGGGCGGTGCTTCAAAAGCAGCAGCACGCAGTATTCCAGCATTCCTTTTCGCATCTGCGATTTTGCATTTTCAATGTTCATAACCGATGGTTTTAATCATTTTCGAATGCAAATATAGATAAAATAAAGTACCTTGCAATACATAGTAGTAAGTTTTTGCAAAGAATTATATAAAATCCCTGTTTCTCTATTTTTATATATGTATAAAACTTTCGCCGCGATAATTATCTTTGCCGCTATGTTTAAAATCCGCATCGGGATAGTGCTTGTTGTTGTTGCCAGTTTTCTGACAATGTCGGGTTTGTATGCTCAAACGGCTGACAGCCTGTTTGTTAGCGGCATAACCGATGGATCGGTTCAAGAAACGATCATCAACACTTTGGGGGTGGTGAGCGACTCAACAATGCGCGATTCAACTATGACGGATTCGGTGCCGACAATCGACAGTCTGCTACCTGCTGCTCTCCGCGACACATCGCGTTATGCGCTATACCGCCGCATTTATGTTGAGCCCGACTCGCTGAAGGTGCACAAGTGGCGCTACGACCCGAATGTTTACGATTTCGACATTCACACCTACGACTCAACGCTCGACATGCTCAATCTGCACCGTCCAGCCAACCGCGACGGCCGCGTGACGGCTTACCTTTACCAGTTGGGAACGGCCATTAATAGCCATGAATATTTTGAACCGAACGAGCCTACGCGGTTCCTTTTCCTGAAATCGTTCACACCATATATGCATCAGGCTGAAACAGAGGAGTTTTACAATGTATCGAAGCCGTTCACCCTCTTTGGCTACGATGGTGGGCAGAAGGATGAACAGATTATTGATTTGCTTCATACACAGAATATTACCCGTGGTATCAATGTCTTCTTCAAATTCAATTCATACGGCGGTAACGGCGAGTATGTTGGACAAAAGACCAAAAACCGTTCGGGCAGTTTGGGTGGTTCGCTTGTAAGTGGCAGATTTGCAACACATTTGGCGTGGACATTCAACCGCATCGATGTGCAGGAAAACGGCGGAATTGTTGATGAATATCTGGTTCGCGACAGCATTATGTCGGCCCGAGAAGTTGCAACCCGTCTGACTGACGCGCGAACCTACATCAAAGACCGCCAGTGGTTCTTCGACCAGAAAGTGGGATTTGTACGGGCCAAGGAATCAGACACTTCCGACACTGGCGGCTATTGGTTCAGCCTTCAGTACACCTTCAGCCGCCAGGCCAGTACCAAATACTATCGCGACAAGGTGTCGCAATACTACAATCCGATTCTAAAAGATTCATTATCACTCTATAAGCACAATTATTCGGGGCGCGAAACCCACGACTCATGTGCCTACGCCGACCAAATTCACCAAGTCCGCCTGAATCTGGAGGAGATAAAGAATCCGTATGCGCCGTTTGGGCTTTACGGGGCTTTGGGCGTGCACAAGATGAGGTACTATTATTTCAACGTCGACACGCTGTTTGCCAACATTCGCACAACAACAAAGAGCAGTGCCTATTTTGAGGCAGGACTGCACCGTACAAAACCAGGTTTGCTCACTTTTTCAGGAAGTTACCGACAATATCTGGCAGGATACAAAATGGGCGATTTCACCATGAAAGGGCAGATGCGGCAGCAGTTTTCAAAATCCGACAAACCATTGTCGGTGACGGCGGAGGCATTGTTTGTGCGCAGCAAGCCCGACTATTTCCTGACTGATTATCAGTCGAATCACCTGAAATGGCAGCGCAGTTTCAGCGACCGACCGCTGACGATGATGCTCTCGGGAAGGCTCGATGTGCCGCGCTTCCGTACAAGCGTCGGGGCGCATTACGCACTGAATACCAATTATATCTATTTGGACAACGACTGCCAGCCGATGCAGGCCGACAAGGCATTCTCGGTGATGGATGTTCAGTTGCGCAATCACCTGTCGGGAGCGGGGTTCAACCTTGTGAGCCGCGTCAACTATCAGGTTTCGGGCAACGAGAATGTGCTGCCGTTGGCCAAACTGACGGCTTACGAGGCTCTCTACTATGAGCGCGACCAGTATTTCGAAAGCACCAAGGGGCATCTTTATTTCCAGTTGGGTGTGGATGTGAGTTTCTGGACCAAATACAATGCGCAGGCCTACTGCCCCGCGGTGGCGCTGTTCTATAATCAAAACGGGAGCGAGACGGGCAATTACCCGTTTGTGGGCGCGTTTCTGAATGTGCGAATCAAGCAGGTGCGGTTCTTCATCTGCGGCCACCATATTAATTACAACCTTTTCGGGATGCGCGATTTCCTGCTTGCGCCGTACTATCCTACATCGAAAGCAACCTTCAGTTACGGCATCCGCTGGTCGTTCTATGATTGATGCGGGTTGTTCAATTCTTCGGGAAAATGATTTGTGATTTGTTGATGGCAGAAACAAAAAATAACCGACATTTGCGAACTAAAAATTTTGTATGAAAAGGATTGGTGTTGTAGCGTTTCTCATTTTTTGTGTCTGCCGATTTTCGTATGGCGAATTTCTGGTTTGTCATTTTAATGACAGCCTGTTAAGTCAGGTTGGCAGGTGCAGCAGCGATGCTGAACTTCTGGAACTTTATGGCAGGATTGCCGAGAGTCATTGCAACGTCGATTCAGTAATAAAATATGCAACGCTCGAGTCGGAACTGGCTCAGAAACAGAACCGCCCCGACTGCCGCGCCGACGCTTTCCGCTTCATCGGCATGGCTTACAGCTACAAATGGGATTTGGACAAGGCTTATGAGAATATGTCGCAGGCGCTTCAACTTTACACTTCGCTCGGCGACACATTGAATGAGGCAATCAGTTGCGAGTGGCTCGGTCGGCTGCTGTCGATGCGCAGTGCCAATGCCAATGCAGTTGGATTCCTTAGCCGCAGTCTTGAACTTTACAAGCAACTCGGCCGCGAAGACCTTGAGGAGGAATATATCGGCTTATGGGCATGCAATGTCTTGAGTATAAGATATTTGATCGTGCATACGAATATTTTGGCAGGGCTCGTGGCATCGACAGTCGGATTGGCAACATTTCGGGCGAAGCGGAAGATATGTACTGGCTCGGACAGGGACAACTCTATCAGTGCGTGGACGAGGAGGGAAGCCTAGACCAACTGCTGAGGGCAAAAGGCGACTTGATGGCAGCCTACAAAAATGCCAGTCAGGTTAAAATTCTGCACACCCTTATCAGCATTTACAGGGCTATGGCCGATGTCTATCAGGAGCAGGCAAAAATCGACAGGAAAAATCATAACGCATTGCTCGACAGTTGCTTGGTGTTTATCAACATGGGAGTCGAATCTATCAGACACACAGGAGCAACGGGGTATAAAATGGCATTCGACCTCAGTTTTGCGAGTTATCAGATGACGCGGGGCAATTTCAAATCTTCATATCAGATTCTGAAACAACTTGAGCAGGCCGACGAGGCTGGAACACTGACTGCTGTGCCGCGCGAAGTGTTGTATATGGCGTTTGCCGTATATTATGGTATGCGCCGCGATTTCGAGCAAGTGGCCATCTACGCCAGAAAAGTCAGCAATGTTGCCCGCCGCAAAAACAACGATGGCTATCTGGTGAACTCCACTCAGACAAAAATACAGACCGAGTTTGACGAGGAGATGCGCCAGCGCGACGAGTCGGACCGCGAACGCGAACAGTATTTCAAAACCCGCTCGCAGTTGCTTGTCACCATAATAATAATATCAGCGCTGCTCATCATAGCACTTTCAATGCTGGTTCTGGCTATTTATCGCAGCAGCGTGCGCCGTCGCAACAGCAATCGCCTTCTGAACGAGCAGAACCATAAACTTGAGCAGCAGCAGACCGAAATTTTGGAGCAAAACAAACTCCTCAACCAGAAAAACGAAGAGATTCAATCGCAGCGCGACGAGATTGAAGGCCAGCGCAACTATCTGTCGAGCCAGAACAAACTGATAACCAATTCAAACCGTCAGTTGACCGACAGTTTGCTCTATGCAAAGAAAATACAGGAGGCGGCCATTCCGTCGCAAGACATGATGAACGGCTTTTTTGGCGACTGTCTTGTGTTCTGGCGGCCGCTCAACATTGTTTCGGGCGATTTTTATTGGGCGGTTCAGGTTGGAAATTACAAGTTTCTGGCCGTGGCCGACTGCACTGGGCATGGTGTCCCTGGCGCGTTTATGAGCATGCTGGGCATAACGTTGCTCAACGATATTGTGATGCATGAAAATGCTTCGAAACTCACTGCCGCCCGAGTGCTCGATAACCTGCGTATTAAACTGAAAGACGCTCTGCGCCAGACAGGTCGGACAGGCGAGGCCGCCGATGGTATCGATTTGGCATTCTGTATTTTCAGTACAAAAACCAAACAGATGCAGTATGCAGGGGCTTTCCGTCCGCTGATTATTGTGCGCGACAACGCCATCATTGAGTACAAAGCCGACAAAATGCCATGCGGTGTGTATATCAATGAGTCGCCGCATTTCACCAACAACATTGTCGATTTGCAGTCGGGCGATGTCCTGTATATGTATTCCGACGGCATTGCCGACCAATTCAGCGGTGGCCCCGATATGCGCAAATTTACCATCCGTCGTCTGAAGGAGATGCTGCTGGAGCATCATTCAGAACCTTTCAATCGGCAGAAGTTGCTGATTGCCAAAATAATTGACGATTGGCGCAAACCGCCTTCGGGCATCGGCAAACAAAGCCCGCAAGTTGATGATATATTGCTTATCGGGTTGCGAGTGAAATAGATGAAAATCCTCTTTTTCGGTAACTAATCATTGGTTTTTGCCTGTTATGCAACGAATATTGGTGATTGTTTGAATGCATCAGCAATTGATTATTGCCCTAACCAATCATGATTAAATAAAAAATGCCGAACTGGTGCAATTTCACCAATTCGGCATTTTGTTTTGATTTATTGGCAAATCAGTTCAACACAATTACCAGATATTTCGAGCTGCCCCAGAATTTGTAGTAGTTGTTAACCACAAGGCTGTCAACAGGTTTCTGACCATAGATGGTGTAAGAGTCGAGCGGATGCGCCGTCACCACGCGGGCTTTTTTGGCTCCGTTCAGGTTGAACGATGTCTGTTCACGGATGTCGATGCGGGTGAAAACGCTGTTGTCGAAGTCTTTACGAGCCTTTTTGCTGCCGATGGCAAATTTGCCTTTCTTGTCGAGCACACCCATTTCCTTCAGTTCCTTCTCAGAGCCGATCACATAGTAGGCTGTGTTAAGAGCCTCCTCCTGGCCTTCGATGGTGGCTATTTTCAAAGCGTCCTCGTTGCGGAGTGAATCGAGTACTGCATTCAAATTGCTGACCAAATTATTCAGGCCTTCAATCTTCAGATTCGATGCTTCAAGTTCTTGCGTAAGTCGCAGAATCTCTTCGTCTTTTTCCTGAAGTTTTGATTCCAATGAGGCAATCATCTGCTGCAATTCCTTGGTCTTCACATTTGCCTTTTTCAGTTGTGCCTGCAGTTTCGAAACCTGCTCGCGGTTGTCGAGCAACATGTTGTAAATTAGCTGAATGTCACCATTGATTTTCTCCTCACGGCTTTGCTTGCTTTCTGTGCCGTTGGCCGTTAGAGCAATAATATTCTCTTTCTCCTTGATGGCCTGCAGGTTGTCTTCGATATTCGAAAACGTTCCCATAATGGCATAGATTGCAGAATCTTTCTGTACTACAACGCGTTGCAGACTGTCGTTGCTTGTCATAAGTTCTTGCCGCGATGGGCCTTGTTGGCATTGGGTAAACATCAGTACCCCGATTGCCGCGATGAATGAAATTTTTCTCATTGCTTTTAGTTTTAGTTTATAAAAATGCAAAACGAATTTGGCGATTCGTTATTGCTATATTTGCAACACAAATATGCAAAATTGATGGAATCATTGTTCGGAAAAACTCTCGATGAATTAAAATTGATTGTCAGCGGTTTGGGATTGCCGGCTTTCACTGCAAAGCAAATTGCCGACTGGCTCTACAAAAAAGAAGTGGGTTCGATTGCCGATTTCTCGAATCTGTCGAAAGTGGCGAGGCAGAAATTGTCGGAGAGTTATTGCTTCGGCCTTACGGCGCCAATCAAAATGCAGCAGAGTTCTGACGGCACACGGAAATACCTGTTCTCGGTTGGTGAGCAGAATTTTATTGAGACGGCGATGATTCCCGATGACGATCGTGTGACGGTTTGCGTTTCGTCGCAGGTTGGTTGCCGGATGGGCTGCCATTTCTGTATGACTGGCAAACAAGGTTTCCAGACCAATCTTTCTGCAGGTGATATTCTGAACCAACTGCGTAGTATTGAAGAGTTTAGCCGTATAACTAATATCGTTTTTATGGGTATGGGTGAGCCGATGGACAATCTTGAAAATGTGATGCGTGCGCTCGAAATCCTGACTGCCGACTGGGGCTACGCGATGAGTCCGAAACGCATCACGGTTTCCACCGTCGGCATTGTGCCAGGAATGCGCGAGTTTCTAGAGCGCAGCAAGTGCCATCTGGCTGTCAGTCTGCATAATCCGCTGCCCGACCAACGAGCAGAAATGATGCCCATTCAGAAAAAATATCCTATTCAAGAAGTTGTTGATGTCATCCGCCGTCACGATTTCGGCTTGCAGCGTCGCGTATCGTTCGAATACATTATGTTCGATGGCTTGAATGACACGCCGCGTCACGTTTCGGCGCTTGCCACGCTGCTCAAGGGCATCGACTGCCGCGTCAATCTGATTCGCTTTCACTCAATTCCCGATAGCCCGTTTCAGGGCAGCGGCGAGGATGCAATTCAAACTTTCAAAGACGCACTCAATGCCCGCGGCATTCTGACAACAGTTCGAGCATCGCGCGGCGAGGACATTCAGGCTGCTTGTGGTCTGCTCTCGACAAAAGAGTTGGTGAAAAAGAAGGATTGAATGACTGGAGGATTGAAGTTAGAATAGATTCAATTCCGCAAGCCGTTCAAAATCAAATTATTTGGACATCGCAGTTAACTCATGATTCGGGCAATGCCTTGAGTGTGTTCAAACTGCTCGCACAGAATTTTAATCAGCACAGCCATCGGCACAGCCAGAATCATTCCTGCAATTCCCCATAGGAAGCCCCAGAAGAGGAGCATAATCAGAACAGTAACGATGTTGATTTTGAAGGATTTACCCATAAAAACGGGTTCCAATACCGACCCCACAAGCAACTGAATGCCGATGAAAATAACAATGGCGGCAGTCAGCACTCCAGGGTGCTCAATGTCGATTATGGCCATCAGGCAGACGGCGATTGTTACAAATATTGAGCCGAGCATCTGTATGAAATTCAGGCCAAAAGCCAAAATTCCCCAAAGCAGAGGAAAGCTCACGCCGAAAGCCCAGCAGGCAATGCCGATGAGAATGCCCGTTATCAGGCTTGTGCCAATTTTCACCGAGAGGAATTTCGAAATGGCATTCTCGATTTTCAGAAACACGTCGATGGCCTGTGTCGGGGTCGAGAACAGCGTCTCCTGCATAATGAGTTTGAAGTTGATGGAGCCAGCCATGATGAGCACCATAAGAAAAAGGGTGATGGCCACCGTTGTCAAAAAGTTTTTGATGTGGACAAGTCCCGGCCCTACAAGGCTCACAATGGCTTTTGTTACCTCGCTGTTGTGCACCAAGCCGTTTATAAGCCCGTTTTCTTCATTTACTTCAATTTCAAATAGTTGAATGTATGGCTCGACAATCCGCCCCAGTTTCATATCGAGTTTCTGGTACATTTCGGCCCGTCCCTCAAGAATCTCGCTTCCTGACAGTTGCAGAATTTTGAACGACCCGACCAGCACAATGGCAATCATCACCATGGCCATGATGAGCGAGAAGTATTTCGGCATCCGCAGTTTGTTTGCCCACCGCAAGAAAGGCAGGAACATTATCGAGAAGAAACAAGCAAAAGCCAGCGGTACAAATATGAATGACAGTACTTTGAGAATGTACAAAGCCAGAACGACAGCAAATATCAGCAGTATCTTGTTTGTAAAACGGATTGAATCGATGCCCATTTTCAGTTAGTTTTTGCAAAGGAAAGAAAAAGATGCGAAAGTTGGTGCAATTAGGTAATTGTATCATCAAATGGCCATCGGAAACGCTAAAAAGTTACATTTGCGTTCAATATGTCAGCAATCGATCAGAAACGGATAGCGAAAAATACACTGCTGCTTTATGTGCGGATGGGGCTCATTATGATTGTGAGTCTATATACATCGCGTGTGGTACTTGACGCATTGGGAGAAGTGGATTTTGGCATTTATTCAGCTGTTGGCAGTATTGTGGTTATGTTTTCGTTTTTAAGCAACACATTATCATCTGTTTGTCAGCGCTTTTTCTCCTTCGAGTTGGGACGCGGCAACCATGAAGAGTTACATCGGATATTCTGCATGAGTCTGCTCATTTTCGCGGTGCTGGCAGTGATTGTGTTTATTCTGTTGGAAACCGTAGGAATGTGGATGCTGAATAATAAGATGAATGTTGCCGATCGGCATGATGCCGCAGTGTGGGTGTTCCATTGCGTAGCTTTAGGGTTTATATTCCAAATACTAAGAACGCCTTATATGGGAATGATTATAACCCGCGAGAAGATGAAGGTGTTTGCCTATGTAAGTGTGATTGAAGCAGTTGCAACACTTGCTGTGGCGCTCGCTTTGCAACATGCAATGGTAGACAAACTGAAATTTTATGCACTGTTGATATTTGGCATACAAGTGCTTGTTATGGTCATTTATTATGCTTACTGCCGTATTTGTTATGTTGAGTGCAGATACCAATATTATTTTGAGAGGAAACGTTTTACGGAACTCATCAGCTTTACGGGGTGGGAAACCATTGGCGGAATGGCGATTGTAGCACGAAACTATGGAATTAACGTTTTGATTAATATGTTTTTTGGCCCAGTCTTGAACACTCCCCGCCAAATAGCACAAAAGGTTTATATGTCGATTCTGCAGTTGCAAACAAACTTTTATATGGCATTTAAGCCGCAAATAGTTAAATCTTATGCATCTCAAGCCATCGACGAAATGCAGGATTTATTGTGCAAAAGTATTAGAGTGTCGTATTATCTGCTTTTTGCTGTTGGGCTTCCTATTCTGTTGGAAACACAATTTGTACTTGATATTTGGCTTAAAGATGTGCCAAATTATACTGTTTTGTTCACGCAGCTGATGATAATCAACGGATTGTTCGACATAAGTATGACTCCGCTTGGAGCTGCTATACAAGCATCTGGGAAAATTAAGTGGTATTCAATATTTTATGGTACAATAATGCTGATGATTCTGCCAATTTCATATATTGGACTGAAAGTGCTTAGATGGAGTGTGATATCGGTTTTTTACATACCTATTGCAGTTTCTTTTTTCGCTCAACTCTCCCGTTTGTATTTTGCAAAACATTGCGCTCAAGTCAGTTTGCGGCAAGTCTGGCATAGTGTTGTACGGATTGTTATCGTAACGCTTTTTGCTGTTACTTTTCCAATATTGTTGTCGCACTTGATGACAGATAGTCCGTCGAAATCAGTAACAGTATTGTCCGTTTCTTTTATATGGACATTAGTATGCATTTATTTGTTTGGAATAACAAAAAATGAGAAAAAACAAATTAAATCAGTGGTTAGTAAGTTGATAGGGGAAACAATAAAGGTTAAAAGTTATGATAAGCGATAGTTTGAAACAACAATTCAAAGAACAATACAATCCAGAAGGGTCGCAATTGCGGCAGATACAACTGAATTTAGTGGGTATTCTGAAAGAAATAGACCGTGTTTGCAGGAAAAACAACATTACCTATTGGCTCGATTTTGGAACATTGTTAGGGGCAGTACGCCATAAAGGGTTTGTACCATGGGATGATGATCTTGACATAGGAATCTTTAAAAAAGATTATAAAAGATTTAAAAAATGTATGTTGAAGGATTTGCAAGATCCATTTGTGTTGCGCGACTACAAAATGTCAAAGATTCATAAATTACCAATTTTGCGGGTGTACAACAAACATTTTTTAGTGGCCAGGAAACGGACTTCAAATGGCGAACCTATATATGAAAATGCGTGGGTCGATGTGTTTCCACTTGTTAATGGCACACTTGCATCAAAGATTTTTTTCGAAAAAAACTACGGAAAATATTTGCGTCGCACAATACATCAAATTGATGACGGAGTTCTTAATAGGATTATTTCGTATATACTTAAACCCATATTTAGGATTATGAGTGTTGTTGTTATTCTTTATTGCAAAATCTTTATATCTGATAGTTATGTACTTGATTACGGAATAAATTTCAAACCTTTACGAAAGAAATCGGAAATATTACCATTGTCAACAGTGGAGTTTGAAGGGTTCGAATTTCCCGCGCCAGCAAATACGGATGCCTATCTTCAACGTTTTTATGGCGATTACAACCAGATTCCTCCTGAAGACAAACGTGTAACACATCATTTTTTCGATTGTAAAAAATTGAAATAAGAATGGCTAATATGAAACTTTAGAAAAAAACAAGATGCAAGCAATAATTTTAGCGGCCGGAATGGGCAAGCGACTTGGCGAGTACACACAAAACAACACTAAATGCATGGTTTCTGTTAATGGGACAATGCTTATCGACCGACTGCTCAATCAGTTGAAGAAACTGAATCTCAAAAGGATAGTAATTGTGGTCGGGTACGAGGCTTCAAAACTTGTCAGTCATCTTGCTGACAGACAGAAAGAATTGAATATTGAGTACGTTGAAAACTCAATTTTCGATAAAACTAACAATATATATTCACTCTTTTTGGCAAAAGAAAAGCTTAAACAGGATGATACTTTGCTGATAGAGAGTGATTTGATTTTCGAAGATAAAGTTCTCAATCTTATAGTCGGAAGCAAGGAACCGAATCTGGCACTCATTGCAAAATACGAAACGTGGATGGATGGAACTATGGTGAAAATCGACAATGACAACAACATTGTCAATTTCATAACCAAAGCGGCATTCCGTTACGAAGACACTTGTGAATATTATAAAACCGTCAATATCTATAAGTTTTCAAAAGATTTTTCCGCAAACAAGTATGTCCCTTTTTTGGATGCATACATTAAAGCCGTAGGAAATAATGAGTATTATGAGAACGTGCTGCGGATAATTTCGTTTCTTAACTCTCACGATTTGAAAGCTTTACCGCTTGATGGCGAAAAATGGTATGAAATTGATGACAAGCAGGATTTAGATATTGCTGAAGCCTTGTTTGCCGAAGACAAAGATATTATCAGAAAATATTACGGGCGATATGGCGGTTTCTGGAGGTTTCCCAAAATGTTGGATTACTGTTATTTGGTAAATCCATATTTTAGAAGTTCCAGCATAATTGATGAGATGCAGGCGAATTTTAAAACTCTTGTGGCGGAATATCCATCGGGGTTGAAAGTCAATACGTTAATTGCAAGCAAGTGCTGGGGCGTAAAAGAAGAATATATAATTCCGGGCAATGGTGCGGCAGAACTGATTAAGGCTTTAATGGAAATGTTGCCAGGAACATTGGGTATTATCCGTCCAACTTTTGAAGAGTACCCCAACAGACGCCAGCCGAAGGAGCTTGTAACTTTTATTCCGCAAAACGACGAGTACCGATATTCGGCTCAAGACTTGATTGATTATTTTTCAAAAAACCACGCAGACAACCTTCTACTGATAAATCCCGACAATCCGTCAGGAAACTTTATCCAGTTCGCTGAAGTTTGCCGTCTTGCCGATTGGTGCGGCAAAAACAATGTCAGGCTGATAGTTGACGAGAGTTTTGTTGATTTCAGTATAGGATGGGAAAATAACTCTCTGCTTCACAACGATATTCTGGAAAAATACCCGACTATGATTGTTATAAAAAGTATCTCAAAAAGTTATGGTGTTCCTGGCATACGGCTTGGAATTTTGTGCTCGGCTGACAAAACACTGATTGCGGAATTGAAAAAAGCGGTCAGCATATGGAATATCAATTCGTTTGCGGAGTTTTTTATGCAGATTTTCACAAAATACGAAAAAGACTACAAGAAAGCGTGTGCCAAATTTATTGAAGAACGTGCTGACTTTGAAAGTAAATTGCGCGAAATCAAATTCTTACGGGTAATTCCATCGCAAGCGAATTATTACCTTGTTGAAATTCTGCCGCCGTACAGCGCTAATGGTATCGTAATTGAAATGTTAAAGCGTTTCAACATCCTAACGCGCGACTGCACGTCGAAATCCGGGCTCAACGCTAAACAGTATATGCGTATTGCTGTCAGGAGTCACGAAGATAATGCGAAACTGATTGAAGGATTAAGGCAATTATGATTAAAATATGCATTTGCGGTGGTGGAGCATTGGGACACGTTTGTGCCGGAGTTCTGATTTCGAATGAAGATGTGACGTTGAATATTCTTACGCGAAATCCTGAAAAATGGAGTGCAATAATTGAAGTCACAGACAGCAATGGGAAAAAATACAATGGAAGGATCAATGAAATCAGCGATAATCCCGAAACTGTGGTTAAAAACTGTGACATAGTATTTCTTTGTCTTCCCGGGTATGCTATAGAAAACGAACTGAAGTGTATAAAGCCATATTTGTCTAAAAAAACGGTTGTCGGGTCGGTTGTATGCAGTACGGTTTTTTTCTTCGCTGCACATAAAATATTCGAAGCCCAAACTAAACTGTTTGGCTTTCAACGGACACCATTCATAGCCCGGGTGGGAGTTTATGGACATTCGGCTAATATTTTAGGTTACAAGTCACAAGTTTATATCGCGACAGAGAACATAACAGATTCGGAAAAATTTCGCCAACTCGTTGAAAAACTATGGATTACTCCTGTCGGCCTTTTAAATGGTTTTTACGAAGTTTCATTGACTAACAGTAATCCAATTTTGCATACTGGGCGTTTGTATTCGTTATTCCATAATTGGGATGGCAACCCATTTGACCACAATATCTTGTTTTATGAAGAATGGTCTGATGATTCTTCTGAAACAATTATAAAAATGGATGAAGAATTTTTCAGATTGTTGGGAAAATTGCCAGTTGAGAAAGATTCTATTCTCCCGCTTTTGAAGTATTACGAGAGTTCGGATGCAACGAGTCTGACGAAGAAGATTAAAAGCATACCTGCCTTTCAAGGATTACTGTCTCCTATGAAAGAGACGGATAATGGTTTTATTCCCGATTTTCAAAATAGATATTTTACAGAGGATTTTCCATTTGGACTTCGTTTTATTAAAGAATTAGCGGAAAAATATGAAATTAGTACCCCTGTTATAAACGAGGTATATGAGTGGGGAATGGGTAAAATAAACTGCAATAATTCATTTGGATAATGTCAGGAGTATCGGAATTAATAAACGCAGAATTAAAAGCAAAATACAATCCCGAAGGCAGTGTCATTAGACAATCGCAGCAGGCTGCGTTGGAAATACTTATCGAATTTGACCGAATTTGTCGAAAAAACGGGCTAAAGTATTATTTGGAGTTCGGGACATTGCTCGGTGCTGTGCGCCACGGCGGTTTCATTCCGTGGGACGATGACATTGATGTGGCTATGCCGCCTCAAGATTACAAATTGTTTCAGCAGATTGCGCCACAAGAAATGGATGGCAATTTTTTGCTTCAAAATGAAATAACAGAGCCAGAATCAGGAATGGGTGGAGGTATGTTCAAAATTCGGAAGAAAAACACCCTATGGATAAACGACTACGACGATTTTCGCCGAAACTATAATAAGGGAATCTCAATTGATGTGTTCGAAAACGAAGATTATCCTAATGTTCCTAAATCGGTGGTTCGCTTTTTCAGACGCAGATTGAGTAAGGCTTTCGGTTTCTATCACTATTTCAACCGGGTAAGTTCCAAAAATGCAATAGCCTATTTCGTGTTTCCTGTTTCCTGGCTTTTGTTTCGTTCAATATGGAAGTTGATATGTCTGCTTTGCAAATGTGGCAAGGAACAACCACACATTGAGCGTCTGATGTTTAGTAACCCGTCATTAAAAACGGACATTTATCCGCTTTCAGAAATTACTTTTGAAGGTCATTCTTTTTACGCTCCAAAAAATCCCGATGCTCGATTGCGTGATATTTTTGGCGATTATATGAAACTCCCACCTGAAAATCAGCGTCAGATTCACGCCAAATTCATCTGCACCGATTTGTCGAAATGTCATTATAATCCATAGTCTATGCCCCAATACGATTATCTTATAGTTGGTGCCGGATTGTTCGGCAGTATGTTCGCCTACCGTGCGCGCAAAGCCGGCAAGCGGTGCCTCGTCATCGACCGCAACCCGCACGTTGGCGGTGGTTGCTACACCGAGAATCAGGCTGGAATCAATGTTCACAAATACGGGCCGCATATATTCCACACCTCTAACCAACAGGTTTGGGATTTTGTGAACAGCCTTGTGCCGTTCAACAATTTTGTGAACTCGCCGGTGGCCTGCTACAAGGGCAAACGCTACAATCTGCCTTTCAATATGAACACCTTCCACCAGCTTTGGGGGGTTAGCACACCCGAAGAGGCAAAGGCGATTATTGAGCGTCAGCGCGCTGAATATGCCGATATTGAAGAACCAAAAAACCTTGAGGAATAAGCTCTTAAACTTGCTGGCCGCGACATCTACGAAACGCTTGTCAAAGGCTATTCCGAAAAGCAGTGGGGAATGAAGGCTACCGAGATTCCCGCCTTTGTGATTCGCCGTCTGCCTTTCCGCTTCGAGTTCAACAACAACTATTTCAACGACACATTCCAAGGCATTCCGGTTGGAGGTTATACGCAGATTTTCAATAAGTTGCTTGAAGGCTGCGAAGTGCGTCTGAACACCGATTATTTTGCCAACCGCGAGTATTTTGACGATCTTGCCGAAAAAATTGTTTTCACCGGCCAGATTGACGCGTTCTACAACTACCGTTTTGGCGAGTTGGATTTCCGCTCGCTGCGTTTCGAGCATAAACTGCTTGCTGGAGTGGCTGATTTTCAGGGGAATGCCGTGGTCAACTACACCGAGGCCGAGGTTTCCTATACCCGCTGCATCGAGCACAAGCACTTCGAGTTCGGCCAGCAGCCCGACACTGTCATTACCTACGAGTATTCGCAAAAGTGGGAGCGCGGCGCCGCACCTTATTATCCCATCAACAACAGCCGCAACAACGCTCTTTATGCCCAGTATGCGGCTTTGGCGGCACAAAACCCGAACATCATTTTCGGAGGTCGTCTGGCTGAGTATAAGTACTACGATATGCACCAAATTATTGAGAATGTATTGAATATGCAGATATGAGCGGCGATTGGCAGAAAATTCAATCGGAAACAATTGATTGGTTGAGGCCGTTTTTGGCGTTTATGGTTGTCGGGCTTCACGTCAGGCAATATTATACCGACGGAACAGAATTTTTTTCCGAAGGTTGGTATGAAGCGTCAACAATTATGATTTTTAGAGTGTTGTTTTCGGTCGCGGTTCCTGCCTTTTTCCTTATATCCGGATACTTGTTTTTCAAGAAGTTAGAAGATTGGAACACCGATGTCTGGCTTGCTAAGATAAAAAAACGCGGAGCCACGCTTTTAGTGCCCTATCTGCTTTGGAATCTGATAGCTATGTGCGGTTTCCTTATAACGCGCTCTATCGGACATTTTATAAAAGGAAACGAGCCTGTTGATATGGTCGCCCTGCTTAATGAGCGCGGATGGTTTCGTCTGTTTTGGGACAGATGCCTGTATGGCGATTTACGCTCTGGGCAGATAAATCTTTTTGGAATTTCCGTCAGTTCGGGCGTGCCGATGGACGAGCCGGCTTGGTTTCTGCGCGACCTTATGGTGGTCGTGCTTCTCTCGCCTCTCATATATTTTATGGTAAAGAAAGCAGGAAAATTATTCCTGATATTGGTTGGTCTGCTTTATAGCGTCGATTTATGGATTCCGTACCCGGGATTCTCGTCGAAAGCGTTTTTTATGTTCTCTTTGGGTGCCTGGCTTTGCATAAACCGAATCAATATGTCGGAATTTTTCAGCAAACATTTTAAAATTCAAATGTTTCTGTCGGCATTATTGTTGATTGTCGCGTCAGTGTCGTTCAATGTTAACGAATGGGCCTTTTGCATTTCTTCACGATTAATTGCGCTCTGCGCCATTCCTCTATTCTTTAATTTGTGTGCGGCGCTATCTGAAAATCACAGCCCGGTTGGCGCATTGTCAAAAAGTTCGTTTTTTGTGTATATGGCACATATGGTTTTGGTTGTCGATGCGGTTAATTGGCTGATAACATTGTTTTTACCTCCCGCGAATAACGTCCTGAATTTCGCGTCGCTTGTTTTGGGCACGGTTTTGGTTTACGCAATCTGTCATTGCATATATTTAATAATGAATAAATTTATGCCGAAAATGCTGGCTGTGCTTACGGGCGGCAGAATAGTTGCAAATAATAGAATATCAGATAAATGAGCAAACTTCTTTCCATAATCATCCCAACCTACAATATGGAGGCCTTGCTTCCGAGGTGTCTCGACTCTCTGCTTGTCGATGGTGCGCTTGAGCAGCTTGAGGCCATTGTGGTCAACGATGGCAGCCGCGACGGCTCGCTCGCCATTGCCAACAGCTATAAGGAGCGGTTCCCCGATACGGTTACGGTCATCGACAAGCCCAATGGCAACTACGGCTCCACTATCAATACGGCGTTACCTGTAGCCAAAGGCAAGTATGTCAAGATTCTCGATAGCGATGATTATTTCAATTCCGATGGTTTGATATGTTTTATTGCAGAATTGCAGTCGACTGATGCTGATATGTTGGTTACTCATTTCACTGTTATGAATGCTGATGGCAAAACCGAACTGTCGAAATATAACGTTTATGGTAAAGAACCATATACCTACGGCAAACTTTACGAGCTTGATAATGTGCTGAATGACGGATATATCCGTTTTTTTTTGATGCATGGCCTGGCGTACCGCACTGAGTTGCTACGCCAGATGAACTACCGCCAAACAGAGGGCGTGTCGTACACCGATTTGGAGTGGGTTACATATCCGTTGTTTGTTGCCAGAAGTATTGTTTTTTTCAATATAAATTTGTATCAATACAATTTGGCACGCGAGGGGCAGACAATGGATCCCCAAGTGATGGCTCGCAACATCGGACAACTAGAAAAAGTAACTGAACGACTAATTCAATTTACTGAAAATCATCATTTTGACGATTTATCATCAATTCGTCAAAGGTTTTTGCGGCAGTACTATTTGAATCGTTTGCGGTTGGTATGCAAATGTCATTTGCTTGATATGCCGCGTGAGAATTTCGATGCCACGCATTTTTCAGAGTTGGATGCTAGGTATCAGCAGGTTTGTCAATCATTGGGATTGGGTACAATCAGACTTTACCCAGATAACAAAATTCTGCATTTCGACGCTATGGCTTATTGGCACCATCACCACCATCGGTGGCCGTCTTGGTTTGAACGATTTAATTCGTTGTGCAACAGAGTTATGAAAAAAATGTATGTAAGAATATTCCGATAAATGCTTTCGCTGATAGTTTGTACATATAATCGAGATAAGTTCATTTACCGCAGTCTGCAAAAGATTGCCGAAAACGGTTTTCCTGTGTTTGATTATGAGATTTTACTGATAAACAACAACTGCACTGATGATACAGAACGATTGTGCCAGCAGTTTAAAGTCAATTACCCACAGGTGCAGTTCCGTTATTTTGTTGAGACAAATCAAGGCCTGTCTTTTGCACGAAACCGGGGAATTTCCGAAGCCAAAGGCGATTGGCTGATTTTTTTGGATGATGATGCAATGCTGTGTCCTGGCTATTTGGCCAACCTGACGGATTATCTCCAGACGTATTCTGATGCTGGCGCCTTTGGTGGAAAAATCACACCAGTGTTTGAATCGGGTGAGTCACCAGCATGGCTTTGCAGGTGGACATATTCATGGGTTTCGGCATTGGATATGGGGCGCGAAGTATCGCTGTTTGAAGGAAAGAGAAATCCGATAGGGGCGAATATGGGCATCAGCCGTACGGTAATTGATAAGTGCGGATTGTTCAACACCGCATTGGGCCGCAGCAAGAAGAACCTGATGGGTGGTGAGGAAAAAGACATTTTCAACCGTATAAAATCTGCATCTTTCCCAATATATTATTTTCCAAATGCAGCTGTGGAGCACGTTATTCCTCCTCACCGAACAACACCTGATTTTATTGAACGTTTGGGAACAGGAATTGGAGCTAGTGAGAGGTTGCGCTGTAAGTCAGAGGGTAATTCGGCTTTGTTGAAACGCTATGTTTCGGAAATGGTGAAATGGTGTGCAACTATTGTTTTGTGGCTGTTTTACATGCTTTCATGGCGTCCAGCTTGTGGCAATATGCTTGTAAAATTCAGGTGGAACGTGAGTACCAATTTGTTTTCTGATAGATAATGCATGCAAGGCTCACCTGTTCTTACGGGTGTTTCTTATTCAGTTTTCAAAATCTTTCTCATGCCCCATCCAGCGCTGCCTGCCACAAATGTCAGTATGAGGATCAGGCAAACAACACCTACTTTGTCGCCTTTGTAAACGGTGTCGGGGCGGAACTCGAAGCGTATCTGGTGCTCACCTGCAGGGATATTCAGAGCGCGCAGCACGTAGTTGGCGCGGAAAATCTCGACAGGCTGACCATCGATGTAAGCCTTCCAGCCGTAAGGGTAGTAGATTTCAGAGAACACGGCCGTTTTTATCTGACTTAAGTTTGATGTATATTCCAGAACATCAGGTGCATAGCTTGTGAGACGGATGCTTGCGTCAGGGTCGTGGACGGAGTTGAAGTTTTTCACCAGATTCTCAAAACGTGCGTCGGTCACAATTGTTGAGGGCGAATGAATGTTGTTCAGTGCGTCGCACTCCTCACGCGGTGTTTCGGCCACAATCAGCGAGTCGGCAAACCAGCAGTTGCCCCAGGCTTCGGCGTTAAGCATCGGAGTTGCGCCTTGTTCGGTTTGCTGAATGATATATTTGGTGTTCAGCATATTAAGTACGGTCATATGGCCGCGAGAGATGTGCTCGTCAATCAAATCCTGATAGCGGCGCAGTTTGGCGGCGTGATAACCTCCTACCGATTTCAGGTAGTACGATGTACGCGCATCGTTGAAAGTGTTGCTTGTCAAGTTCAGAACGCGGAAGTTGGGGTCGGTGTCGCGCAGAATCTGTTCTTCGTAGTCGGTTTTTGCGAAGTAGCCCTTCTTGTCCTTTTCGTTCATAAAATTATCGTTGTTGAAGTAGCGCTTGTTAACCGGCCAAAGGTCAATGAGTACCAGACAGCCAATGGCAATCAGCATCGGTTTAACTTTAATTTTTTCGATGGCAAACAGATAAAGCGTGCCGAATGCCAATGCAATGAATATCAGCGAGCGGAAGGCGTCAGATGTCAGCATTGATGCGCGTTCGCTCATAATCAGCTTGTTAATCCAGTCGGGTAATTGTTTGAAAATCTGTGCGTCGCTGGCTGATGTGAAGCTGAACATCGAGCCGCCGAATAGAGCCAGTAGCAGGCAGATGCCGCCAGTTACTCCGCCCGAAATGCACAGAGCTTTAGTAAGTTCCTTTCTGTCAATCTTTTTGTCGATAATCTGCTGAATGGCCATAAACCCGAGAATCGGCATTGCCACTTCGGCCACGACCAATATCGATGACACGGCGCGGAATTTGTTATACATCGGGAAATAGTTGAAAAACAATCGTGTAAACCATTCAAAATTCCGTCCCCAAGCCAGTAGAATTGAGAAAATTGTAGCAGCCAGCAGAGCCCATTTATAGGGGCTTTTCACAATTATCAGTCCGAGCAGGAACAGGAAGCAGACGATGGCACCAACATATACAGGTCCCTCGGTGAAAGGCATGTCGCCCCAATACATCGGCAGGCTTTGGCAGAATTGTTTTGCGTTGTTGCGGGGTACACCTTGTTTTACCATCTCATCGTAAAGCTTTGATTTAGTGCCGACTTCGTAGTGTGATGAGCCGCCATAGAAATCTGGCACCAGCAGAGTCATTGTTTCGCCAATGCCATAGCTCCAGCTTGTAGCATAGTCGAAATCGAGCCCTTTTTGCGCCTTTCCTTCGCTGCTGTTAAGTTCGGAGTGACCGCCGCGCATGGTTTCCTTCACATATTCGGCATTAGTCTTTATGTTGCTGTAGCCGGTTCCGAGGCCAACAGCAAGCGAAACAGCAAAAATGCCAATGCCAACAAGCATATCTTTAATTCTGCTGTCTTTCAAATGAATATAAAGCTCGGCAACGCTGAAAATACCCAGCATCATCATAAAATAGTAAGCCATCTGCGGGTGCAGAATCATTCCGAAAGCGGTGAAAACCATAGTCAGGGATGCGCCAAGCAGGTATCGTTTTTTGAAAATATAGATGAATCCGGCAATGACGCATGCCATGTAGCCGATGGCGTAAACCTTATTGATGTGGCCGGCGGCGATAATTATCAGGAAATAAGATGATAAGGTTATGGCAATTGAGCCTATTATCGACAGCCATTTGCTAACATCAAATGCGCGCATCAGTATGAAAAATCCGAAAAGGTATGTCAGGAACCAAGCCCAAATCGACCCGAGAAAAAGTGTGTAAGCTTTGCGTAATGAGTTGATTATCTTTGATGAGGTTGTCGGGAATGCGATTTGAAAGGTTGGCATTCCGCCAAAAAGTGAGTTGGTCCAATACGATGTGTTTCCTGTTGTTTTTGTGTATTCGCTTACCTCGTGTCCGATGCACTGACCGCTTATGGTATCGCTTTGCGACAGCACTTTGCCTTCAACTGCAGGCCAGCAGTAGGCTGTTGCCAAAGCGATGAATATTGCGATTGCCGCAATGTACGGCACGAATTTCTTAAAAGCGATATTGTTCATATTTGCTTGTATTACTGATATTTGCAATTTTTTATTCCGATGTTTGAAATTGCGCGAATGTAGTCAAATAATTGTTCAGTTTTGTTTTTTATTCCAATTTGAACCGCAGCCGCCACCGTTTTGTGTCCGAATCCCAGTCGTGGCTGATGATTTTGAAGTGGCCGATTTCCGCTGTGTTGCTTACGTGCAGCCCGATGCAGAGGCACTCGTCATAGTTGCCGACTTTCACCACGCGCACCGTTTCCGAAGCGTTGTAGGGCAGGCGGCTCAGGTCGAATCGAGATTGGGCTTCGGCTTGCGTTATGAACTCGGTTGTAACATCCAAATGATTGTCAATCACTTGGTTGACTTCTGTTTCGAGCGCATCCACTTCGCCGTCCGACGGGCAATGGTCGAGCCGATAGTCGAGTTTGCTCTTTTTACGCTCTATGTGCGCTTCAAATGCCCGCCCGCAGCCGAAAAGGTTAATCATTGCGCGGTTCACAATGTGCTCGGTGGTGTGCATCGGCGGAAACTCTTCCTTGTTATGCGCGTTTAGTTCATTCAGATTCATTCGTTATTGAAATAAATAATGGAAATGAAAGATTTCCATTAATTGTATAAGAGCCATCGGCAATGTTGAATGTCAGGTTGTCGAAATAAAATGATGCTTCTGATTCTGAGATACTTAGCAAGTAAATCTTACCCTTATACTCTGATGTGGTATAGTTAGAGTTGGATGATGCGAACATACCAAAGTCTATTTTGTCGACTTTTATTTCTTCGTTTGTTTTGTAATTGTTCAAATTGTTGATGTCAATCATCAGAGAGACGATTTCGTTCCAATATTGGCCTTCGGTTGTTGCAAAAAAGGAATACCTATTGTCCCAGTATTTGGTAATGTGTGCGTCTTTAAACTCAAGTGGCGTTCCATTGGGCGCTGTAAGCGCAAACTCTTGGTTAGCATTGATTTCCAATGTGTCGTCCTTTGAATCATCGTTTTTGCAAGAAAAAAGGACAGTCGCAAGTGCGACGAGAACTGTGGTTTTTGAAATTACGCTGTTCATAATAGTTGTTTTTTAGTTAAACATTAAGTAAATACTCTCATTCTTAAAGTAATACACAAACATAGCGTATTTTTTTGTTAAATATCACTGTCTGAAACTTTTTATTCCACCACCTTCAACTCCGTGCGGCGGTTCGTTTCGCGGCCTTCGGCGGTTGAATTATCGCCAATTGGAACCTGCTTGCCGTAGCCTTTGAACGACAACTGCGACTGTGCAACGCCTTGCGAAATCAGATAGTCGTAAACCGATTTGGCGCGTTTTTCAGAAAGTCGCTGATTATAAGCATCATTGCCAACATTATCGGTGTGGCCGCCAATCTCGAATTTCACGCCCGCGCTGTTTTTGATGAAAACCGCCATCTGATTCAATTCCACAAACGACTGTGGCATAAGCTCATACGAGTCGAATTTAAAGAAGATGTTGCGCAAGATGGTGTTCGCTCCAACTTGCGGTTTCTCAAGTTTGATATTGACCACGTAAGGCTTTGTGGCTGAATGAGTTTCGGTCAGATTGAAGTGCTGCGAGTTAAACAGATAGCCTGGACTAGTGGCAAGCATCGCATATTGGCGGCCAACTGGCAGACTGACAAGAAAATCGCCGCCATCGGCACCCGTTGTTACCGACATCACCGTGTCGCCCTTGGGCAGATTGAGCAGTTGCACACGCGCGTTAAGCGGCAGGTTTGTCTGCGCATCTGTCACTAAACCACTGACATACGACACTGGTGTCGGCCGCACGGCTTCGGGCAGTTCAAAGGTGTAGATGTTTTTGGTGTCGCTGTTGATGTTCGACGAGAAATAGGCTGTAACACCTTTATTATCAACCACAAGACCTATCTCGTCGCGGTGCGAGTTTATTGGGTAGCCCAAATTAACGGGCTCAACCCAATGGCCCGCGCTGTCGAGCCGCGACATAAAAATATCTTTCCTGCCCAACCCTGGATGACCATCGGAACTGAAATAAAGTGTCTGATTGTCAGGATGAATGAACGGGCAAATATCGTCGCCTGGCGTGTTGATGGGCGCGCCCAAATTCTTCGGCTTACCCCAACGGCCGTTGGCGTCGAGTTCCGAAACCCAAATATCCATCTTGCCCAAACCGCCCGCGCGGTCCGACGCGAAGTAGAGATAGCGGCCATCGGGCGAAAGGCACGGCTGCTTGTCGGCCGACTTGCCATTTACCACATTTCCTGCATTATAGGGCCTGCCCCATTGACCGTAAACATTTTTCCTGGCAAAATAGATGTCGCACTTGCCGAATCCGTCGCGGCGGTTACAACCTGTGAAAACCAACGTGTTACCATCGGCCGAAATCTGTTGCGCGCCTTCGTTGCCAACGGTGTTGATTGGCGCCCCAATGGGCACGGCTGGCTGCCACTGACCATCGATAAAGCGCGTAACATAAAAATCTTCCTGCATCAGAATCGAGCCATCGGGGAAAAAACGTGTGCTATCGGGCAGCAACATTGTGAAAACCAATGTTTTGCCATCGAGTGAAAGCGACGGCCAATACTGCTCGTATGGCTGTTCCAAGTCGGCGCCGAGCGATTTCGGCTCAAACGGCACTGGATTGTTCACTAAATCGATGGCAATCTGACATTTAGCCATATATTGTTCGGCCAATTCCTTCGATTTGACGTTTGCCTTCGGATTAGTCAAAAACACTGAGTAATAATGCTTTGACTCGGTGTACTGGCCATTGTCGTAAAGAGCGTTGGCAAGATTGTAGTCGAGATAGGTGTCGAAGGTGGAATCGATGGCGCGGGCGGCCAACAGCGCCTCAACAATGCACTCGCAGAAATCGCCGTAACTGCACATTTCGGCCTTCAGCAGGTAGGCTTCAAGGAAACGCGAGTCAGCATCGATGGCTTTGTTAATCTCCACTTCGGCATTGGCCAAATCGCGCTGATTCATAAACGATTTCGCACGAAAATAGTACGATTTCGCCTTGCTCGACTTGGTGGTTGTCAGCGCCTCGTGCTGGGCATCGGCCGCCACGGCCGCAAAAAGCAGTGCGAAGGTTGCAAATATTTTTAGTAACTTATTCATAATCAAATATAATCGCGACGGATTATCAAACCTTTTTCTTCAAGAACGGCGGTTACTTTCTGAATCAAATCCACCTTTTCTTTCAAAGGTAGGAACGCCGACTTGAATCCGTTAATTATCAAGTATTTAAGCTCGCTTGGCGTGAATCCGAACTTCTCAATCACAAGCATATACTCGTCGGTGAGAGTTGTGTTGGAAATCAGGCGGTTATCGGTGTTGATGGTGACGCGGATTCCCAAATCGAAATAGAACTTAACTGGGTGTTTTTCAATGCTATCGACGGCTTTGGTCTGCAAGTTCGACGTGACGCACATTTCGAGCGGAATGCGGTGATCGTTCACATAGTTGAGCAGGTCGCCGTCCTCGCGCAAGCGCGTGCCGTGGCCAATGCGGTTGGCGCTCACCATATGCAGCGCCTGGTGGATTGACTCGGGCCCATAAGCCTCGCCCGCGTGCACCGTTGTGTTGATATTGTTATTGATAATCAAGTCGAAAGCCTCTTTGTGGTCCTTGGCGGGAAAACCGTCTTCGGCGCCTGCCAAATCGTAGCCCACCACCCCGCGGTTCTTGTAGGCCACTGCCAACTCGGCCAACAGCAGCGACGTTTCGGGCGTTGAGTGGCGCAGTCCGCAGACAATGATTCCGACACGGATATTGAAATCGCGCTCGGCTTTGGCCTTGCCCTCGAGCACGGCGTCAATCACCTCGGTCAGTTTCAAACCTTTGTTAACGTGCAAGATAGGCGAAAAGCGAATCTCGAGATACCAAATATTTTCCTCGGCGCAATCCTCGGTCAACTCGTATGTGGCGCGCACAAGCGAGTCGTAAGTCTGTAGCACTGAGCAAGTTATATCGAACGCTTTCAGATAGACTTCCAAACTCGGGCAGTCCATACCCACCTTGAGCATCGACTCGAGTTTCGCAGGGTCATCGGTTGGCAACTTAACGTTCTGTTCCTTAGCAAGTTCCAAAATCGTCGACAAGCGCATTGAGCCATCCAAGTGGCAGTGCAGTTCGGCCTTCGGCAGGCTCTTGACAAATTCGCGGGTGAGTTCCATATTTTTGATTTTTGATTATCGCACAGAATACACAGATAACACTGATTTACACAAATTTATTGTTTTATGACTTCAGACATCGGACAACAGACAACGGTCTTTTAACTTATGCCTTTTGCCTTCTCAGTTTTATTATTTATTCATTTTATCGGACGCCATTATATGACGTCCCTACTTCTAATTCCTAAATCCTACATCCTAAATAACTATGCTAATATAGCAAAAATTGCTGGACGTTTGTGCAAATCGGGCTTATGTTTTGGCCATTCGGCGATGCGAAGGGTGAGCACAAACTCGGTTTCGAGCGTCAAATCGGCGGCGATGCACAGGCGCGTCTCGGGGTGCAGATTCTGCATAAAGTCCTCAAAGAGAGCCATATTGCGGTAGGGCGCTTCGATAAAAAGTTGTGTCTGGTGCTCGGTTTGCGAACGCTTCTCGTAGTTGCGGATGGCGCGGATGCGTTCGGACTGTTTGACAGGCAGATAGCCGTTGAAGGCGAAGTTCTGGCCGTTGAGCCCCGAAGCCATCATTGCAAGAATTATCGACGACGGCCCCGACATTGGCACCACGCGAATGCCCTTTCGGTGAGCCATTGCCACCACCGCGTTTCCTGGGTCAGCCACGGCAGGCGCGCCCGCTTCCGACATCAGTCCCACGTGCTCGCCGCGCTCACAGGCGTCGAGATATTGCCCAATGGTTGTCAGGTCGGTATGCTCGTTAAGTTCCACAAAATCAGAGTTGTCTATCGGGAAACTTGGGTCGACGGCGCGCAGAAAACGACGGGCAGTGCGCGTGTTCTCGACCACAAAATGGCGCAACTGAGCCGCCACGCCCAACACCTTGGCTGGAATGACATCGGCTGGCTGCTGCTCGCCTAACGTTGTGGGTATCAGGTAAAGATTGCCTTTCATTGTTGTTTTATTTTTTTCTCTCGCACTGACTACACAGCCCCGACGGTTGTCGGGGACACTGAATTATAATCAAAACTCTTTTTAAAAATTACTCATTGTCCGTCTCTTGTTCCTCGTCAAATTCATCAATCCACTCGCGCAATTTTTGCTGCAGCAAAGCCTTGTCGGGCAGGCATAGTTCGTAAGCCGATGCGTATATGTTGGTGTTTTTGGGCAGAGTTAGTTCAACCAAAGCATCATTCTTCGATTTACATAGCAGAATTCCGATGGTTGGCTTTTCAAAATCGAGTTTCACGCAACGGTCAAAGTAATTGACATACATCTGCATCTGCCCCAAATCCTGATGAGTGAGTTTATCTGTCTTTAAATCAATCAGAACGTAGCATTGCAAAATACGGTTGTACAGCACAAGGTCAACATAGAAATTTTCTTCGTCGAAGGTAAACCGTTTTTGCCTTGCCTCAAACAAGAAACCTTTGCCCATCTCCAAAAGGAACGCTTGAAGCCTACTGATGATGGCGCTTTCAAGATTTGATTCCGAATAAGCGGATTCTGGTTTCAGCCCTAAAAATTCCAACGTAACTGGATTCTTGATGATGTCGGATGGTTTTGCAATAGTCTGACCCTCACAAGCCAAACGCATAACCTCGTCTTTATCGCGGCTCAACGCCAAACGCTCATAAAGGCTGCTGCCGACCTGTCTGCTCAACTGCCGCACACTCCAATTCTGCCGTTGGGTTTCAATTTCATAGAAACTGCGTTCATCGGGGTTTGCGATGCGCATAAGTATTTGATAATGATTCCACGACAGACTAAATTGCGGTTCTGTGTGATTCCGATTTTGTCTACTCTGTAGACCATTTTTATCTGATTTCGTCTGCACTGTAGACAAATTCCGCTGCGATGTGGCGGAAATCTCGCTTGAAGAATTCCGCTGCAGTGTGGTGGAATTTGAATAGACGACAAATAATTTCCGACATTTCTCCAATGTATCCACCGACCAACCGCTACCGAAACGCTCTGTGAGCCTTGCCGACAGCGCATTTAGCACTTGTTTGCCATACTGCGCTCTCTTTTTCCCTTGCTGCTCATCTTCAATAATATACTGGCCAATATGGTAACGTGTATAAACCTCGGCAACATTGACTGCAGTAACCACCCGCCTGCGAGCCTGTTCTATGAGTTCTGCCACCTTTGCGAACAAAGCGTCGGACTGCTTTGCAATTTGTGAATCTTCCATATTGTGTCGGATTTCGTCGTGGTCAAAAATAAGAATAATGATTTACGTTGCGCAACTGCGCCGCCACGCCCAACACCTTGGCTGGAATGACATCGGCTGGCTGCTGCTCGCCTAACGTTGTGGGTATCAGGTAAAGATTGCCTTTCATTGTTGATTAATATTTATTTCTAATTCACCTGCAGGCGGAAATGGTAAATACTCACCTGTAGGTGGGTTAATATTTAACAGCATTCGATGATTGTTATTAAAGCAAGAAATACCATCACCAAATGCATAAAAAATATAACCACGTTGCGCAAGGTCGCTGGCTTTCTTAAACCACTCTTTATATTCGGCGTCATTACCTTTACCCCATTCAGCAATGTGCGGATAATGCTCAATAAATTGATTTGCTATCTCATAGGGTGTTAATCCTTCACAATCGCCCCATTTGAACTGACCGCTATGAGTATCTGCCGCGGTGTGTGCTGGTCCATGATAAATTGCACCACAATTTTTCAGTGTATATTTTTTGACTGTTGTGGCACAACGCCACAACAACCCGCTAGGTGAAAGACAAGGACAGGCACGAATTAATTCGTAACCCATCTCGTGAAGTTCCCTAATAACAAGAAAATAACGTTTTATGCCTTCTATGTAGTCCATATCAGTTATATGATGCTAAAATAGAAAAGTTTTATGATTTGCGCCGCCGTTTGCAATACTGAAACTACAATAGCGCAATTATTTCAGCGGAAAAAGCCACTTTAATTACACCATTCAGCATCGGCAAATTCATCACAAAAACACCGAATGAATTACCACGAAAACACCGAATGAATTACCACGAAAACACCGAATGAATTACCACGAAAACACCGAATAGAAATGGGATATTAAATTATTATTCATATATTTGTGGTCGAAATTTAAAGGCAATATTATGGAATACATAGAGCGTATGGCCGACAGCCAAATACAGGAACGACTGAACGCCTTTGGTGCGGTGCTGATTGAAGGTCCGAAATGGTGCGGAAAAACCACATCGGCCGAACACATCGCGGCAAGCGTCATCAAATTGCAAGACACCGAAATGAGAGCGCAGTACATTGCCACTGCCGCAACCAACCCCGCGCTTCTGCTACGGGGCGCCACGCCGCGCCTGATTGACGAATGGCAGGACATTCCCGCCTTGTGGGACGCCGTGCGCTCTACGGTTGACAGTCGCGGGTTGGAAGGCCAATTCATATTGACTGGGTCGAACACCGTAGACAAATCGCAGACGCTGCACTCTGGCAATGGACGCATATCGCAGATGGAAATGCTGCCGATGAGCCTGTGGGAATCGAAAGAATCGAATGGCGAAATCAGCCTGAAAGACCTTTTCGACAATCCGCAAATGAACATCGAAGCAGTTTCCGACGTTGATATTGACCAACTTATCTTCATAACCTGCCGTGGCGGCTGGCCCGCGTCACTGCGGCTGCGCGACGACAAATCGAAACTTATGGTGGCGAAAAACTATTTCCGCACCGCCTGCAAAGAAGATGTGAGCAGGGTTGACGGTGTCTCGCGCGACGAGAAACTGGCTCGGATGATTCTGCGCTCGTATGCCCGCAACATCTCAACCCTGGCAAAGAAAACAACTCTGCTGGCCGATGTTTCGGCTTCTGAAGAGATTGATTGCTCAATGGACACCTTCACTTCGTATGTCAAGGCATTCGAGAAACTGTTTATCATTCGGGACATTGGCGCGTGGTGCCCCGCCGTGCGCAGCAAAGATGCCATCCGCAACACGCCCAAGCGGTCTTTCTGCGACCCAAGCATCGCCGTGGCGGCCCTGCAAATGACGCCGAGTTCGTTCACCACGCAACTCAAAACTTTTGGGTTTATGTTCGAGCAGTTGTGCATTCGCGACCTGAAAGCCTACACTTCGGACATCGACACGCACGTTGGCTACTACCACGACCGCTACGGCCTTGAAGCCGATGTGGTTCTGCATCTTAACGATGGCCGTTACGCGCTCATTGAGTGCAAGTTGGGAAGTGGCGAGATTGAACTGGCCGCAAAGCATCTGCTGGAACTGAAACGACTGATTGCGGAACATAATAAAACCGAGAAACAGAACAAGATACGCGAGCCCGAACTGCTTCTGATTCTGACAGGCGGAATGTACGGCTACCGTCGAGCCGACGGCGTGTATGTGGTTCCGCTCGCCTGCCTGAAGAACTGATTAGCAACGGATTTCGCTCGTGCGAGAAAAACTTTTTGCCGCCCGAGCCGCCGTTTGCAATATTGAAACTACATTAGCGCACAATTTCAGACTGAAATGAAAGTAACATTTTTAGGCACGGGCGCATCGCACGGCATACCCATTGTGGGGTGCAAATGCTCTGTGTGTCAGTCGGTTAACCCGAAGGACAAGCGGCTGCGCAGTTCGGTTTACATTGAAGCCGAAGGGCGTCATCTGCTCATCGACCCTGGGCCCGATTTGCGGCAAGCAGCTCTGCGCGAAGGCTTTACGCAGATTGACGCCGTGCTCATAACCCACGAGCACAAAGACCACACCGCTGGCATCGACGACATACGAACCTTCAATTACATAATGCGCCGCGCCATCCCGTTCTACGCTCAGCCGCGCGTCACCGACACCATCCGCCGCGAGTACGCCTACGCCTTCAGCGAGCCGCACTACCCTGGCGCACCGCAGATTGAACTTCATCCAATTGGCAACGAACCGTTTGATGTTCAAGGCATTACGGTCACACCGATAAACGTTCTGCACGGCACGCTGCCCACCACGGGCTTCCGCATCGGGCAGTTCGCCTACATCACCGACGCCAAAACCATCGCCGACAGCGAGATGGCCAAACTGCAAGGTCTTGACACCTTGGTTATCAACGCCTTGCGCATTGAACAGCACCCCGCGCACTTGAGTCTTGGCGAAGCGCTCGACATCATCGGCCAACTCAAGCCGCGCCGCGCCTATCTGACGCACATCAGCCACAAAATTCCTGTGTATGACGAACTTATAAAGATTCTGCCCGAGAATGTGCGGCCTGCTTACGATGGACTGAAGATAAGGATTGAAGGATTGAATAACTGAAGGATTGAAAAATACATAATTGTAATGGATAAAACTAATAATTTGAAGCACCTGCTACTGTTGATAGTGCTGGCTCTGGTGGGCCTTTTTACGGTTTCGTGCTCGAAAGACGATGAGACGAACGACTCGCCGAAAGGCTGCGAGGCTATTGATGAACTGGTTGAAAATGTTGAGTTTGAGATTGTTTCTGATACGATTATCACTGCCACTCAGATGGTTGGAGCCGTGCTTGATGCTGTCGGGGCCAATGGCGATGAGCGGCTGGAGTTGGCGCGCATGGTATTCCTGAAAAAGCAGCAAGACATTGCCGATCGGAATGGTGCCAAAGGCGCTGAAATGGGTTGGCGCAGTGTTTGTTACAACTATACGAGTATCGATGAGCAGGGAAAGGAAATCAAACTGTCGGCCCGCGTCTATTGGGGCAACATCAGCGGTGTTGACATTTCTCCTGACTATGTCATGCTATGCCCGCATCACACGCTGATGGCTGACGCCGAATGTCCAACCAATGCAGAGACATACGAGGCGGCGGTCCTTTGCGGCGACAATCTGCTTGTTTTGCCCGACAACATCGGCTTTGGAGCAACTAAAGACCGCGTGCAGTCATACGTCAACCATAACTTGTGCGCCCAAAACAGCATCGACGCTCTGGCCGCAGGCTACAAGGTTTTCCGCAAGAACAGCATCGCGCAACTCGACGACAATTACAAACTCTACGTTGTTGGCGCGTCGCAGGGTGGGGGCAACTCGCTGGCCATCCATAAGTGGCTCGACACTCATCCCGACATTGCTGACGCGTGGCGGTTTGCCTATTCCTATAATTGCGCTGGTCCGTACAGTCCTGCCATCACTTTCCGTGAATATTTCAGGCAGGATATACTCACCGCTCCATGCATGATTCCAATCGCGCTCAAGGCGATGATTGCCGCCTATCCCGATATCTTGGGCAAGTGGACTGAGGCCGATTTCTACAGCAATGACTATGTGGAGAACCTCAAAGACAAACTTGACGCAATGATTGAAAGCAAGCGGTACACTACCAACGATGTGAACGCCGTGTTCATTGAAAGGTATCAGCAGTCTGGTGAAACTGACGGCATCGGCAGCCCCGTGATTCATATTGCCGACATATTGAGCGCGGATGCTCTCAATCCCGAAAGCGAGATGTGTAAGGCACTGTTCAAGTGCTTGGATGATAATGATTTGACTAAGAATTGGACTCCGATACACCCCATTTATCTTGTTCATGGCACCGACGATACCATTGTACCATACGCCAATGCCGAGGCCGTTAAAGAAGCCTTTCCCGACAAAACAACGCTGACAAACAGCACCTTGGGAGGAGGCCATCTGTTAACATGCCTGATGTGGATGGTCCATGTTATGTCGAGAACCTGGTAGGTTTCGTGTTAGGGTTTGGATGTTGGAATTCTGATGTTTTGTATTGGATAATGTGTTGTTATTCAATCCGATAGTTGTTCTAATACCCGCATTCAATCCTTCGGAATCTCCTGTTTTGTTCTGAACAGTCCAACCTTAACATTGGCAAGTTTCTCGCCGTTGCACCAGACATTTACATCGCAAGAGCAGAGATTGTAGGTCTGCGAAATGACTTCGGCTTCAGCAGTCAGAGTGCCGCTGTTGCAATTCCTGAAAAACGATATGTCAGCGTTGATTGAAACGGCCACGCGCCCGAGCGTGAATGCCGCCACTGCTGCCGAAAAATCGGCAATGGTGAACAGCACTCCGCCCTGAATGGCATTGATTCCGTTCAGATGGTGGTCAGCAATCGTAACCTCGCATTTGGCATAGCCTTCTCGGCACTCAACAATCTGAATGCCACACATTTCCACAAAACGGTCGGTGTCGAAGAATTTTCGGCACACTTCAAGAAGTGAACTCATATCGCGCTGTCAGTCAACGTTATAAACCTGGCTCGATGCCACAAGTTCCATCTTGTTGGCCTGAAGAATGTCGATGAGCCTCTCGTTCGAGTCGCTTCGAATCACCACTTTGGCCGTTCCGCCATCGGCAAAGGCATACATATAATCAATGTTGATGCCGTTGCCCGAAATAATCTTCAGAGCCTTGTGCAGGCCGCCCGACTCGTGAGGTACCACCATGCAGACAACATCGGTCAGCGTAACTGTGTACTTGTTCTCTTTCAATATGTTATAAGCCAGTTCGGGACGGCCCACAATAAAGCGCACAATGCCGTAGTCCGATGCGTCGGCAACGCAGAAGGCCGACATGTTGATGCCGTGCGCCGTCAGCACCTCAAGCATCGATGAAAGGCTGTTGGCTTTGTTCTCCAGAAAAACCGAAAGTTGTTTTACTATCATAATTAAATGTTTTTATTGTTCAACAATAACTGATTAGCAACAACTTGCGGTGGGTGAAGAACCGAGTGCCGCTTGCTGTGCGTTTCGTGTAAATGTAGTTTTTTTTGTGAAAAAAGATGATTGTGCAGATGCTTTTTTTTTTGAATTGTCTCTTTTAATCACAAATAATTTGTACATTGTTGCAACGATTCTGTTATGTGCTGAATCTTGTAAAATGCTTATTCTGTAATAATTATGGAGATTTTAAGTTCGCTCGGGCTATCAAGTTTTATGAATTTGACAACCCTTCTTTTCATTATTGGCGTGCTGATGTTCATCATCGAGATTTTCACGCCGTCGTTTGTTGCTGGCTCGGTCGGTATCGGGTTTTTCTGTGCTGGTCTGGCTTCGGTTTTCACCGATTCGTACAGTTGGATGCTGTTTCTCGGCATTTGCGGTACGGCAGTCACAATGTTTGCCATTCGGCCTGTGGTGCTGCGCTGGCTCGACAAAACTGGCGCGCCAACCAATTCCGACGCGATGATTGGCCGCGTGACAAAGGCAAAGGAGCCAATTGACTGCGATTCGGGTTCAATCAGCCTCGATGGCGTTGTGTGGCAGGCACGCACGCTCGACGGTTCCGAAATTGCCGCAGGAACACCCGTCGAAGTGGTTAAAATCGACAGTATCATACTTTATGTTAAACCAAAAAATAGTTAAAAAATGAGTGCAACATTGGTTCTGCTATTTGTAATAGCATTGTTCGTCCTGATTTTCGCGATGGCCGGCTTCAAGGTCGTCAAACAGTCGGAAACGATGGTCGTTGAACGTTTGGGAAAATTCAACCGGCAGTTGTCGTCGGGCATCAACATCATCTGGCCGATTATCGACAAGCCGCGTCCAGTGAAATGGCGCTATGTGACTGAATACAACGGCACTAAGTACGTGCGTTTTGTTGACCGTCCGCGCATCGACATCCGTGAGACAGTTTACGATTTCCCGCGCCAGAATGTGATTACCAAGGATAATGTGAATCTGGAAATCAACGCATTGCTCTATTTTCAGATTATGGACCCTGTGAAGGCCGTCTATGAGATTGAAAATCTGCCCGATGCGATAGAGAAACTCACTCAGACAACGTTGCGTAACGTCATCGGTGAACTTGAACTCGACGAGACGCTCACATCGCGCGACACCATCAACACCAAACTTCGCCTTATTCTCGACGAAGCCACAAACAAGTGGGGCGTGAAGGTGAATCGTGTTGAACTTCAGGATATTAACCCGCCTGTCGAAATCCGTCAGACGATGGAAAAACAGATGCGTGCCGAACGTGAGCGTCGTGCCACCATCCTTGAAGCCGAAGGTCACAAAAAGGCCACCATTTTGGAAGCTGAAGGTATGCGCGACGCCGAAATCAACCAGGCTCAGGGCCGCAAGCAGGCTCAGATTCTGCGTGCCGAAGCCGAAGCCGAAGCAAAAATCAAGGTTGCCGAAGCCGAAGCCAAGAGCATCCGTCTGATAAGCGAGGCCATCGACCAGAGCGCCCATTTCGACCCAGCGCAGTATCTCATCGCAATGAAGTATATCTCAACCTTCGAGCAACTAGCTGGCAGCAAAGACTCAAAGACCGTCTTTATGCCGTACGAAGCCACAGGCGTGCTGAGTTCGCTCGGCTCTCTGAAGGAACTTTTCGCAGGGGCTGAAACCAAAGGTAAGAAATAGTAATAACTTACCAATCAAGTAATTATAGCTTGCTGGCAATACTGAAACGGCAGGTGGGTATCCTTGTTCAGGATTCGCTTGCCGTTTTTTTTGTTTTTTGATAATATCATCGCGCAGGAATGATTTTCGGCTACAATTCGCAAATTTCAAATCAACGGAATATCTTTGCAGACAAATCACAGTTATGGCAGATTCGAATTTTGTTGATTACGTAAAGATTTTTACGCGCAGCGGCAAGGGTGGCGCGGGTTCGGCGCACTTCCGCCGCGCCAAGTACGAGCCGATGGGCGGTCCCGATGGCGGCGACGGCGGCCGTGGCGGTCACGTCATTCTGCGCGGTAATGCACAGATGTGGACATTGCTTCATCTTCAGTTTCAGAAACATACGTTTGCCGAAAGTGGCCAGTCGGGTATGGGCGCGCTCAAGCACGGCTCCGATGGAAAAGACGTTATTCTGGAAGTGCCGCTGGGCACGGTGGTGAAGGATGCCGAAACAATGGAAACACTCTTTGAGATTACCGCCGACGGCGAAGAGAAAATCCTGATGAAAGGCGGCCGCGGCGGCCAGGGCAACAACCACTACAAATCGGCCACCAACCAAGCCCCGCGCTATGCGCAGTCTGGCGAGCCGTTTGAAGAAGGCTGGCGCGTACTTGAGCTGAAAGTGCTTGCCGATGTTGGTCTTGTGGGCTTCCCCAACGCCGGGAAATCAACGCTGCTGTCGGTTGTGTCGGCGGCCAAGCCGAAGATTGCCGACTACGCATTCACCACTCTCGAACCGAATTTGGGCATTGTCTCATACCGCGACAACCGCTCGTTTGTGATGGCCGACATTCCAGGAATCATCGAGGGCGCCCACGAAGGCAAAGGCTTGGGATTGAGATTCTTACGCCATATTGAGCGCAACTCGGTGCTGCTGTTTATGGTTCCAGCCGACTCCGATGATGTCGCCGCCGACTATCAGACGCTGGTGAACGAACTGCGGCTCTACAACCCCGAACTGCTCGACAAGCGCCGCGTTCTGGCTGTGACCAAGTGCGATATGCTCGACGACGAGCTCACCGCCGCCATCAAAAAAACACTGCCAAGTGATGTACCCTGCGTGATGATTTCGTCAGTGGCACGGACTGGCATTGAACAGTTGAAAGATTTGCTTTGGAAGGCAATAAATGATTGATTAAATAAAAGTTAGAAATTAGTAGTATTGAATATTAGGTGCTGGCAGGGACTCTATTAATCACGTTCGTCCCGATTGTCCAATTGAACAATTCACCGATTAAACAGTTCACCAAAATGATAGATTTTCTCGAATCGATTGATCGTCAGCTGCTTCTGCTGATAAACGGATGGAACTCACCTTTTTTTGATGAGTTTATGTGGCTTGTGAGCGGAAAACTCACGTGGGTGCCGCTCTACGCTGTGCTGCTTTGGTTGGTAATCCGTAAAACAGGCCGCAATTGGTGGATTGCTCTCATCGGCATTGGTCTCACGGTGGCTCTTGCCGACTCAATATCAGTGCATTGCTTCAAAAACGTGGTGATGCGTTACCGTCCAACCCACAATCTTGAACTTGAGGGCGTGCTGCACATTGTCAAAGGTTATCATGGTGGATGGTACGGTTTTGTGTCATCGCACGCTGCCAATACGTTCGGTGTGGCAATGTTCATCTGTCTCATACTCAAACATAAAGCCGCATGGATTTGGCTGATGGCATGGGCTGCTCTGGTTTGTTATTCACGAATGTACATCGGAGCCCATTATCCTGCCGATATTGTCTGTGGAGGTTTGCTGGGCGCGGCTTTCGGCTGTTTTGTTTATTGGCTCTGCTGTAAGCTAATACCTTGCATTGATGTAATCAGAAACAAACGGAAAAGCAATGGAACCGATTGAAATACTATACGAAGACAACCATCTGATTGCCATCAACAAACGCTCGTCGGATTTGGCGCAGGGCGATGCTTCAGGCGATGCACCACTTGCCGATAAGGTAGCTGAGTATCTGAAAGTTAAGTACCACAAGCCAGGCAATGTTTTTGTCGGAGTCACTCACAGACTCGACCGCCCGGTTTCAGGCGTGATGATTTTTGCCCGCACATCGAAAGCGCTTGAGCGGATGAACAAGCTTTTCAAAGAAAAATCTGACCTTGAGAAAATCTATTGGGCGATTGTCGAAAAACGACCGCAGGAGCCACAGGGAAAGCTGGTCAACTATCTGCGAAAGAATGAGAAACAGAACAAATCGTATGTCTGTGAACCGACTGCCGAGGGCGCCAAAGAGGCGCAACTCGAATACAAGCTTCTGGATGAGTCGGATAAGTACTATCTGCTTGAAGTAAAGCTGCTTACGGGCCGTCATCACCAAATCCGTGTGCAGCTGGCCAACATTGGCTGCATCATAAAAGGCGACCTGAAATATGGAGCTCGTCGCTCAAATCCCGATGGCAGCATCAGCCTGCATGCCCGCCGTATCAGTTTCACGCATCCAGTATCGAAACAGCCAGTCAGCATTGTGGCTCCCACGCCCGAAGACTCGCTCTGGAAGTATTTCGAAAACCGTCAAACACAAGGATAATGGGCATCCGTCGCGCGATAACGATTCTGACAGTACTGCTCGTTGCCACCGTTAGCGCCGAGGGGCAGATGCTCTTCAAATCGAAAAACTCAAGGCAGCTTGTTGAGGAACTTCTTCCTCGCAACTCTTTCGGAATAACCATTTTGAACACTCATTTTCAGGCTAATCCGAATTCGATAGCGACATTTGTAACCACATCTGACAAGCTGCCAATCCAGTCGGGAATAATAATGTCGACAGGAATGGTTACGTGGGCCGCCTATCCTAACGATTCGCCCAGCTCGGGTTGTGGCATGTTCACTCCAGGCGACAAGCGACTCGAGAAAATCGCGGGGGCAAAAACATCCGATGCAGTCATTCTTGAAATTGAATTTGTGGCAAACACCGATGAGGTCTCGTTTGAGTACTTTTTCGCATCGGAGGAGTACCCCGAATATGTGAACAAAGGCGTTAACGATGTGTTCGCATTCTTCATCGAGGGGCCCGGCTACGACACATTGTGCAACATTGCCAAACTGCCCACAACGGGAGAGCCCATCTCGGTTGACCATGTAAACGCTAATCGCAACTCAGAATTTTACATGGAAAACAAACAGTGGCGCGGTTACTCTATTGATAACCCGGGTAACAGTCTCGCAAGTATTTTTCAGTTCGACGGCATGACAACACTACTCGAAGCCAAAGCCAAAATCCGTCCGTACACCACTTACAAGCTCACTATGGCTATTGCCGATGTGGGCGACAATATCTACGATTCGGGTGTGTTCATCAAAGCTCACTCACTTAAGAGTGAGGGCAAACTTCAGCCCATCGGACCTTATCTGAAGTCGGAAATCGAGAAGCGTATGAATCTGATTGGCGCAAGCCGTGTTCGGGTGAGCGGCGATACTGTGGGCTTCGACAAGACCATCCATTTTGATTTCAACTCGTATGATATTCTTAGCGAAGACACCACATCACTCAATGAGATTGCCGACCTGCTCACTCAGTTTTTCGATGCTCGTCTGAAACTCATCGGACACACCGACGATGTGGGTTCCGATGAGTACAATATGGACTTGAGCCGTATGCGAGCCCGCTCGGTGGCCAACTATCTGAACCTGCACGGCATTGACGACGACCGCATCATCACCGAGGGCCGAGGCAAACGGCAACCCGTCACACGCCTGCAAACCGATGAGGCCCGACGCAGGAATCGCCGTGTTGAATTTTTGATTTACAAATAGTTGTATCTGTTCACGATTAACGAGGCTTTTGTGTGTCTGTTTTTGTTCGATTGTTGAAATAAAAACACCGCAAAAAAGCAAATCGTATATTAAAAAATAAATAAATTTGTCAATTAATAGATTTTTATGGAACCGCTATTTATAAAAGGAGCAACAACAACCCCGCAAGTGGCTTTCGACGGTGTCACTGGTGATTTGCTGATTGAGGGTGTGTCACGCCCTGAAGATGTGTTGTCGTTTTATAAACCTGTATTTGACTGGATTACTGAATATGTTAAAAATCCATCTGCGGAGACAAATCTTATATTCAAACTGAAATATCACAATTCGGCATCGGCCAAAATCGTCTGCCGGATAATGAATATGTTCGACCCGTTGTATAAAAAGGGAGGCAAGGTTCAAATCATGTGGTATTACAATGAGGCGGATGAAGATATTCTTGAAGCAGGAGAGGATTATCAAGCGTTAGTCCAAATTCCATTTGAGATTATAAAGATTTGAATATGAAACGAATAATCGCAACAGCCGACGCGCCGCAAGCCATCGGCCCATACAGCCAAGCCGTTGAAGCCAACGGCTTTGTTTTTATTTCCGGGCAGATTCCGATTGTGCCTGCCACAGGTCTGATGCCCGAGGGCATTGAGGCTCAAACCGAGCAGGTGATGCGCAATATTGGAGCAATTCTGAAAGCCGCAGGACTCGATTACGGCAATGTGGTGAAAAGCACAGTACTGCTCAAGAATATTGCTGATTTTGCAGCAATGAACGGTATCTATGCCAAATACTTCACAGTTGATTGTCCGGCGCGCGCGGCATTCGAGGTAGGAAATCTGCCTAAAAACGCACTCATTGAGGTTGAGGTGATTGCTTGTAAGTAAGAGGTTGAAAAAACAGATAATTAATCAATAACCCTAACAAAGGCTTAAAGCAGGCTGCTTAAAGTCGATTGTTACAAAAAAAAGTAAAACCATGAAACATGTTGTGACACTGATGTTCGCGGCCGCAATTGCAATTGGTTGCACCGCTAATGCCTCCGCTCAGGAGAGAAAATGGGAGAGTAATATCTATTTTTCCATTGGCCAGTTTCTTGATAATGATTCCTACAGCGGGAACGATAAAGGCCGGACAGTGAAGTTAGGTTATGGCATTAACCGTTATTTTACTGATAATTACTCGTTTATGCTCGGTGTTATTCGCCATGTCGATAAAGAATTCACCTACGACGATTCGCTTCCGGGTGCTGATGAGGATGAGTTTGTTTTCCTTGATGTTCCGTTGCTGTTCCAATACCATACCAACAACAATGGCTGGGGTAATTTGATGGTTGGAGTTGGCCCCGTGATTTCTCGTTGTATTGACAACGATTTATATGATGTTTATGGCGACCCATATCATGGTCTTAACCATAGAACGAAGATCAAAGAGTACAATTTTAGCATTATGCCGTGTGTGGCCTACGAGACCAGGTATTTCCTTTTGGGAGTGGATGCCAGCATTGGCTTACGAGACATAAAAAGGACTCATGGACTCATCTCTGGCAGTAAATACATCCACAATGTGTGCTTTACGATAGCCGCGAAACTTTAGTTTAAAGCTTACCTGATTGAAAGTTTATAATCACCATGAATCATTAATCAATAAACATTAATCATTAATATGACACCAATAGTAAGCATAATAATGGGCAGCACATCGGACCTGCCCGTAATGGAGAAAGCCGCTCAGTTTCTGAACGATATGGAGATTCCGTTCGAGATGAACGCACTGTCGGCGCACCGCACTCCGGCCGAAGTTGAGCAGTTTGCCGCCCAAGCCAAAGGCCGCGGGCTGAAAGTGATTATTGCCGGCGCCGGAATGGCTGCTGCCCTGCCGGGCGTAATCGCCGCCAACACCACAGTGCCCGTCATTGGCGTGCCAATCAAAGGTATGCTCGACGGCCTTGATGCAATGCTCTCAATCATTCAGATGCCGCCGGGAATCCCCGTTGCCACCGTTGGCGTGAACGGCGCGCAGAACGCCGCCATTCTGGCCGCTGAGATGCTCGCTCTTGCCGATGCCAACCTTGCCTCCCGTCTCGAAGCCTACAAAGAAGGCCTGAAGCAGAAAATCGTTAAAGCCAACGCTGAACTTGCTGAGGTTAAGACTTGGAAGTTTAAGACGAATTGAGAAATCAAGTAATTATCCTGTAAGTATTTATTGGTGGACGCACCTACAGATTATACCAAGATAATCATTGCAGGAGATAATATTTGAGTCATTGTCGTTAAACAACACTTAATCAGCCTATTATGAAACCGACAGTTCTGATTATACTGCTACTTGTACTCGCTGGTTTAGTTTTTGCATTTTCAGTTGCTTTGGGCAGATTCCGCAAGGAGTTGAAGAACGATAATCCGCTGGAGGAGAAGATTAACGCTTTGCCAGTACTCAGAACCGATGCGGAAATAACTGCCGCAATTGCAGGCGAGCCGCGCGATTATCTAATTGAAAACTATACGTTTACCGATGAACCGACCGCCAGCGACACCGTTACCGATTTCATTCTTGGCAACTATCTCTGCGTAAAAGTTGTCAAATATGTTTTCACCATACGGGCTTGGTTACGTTTAAATAAAGAAAACCAAACCAAATACTACTCTACCAATGCTTGGGAGTTCGACAAAGTGCAATATGTTCACAGCCGTTTGCACCTGTGCGGAACCGAACTTGAGAATATCGACAGCGTTGACTTTGATTTCGGATATGTGGAGTTTGGCGACAGATTCACCGATGCCGATGTCAATCCTGACAAACGCGAATATCTTTTTGTAAATCAGTATTATCCCAATGGCGTTTATGACTTTGAGAAGGTGGCAAAAGATTTTGTTGCGAAATTGAACGTCGACACTTTAAGCACCTACTACAAGGAGTCGTTCTCGCATAATGGATACAAATACAGCGCCCGCTATGGCTACCAGACGATGAAGGCGGGCGACAAAGCCACTTTTGCGGCACACTTGGGCAATGGTCATGCCGATTTGAAGGTGTTTGACGGAAGAAACAAGATTGCCGTAAATGGTGGCAAAAAGGCACTCTATCGAAAATATAACGCACTGACTGACTTGGCTTTGCATTATTTCAAACTTTTCTTCTGGGTGGCAGCAATAATTACTGTAATATTTATGATTTTAGGATTGATATTTAAGTTTTTTGTCAAGTAGCCAGAAGGCAAAACGGTCGCAATCCGATGGACATAACCCACCACTATATTGAAAAAGGCGAAGGCCAACCGCTGATTCTGCTGCACGGAAACGGCGAGAACTGCGATTATTTCTGCCACCAGATTGACGCTTTCAGCAAGCGTTTTCGGGTGATTGCGCTCGACACTCGCGGGCACGGCCTGACGCCACGCGGCGAAAAGCCATTCACAATCAGGCAGTTTGCCGATGATTTGCTCGATTTTATGAATCTGAAAGGAATTGAAAAATCGCATATTTTAGGCTTTTCCGATGGCGCCAACATTGCAATGGCTTTCGCAATGAAATATCCCGAACGAGTTGACCGACTGATACTTAACGGCGGCAATCTTGATGCTTCGGGTGTGAAACGCGGCTCACAGATACCAATCGAAATCGGCTATTGGTTTGTAAGCCGCTTTGCCAACAAGAGCGCCGAAGCCAAAGCCCACGCTGAAATGCTCGGCCTGATGGTAAACGACCCGAATATCGCGCCAAGCGATTTGAGAAAAATCACCGTCCCCACGCTGGTCATTGCAGGAACGCGCGATATGATAAAAGAGTCGCACACACGGCTGATTGCCGCTAATATTCCCAATGCCGAACTCGCGTTTTTGTCTGGAAATCATTTTATTGCGAACAGGAATCCGAAGGGATTTAATGCTCGGGTGATGCGTTTTTTGGAATGAAACCGAATCGCAAAAAAGCAACAACCTGTTTCTTGACAAGCACTTTCCGCGGTGTTATTTTTGCATTGTCAAACAATAAAAAACAATGATACTATGGAAGTTAAAGACATTTTAAGGAATCTGCGCGAGCGTAACAATCTGACGCAGGAACAGTTGGCCGAGCGCGTGAATGTTACCCGCCAGGCCGTGAGCCGCTGGGAAACTGGCGAGACGCAGCCAAACCCCGAAATGCTGAAAGTGCTGTCGCGGAAGTTCGATGTGTCAATCAACACGCTGCTGGGCTCGCCGCGCACGCTCATTTGCCAGTGCTGCGGAATGCCGCTCACCGAGGACTCGATGATTAGCCGCGATGCCGACGGCAACTTCAACGAGGAATACTGCAAATGGTGCCTTGCCGACGGAAAATTCACCTACACAAGCAAAGAGCAACTTATCGACTTCTGCGTTGAACACTTGGCAAGCGACGCCTGGCCAAAAGAGCAGGTCAGAGCGCATATGGAAGCCGTTGTGCCCACGCTGAAACATTGGAAATAAAAAGGACCGACTATGCCACGCGCACGCAACAAGGCCGACCTGCTGAAATCGGCCGCCGAAAACTATTCGAAATTGATGGATTTGATTTCGAAGATGACTGAAAGCCAAATGAATACGCCATTCAACTTTCCCGCCGACGCAAGCCACAAAGAGGCGCATTGGGGCCGCGACCGCAACGTCCGCGATGTGCTTGTGCACCTTTACGAATGGCACCAACTGATGATAAAATTTGTTGAGCGCAACGCCAAAAACACTGGTAAAGACCTGATATTCGCCTTCTTACCCAATGAATACTCGTGGAAGACCTATGGCGCAATGAACATTGAATTTTGGAAGCGACGCCAAGCAACAACTTTCAGCAACGCAATGCAAATGCTTGCCGAAAGCCACCGAAAAGTGCTCTCGCTCATTGAGCAATATACTGACGACGAACTGTTTACAAAAAAGCATTTCCCCTGGACGGGCACTTCGGATTTGGGTTCGTATTTTGTGAGCACCACCGCCAGCCACTACGATTGGGCAATTAAGAAACTGAAACAGCATTGCAAAATGACAGCATAATGCTATAATTAAGATTTACAGCCAAATGCAAATAACCAACAAAGATTTCGACAACGGAAATCCTTTTGATTTCGGGCGGACGTCGGCCGACTATGCCAAGTACCGAGATGTCTATCCGCCAGAGTTTTACAACCGACTTGCCGAACTGAAAATCGGTGTCGGCGGGCAGAAAATTCTGGATTTGGGTACAGGAACGGGCGTTCTGCCGCGGAATATGTATCGGTTTGGCGGCCAGTGGATTGGCGCCGATATATCTGAAAATCAGATACAATACGCAAAGGAATTGTCGCAAAGGGCGGGAATGGAAATCGAGTATCAGGTTTCGGCTTCCGAAGCGCTGGATTTTCCCGCCGAATCGTTCGACGTGGTGACCGCCTGCCAGTGCTTTATGTATTTCGACAAGAAAATCATTGTGCCGAAAATTCATAAGTGGCTGAAAACGAATGGTCATTTGGCAGTTTTGTTTATGGCTTGGCTGCCCGATGAGAGCGCGATTGCCGCCAAAAGCGAGGAACTTGTGCTGAAATACAACCCCGACTGGACTGGCGCGCACTGGCAGCGCCGCACCGTGGTTGAACCTGACTGGGCAAACGGCTTTTTCAGTCTGGCAAACGCCGTGGCGTTCGACGTACCTATCAGATTTACAAGAGAATCGTGGCACGGACGCATAAAATCGTGCCGCGGAATCGGGGCGTCGTCGCTGACGGAAACCGAAATAGCAAATTGGGAAAAAGAGCATTTGGCTTACCTGCAAACCGTTCCCGAACAATTTGATATTCTGCATTATGTAACGATTCTTGACTTGCGGAAAATAGGGTAGAGCGCGACTTCAAAAATGTTAAACAAAAAAGGCTTTCGAATCCACGAAAGCCTTTTTTTGCTTGATTTATAGTCTTTTAAAAAATCCTTACCAGCGTCGCCCCATAGCCGTATTCCTTGAAAGAAGCATCCTGATAATCAAGTTTTTTCTTCATTCGGTCGAGTTCCTTGCGGATTTCGAGTTTCAGAACGCCCGCGCCAACGCCGTGGATGAAGACAATCTTTTTCACGCCTTTGCGCATAGCGTTGTCGAGTTCTTCGCGGAACTTACGCATTTGAATTTCAAGCATTTCACTGTTGCTCAAACCGCGGAAATCGTCCAGAAGTTCGTGAATGTGCAGGTCAACTTCCACAATCTGCGATTGAATGGCCTTGCCCGACTTAAATTCCTTATGCTCAACCTTTTCGCCTTTGAGTTTTTCAGCCATCACCTTCTTAAAATCCTTCTCAGTCATATTCTCAACCGAGTCGGCGGCGGCGTGCTCGTCAATCAGCGCAATCATCATCGCGTTTTTGCTGAAAAACTCGTTTTTCACAAACGACGCTTCTTTGTAGAACTTCACAGGGTTCAGTTCGATGGTTCGCGAAAGCGGCTCTTTGATTTTGAAACTGCCTTTCCTATAGAAAGTTAGATGGAATGTGTAGGCGGGAATCAGGTTAACGTTGCTCATTGCCAGCGTCGAAAACTGCACCTTTGTGTTGGCTTCGAGCACGCCCACGGCTTCCGAATCGCTCTGCTCGTCGGCGTCGGTGGCGATGATGCTGTAGAGCACGTTGTAGTTGCTGTCGTTGATTAGGTAGATGTCGAAGCCTTGCTGATTCGCTTTCGGTACAAATGCCAGATATTCACGCAGATAGTCACCATTTTCTTTGTCGATGGCAACGGGCGGATAGAAAATATCGGTGAGCGAAATGGGTGCAGACTCGGGTTCTTCCTGCTCGTCTGCATCTGTTGTAACCGATTGTGGTTTAGGTTTTTCGCTCTTATTCTCGGCCGATGAGCCACGCAAACGGCTATCGGCAGCCGACTCAATCACAACCAACTCGCTCACAGGTGTCGGCACTTCAAAATCGTCATCGTTCAGCACCATAACACTCTGTCGGTCAATTATTTTCACGACGGTTCCACCGCCTATATCGTTCAAAAATCTGACTTTGTCGCCAACTTTTACGTTCATCGCATTCAATTTTTAAAAAGTGTGCGAAGTTAGTTATTTTTGCAGAGAATTGTCACCGATTATCCGCTGTGCGATTCGTTTTATAACTTGCTGATACAATGATTGTTCCATCCGATTTATCGATTTCCGATTTCAATTATCCGCTTCCCGACGAGCGCATTGCAAAATACCCTTTGGCCGAACGCGACCAGTCTAAATTGTTGGTTTACAACAAAGGCAGCATCACGGAAGACGTGTTTTGCAATCTGGCGGCCCATCTCGATGCGGACTCGGTGATTGTGACCAACAACACAAAGGTTATCCGTGCGCGGATGGAATTTTTCAAGGATTCAGGTGCGCGGGTCGAAGTTTTCTGCCTTGAGCCGCACGAGCCCGCCGAATATAGCACAATGTTCAGTCAAACAGGCAGTTGCGTGTGGCTTTGCTACGTGGGCAACAGCAAAAAATGGAAAAGCGGACCGTTGACAAAGCAGATTGGCAACGGCCAGAAATCAACCACTTTGAGCATCACCCGCGTCGGCACCGACCGCGATGCACAACTAATTCGTTTTGAGTGGGATAACCCCAGCGTTGCTTTCGGCGAGATTGTCGATTGGGCAGGGCAGATTCCCATTCCGCCGTACCTGAACCGCAAATCGGAAGCCATTGACGATGTGCGCTATCAGACAATCTATTCGGCTGAAAAAGGCTCGGTGGCGGCACCAACGGCAGGACTGCACTTCACGCAGGCCGTTTTCGATTCGCTGCAAGCCAAAGGTATTGAGCATCTGAATGTTACGCTGCACGTCGGCGCGGGAACGTTCAAGCCCGTGCAGACCGAAACCATCGGTGAGCACCCAATGCACATTGAGCATTTTGTGTTGTCGGACGAGATTCTTAAACCGCTGTGCAACAATAAGAAAAAGGTGGTTGCCGTGGGCACTACAACCGTGCGCACGCTCGAGAGTATGTACTGGATGGGCGTGAAAGCCAAACTCGGACTCGAAAATCCGCTCGATTTGGGCCAATGGGAAGCCTACTCGCTGCCCGACACAGTGACGGTTCCAGATGCCTTTGTAGCACTTCTCGATTTGCTTCATCAGTCTGGACACCAAGAACTTACAGCCGGCACTTGCATAATGATTGCGCCAGGCTACCAATACAAGGTTGTCGATAATCTGATTACCAACTTCCACCAACCGCAAAGCACTCTGCTTCTGCTTGTTTCGGCGCTCATCGGCGACAACTGGCACCGCGTTTACGACTACGCGCTCGCTCACGATTTCCGCTTCCTGAGTTACGGCGACAGTTGTCTGCTGAAGGTGAAGTGAAAGTTGAAGGGTAGAGGATAGAAATTGAGTGGGTTATCCATAAATAAAAAGCCCGAAAGGTGATTCAACTTTCGGGCTTTGTGTTAGTTAAAGTCTCAATTAATGTTTACCAGAACCTGATACAAGTGGTATATAAGATTCAGCCTTTTTGTTGCGCCACTCATTCAAAAGTTTGTCAACATAGGCTCTGTTATAGTCGTCAACACGTCTCCATTCAATGCTTGTACCTCTGCGAGGACTGCTGTTTCCATTGTTTTTCTCGTAGTCGATATAGTCATTGTACGACTCGTAGAACCAGCCTTTGATGCGGCCCTTTTTGGCATTGAAAATATCAATGTAAGCCATATCATCGCCCCAGCGGCCACCATAGTTCAAAACCATCAGGCGATAAGAATTGTCGTACCAGTACCAAGAGAATTCATACGTTGTGTCGTACACTCCTTTGTAGTATGATTCTTCAAATCCTAAACCATAGCCGTTTTCCCATAAGAAGTAGTAATTGCTTGTGTAGTTCTGCTGGCCATGATTTTCGGTTACAGGGTTTTTACCTCCCCAGCATACACCGTCAAGAATATATTCCTCAACTTCTTCCTCACTTTGGCACGATGCAATGCAGCAAACAGCGGCAGTTGCCAATGTTAAATTGCGTAAATAATTGATAATCTTCATAGTTAGTTAAAATTTAATTTTTTAAACCTATTTTGGCCTCAACAAAAATCTTTGCTGTAACCACAATATATGATGCAAATTAAAGTAAAAAGGTTGCGAATTCCAAAAAGTTTATTTTCGATTAGTTGATAATCTATTCAATCAGATGTTTTTTATTGATGATAAATATTTGAATTACTGATATTTATTCAATAAACCGTCTGATGGTCTCAATTTGCGCTTTCGCGATGCGTCGCCCTTCGTTGTAGACGCGCTGCATCTCGTCGGGGTTTTTTGAGGTGCGGCTGATGTTGAGTGGTGTTTCTGGGCAGATGACGAGCACTTCGCCCTTGTCGGCGCGACTGTGAATGGCGGCTGTGGTGCTGTTGTATTCCAGATGTCTGTCGCGTAATGCTTTGATAATCATCGGGTAACGCCGCAAAATCAAACGCATCAGCCACATCAAGCGGTTGGGGCCTTTGCGGTAGGTGCGGGGTTGGGTGAGCACCACCACATTGCGGTCGTAGCCGATGCTCTCGAAATAATCCAGCGGAATGGAGTCGGTGATGCCACCGTCGAGCAGGTGGTAGCCGTCAACCTCAACTATGCGGCTTGCAAGCGGCATCGAGGCACTGGCTCTCATCCATGCCAGGTCGCGGTCGTCGCAAGTGTAGAGGCGCTTATAGACGGGCTTGCCTGTCACACAGTCCGATGCCACAACCCAGAATTCCATTGGGTTTTGGCGGTATGTGTCGAGGTCGAAAATGTCGAGTTGGTGCGGAAGAATGTTGTAGCAGAAATCTGCCCCGTAGAGGTCGCCAGTGGAGAGCAGCGAGCGGAGCGAACAGTAGCGCCAGTCGTGCGAGAAACGCTTGTTGTAGCGGATGGCGCGCCCAATCTGCCGCGATTTGATGTTGCAGCCGAACGTGGCGCCCGCCGAAACACCGATGGCGCCGTCGAACTCAATGCCGTTCTCCATCAGCACATCAAGCACGCCCGCCGTGAACATTCCGCGCATCGCGCCGCCTTCAAGAATTAACCCTTTTTTCATACTTTTTTTTGACTTCAGACAACAGACTTCAGACAACAGACGTAAGAGTTTTTGGTGAATCGTTTAAAAGTTTAAAATGTTAGAAGGTTGAGTAGAGTGTAAAGTTTAATGTGTAATGATTCCGTTCGTAACTCGTAATTCATAATTCTAAATCCACTAGCCCCAGCATCCAACACCTAACACCATTTATTTCCTCACAAACTCCACTTGGAACATTGTTGGCCAGAGTTTGCCTGTCACAAACCATCGGCCTGTGGTTTTCTGATAGGCGATTCCATTCAGCACATCAACTCTTTGAGTGAGTTTCGATACATCGAGCAGATTACGCATGTCGATGATTTTCAAAACCTTGCCAGTCGCGGGGTCGATGGCGACAATATTATCAGTGCAGTAGATGTTGGCATAAATCAGGCCGTCGACGTATTCAAGTTCGTTCAGTTCGGTCACGGGGCCTTCGGTGTCGTACACCTGAATGGTGCGTTTCACCTGAAGCGATGTGGTGTCGATGAAGTGAATGTTTTCGGTCCCGTCGCTCATTATCAAGTCTTTGCCGTTGTTGGTGAGTCCCCAGCCTTCGGTTGAGTAACTGAAATCGCCCAATTTATTGAGAGTGTGTTTGTTGTAAATGAATCCGATGCAACTGCGCCACGTGAGTTGGTAGAGTTTGTCGCCCATAATGGTGATGCCCTCGCCGAAATAGTTGTTGGGCAGACTGATGCTGGTGATTATGTTTTGTTTCTCAAAATCAATCCGATAGATGGCCGACATGCCCTCCAATCCAGTTCCTTCGTAGAGAGTGCCGTCATCGAATTCGAGTCCTTGAGTATAATAGTGCTGATTGTGAGTCAGTTGCTTCACCACTTTGTAGGTAAGTTTTTCTGGCTCGATGTCGGATTTGATGCAGACCGAAGTCCGACCTTCGGCTATTGTGCCGCCGCCGAGTCTGCCTTCCACGCGAATGGTTTTCTGCCCAACGGACAAGTCAGTGGTTGGTATTTCGATGTCAGCCGCACCCTTGCCGAACCAGAATGAGCGGCCATCGACAATGGCACGTGCCGAATCGGGTAGGGGGGGGGCGTCCGTGTTGATTTTCAGTGCGATAGATTGCCCTGAGATGAGATTGCTCCCGCTGGTCAGTTCAATTTTCAGTTTGACGTGCTCGGTCTTTGTTGATGGTTGCTTCTTGGCTGGTTGCCCAGTGCAGCCCGCTAGCACAATCGCTGCAGCCATCAGTATTGGATGTTTCATTGTTTCAGAATTTTTGCGCAAGGTGCAAATAAAAGTTGATAGTTGCGAATGGATGGCACTGTAACTGCAAACTTGGCGCTGTTTTCGCCTCAGCGGTAATGATACCCCCGCTTTCTTGTAAAACAAATACGATAATCTGCTGTTAACTCATATTTTTTACCACTTAACAGCACGTTATCGGCTATTTTTGTTCGATAGTGTGCTGCTAACTCATTTTTTTAGGCACTTAGCAGCAGATTATCGCACATTAGCGAACAAATCGTTCAATACAATTTCCGATTGGATATTGTTTCGATAAGCGTTGTGCGCCAGACCGTAGGTGGTTATCATTGTTGTGTGGACGGCCTTCCGTGTCTTTGTAACCATCTGAAAGACAGACTTTCGACGGCGGAGATAATCATCTTCAGCCTTGTCGATGACAAACTCATCGCCCGCGAATTTCATCTCGCAAAGATTGATGATGCCATCGTTGCGGTCAATCAGCAAATCAACCTGAGCGCCGCCGTGCTCGCTATTGGCTTCGGTACGCCACGACTGCACGTAACTCACCACACCCGACACGCCAAGCGCCTGCTTTATCTGCGGCAGATGCCACAGGCACACGCGCTCAAACGCAAGCCCAGCCCACGCGTTGTGCAGCCCAGTGCTCAGACTGTTGGTCCAAAAATGCGCATCGTGGCGCGAATTGTTGCGGAAATATTGGAAATAGAACAGCGTGAAATTGTCCATCAGTTGGAACAGGGCATCGCGCTCGCGTTTCTGCATCGACTGATATTTTCTGATGAAACCGCACAACTGCAACTCCTCAAGCACGCGGTTGAACACAGGGTTGTCCGTAAGGCCAGCACCTTTCAGCAACTCTTTGCGCGTCATTCCTATCTTTTTGGTTGACAGTGTAGTAACGATATTGATGTAAGGCGCGGGATTTTTAAAAAGCGATGCGTAGAGAGCATCGAATTCGTCGGAAAGACGGCCGCTGTCGGCAAAGCAGAGCCTGTCGATGTTCTGTGCCAGACTCTCGCCGCGGCGCAGAAGGCTCCAATAGTACGGTATGCCACCAAAAATCATATAGGCTTCGGCCAATTCTTTCCGCGTGAGTTCAAGTCCTTGAAGATTAGCGTATTGCTCGCACTCATACAGATTGAACGGCGGAAGATGGATTTGGCGCGTAAGCCGCCCGTAAAGCCCTCCGTGGTTGCGCATTATCTTCTTCACAATCCACGATGTGGCGCTTCCGCAGACAATCAGAACAATGTCGTTGCGCATATTCGCCCAGCCGTTCCAGAAATGCTCCAAAGCACTGACAAACTGCGATTTGGGCGTGTCCATCCACGGCAGTTCATCAATGAAAACAACCTTTTTTTCTGCTGGTGATTTTTTCAGCAAATCGCTCAAATAGTGGAACGCATCGAACCACGTTTTGGGCATCTTACAGCGCTTCAGTCCCGCTCGGCGCAGCGATTCGCGGAATTCGGCCAGTTGCTCTTTCCTCCCGACATTGGCAATGCCAGTGTGGTAGAAAGCAAACTGATTTTCAAATGTTTCGCGTATCAGATAGGTCTTCCCGACACGCCGCCGCCCATACACGGCGCAGAATTGCGACTCGTCTTTTTCCAAAAGTTCGAGTAATTCTTTCCGCTCGTTTTCTCTGCCGACAATCATAACAGTCTGTTTTTAAGCCGTTTGCATTTTGCTTTTTGGCGTCACCAATAACTTTTGGCACCGCCAATTTCAAACGGATTGTTTTCATCAACAAAGTAAAACATTATTTTCGGATAATCTGCTGTTAACTCATATTTTTTACCACTTAACAGCACGTTATCGGCTATTTTTGCTCGATAGCGTGCTGCTAACTCATTTTTTTAGGCACTTAGCAGCAGATTATCGCAACTAAATGAACTAAACCGCCAAATCGGCCAATTCAATGGTGGTGAGCATCGCGGCGGTTAATTGTTTCTCTTGTGCAAGGCGGTTGGCGCACTTTGCATCACTTGTTTTCGCACAGATGACACGAGATAACACAGATTAACACAGCGTTTCGTTTTGAACGCAGATTTAACGGATTGAACGGATTTAAACTATAAATTTTGTGTTTTACTAAACATTTAAACTCTCTACGAATGTCCTTTTATCAATAGTTGTTTCCTCTCCATTTTCAAACTTGGATATTTTCCAAATGTTTCCTTCTAAAATTGGCAAATAGAAAATATGCCCCGTCTTTTGAGAACAAGCTTTATAACATTCTTTCAAATTACGAACCTTCGTTTCATATTCATCCACGTCGACATTCTGTGTTGTTGACTTATTTACACTTTTCACCTCGAAGATATGTATTCTGCCTTTTTTGTCTTTCATAACAAAATCGGGATATGAGGAATGAATGCCATCGGAGAAATACTCATATTTTATTTCGGAATTCAACGGGAAATTCTTGCCCCATAGGAATTTGTTGTCTTGCAAAAGATTGGTTTGTCCAATACTACTTTGTCGAATATCTTTCAACACCTCTGCCCACTTCTTTTCTGCCTCACTGTCGAATGAAAACTCGTCGGAGATTTCATCGGCCTCTTTTCGATACCAAACCCAATCGTCGAGAGTAAGCGTTTTTTCCGTTTCATTATAACAACTGTTATATGGAAAACTTACTGGTTCGCAAACTTCCATACTATTTTCATAATCAGTTATGTAAGAGTGGTATTTCTTCTTAATCTCGCCAATATTTTCGACACACAAACGCCACTTTTCGTAAGTGTCGGCGTAATTGTAACAAATGTCTTGGATTTCGTTTTCGCATTGTGAAAGAGTGCGATACATCTCGAAAATGCCTCCGCCAGTTAGTTTTTCCTTTTTGCCTTCAAGTATGGCTTCCACATCAATATCGTTGTTAATTGTCTCGACTTTCAGTTTTGTTGGAGTTACGCGCACCTCGGTTTCAATGCCATAGTTACCAAACAGATTAACCATTTTGGGCAGTCCCGCGTCTTTGGGCTTAATTCCCCATATCCACGCTGTTGAAGCCAAATCTTGCGCATCTTTTGGCAATCGCTCAAAATCCAACAAGCGCGGATTGCGGCGAACCCGCCCCATAACCTGCTCATCGAGTTGCTTGCTTTGCGTATCGCGCACCTGATAGAGCATACAAGCGCGAGGTATGTCCCATCCTTCGGAAATAACCATTTTGAAAATGATTACCGAAATGCTCGATTCTTTGCCTTTCATATACTCTTTCCACTTCGACACTGGTAATTTGTTCAAACCCGAATCGTTGGTTTTGCAGCCTTTACCCGATTGGTCGCCTGTAATGTAAACCCATTTCAAGTCTTGGTGTTTAATATTTTTGAGCGCAGGGAAAATGTTGTTATTCAACTCCTCTTCGGCTTTTTCCTTATTTGAAATCTGAACTATAAAACACGGATTCACCTGTAGTTTGTTGACATAATCTTTTTTGATTTCCTCGAATTTATCAAGAGCAGTGTCAAGAGAATCGTTTTCTGGTTGAAATTCAACTTGTTTTATCAGTTTTGCATCTTCGGCATCGGAGTTTAAAATCTCAACATCTGGCAGCTGCTTGCGCGATAGCTTGGGCGTTGCCGAGAAATTAATAACCACAGAAAAATAAGCACTCAACTCGTCGAGATTGCTTGTGGCTATGTGGCACTCATCTTTTATCACATAAATAAATTTGCCCGCTGTGCCTTTTTGCAAATCGCCTCTGATTTCCGACAAAAAGTTGAGAAATGCACCTTCTTCCTTTAATTTGCTTTTGTCTTTGTACAAATCGCGCGGCAAAACATATACATTGTGGTCGGTTGGAATGAAGATAGAACCTTCGCCACTTGTTTCCGAATTTATCAAATACGGATTGAGGTTCGGAAACGTATTATTATCACGCAGATTGCAAAATGAATTGTAATTCTGCTCTGCCAACTCACTCTTTGAAAGTGACGAAACCAAGAAAACAACATTGTTTTGAGTGGCAAGAATACGATTCATAAAATCGGCCATCATATAGGTTTTACCGCTGCCTGTTGGGGCTTTCACGGTGTACTCCTTTTTGCCACGCGCGAGCATTGCAACCATTTGCTGTACCGCACGGTTCTGTAAGTCTTTTGCTTCTTGCAACATAGCCTACTCCTCCGCCTTTTGTTGTTCCAAATACTTTTGAGTTTTATCGAAGTTGCCGCAAACCCAATCTATTTTCTCTTTAATGGTTGCAAATTTCTCTTGGCCATAGAGCGTTTCATCAATCACATCGAATGGTGTTTTGCCTTCTGCCCACTCAAAGTTTGAAACGCTTTCTATTTCGTACACATCGAGGTTGCCACCGTATGGTTTGTTTTTCTTTGCCCACTCAAAATCTTTTGTGCCGTCATAACATTTGCCTGTCATAATGCGACGCAATCTTTCTACGGTTATTTCAGATAGTTCGTGTGGCCTTCCAAACTTTTCACATAGTGCAATCTGATTTTCAATGATAGCTTTTGAATTGCCACTTGCCGTTTTTAACGCGTCATCCAAATTTTCATTCAGTTGGCAAACAATATATTGACGCCTTCCACCATCCTTTTCGTTCAAATCGAGCACCGCGTGTCCCGTTGTACCACTACCAACAAAAAAATCAAGAATAATAGAATCCTTTGAGTCTTTAAAACTTGTCAAATATGAAATCAAATCAACTGGCTTGGGATATTCAAACATATCATCACCAAATACCTTTCGTAATTCAGCACTCGCTTTTTCTGTTGTTGTCACTTCAACAGAAGCATCTATTAGATTTGACGGCACGGAAGTGTCATACTCGAAGCGTTTGTAAGATAAAACCAGTTTTTCAGAAAGGAACATATCAATAGTTGGCAATGTTTCTTCTAACGTTTCCTGGGTCCATATAAACTTATTTTCAAAAACGACTTGGTTTGCATTTGTTCCACTTTTTATAATCAAATCATTCTTGAGCAAATTCGGAAATTTATCAGTACCATACACACCAGCCTTAATCACTCCGTCTTCTCGCTTAATCTTTAACGTATTAGCAGGTATCACCCATTCTTTTATCGAATTTTGTGGTTTCGTTACAGGGTCACTTGACGAACTTGTGGTTTTGAATCCTCTGAATTTTGAATCGTCCTTTTTCCTCTGATAGCATAAAACATATTCGAGATTCTTTTTTATCTTTTTTGAAAGATTGGGAGGTGTTTCTGATTTATACCACATAAACATCCCCACAAAATTTCTTTCTCCGAACACTTCATCAAACAAGCACTTCACATACGCTTGGTTCTTGTCATCAATAGAGCAGAAAATAACACCTTCGTCAGATAATAATTGTTTGGCAAGTATCAAACGAGGATAGAGCATCGAAAGAAGATTGTCGCGTGTGATTGCATTGTTGTAATTGGTAGCGGCAAACTCGCCCATACTGTCTTTCCCGTACGGAGGATCTATATAAATTACGTCAATCTTTCCTTTGTACTGAATCAGAAGGTTTTGCAGCGCTTCGTAATTGTCACCAATAATCAGTTTGTGTGTAGGCTTGCTGTCGTCGGTATGGAACGAAAGTTTTTCATTCTTTTTGAAATACTTAATGGTGTCGCTCATCTTTTCAAGCCGCTTGTCGAAGTGTAGCCCAGTCCGTTTGTAGGTAGTGCCGAGTGCCGCAATGTTTATGGTTTCGTCGAGCGAATCGGCATTATTAATGAGTTTGATAAGCAAATCGGCATTGCTTTGTTCAAGGATTTTGTCCGAGACACGTTTCTCTATCTCGGCAATTAATGATTCTTTAGTCGCATTCATAGACTATGTTTTTTAGGTCGCGCTCACCATTTCACCTAAAAAACATTGCGGTCTGACTTCGGCACCCGGCAAAAAAATGTGGACATTTCCTCATCCACATTCCAGGTGCTTGGCCAGACCTTCACAATCAGATAAGGAATGCCCACGCATAACACGTGAGCATTCACAACTATCGTCTGATTGTGATTCCTTTGCGGCCAAGCTTTGGAATGTTTTCAGATTAGCGGCAAACGCTATTGATTAATAATATGTTAGTTCAAAAAATAACTTTCTGTTTCTTGTCTCGATTTATGTTTCACATACAATTCATTATTGGTTGTCATCTGCGGTTGGTTTTAAAAATATCTCTGCGCAGTAGACGTTGCCAACTACAAATATAACTGATATTTTTCCAATAGTATCTTAATCGAGTCCATCAAAAAAAAACAGGGCCCAACCTTTCGGCGGAGCCCTGTTCTCTCACTTATTGTATAACCCTAAACCTTTAGATTTTCAACTAATTACGCACATAGTGACAAAGAACGCCGCACCAGCAATGTAGCCGATGAGAGCAAGCCACGACACGTGTTTTACATACCAGATGAAGTCGATTTTTTCCAACCCCATTGCGGCAACACCTGCAGCCGAGCCAATTATGAGCATACTGCCACCAGTGCCGGCGGTGTAGGCCAGAAATTCCCAGAACGGACCGTTCTGCACAAAGTTGGCCGCGTAGCCAACTGCATCGGCAGCCTCAATTGGATACATGCCCATGGCACCAGCCACAAGTGGCACATTATCAACCACCGACGATAATATGCCGATGATGACATCGATAATGAAAACTCCGCCAGTCGCATCTTTGAAACATCCGTCAAGCGCATTCGACAAAAGCGACAGATGACCAGCCGACTGCAATGCCGAAACGGCCAGCAGAATGCCCAGGAAGAACAAAATGGTTGGCGTGTCGATATGTGTCAGAATGTAGGTCGGGCGAAGTTTGTTCTTTATTCCCGGCGCATGATTCTTATGGATAAGCTCGGTGATGGCCCATACAATTGAGAGGCTGAGCAACATTCCAAGGTAGGGCGGAAGGTGTGTGACAGTTTTAAACACAGGCACAGCTATCAGTCCGCCAACACCCAGAACAAGCATCGCCTTCTGCGTGCGCGGCGATGTGCCCCAGTCGTCTTTGTCCATCGATTCATCTGTTGGGCGCTCAATCTCGCCTTTGAATGTGAAACTCATGATTATGAGCGGGATGCAAAGGCAGATGAGTGATGGGAGAAAGACTTCGAAAATTATTTTTTCAGTTGTAACCTGACCGCCAATCCAAAGCATGATGGTTGTGACATCGCCAATGGGCGACCACGCACCGCCGGCGTTTGCGGCAATCACTATCATGCTGGCGTAGAACCAGCGTGTTTTCTGGTCTCCGACAAGTTTGCGGAGCAGCGCCACCATCACAATGGTGGTTGTCAGGTTGTCGAGAATGGCGCTCATGAAGAACGTCAGTATGCTCAAAATCCACAGCAGTTTAACCTTGTTGGTGGTTTTAATTTTATCAGTGATTACCTTGAATCCGCGGTGACGGTCGACGGTCTCGACAATGGTCATCGCGCCAAGCAGGAAGAACAGGATTTCGGCCGTATCTCCCAGATGGTGAATAAGTTCGTAGTTGAAGAACGAATGGATGTTTTCGTCGGTGAGTCCGCCCTCAAGATTGAGCGAGTATTTGTTCCAGGCGGCGCTGTGACCGAGCGACAGAATGCTGTCGGCGCCCAGTGCGTAAATTGCCCACAAAGCGGCGCCGATGAATAGTGCGGGAGCTGCTTTGTCAATTCTGAACGGGTGTTCCATTGCAATGGCAATGTAGCCAAGCACGAACACCAAAATCATAACTGCAAACATATCAATGTACTTTTTAACCCAATTTTTCGGGCGCAAAAGTAGTGGTTGCAGAGTCAATTCTTCTATAATGATTATGGTATTTTTCTATTATATCGATAGATAAAATCGATTGATGACGGTGCCTTTGGTTTAGCTAGTTTTTGCGTATTGAGTTGATTTATATAAGATTATCGTAAGGTGCGCGGATTTTGAGGTTGTTTGCTTTCCAAACTTCATGAATAATGGCCGTGGTGGTGAGGTTATCCCTGATTTTACTGGTTTTTCCAGAGTGTGATTTGTGGTGTGAGGTGCTTAAAACATCACCCCGCCTTTGCACGTTTTATCAGGAACGGTGTGAGAATGTCGGCGAAATTCTGGTTCACGTCGGCGCTTACGAGTTCGATGCCGTACTGGCCGCACTTTGTCTGCAAATCGCTCAAAAAAGAGTTGACAGTTGATTGGTAAGTGTCGCGTATCTGGTTGGGGTTCAGTTTGATTCGCTCGCCCGTTTCCATATCCACAAAGCAGACGGGGCGGTTAGGGTAGTCGAGCCGCATCTCGTGCTCGTGGTCGGTGATGTGGAAGATGACCACTTCGTGACGGTTATGCTTCAGATGCTCGATGGCGCTGTAAAGTCCCTGCATATCAGGCGCGAACAGGTCAGAAAAGACGATTATCAGCGACCGCTTGTGCATTTTTTCAGCCGTCAGGTGCAGAGTGTCGGCAAGGTCGGTGGTGTGCCGTGCCGATGAGTGCTTCGCCCAAAGGCATTTCTCGAGTTCGGCGTAGAGCATTTTTGCGTGCGATTCCGACAGCCGCGATTCGGTCTGCAGTTCAATCTGGTCAGAAAAGAGCGTGATGCCCACCGCGTCGCGCTGGCGGCGCAGAAGGTGGATGAGCGCCGCGGCCGAGTAGATTGAGAACGTGAGTTTGTTCATCTGCTTGCCCTTGCCCGTCGGGAACAGCATCGACGACGACGTGTCAATCAGTATGTTGCACCGCATATTGGTCTCTTCTTCGAACTGTTTGGTGAAGAGTTTGTCGGTGCGGGCAAAGAGTTTCCAGTCGATGTGGCGCGTCGATTCGCCCTGGTTGTAGAGTCGGTGTTCGGCAAACTCAACCGAGAATCCGTGGTAAGGGCTTTTGTGCAAGCCAGTTATGAAACCTTCCACAATTTGGCGGGCGCACCATTCGAGATTGTCGAACCTGTCGAATTCGATTATCTCTTGCAGCGTTTCCATCCGCTATTTCTGCTTGAAAAGGCCGTTGATTTCGGCGTCCACGCGGTCGATGATGGTGCGCAGGTCCTCGGGTTTTTCGGTGAAGTTCATATCATCGACATCGAAAATGAGCAGTTTCCCCAAATCGTATTTTGCAATCCACGCCTCGTAGCGCTCGTTGAGCCGCTTCAGGTAGTCGAGTCGGATAGAACTCTCGTAGTCGCGGCCGCGCTTTTGGATGTTGCGCACCAAGGTTGGCACCGATGCACGCAGATATATCAGCAAATCAGGCGGCTGAATGAATTTGCTCATCAGTTCGAACGATGAGAAATAGGTGTTGAAGTCGCGTGTGCTCAACAGTCCCATATCGTGCAGGTTGGGCGCGAAAATGTGTGCGTCCTCGTAGATGGTGCGGTCCTGGATGATGGTTTTGCCCGATTTCAGGATTTGCAGAATCTGGTTGTATCGGCTGTTCAGAAAATAAATCTGAAGGTTGAACGACCAGCGCTGCATATCGTTGTAAAAATCGTTCATATACGGGTTGTCGGCCTCTTCGTAGTGGGCTTCCCATTTGAAGTTTTTGGCCAAAAGCCCTGTCAGAGTGGTCTTTCCAGAGCCGATGTTTCCTGCTATTCCGATGTACATAGTGTCAGTTTTTAGTTGCGACTAAATTAAGAAATAGGTGTGAATTGAAAAATAGAAGTTGACGGATTGCAGGTAAAAAAAGCCATTTTTTATGATTGCAGATTTATTAGCAGATTGTTAGTCAATTAGTAATGTATGGAGTCAACCTTTATTATTTTTGCAGCACAAAAATATGGGGATGAGGAAATTTGTTTTTTCGATTGCGGCGTTGCTGCTGGCGGCTTGTTCGGTTCAGACCAACCGATATTTCACCAGTGATGGATTTATTCAGGGAACGACTTATCATATTGTGTATAAGCATAAAACTGATTTGAGCGCACAAATCGCACGCGAACTGCACCGTTTCGATATGGCATTGAGCGCCTACATTCCCGAATCCACCATCAGCCGCGTGAACAACAATCAGATAGCGGAAACCGACGATACGCTGTTTCTGAATTGCATGCGCCGTGCTTTTGAAATATCGGAAATTACTGGCGGAGCGATGGATATCACCGTCAGTCCGCTTGTTAACGCATGGGGGTTCGGCTTTGGTAAAAAAGAACATGTGAATCAGCAACTTATTGATAGCCTGAAGCAGTTTTGCGGCTATCGGAAAATCCACATCAATGGAAACCAAATTGTTAAAGATGACCTGCGTGTTCAGTTGAATGCCAACTGTTTGGCGCAGGGGCAGTCGGTCGACTTTATTGCTGAGATGTTTGAGCGGTTGGGCATTCGTGATTATATGGTGGAGATTGGCGGCGAGGTGCGTGCCAGCGGGCGCAATCCGCGCGGTATTGGCTGGCGCATCGGTGTTGACAAACCTGTCGATGACACCACTGCAATGACTAGGCGCGAGTTGCAGGAGATTGTCGAATTGAATAACCGAAGTCTCTCAACATCAGGAAATTATCATAAGTTTTTCGTCGAAAACGGAGTGAAATATTCGCACACTATCAATCCAGCCACGGGCTATCCTGTGCAGAGTAATTTGTTGAGCGCCTCAATTGCGGGGCCCGACTGCATCACCACCGACGCGCTGGCCACGGCTTGCATGGTTCTTGGAACGGATGCCGCCTCCAAAATGTGCGATACCTTGCCCGAAATTGATTACTATTTCATCTGTTCCGATTCAACGGGTGAGTTTAAAACCGTGATTTCCAAAGGGTTTGAAGCAATGATTTTAAAATAATATGTTATGAGAAAGTTTTCTGTGATTCTGTTTGCTGGCTTGTGCCTGACGGGCTGCAATTCGGCAACAACGGTGCAGCAGCAGCCTGCCGCTAATGGCGAAGTGCTTGCATTTCAGGTGGATGGACTGAATGTTACATGGATTCAGGATAATGCTGGTCTGCGTTTGATGCCTGTCCGTCTGTTCCCCGAGGCCGATTCGGCGCTGATTGACAGCCTTGGTGTCCGTGATGGTGTTCCATCGTCAGTCAGCACATTCCTTCTTCAGATTGACGGCAAAAATCTTCTGTTCGACACTGGCCTTGGCGGCAAAAGCGGCAATCTTGAGCGCCGCCTCGACTCGCTTGGTGTGCCTGCATCAAAGATTGATTATCTGTTTATTACGCACTTCCACGGCGACCATATTGGAGGAATGCTCAAAGGCGACACTCTGGTGTTTCCTAACGCGCAGGTTTATGCTGCACAACCCGAGTACGATGCGTGGGTAACCAATGCCGAACCTGGTCAGAACGCGCAGCAAATCAACACGATGAAGGCATACGAGACCAACTTGCACTTGTTCAATTTCGGCGACACACTGCCGTTGGGCGTGGTTGCCATCGATGCCAAAGGCCACACACCAGGCCACACCGCTTTTCAGCGCGGCCGTCTGCTCGTGGTTGGCGATTTGATGCATGGTGCTGCTTTGCAGATGGTTAATCCTGAAATCTGCGCATCGTTCGACGCTGACAAACCTGCTGCCGTTGAAAGCCGCGAGCGCCTGCTCAAATATGCTGCCGACAACAATCTTGTGATGGTTGGCATGCACCTGCCGCAACTCAAAGCCGACGATTTTAAATAAGTGATTGATTTTTAATTGCTAACACCCATTGCCAGAATTGGTGATGGGTGTTTTTTTTTGCCCGAATGTTTCGGTATGACTTTATATTCAGGCGTTTATCCAACTTGTTTCGCAATCAAGTCCTTCACCTTCTGCCGCGCAATCTTACCATTTTCAGTCAGCGGAATGGCGTCAACCTTGATGATGTGTTTGGGCTGCCAATATTTCGGCAGTTGGCTAATGGCTTGATTGAGAGTTGAATTGCTGACTTTGCTGGCGTTCAGCAATACGACCGCTTCGCCGAATTTTTCATCGGCACAACTGCTAACGGCCACGTTGTCAATGCCTAAATCGTTCAGCCGCCGTTCCACTTCTTCAATCTGGATTTTCACGCCGCCGCTGTTTATCACATTGTCGGCGCGGCCAAGAATCTTGAATTTTCCGTTGTCAATCTTTGCTATATCGTTGGTAATTAGAGTGTTTTGTGTCAGGTGCGGTGCGCTGATAGTCAGGCATTGGTTCTCGGTCAACCCGATTTTTACGCCATCCAGCGGGGTGTACCAATCGGTCGATTCAGGGCCACTGATTCGCCGCAAGGCAATGTGCGAGAGCGTTTCGGTCATTCCGTAGGTTGACCATACGGCATTCGGAAATGAGCGTAACTCTTCTTGCATTTTCTTGTCGATGGCGCCACCGCCAATAATCAAATGCTTGATTTTCATTAGTTTTTGCCGCTCATCGGGAACTTGCAGCGAGTTGTAAACCTGCAGCGAAACCATAGCCGCAAAATCAATTTTTTCAGTAATCTCGGCAAGCGGATGTCCCGATGGTACAACTTCAATCAACCGTAGATTTCGCTCTATCGCTCTGACAACCATCATTTTAGCACCAATATAATCGAGCGACATGCACAACAGTGCCGTGTCGCCAGCCTTTAGATTCAGAAAATCGCAGGTCATGCGTGCGCTGGCAAGCATCCGTCGTTTCTCGACAAGCAACGTTTTGGGCGTGCCCGTTGAGCCCGATGTGCGCACGGCAACAGTGTCGGACGGACTATTCCAATCCTGTAAAAAATTGGCTAAAGTCATAATTATCAATGGATTTGTACCATAGTTTCTCGCCGACAACTTGCAGCGGCAAATCGATGTTGTTGGTGTAGAGCGCGCCCGTGCCAAGTCCTTGCGGAATGCCGACGCCGAGCGTTGCCGCCCACATCGCAATGTAGAGCAACCCGATGTTCGATTCCAGTGCTGATGTCGCCCAAAAGCCGATGCCGCGCTCGCGGGCAAGCCGAATCCACTCGTTGCAGCCGCTCAATCCGCCGTGCAGCGACGGCTTCAGAATGATATATTGCGGCCGTATCTCGTCTAATAGATTGATTTTCTGGTCGGTTTCGTTCACGCCGATAAGTTCTTCGTCGAGCGCGATGGGAATGGGCGTGTTGCGGCACAGGTCGGCCATTGCGCGCCATTGCCTTGCCATTATCGGTTGCTCAATCGAGTGAATGCCGAATTTCGACAGCCGTTCAAGTTTCTGCGGTGCGTCCGCTGGCTTGAAACCGCCGTTTGCATCCACGCGGATTGTGATTACATCGGCGGGAAAGCGGTTGCGGATTTTCTCAATCAGCGCCACTTCTTTCTCAAAATCGATGGCACCGATTTTTATTTTGATGCACGAGAAACCCAGCCGCAGTTTCTCTTCGATGCGGGCGCTCATCTCTTCAAAACTGCCCATCCACACAAGTCCGTTGATTGGAATGCCTTCCGTGCCCAAAGCGAATGATGTTTTCCAATCGACGTTATTGAACTGATTATAACCGATTTGCGCGCATTCAAGCCCGAACAGAATCGACGGGTAGTTGCGCAGCCGTTCATAATCGATTGTTCCGTTGAAATTCTTGCAGACATCGTGCATAACCGATTCAAAATCAGGCACATCGTCGCAACTCAACTTTGGCAGCGGTGCCACTTCGCCCCAGCCCGTGCGTCCGCTGTTGTCATGCATCTTCAGATACCAGACCTTGTGCTCGGTGTAAACGCCCCGCGATGTGCCCGCAGGTTGCTTAAAATGAAGCGTATATGGAATAATGTCGATTGGCATTTACGGAAACTTCGGGTACTTTTTAAAATCTGGCTTGCGTTTTTCAAGAAACGCGCGGCCGCCTTCCTGCGCTTCGTCGAGACAGTAGTAGAGCATTGTCATGTCGCCCGCAAATTCCTGAATACCAGCCTGTCCGTCGAGTTCGGCGTTCAGTCCGCGCTTAATCATGCGCAAGGCCAGCGGCGAGTATTCCATCATCTTTTCGGCCCACGCAACATATTCATCTTCAAGTTGATTGAGCGGCACAACCTTGTTCACCATTCCCATCTCAAGCGCTTCTTGAGCCGAGTATTGGCGGCACATGAACCATATCTCGCGTGCCTTTTTCTGCCCCACAATGCTTGCTAGGTACGATGAGCCGAAACCCGCGTCGAAACTGCCGACCTTGGGGCCCGTCTGCCCGAAAATGGCGTTTTCAGAAGCGATTGTCAGGTCGCAAACCACCTGCAGCACGTTGCCGCCGCCAATCGCGTAGCCGTTCACCGCCGCAATGACGGGTTTCGGCAGCGAGCGTATCTGCTTCTGCACGTCGAGCACCGTCAGGCGCGGTTTGCCCGATTCGTCGATGTAGCCGCCGCGGCCTTTCACGTGCATGTCGCCGCCGCTACAAAACGCCTTGTCGCCTGCGCCAGTGAACACAACCACGTAAATATCCTGACACTCACGGCAATAGGCGAGTGCGTCGCCCATCTCGGCGGTTGTGGTGGGGGTGAAGGCGTTGCGGTAACGCTCGCGGTTGATAGTGATGCGCGCAATCCCGTTGTACATCTCAAACAGGATGTCCTGGTACTTTTTTATCGTTTTCCAATCGTGTGTCATATTTTGATTTTTTGAATATTGTTAAATACAGATTCGTCAGTGGCGGGATTTGTGAAGAATTCCGCAAGCGCCGTTTTCTGGCTGTTCATTATCAGTTCGATGCATTTTTCTATTTCTGATTCGGTTTTAGCCGATTGATATTCAATACCTAATGATTCCGTCCAGCCTTTTGCCGATGTGTTGTGTGATGCCATAACGAATCGTTCGGTGTCGGCATTTTTGGGCAGTCCTGGCAGCACTCTGAATATCTCGCCGCAGCCATTATTGATAAGTACGATGCGCAGATTCTGCGGCAGATTGGTCTGCCAAAGGGCGTTCATGTCGTAGAAGAAACTTAAATCGCCAACCAACACAAAGACTTTCCTGTCGGGATTTGCTGATGCGTAACCAACTGCAGTTGAGAGCGTTCCGTCGATTCCGTTGACGCCGCGGTTGCAAAGCACTTCAACATTGGCGTTAAGGTTGAAGAGTTGTGCATAGCGCACCATGCTGCTGTTGGCCAGCACCAAAGCCGACTGCGGCGGAATCTGTTCTAAAACACGTTTGACAATGCCGAAAGGTGTGAAGCCAAAATCCATTTTCTGCATTTCCGCTTCAACTTTCGCACTTGCTTTCTGCCATGTTTTCAGCCAGTTACACTCAATGGGTGTCAGCATTCGCAGAAAGTCTGTCGGCTGCATTTCTATAATCTGCGTGACGCATTGGAACGTGTCAGTGCAAGCGCCTTCAGCGTCCACACGCCAGCATTGGCGCGGCTTGGCGGCTCTTATGAAGTTTTTCACCCGTTTCGATACAATATGTCCGCCAAGATAAACAACCAAGTCTGGTCTAAATTGTTCAGTGTCAGCGGAATTAAGAATCAAATCGGCATTGCTGATAAAATTCGGGTGGCTGCCTAAATTTGAGATATGCTCGCAAATTATCGGGCAGTCAAGTTTTGAAAGTGTCGGCTTAAGTTGCTCGGCTTCAGATTTTTGTAACTGACCAACAATCACAATTTGTCGTTTTGCCGAGCGCCAGTTGTCAATGTCGGGTAAGCCGCGCCGAATCGCCCTTTCTGGCTCAATTTCGGTGGCCGAGCAATCAAAAAACGGCTCGCTGATTGGCACGTTGATATGAACGGGTCTGCCTACGTGGTGGTTGAGTTCGAGTAAAGCATCATTAATCAGGCGGTTACAGTGCCAAAGGTCGGTTTCATTGGCAGGTTCGGGCAGCGAAACTTCCTTGCGCACAAGAGTCCCGAATACACCCGTCTGCGGAATGGTCTGGCCGTCCATTTGGCCTATCCATGCGGCTGGGCGGTCGGCGGAAATAACCAGAAGCGGCACCTGCTGATAGTAGGCTTCCGACACTGCCGATGCCAGATTGAGCAACGCCGAGCCCGATGTCACGCACACTGCGGTCGCCCGTTTTTTGTTGAGTGCCAGTCCGATGGCGAAAAATCCTGCACTGCGTTCGTCGGTGACGGCATGGCAGGTGAAACTCGGGTGTGCGGCAAACGACTGCGACAGCGGCAGATTCCGCGACCCAGGCGACAGCACAACATCCGTCACCCCATGCTGTTCCATCAGCGACAGCAACTGCTGTATGTTCTTTTTTGTGGAATACATAATCGACAAATCATGTTTGGCGAAAGTACAAAAAAAGCCGATGATGGCACTAAATTGATTCTAACAAGACTGTTTGGTTTATCTGAACGAGTTAAGCCTTGTCAGCGTCTGCATCTTGTTTTCGGTTTCGCGCCATTCGCTTTCGAGTTCCGATTCGGGAAGAATGCCACCGCCAGCCATAAGTTTAACCGTCTGTTTGTCAATCCATTTCATGCAACGCAGATTCACAAACAGGCGAGTGTCGGCTTGAGCGTCGTACCAGCCCAAAAATCCAGCATAATACTCTCGGTTAGCCGATTCGTTCTCGTTGATGAATCTTATTGCTTCGTCTTTTGGCAGTCCGCAAACGGCAGGGGTGGGGTGCAGTGCGGAAATCAGTTTCGGAAGGTCTTTCCCATTGATATTGAAGAAAATATCTGTTTTTAAATGGGCAAGATGCGCGGCACGCACCGATTGCGGAACGGTGGTGCTCAAAATATTGCCAAATGTTTGAATTTGAGCAAGAAGATAATCGGTGACGATTTTTTGCTCGTTGCGGTTTTTTGCATCCCAACTGCCAATGTCGGGTAGTTGGCCATTTATGCAGGCCATTGTTCCTGCCAGCGCAACAGTGTGCATTTGTTCGGGGTTTCCTTCGAGCAATATTTCGGGCGTGGCGCCAAGCCACATTCCACTTTCTGCCGATGAGAACAGATAGACAAAACTGTTGGGGCAGGCAGTGCAGGCATCAAAAAAAATGTCGAGTGCATTTGAATGAATGCTGGCGCAATGTGTGCGGGCAAGTACCAGTTTGCTGAACTGTCCATTGCGCACGGCCTTGCGGAATTTTTCAAACTCTGCTGTATATGTGCCAGTTGCGCTTTCTGATGCAGCTGTGGTTGCCAATGCAGGGGTGCGTTCAGGCTGTTTGAAAGTTTCGGTTTGCGGATTGACGAATACAACAATTGGCAGGCGGTTTTCGGCAAAAGGAGCAAAGATGAACCCTTTGTTTATCAGTTTCAAATCGGCAACAGAAGCAAGGTGGACGGTTTCACCCGAGTGTGCGGCATGCACATCGGTTTGCTGCGGGTATCGGAACAATACAAAATCGCAGTCTTCTGAAAACCAATTGTTTATATCATTAATCGTCATTTGTTGCCGTATCGTTTGTGCGCAAATATAAAAGAGTCATCGCCCGCTGGGGAATGACTCTTTATTTGTGTCTAATTTTTCTTTTATAGGAAAGGAACAACCTTGTCCATCTTCATGCCGTGTGAGCCTTTAATCAAGATAGTCGAATTTGTTATACTGTTTGTTCCCAAATATTTGCAACATTCGTCGGCATTGGTGAAACTATGAACGGGCTCTGGGGCGTTGAGGTTGCAGAATGCCTGTCCAACCAAATAAACATCCTTGAATCCCAATTTGTTGATTTGTCCGAGAGTTACGCTGTGCTCGCGTTGCGCTGCCGAACCTAATTCAAGCATGTCACCGAGAATCAGCACTTTGTTCGGCATATCTATTTTTGCAAAATTGTTCAGCGCAGCCTCCATACTCGACGGATTGGCATTGTAGTTGTCGAGGATGAGCGTGTTTCCTTTGTCGGTCTTCAGCATTTGCGAGCGGCTGTTTTGCGGCACATATTCCTCAATTGCCGCTTTTATGTCGCAGGCGCTGATGTCGAAATTATAGCCTACGCTCACTGCGGCCAGCGCATTCTCAAAGTTGTATGAACCAATAAGATGAGTGTTGATGGTGTAGCATTCGTCGTCTGCATTTATCTCGTCGGCGATTACCTCGTCCGATGGCGCCCACTTGAACGACAGGAACAGCGGACTTTCGAGCAATGTGCCCTGGCAGTGGGTGAAATTCTTTGTCCCATAATAAATTATGTTATGGGGCGGATTCATGTCTTCAAGAAATTCGTTGTCATAGTTCACAAATGCCATTCCGTCATTGTCGTGCAGGTATTTGTAAAGTTCCGCTTTAGTTGCTTTGACACCTTCAAACGAGCCGAAGCCTTCAAGATGCGCCCGTCCAACGTTTGTTATTATGCCGAAATCGGGGGCGGCAATTTTACAGAGCGCGGCAATTTCACCTTGATGGCTTGCCCCCATTTCAATCACAGCAAACTCGTGCGTTTTGTCGATTGACAGAAGCGACAACGGTACACCTATGTGATTGTTGAGGTTGCCTTGTGTGTAGAACACCTTGTATTTCTTCGACAATACGCGGGCAACCAGTTCTTTAGTCGTTGTTTTGCCATTTGTGCCTGTTATGGCAAGAATTGGCACACCCAGGCGTTTGCGGTGGTAGGCGGCTAATTTTTGCAGCGTGTCAAGAACATTTTCTACCAAAATGCAGTGGTCGTTGACAATGTATTCAGGATTGTCAATGACTGCATAAGGACATTTCTGCAAGGCTTGTGCCGCGTATTGGTTGCCGTCGTTGTTTTCGCCTTTCAGAGCAAAGAATATCGAATCTTCTGAAGCCTTTCTGCTGTCGGTGCAGATGTGCGGATATTTCAGAAAAATCTCGTATAATGCTGATGTGTTCATGTTGCTGCTTGTTATTTATAATGTAAAAAGCCTCGCAAAGCGAGGCTTTTCCTTATTTGTTTGATTGCTAATTAGTTTCCTTTAGAGTCGCCAACACGGGTCATGGCGCAACGGAAGCCCAGGTCATCCTGGCTCAAGTTCTCATCCAAGAACCGACGGGTACCTGCACCCAACCAATAGATTCGGTCGTGCCAGCCACCACCTTTGTAAACTCTCACGTGGTCGCTGACGAGTGATGTCATGGTCGGGTCGAGACGGTCCTTACCAGTGAAGTACATTCTCTTCGAACCGCGCTCGCGTGATGCGTCCTCGTTCGAGTAGTCGAGGCTCGACTCAAAGTCACCATCAAGATAGTTGATGTTGTCGGCAGTTTGGTAGTTGCGGCGGTCGATGGCCTCTTCCTCTGAAATCTCGCGGTAGCGCAGACGGCCCAGACTGTCTTTCTCTGCAACATTTCCTTCCTCGTCTTTTACAAGTGTCTTGAACACATTGCCACGGAACGGACGGAACTCCTCAACATCGCTTTGCGTTAGGGTACGATATACATCGGCAACCCATTCGTTAACGTTGCCGGCCATGCAATACAAACCATAATCGTTAGGCCAGTATGATGTAACAGGTGCGGTAATGTCGGCATTATCGTTCAACGCGCCGGCAACACCCATCATGTCACCTCTTGCTCTCATGGCGTTGGCAACGATGCGGCCTTTATCTTTCGATGATGGGTTGCGGAATCCATCACCAACCCAAGGATAAATCTTACGCTCATAAACACGCTCGCCAACTGAAGTTCCAACGATAGACAACGCTGCAAACTCCCATTCAGCCTCGGTCGGGAGGCGATATTTTGGAAGCAGGAATCCGTCTTCCATTCTAATGCGGCGATAGTCCTTATTCGGGTCAAGGTCGGGCATTTCGTTGCCTACAGCACCTTCGTATTGGCCAGCCAAATATGCGTCAGTGTTAAAGTTTTGTGCTCCCATCTGGTTCGGGTCTTCCAAAAGGAAACCCATATTGATGAGGATACGCTCGTTTACACGGTCGGTACGCCAAGCGCAGTAGTCGTTGGCTTGCAGCCAGTTGACACCCACAACCGGATAATCCTGATATGCAGGGTGGCGGAAATAGTACTCAACATACGGCTCGTTGTAGGCCAGTTTTCTACGCCATACCAATGTGTCGGGCAATGCATTTTTGTAAACCTCGGGGTACTCAACAAACACACGCGAAATCCAATACAGATACTCACGATAGTCAAGGTTGCTAACCTCGCATTCGTCCATGTAGAACGAAGAAACCGTTACGCGGCGAGGAACGTTGTTCCAATCATAAAGAATGTCCTGCTCAACGCGGCCCATTGTAAACGTACCGCCTTCGATGAACACCAAACCAGGACCTGTCTCCTGCTCGTATTCTCCCTGGTATTTCTCAAAACCGCCGTTGTCTTCCAAATTGTACTCCCAACCAGTGGTTTGTGATACCTCTTTACCGCATGACATCAGCGCTGCAATTGCAACGCAAACAACGATATTTAGCCTTTTTACTCTCATATATTTCTTCATTTTTGTTTCTTAAAAAGCAATTACAAATATAATTAAAATCGTTTACACCTAACTTTTTATCATAAAAAAGAAGGACAATCTATCGGTTTGTGTTTTTTCTTTCTCCCGGTATTGAATAATTTTGTCATTGAAATTTCGTGTGCGTTTCCGTATCTATTTGTTTTTCTGTTTGTTTCAAAATCGTAACTATAAACAATTCTAAAATCTTCAGTTTTATATCCAATTAAAAAAATCGCTGTCGGCGGGTCTGATTGCAGATTTTTTCGGCAACCCAGCCCCGTCAGCAGGCCTTTAACATGGTTTATAACGCTGATTTGTAGATTTTGTTGCGTGCCGTGCCGCTGAAAAATCACATTTGGTGTTAATTCAATGCCATTTTTCCATGTTGCGGGCTTTATTATATAGGTATAGCCAATGTCAAAGGTGAGTTTCATGCTTGTTCGGGCGTCAGATTCTGACGATATGCCCTGCTGCGGTCTGGTCAGATGGTTGAGCGCTACGGACGCCGTCAGGCTGCCTGAAGTGAGATTGATTCCGATTCCTGCATCGAGGCTGATTTTTGATGATTTGGTGATTGTCGGCTCTTCCTGCTCAAAAATCAGGTCCGATGTGCTGACATGTTTTTGAATCATGCCGAGACTGATGCCGCCTCTCACAGCGCTCTTCTGATTAAGTTTGACTGTATAACTGTAAGCACCGGTGACTGTTGGTTTTGAAAAGGCTGCGGTATGGTCGTTGGTGAGCAGCAGGCCGCAAGCCATGTTTTTGCCGACTGGCATGTCGGCTTCGGCGCCATAATATGAAAATCCTGCATCGGCTTTCGGCCATTGGTTCCTGTAAAACAGGTGAACGCGCAGTTTGCCGGCACTTCCAACTATCGACGGGTTGGTTGAAAATGCGTGGTTGTACCATTGGCTCAGCGGGCTGTCTTGGGCATTGGCAAGACACGGCACAAAGGCTGTCAGCAATAATACAAGTGCGTGTTTGTAGCGCATCGGCGTCGGCATAAGAGACAATAAAAATAATTATTCTTCCGTTCTATGGCAGTCAAACGTTAAAAAAGAAGTTATATTTTTAGCACCTCGCCGATAGGAGTGTTTTTATGGTTAGAATAGTTCTTGTGTTTGTCTTTATGGCGGTCGTCTCAGTTGCTGCGGCTCAACAGGTTGCCGGCTCAACGGGAGACGGCGGGCAGTCTGGTTCAAATGTGAGAAATTCGCTGCTCGCGTCGGGCAACTGGTTTAAAATCAAGGTCGATACCACGGGTGTTTATAAATTGACTTACGACGAGCTTGCCAGAATCGGCGTGGCCGAACCTCGTAATGTCAGGATTTTCAGCTACGGCGGCCGGCAGTTGCCCTATTACTGCACCAACGATGCGCCCGACGATGTGAATGAGATTCCGGTCATGGCTGGTGCCGATTATCTGATGTTTTATGTTGAGGGTCCCGTAACGCTCAAGTATGACAGGGAAAAGAAATCTTTCAATCACGCAAAACATTGTTATTCAGATTATACTTATTTGCTCCTGACATCGGATTTGGGCGCGGGAATGCGAATTGGGGAGGCCGTTCAGCCGGCTTCGGCTGATGTTGTGACCGATTCGTACGACAGCTACCGCTATGTGGAGAACGACAAGGTTAACCTGATTAATTCAGGACGGCGCTGGTATGATAAAAAGCTGACAATCAATACTCTCGACTCGGTGATGTTTTCGTTTCCCAACATCGACCTCAGCAAGCCCGTTTCTGTCGCAGTGAATGCCGCGGGCCGAAAACCGGCTGAAAACCAGTCAACTTTTTTTGATTTCAGATATGCCGGAAAAAGTGTCTTCCAGAAAAGCATAAATATTGCGTATGATTTATATAGGTATGCCGAATATGTTGGTGGCACGTTTAAAATAAATGTGTCGTCGGCGAATTTTCATCTGAGTTACCGGTTTGTGAGCAATGTCTGGCAGGCTGAAGGCTATATCGATAAGATTGGAGTGACTGCGCGTGAGTGGCTTCGCTACAAGAGTACCAGGCAGCTATGTTTCCGCGATTCGCGCTCGGCCGATGCTGATTCTGTCCGATTTGTCATTGGTTGCGATGGAACAATTCCGCAGGTGTGGGATGTTACAAATCCGCTTGCTCCTCAGAGTGTCAGGCTGATTGAAGACGGCGAAACGGTCGGCTTTGTGGCAAATAACGGCGGAGCGTTGCATGAGTTTATCGCGTTTGGCGCTGAAAATTTGCGAAGTCCGATAACCAGCGGAGCCGACCTTGGGGCTGTTGAAAACCAGAATCTGCATGGCTCGCCAACTCCCGACATGGTTATTGTCTGCAATCCGAACCTTATGGAACAGGCTGAGAATCTGGCCAATCTGCATCGCATTCACGATGGCTATGATGTGCGGGTTGTTACTCAAAAACAGATTTTCAACGAGTTTTCGGGTGGCACGCCTGATGCGTCGGCAATCAGGAATTATGCCAGAATGCTGCATGGGCGCGGCGATAAATTCAAATATCTGCTGCTCTTTGGAAAGGGCTCCTACGATAATAAAAACATTAACGGCAAGAGCGAAAATTACATTATGACTTTTGAATCGGAAAACGGTGAGTGCGATGACAACAGTTTTGTCTGCGATGACTTTTTTGCAATGCTCGATGAGGGTGAGGGCGAGTTGTACGGCACACTTGACATCGGGGTTGGGCGCTTGCCGGTATCGACCGAGCATGAGGCGCAGCAGGTTGTTGATAAAATCAAGAAGTATTTGACATCGACCAATTTCGGCAGTTGGCGCAACACTATATGTTTTGTGGCTGACGATGAGGAAAACGGTGTTTTTGTGGAAAACGCCGAAGGCTTGAGCAGACTGGTCAGCAATGTGTCGCCCGAATACAATATAAATAAGATATACCTCGATGCCTACGGCCAGGTTTCGGGCTCGTCGGGTGCCACCTATCCTGATGCCACTGCCGCATTGAAACGGCAACTGTCATTCGGCGCGGCCATTACGCATTATATCGGGCACGGAGGTCCACAACGCATTGCCCACGAGTCGCTTCTCAAGCAGCAGGAAATAATGGAGATGACCAATATCGACCGACTGACACTGTTTGTGACGGCAAGTTGCGAGGTGGGTCGTTACGACAATCCTGATGTTGTGTCGTTTGGCGAGAAACTTGTGACCAATCCCGTTGGAGCTGCCATTGCAGCTTTGACAACCACACGCGTGGTCCACAATTCGGAGAACTATAAATTGTGTTTGAACCTCTATGGGCAGAAACTGACATCGGAGATGCGGCTTGGTGATTTGGTGACGCATGCAAAGAACGCAACTGGCATAGCGCAAGGGCTGAACATGCGCAAGTTCACATTGCTCGGCGACCCGGCGCTCCGTTTGATTCATCCCGACAATAACAATCTGTTTGTCACAAAGATAAACGGCAAGCCAGTTGCAACGGCGCTTTCTGACACCATTCATGCCATTGATACGGTCACAATTGAGGGTTATGCCTGCGATGCTGATGGCAATGTGCTGTCGGGCAATGGAATACTCTATTTGACGGTGTTCGATAAGCTGGCAACATTATCGACGCGCGGCAACGACTCGAAATCTCCCGTCATCGATTTTGAGGCCAACACGAGCGTTCTCTATCAGGGCAAGGCCTCAATTACTGACGGTTTCTTCAATTTCAGCTTCATAATGCCCAAGGACATCAACTTCTCGTACGGACGAGGACGAATCAGCCTTTATGCGGTGGTAGATTCGGCCGATGCGACGGGTTGCTCTGATGCCATTTTCATCGGCGGAACGCCAGCAAATGCGAGAATCTTGGATTTCGATGGGCCTGAAATCAGTCTGTATCTTACTGACACCATTTTCGGCGACGGTTCCATCGTAAGCAGCAACCCAGTGTTTATCGCTCGTTTGTCTGACGAGTCGGGAATCAATACCACGGGCAACGGAATTGGGCACGACATCACGGCAGTTCTTGATGGTGACCAGTCAACCACGATTGTGCTGAATAGTTTCTACGAAGGATATATTGACCAGTACAATTCAGGGGAGGTGCGTTTCCGTCTCGACGGACTCGAGGACGGTGAGCATACGCTCACATTCAAGGCTTGGGACATCTATAACAATCCGTCGGAGACTGAAATCAGCTTTGTTGTGGCAAACGGCAATTCGCCGCAGATGGGTGACGTTTACAACTATCCGAATCCAGCTGCGACCGAGACTTATTTCGTTGTCAATCATAATCAAACTGACGGCGATGTGGATATCACGATTTCTATTGCCGACCCGATGGGGCGGAAAATCGCTGAAATCAATGAACGCAGAGGCGTGGGCGAATCGTCGGCCATCCATTGGCAGTGCGTGAAAGGTGGAAAACCGCTGCCCAACGGTGTCTATATCTATACGGTTGAAATCGACGGTCACGGCGGCAAATGTCGCAAATCCGGCAAATTGGTTATTGCAAGGCAATAATCGGGGCAAAAAATAGTTTCTATATTTGCACGCAAAATTTTAGGTATGAAGAGAAAAGTTTTTTTATCAGTATTCGCTCTAGCCTGTTCGCTAGGCTTGAACGCACAAAGCGGGGCAAATTATAACGAGACTCTTGGTCAGGACAAGGCCAATGCCATCAATTCGGCCGTGCCTTTCCTGCGCATTGCTCCCGACTCGCGTTCGGGTGCCATGGGTGATGCCGGAATTGCCTTGTCACCAGATGCCTACGCACAAATCTGGAACTCATCGAAACTGGCTTTTGTTGAGACCCCTTACGGCGTGTCGATAACCTACGTTCCTTGGTTGCGCCAACTCATCAACGACATGAACCTTGCCTATGTTTCGGGTTATTATCAGATAGATAAGTTGCAGGCCATTGGCGGTAGTTTGCGCTATTTTACAATGGGCAACGTGAATTTTTATGACAATAATGGAGGCCCGATGGGCAGTTTCTCGCCGCACGAATTGGCATTCGACTTGTCGTATAACCGAAAATTGTCTGACAATTTCTCACTTGGCCTGGCTGGCCGGTTCATCTATTCGAACCTGACAGGCGGACAAGGTGGACAAGACAATGAGCAGGTCGAGAGCGGCAAATCGTTTGCTGTCGACATCAACGGATACTACACTGATAAGGTGAAAATTGCGCAGTATGATGGCACGTGGGCTGCAGGTTTCAGCATCAGCAATCTCGGTTCTAAACTGGGCTACTCGGCTGATACAAAGAATTTTATCCCGACAAATTTGGGCGTTGGCGGTGCTTTGACCGTGAATCTCGACAAATACAACAAAGTGACGGGAACGGCTGATTTCAATAAACTGCTCATCCCAACTCCGCCAATCTACGAAGTGGACGCTGAAACAGGGGAACGAAAAATTGTTAAAGGAAAAAGTGAGGATGTAGGCATCATTCAGGGTGTGTTCCAGTCGTTTGGCGATGCACCTGACGGATTCAGCGAGGAGATGAAGGAGATTACCGTTTCACTCGGTGCAGAATATTGGTATGCCAACCAGTTTGCAGCTCGCCTTGGTTATTTCTACGAGAATGCCAAAAAAGGCAACCGTAAATATTTTACGGCTGGTGTAGGCTTGAAAATGAGAGTTTTAGGTCTTGATTTTTCGTATCTGATTCCTGCCGGAAACTTCTCAAACAGCCCGCTGAAAAACACCTGGCGTTTCTCGCTCATAATGGATTTTGAGGATATAGCAGGCAAGTAGGAGAGGGTTGAATTAAGAAAATACAGGGGAACGGAATTTTGTTTCGGTTCCTTTTTTTGATTAAAAACGAATAAATAACAGACAGATATGAAGATAAGAGTTGGATTCGGGTTGGATGTTCATCAACTCACTGAAGGACGCAAAATGGTTGTGGGCGGCATTGAGGTTCCGCACACCAAGGGACCGCTCGGCCATTCCGACGGCGACACACTCATCCACGCCATTTGCGACGCTCTGCTTGGTGCGGCCAATATGCGCGACATCGGCTACCATTTCCCCGATACATCGGCCACATTCGAGAACATCGACAGCAAAATCTTACTGAAAAAAACGGTTGCTCTGATAGCCGAAAAGGGCTACACAATAGGCAATATTGATTCAACAATCTGTCTGCAACGGCCTAAGATAAAGGATTTTATACCGCAGATGCAGAGCACTTTGTCCGAAGTTTGCGGCATCAGTGTCGATGACATTTCAATCAAGGCCACCACAACCGAGAAACTCGGCTTCGAGGGGCGCGAGGAGGGAATGTCGGCCTACGCGGTGGTGCTGATTCAGAAGGATTGAATATTTAGAAATTAGGATTTAGGAATTAGGAGTTTCACGCATTCAATACTTCAATCCTTCAGTCCTTCACGCATTCAGTCCTTCAATCATTTACCAAAGTGGTAGTGCGGGCCGAAACGCTCAAAAGCCGCGCGGTCAAGGTCTTCCTGCACGCTCGGATGGGCGATGCTGGTAATCAGTTTTGCGCGCTCTTGCATGGTGCGGCCGTAGAGGTTCACGGCACCAAACTCTGTCACAAACCAGTGAATGTGGAAACGTGTTGTCACCACGCTTGCTCCGGGTGTCAGAGTCGGCACAATCTTGCTCACACCCCTCTTGGTCATCGACGGCATGGCAATGATGGCCTTTCCGCCCTTGGCACGCGATGCGCCATAGATGAAATCGATTTGTCCGCCCGCTCCAGAGAACTGCTTGGTTCCGATTGAGTCGGCGCAGACCTGGCCAGTGAGGTCAATTTCGATTGCCGAGTTGATGGCCGTCATCTTCGGCTGCTGCGCAATGATGAACGGGTCGTTGGTGTAGGCCACGTCCTGCATCAGCACTTGCGGGTTGTTATCCACAAACTTGTAAACATTGTTTGTGCCGAGCAGGAAGGTTGATACAATCTTGCCGCGGTCGAGAGCCTTGTTTGCGCCTGTTATAACGCCCTTCTCGACAAGACGCAGCACGCCGTCGGCAAACATCTCGGTGTGGATGCCGAGGTTTTTGTGGTTGCCAAGGCAGGCCAGAGTGGCGTTTGGTAGCGAGCCGATGCCCAGCTGCAGGCAGGCGCCGTCGTCAATCAGCTCGGCGCAATGGCGGCCAATGGCAAGGTCGGTCTCGCTGGGCTCCTCATAGAATTTCTCGATGAGCGGCGAGTCGTCCTGCACAAAAATATTTATGCGGCTCATGTGAATCATTGCCTGACCAAAGGCGCGCGGTGCATTTTTATTGACAACGGCAATCACACAGTCGGCCACTTCCATGGCAGCCAGACAGGCATCGACCGAGGCACCGAGCGATACATATCCGTGCTCGTCGGGCGGGCAGACCTGAATCATTGCCACGTTGCAGGGCAGATAACCTTCGCGGTAAAGCCGTGCGGCCTCACCCAAAAACACCGGAATATAGTCGGCGTAGCCAGCTTGCACATTCTTTCGGGTGTTGGCGCCAACAAAGAAACCATCGTGCTGGAAAATGCCTTCAAACTCGGGTGCCGAGTAAGGCGCCTCGCCTTCGGTGTGGAAATGGTGGATATGAACGTCTTTCAACTCGCCGGCGCGTCCGCGGTCGCACATGGCCTTTATCAGCACTTGCGGCGCATTGCCGATGGCGCTCAAATGAACGTGGTCGCCCGATTTGATGACCTTGACAGCCTCTGCTGCCGAAACGAAATTGATTTTGGTATTATTATTCATATCACACGAATTATTATTCATTTAAAATCGACCGCAAAAGTATATTTTTCTTTTAAATATGTAGTCCATTGTAATTATTTTTTCTTTTGATCCATCCGTCGAATGTAATTTGTTGTGTTACAGTTGATAATGAATTTTGGGTCTTTCCCGTTCAAAAACAAAAAAAGTGATGCGGTCGAAACCGACATCACTTTGTGCTTTTCTACTATCGAATTGAATTTACCTATTCGATTTTCGAACTGATTATTTCGCCACTGTCAATTGTCAGATAGAAAGTAAAGCAATAATACGCGCCCGTTGCATCTTCTTCATGCCGTATTGCAGTCAGTTTAGCATCGGGATGCTGCGACAAATAATCATTTTTGTCTTCAATCGCCGATTCAGGCAAATTGGTGTTGATGTCGAGCGGATACCATGTTTTCACCCATGAGATTTTGTTGCTGTCATCTTTATAAATGACCACGTGCTTAACAATTTTCTCGTGGCTGATGAACACAACCACATTCCTTCCGTCGTAAGTCGTGCCAAGGATTTTAGCATCGGGATATTTGCTCTGTGCAAATTGAATAAAATCAGTATTGTCATAGGGAAAAATCTTTACCGGGTCACAAAGCTGATAGTCGTTGTGCGACAGCAGAGTGCCGTCTTCGGCTATAATTATATTGTTGGCGTAATTATCTATTTCACCCATACCGAAGTTGTATGTACCCACGAAAGCGAATTGGTATTGCTTCTGTTCTATGCCGCTCTTTGAATCTTCGAAAATATGCTCAAAAATTTGGGCTTTCGGGATTCCGAGTTTTGAAAATGTGTCATGGACCTTTTCCGGTACCAAATCGGAAGCCGCATCAAGAGTTATATTTTTACTGTTCGACATCCATTCGTAGTATACCATGTTTGAAGGCCCGTCTTTGTCAAGAATGTCGATTACCGGTATCAAATCGGAATCCGCATCAAGATTTATTTTTTTTCTGTTCGACAGCCACTTGCCATCTTTATAGTATGCCATGTTCGAAAGCCCGTCTTTGTCATAAAAGTCGATTTCGGCCATATTTAACGAATCACCAAACAAACAGAAGCCGTCGACTTTCGCATCAGGGTAGCGGGAGGAAAAGTCACGCTGAATATATTCGGGAAGGTCTTTCAGATGTGAGTCGTCTGTATTGTCGTCGTTGTTTTTATCGCAGGCGATAATCGTAGTCGCCATTAAGGCGCAGGTAAGAAATGCTTTTAGTGTTTTCATGATTTTGTTTTTATGTGTTTTGTTCACAAAGGTAACAAATAGGGAAAGAGTCCCAAGACAAATCCTGCGACTCTTTCCCTCTGGATTCACTATCTGCTTAAAATGCTTGTAAATTACAGATTAAAAGCACTTTTAACAATGTCTACGTAATCGAGTTTTTCCCAGGTGAAGAGTTCCACGGTGAGCTCGCGGCGGCCCATATACGGCGACTCGAACACTTTGGTAACAGTCTTCGGCTCGCGGCCCATGTGTCCGTACGATGCGGTCTCTTCGTAGATGGGGTTGCGCAGTTTCAGGCGGTCTTCGATGGCTGCCGGACGAAGGTCGAAAATCTCGGCCACCTTTTGGGCAATCTCGCCGTCGGTCATCTTCACCTTCGATGTGCCGTAGGTGTTCACAAACACGCCCACCGGCTTGGCAACGCCAATGGCATAAGCCACCTGCACAAGCATTTCAGAAGCAACGCCGGCTGCAACCATATTTTTGGCGATGTGGCGTGCCGCGTAGGCTGCCGAACGGTCAACCTTCGATGGGTCTTTGCCCGAGAAAGCGCCACCGCCGTGTGCGCCGCGGCCGCCGTAGGTGTCAACAATAATCTTGCGACCGGTCAGGCCGGTATCGCCGTGGGGGCCGCCAATCACAAACTTGCCCGTGGGGTTCACGTGCAGGGTGAAGGTCCCGTCGAACAGTTTCTGGACGCGGGCCGGCAGTTTGGCCACGGTGCGCGGAATCAAAATGTCTTTCACATCCTGCTTGATTTTGGCAAGCATCGGCTCGTCGGCATCGAACTCGTCGTGCTGTGTCGAAACCACAATGGTGTCGATGCGGCGCGGCTGATTGTTGTCGTCGTACTCAATTGTCACCTGGCTTTTTGCGTCGGGGCGCAGATAGGTCATCACCTTGCCTTCGCGGCGGATGGCGGCCAACTCAATGAGCAGGCTGTGAGCAAGTTCGAGCGGCAGCGGCATATAGTTGTCGGTCTCTGAGCAAGCGTAACCGAACATCATTCCCTGGTCGCCGGCGCCCTGGTCCATGTGGTTGGCGCGCTCAACACCGCGGTTGATGTCGGCCGACTGCTCGTGAATGGCCGAAAGCACGCCGCACGAGTCGCCTTCAAAACGGTACTCGCCCTTGGTGTAGCCAATGCGGTTGATGACGCGGCGCGCAACTTCCTGCACGTCGATGTAGGCGTCGCTGCGGACTTCGCCGGCAAGCACCACCTGTCCGGTTGTTACAAGCGTTTCGCAAGCCACCTTCGATTTGGGGTCGAAAGCAAGAAAGCGGTCAACAAGCGCGTCTGAAATTTGGTCGGCAACTTTGTCAGGATGACCTTCCGAAACCGACTCTGAAGTAAATAAATAACCCATATCTATAAAGTTTTAAATTAGAAACTTAACTGATGGGAAAAATCGGGGAAGGTGCAATTGAAAATCGTGCTTTAGCATTTTTTTCTGTGGTTGCAATCAACTCAAATCTTTCCACAACGGGGGCAAAGGTAATAACACTGGCGAATTTTCCACGGTCGCTTTATGGAAATTTTTCATAAAATATTAAAAAGATTGTACGCCACATCCCAAGCCAGGGAGAATTTCTACCAACAAAAAATACGATTTAACAGCCAACATTTATACTTTTGGATAATCATTGGACGATGCATAATCTGAGTAAAATCGACTAATCTAAAACTGTTCGGAAACATGTATTTTAAACACATTGCAACACTATTGTTTACTACAACGGTAGCCTTACACGTTTGGGCTCAAACAACATTATTTACTATTGACAATCTGGAATATACCGTCACCGATGCCAGTAAAAATGAGGTTTCTGTTGGCCGAGGCTTAATGGAGCCCACGGATACTCTTATTATTCCGTCAAAAGTCATAAACGACGGCGTAACTTATACGGTAACAAGTCTTAAGGATGCGGCATTCCACAGTTGCAGCGGTCTGGTCCTGGTTATGATTCCTAATACAGTTGCCAGCATTGGAAAAACAGCGTTTTTCAATTGTAGTGATTTGAAAAATGTTTCTATGCCTGATTCTATCGCAGAAATTGGAGAATGCGCGTTTCAGGGCTGTAAAAGACTGCAATCGTTACGAATTCCTGACGGTGTTACAAACATCGCCATGGGTATGTTTTATGAATGCAGCGGCCTGACATCAATAACCATTCCTAATTCTGTTACCAGCATCGGTCAAAGTGCGTTTTACACTTGCGGAAGTCTGACTTCGGTAACAATCCCGAATTCGGTGACAAGTATTGGGCAATCTGCGTTCGAGGGTTGCGATGCACTTACATCAATAAATATTCCCAATTCCGTAACAAACCTTGGAAACAGCGTGTTCGCTTATTGTAGGAGTCTGACTTCGGTTGCAATTCCAAGTTCACTTACAAGCATTGGTGGTGGTGCATTTTCATGTTGCAGTAGCCTGAGCTCTGTATATATTCCCAATTCTGTTACAAGCATAGGAGGTGGGGCGTTTAGTAGTTGTGGAATAACGTCTTTTATTATTCCGAATTCGATTACAAGCATCGGGGGTGATGCATTTAGTAATTGCGATTTGACTTATATTTTTATTCCGAATACTGTCACTCAAATAGGAGGTTTTGCATTCGGAGGTGAAAACCTGACTATTTATTGTGAAGCTGATTCTCAACCGGAAGGATGGGATATTTATTGGAACTCAAAAAACTTTGGAAAATTTCCGGTGGTTTGGGGACAAACACAGTCTGACCTCCCCACCACAAGCAACGACACTGTAAATAAATTTATCATTTTCATAAATGACGGTTTGAAATATGTCGTAACTGATGCAGAAAAACGCGAAGTTGAGGTTAGCAAGCCAAGTGGAGCCATACTCAAAGGAAATCTAATAATACCTTCAACAGTAGAAAATGAAGGGACAATTTACACGGTGACAAGTCTGCCCCAATATGCATTCTCTGATTGCCGGGAACTGACTTCTGTGTTCATTCCTAATTCGGTAAATAGCATAGGCATGGATGCATTTATTAATTGTACCGGACTGACTAAAGCCGATTTTGAAAGCACTGAAAGTGTATGTGGAATGCAATTTGGCGGTTGTTTTGCTAATCCATTGTACTACGCTCATCATTTATACTTGGATGGTGTTGAAATTACCGAATTGGTAGTACCCGGTTCGGTTAGAGAAATTGGCAACTATGCTTTCATTAATTGCAGTGGCTTGACTTCGGTTTTCATTCCTGGTTCTGTTACAGCAATAGGAGACGAAGCCTTCTTTGGTTGTAAAGGCTTGACTTCGGTTTCCATTCCTAATTCGATTGCCAGCATTGGCAATTTGGTGTTCTTTGATTGTGGAAACATCCAATTCAATGAATATGACAATGCTTTATATTTGGGTAATGCCGACAATCCATATTTCCTATTGTATGAAGCAAAGACAAAACAAATAACAACTTGTGATGTGAATGAACATTGTAAAATTATTTATAACGAAGCGTTTAAAAATAGCTTCCTGCAAAAAGTGACCATTCCCAAATCTGTTGCTATCATTGGAAATGAAGCATTCAGAAATTGCGGTATTGTGGAAATAGACATTCCTAATTCGGTCAAAAGTATTGGTGAGGGTGCTTTCTTCTTTTGTATAGATTTGGTTTCTGTAAATATCCCTGATTCAATAACAAATATTGCGGACAAAACATGGTGGGGATGTAGTGACTTAAAAACGGCAGATATTCCGAATTCTGTTGTATCTATTGGTAATGAAGTGTTTATGGGGTGTGTGAGCCTTGAGTCGATAAGCATTCCCAGCTCGGTTATTAGCATCGGGAATGAAGCGTTTGACAATTGCTCAAATCTTGTATCGTTAACTATTCCTAATTCGGTTAAAACAATAGGGACGAATGCTTTTCGAGGTTGTGCTTTAACTTCGATAACCATACCTAATTCAGTCACAACCATTGCACCCGGCACATTTTCAAGTTGCATATTCTTAGCATCGGTTAATATACCAAATTCTGTTACCAGTATTGATAGCGACGCATTTAGTAATTGTTTGGGACTGACTTCGCTGGAAATACCTAATTCTGTTACCAATATCGGCAATTATGCGTTTGATGGTTGCTCAAATTTAATTTCAATTAACATCCCTAATTCGTTAAAAAACATCGGAGCACAAGTGTTCAAATCTTGCTATGCTCTGACATCGATTGCTATTCCCCAATCCGTTACTTCTATTGGCGACTATGCGTTTTATGATTGTGGTAGCTTAACTTCACTGGAAATACCTGATTCAGTTACCAATATCGGCGAATATGCGTTTGGTGGGTGCTCCAATTTAACTTCAATTATCATTCCTAATTCAGTAACATCCATTGGAAACTATGCATTTGGTGATTGTAGTAATGCAACTATATATTGCGAAGCAAGTTCTAAACCCGAGAACTGGGATAAGAAATGGAACGCTGGCTGGGATGAAAACAAGTGCCCTGTGGTTTGGGGGTACGATGGTAACATTCCTGAAAATAATACTGCCACTGCCGAATCCGTTCCAGGCACTTATGGTGCGGCGGTTTACGCACATGGCAACACTATCATTGTCGAGAATGCCACTGCCGAAATTAGTGTTTATGATGCAATGGGACGGCAGGTTTGCAGTGACATTGCACGTGGTGTTCATACGGAAATCCGTGTAAATACTGCAGGTCTTTACATTGTCATGGTTGGCAAAGAGGCGAAACGGATTGTGATAAATAATTGATTAAAAACACTTGGAGGCATTATTAATTATGGGTCTCTACAAACTAAATTATAATATTTCCCCTTGCCTTATTTATTCTGTTATTAGTGCTATTTTCATCCCCTATAACAAATAAACGTTTTCCACTGAAGACGGTTGCTTCAGCAGCAATTGTGCCTTTGCACTTCCAACTTTCACTTTATATTTGTGTCCACAAAAAGAACAAGCAAAATGGATGCTGAAAAACAACACCGGTTCGACCTGCGCTACCTGCAGATGGCGCGCATCTGGGCCGAAAACTCCTACTGCGTGCGCCGCAAGGTGGGTGCCATTCTGGTCAAAGACCAGATGATAATATCCGACGGCTACAATGGTACGCCTTCGGGGTTTGAGAACTGCTGCGAGATTGACGAGAACACCACCAAGCCCTACGTGCTGCACGCCGAGGCTAACGCCATCACCAAAGTGGCCAAATCGAACAACAGCAGCCTGGGCGCAACGCTCTATGTCACAGCATCGCCTTGTATGGAATGCGCCAAGCTCATCATTCAGTCGGGCATTAAGCGTGTGGTTTTTTCCGACAACTACCGCATTCAGGACGGCATTGAGTTGCTCAAGCGCGCCGGCATTGAAATTGTTCAGGTTTCAACCGATTAAACCAACAGAGTATGAATAAGTTAGTTAAGATATGGCTGCCGCTGCTGCTTGCCGTGGCGTTTGTTTTCGGAATGTTTGTCGAGAGCAACATCGCGCATCGCGGAAGCGTGCAAACCATTATAAACCAGCGCCGTGGCGGTAAACTCGATTATCTGATTGGCAATATCCGCCAGAATTATGTTGATACGGTTGATGTGGCCAAACTCGAGGAGAAGGCCGCCATCAACCTGCTCAAAGAACTTGACCCGCACTCCACCTATATCTCGGCCGAAGAGTTTGCCGAGATGAACGAGCCGCTCGAAGGCAATTTCGACGGCATTGGCGTTCAGTTCAACATTCAGAAGGACACGGTTTACGTGGTGGCGGTGATTGCCGGCGGCCCGTCGGAAAAGGTGGGGCTTCGCGCTGGCGACCGCATTGTGACTGTCGACGACTCGCTGATTGCGGGCATCGGCATTGCCAACAACGATGTGATGAAACTGCTTCGCGGACCGAAAGGCACCAAGGTGCGTGTGGGTATTGCAAGGCGCGGCGAGAAGAATCTGGTGCCGTTTGAGATTACACGCGGCCAGATTCCGCTCTATAGCATCGATGTGTCGTATATGCTCAACAGCCATACGGGCTACATAAAACTGTCGAAATTCGCCCGCACAACGCATAAGGAATTTCAGGACGCCATTGCCAAACTGAAGGCGCAGGGCATGCAGAACCTGATTTTCGACCTTCGCGGCAACGGAGGTGGATATATGGACGCGGCCATCAACGTGGTCGATGAGTTTCTGCCAAGCGGCAGCCTGATTGTTTACACCGAGGGCGCTCACCGCGACAGGGCAGATTTCCACGCGTCGTTCCGGCAGTCGTGCAAGGATTTGAAGCTGGCCATTCTGATTGACGAGTTTTCGGCATCGGCAAGCGAGATTACAGCCGGCGCCATTCAGGACAATGACCGCGGCATCATTATCGGGCGACGCTCGTTTGGCAAAGGCCTTGTGCAGGAGCCGATTATGTTCCCCGACAACTCGTCGGTGCGGCTCACCATTGCTCGCTATTACACACCGTCGGGACGTTGTATTCAAAAACCTTATAATCAGAGCGATGAGGATTATTACGCCGACCTTGAGAACCGCTACGAGCATGGCGAGTTTATGGAGCGCGACAGCATAAAAATTGCCGACTCAACCGAGTATTTCACCACTGGCGGACGCGTGGTGTATGGCGGCGGTGGCATCATGCCCGATGTGTTCATCCCTGCTGACACCTCCGGCGGCTCGGCCTACTACAGCAAGATTTCGCGCAAGGGCTGTGAGTATCAGTTCTGCATCGAATACACCGACCGCAACCGCAACGCAATGACGAAGCTGAAAACAGCCGACGATTTTGTGAAATATCTGAAATCGCAGAACATCTTCGACCAGTTTGTGGCTTACGCCGAAACGCAGGGCATCAAGCGCGATGAGAAGGGAATCCGCCAGTCGCGCGAGGTGATTGAGACGCAGATTATGGCGCTCATCGCCCGCAACATGATTGACGACAACGGATTCTACCCAATCATGCACCGCATCGACAAAACGCTCAACGAGAGTGTGAAGATTGTCGAGACAAAGACACTTAAAACATTGTAAATCATTTTTAAACATTATACAGATATGGAAAAATGCAATCAGAATCTTCCTTACAAGGTGAAGGATATGGCGCTTGCCGACTGGGGGCGCAAAGAGATTGAGCTGGCTGAGGCCGAAATGCCCGGACTGATGGCTTTGCGCAAGAAATACGCTGCAAGTCAGCCGCTTAAGGGCGCAAAAATTTCGGGCAGCCTGCACATGACCATTCAAACAGCCGTGCTCATTGAGACACTGACGGCGCTTGGCGCGAAGGTGCGTTGGGCAAGCTGCAATATCTTTTCAACTCAGGACCATGCCGCAGCGGCCGTGGCTGAGCGCGGTGTGCCGGTTTTCGCATGGAAGGGCGAGTCGCTCGAAGAGTACTGGTGGTGCACCGAGCAGGCGCTGAACTTTGGCAATGGCGAAGGCCCCGACCTGATTGTTGACGACGGCGGCGATGCAACACTGATGCTGCATAAGGGCATTGAGATTGAAGACAATCCGGCCATTCTGAACAATATGCCGAAGGGCGAGGATGCCATTCGTCTGTATGAAAGAATAAACGACGGCCTGAAAGACGACTGTCAGAAATGGCACAAACTGGCCGCCAAAGTGCGCGGCGTGTCGGAAGAGACAACCACTGGCGTTCACCGCTTGTATCAGATGGCAGAGGCCAAAACGCTGCGTTTCCCCGCTATCAACGTCAACGACTCGGTAACGAAATCGAAATTCGACAACCTGTACGGCTGTCGCGAGAGCCTGGCCGACGGCATCAAACGCGCTACCGACATTATGATTGCCGGCAAGGTGGCTGTGGTTTGCGGTTACGGCGATGTGGGCAAGGGCTGCGCAATGAGTATGCGTGGATTCGGCGCCCGCGTTCTGGTTACCGAAATCGACCCGATTTGCGCCCTACAGGCCGCGATGGAAGGCTTTGAAGTTACAACCGTTGATGACGCTCTGCCGCAAGGCGACATCTACGTTACCTGCACCGGCAACCGCGACATCATCACCGCCGACCATATGAAGAAGATGAAAGACAAAGCCATTGTCTGCAACATCGGTCACTTCGACAACGAGATTATGATGGCCGACCTTGAGGCCGTGCCCGGAATCAAGAAAGTGAACATCAAACCGCAGGTTGACCAATACTATTTTCCTGACGGTCACAGCATTATCGTGCTTGCCGAAGGCCGCCTTGTGAACCTTGGCTGCGCAACGGGACACCCATCGTTTGTGATGAGCAACTCGTTCACAAACCAAACACTGGCCCAACTCGACTTGTGGCAGAAGAAATATGAGATTGGCGTTTACCGTCTGCCGAAATATCTCGACGAGGAAGTTGCCCGCCTGCACCTTGAGCACGTCGGTGCAAAACTCACCATCCTGAGCCAAGCCCAAGCCGACTACATCGGTGTGAAGGTTGAAGGACCTTACAAACCTGAGCACTATCGTTATTGATTGAAGGACTGAAGAATTGAATAACAGAAGGATAGATGAAAAATCCCGATGACATGTGCATCGGGATTTTTTGTTTGCAACGTGGTAATTCTTGGAAATAAAAAAGGGGCGAATGGTTATTCGCCCCTATTATCTTTTGTAAAATCGATTATCCGATTCGCCAGTTCACCGATTCACCAAATTAGAATTCCGCATTCTTCGGTGTGCGCGGGAACGGAATCACATCGCGGATGTTGGCCATTCCGGTTACGAAGAGCATCAGGCGCTCAAAGCCCAAGCCGAAGCCGGCGTGCGGGCAAGAACCGTATTTGCGGGTGTCGAGATACCACTCGTAGCCTTCGGTTTTCATTCCGAGTTCGTTCATACGGCCAAGCAGTTTGTCGTAGTCTTCCTCACGCACGCTGCCGCCGATGATTTCGCCAATCTGCGGGAACAGCACATCGGTGCCCTGAACGGTTTTGCCGTCGGCGTTCTGCTTCATATAGAACGATTTAATCTCTTTCGGATAGTCAATCATAATCACCGGTTTCTTGAAGTGCTCTTCAACCAGGTAGCGCTCGTGCTCGCTGGCAAGGTCGCAGCCCCAGAACACGGGGAACTCGAATTTGTGGCCTTTGGCAATGGCGTCTTCAAGAATCTTAATTCCTTCGGTATAAGGCAGATGGACAAACTCGGTGTTGATTACCGAGTTGAGTCTTTCGAGCAGGCTCTTGTCAATCATCTTGTTAAGGAACGCAAGGTCGTCCTGGCAGTTGTCGAGCGCCCATTTCACGCAGTATTTGATGAACTCTTCCTCAAGCGCCATCAGGTCATCGATGTCGTAGAAGGCCATTTCGGGTTCAATCATCCAAAACTCGGCCAAGTGGCGCGGGGTATTCGAGTTTTCGGCGCGGAATGTAGGGCCGAAGGTGTAGATGGCGCCAAGCGCTGTGGCTGCAAGTTCGCCCTCGAGCTGGCCCGAGACGGTCAGGCTGGTCTGCTTGCCGAAGAAGTCATCGGTGTAGATTATCTTGCCGTTCTCGTCTTTCTGCAGGTCGTAAAGGTTTTTGGTCGTCACCTGAAACATCTGGCCGGCACCTTCGCAGTCGCTGGCGGTGATGAGCGGCGAGTGGAAATAGACGAAACCCTTGTCGTGGAAGAACTTATGAATGGCAATGGCCATATTGTGACGGATGCGGAACACGGCGCCGAAAGTGTTTGTGCGCAGACGCAAGTGGGCGTACTGGCGCATATATTCCATTGTCTGGCCCTTTTTCTGCATTGGGTAATCCTGCGGGCAGGCGCCAAAGAGTTTAATCTCTTTTGCTTGAATTTCAACACTTTGTCCTGCGCCAACGCTCTGAACGAGTTTTCCGGTAACGCTCAGGCAGGCGCCAGTGGTTATCTGTTTCAAAAGTTCCTCGTCGAAGTTCACCACATCGGCAACAATCTGCACGTTGTTGATTGTCGAGCCATCGTTCAAGGCGATGAAAACCACGGTTTTGCTGTCGCGCTTTGTGCGCACCCAACCCATCACAACCACTTCAGTGTCAACCTTTCCCGATTTCAGGACGTCAACAATTTTTGTCCTTTTCTGCATAGTATTTTGTATTTTCAATTTCAATTTTTTACGGCCGCGAATTTATTCTAATTTTTTTGATGTGGCGCACGCGATTGTCTCATTATCGGGAAAATGCGTAAGGAGGCTTGCCTGGCATCGGTTGGAATCATTTTTCAAAGAAAAATTAAAATGTCGTCGCGGAAAAGATTCTTAATGTTAATTTCGTGGCATAAAAACAGCAATGGTTATGAAGAAAGTATTAAAAATCACATTGTTATGTCTCCTTGGGCTGATTTTTGCCCTGGGCGTTTGCGTCTGGAACATGTTCGGACCGCTTGTCAAAGGCGCATTGTCGGTCGAAAAGTTGGATGACGGACTTTATTATATGGAATTTGCCGGCGATGATGGATTCGACGAGTTTCTGGCCAACGGAGGTGCAAAGGATTCGCAGGAGCTGATGGAGTACATCGCAAAATTCATGTCGAAAGGATATTACACAGTGCCTGCTTCCAGCGATACTGCCGACTTTGGCTGTTCAACGCTGACAGTCAGCACTCCTGACAATAACGTGCTGATGGGCAGGAATTTCGACTTTCCTTCGGCCACCGCAATGATTCTCCATACCACGCCCAAACATGGTTACGAGAATATTTCCACTTTTAATATGGAGTTTTATGGTTTTGGCGATGAGTGGCTGCCCGAGGGCTTTCAGAATCAGTTTTTGGCGCTTAGCGGATTGTTTCTTGCGCTCGATGGAATCAACGAAAAAGGTTTCGCCATTGCCGATTTGATGGCTGGCGATATTGCTGAAACTCATCAAAATACGGGTAATCCATCGCTGACAACCACATCTGCAATTGCCTATCTTCTCAAAAATGCGGCTTCAGTTGATGAGGCTGTTGAATTGCTTGGGAAAATCGATATGCATTCTGATATTGGAGCGGCCCACCATTATGCAATGTCAGATGCCTCGGGTAGGAGCGTGGTGGTGGAATATGTCGATAATCAGATGGTTGTGACTGAAACTCATGCTGTAACCAACCACTATTTGTGCCAGCAAAAACTTAATGCGGGTTTGGTTGTGGGTGACCACCGTTACGAGAAGCTTTGCCAGTCTTACGACAACGCCAATGGAGTTATGGACAAGCAACAACTTAATGATGCTGTGTTCTCAGTTGCTCAGCAGCCTTGGGACGGCTTAGTTGGTGGTACACAGTGGACAATGATTATGAATCTGACCGAACATTCGGTTACATATTACTGGCGCAGGAATTTCGATAAGCCGTACAGTTTCAAGCTTAATCGGTAGGTGATTGTCCGAATAAACGGCCCTGCCAAGTGTCGCGCCGTTCCAATTCCTTGTCAATCAGCGCCACAACTTCAAAATTCTTCATGCGGTTCCAGCGGGGGGCAATCACTTTTTCGGCGGGCGAGACGCTCACAAAGCGCTCAACCACAATATCGGGCGACAGGTGCTCAAGAAAAGTCACCACTGTAGCAATGTAATCGTTGAGCGAGAAAGGGCTGACAAAATCAGAATCCTTTTGGCAGATGGCGGCCAGCGGCGTACCTTCAATTATCTGTAACTGATGCAGTTTCATCGTTTTTAGTGGCAATGCCGATACTCGCTGGGCGTGTTCAAGAAAATCGGCTTCTGTTTCGCCCGGAAGCCCCAGAATCAGGTGGGCACCCGTTTCGAGTCCGTATCGAGCGCAAAGCCGCGCCGCTTTTTCTGTATCTTCAAAAGTGTGGTGGCGGTTGATTCGCTCAAGTGTTTGGTTGTTAGTGCTTTCAATGCCCAGCTCAATGCTCACCGGCACAATCTGGTTGATGCGTGCCAGCATGTCAAGCAGTTCAGTGTTGATGCAGTCGGGGCGGGTGCCGATGATAAGCCCCACAATGCCGTTGCCCACGGCCTCGCGGTAGAGCGGCTCAAGTGTTTCCACGGGCGCATATGTGTTTGTATAGCTTTGGAAATAAGCAATATATCGCATATCGGGATATTTGCGCGAAAAAAACTCGCGGCCTTTGCGCAGTTGCTCGGCAATGCTGTCAGCGGCGTTGCAGTAGGCTGGCGTGAACGCAGTGTTGTCGCAGTAGATGCAGCCGCCCGTGCCTTTGGTGCCGTCGCGGTTGGGGCACGAAAGCCCCACATTGACAGATATTTTCTGCACGCGCCCGCCAAACTTGTTCTTTATGAACGACGAATAGTCGTTGAATCGGCGGCTTGTGCCCCACGCAAAAATCTGCTGTTCAGCCATTTACTGCTGAATAAACGTGTAAGTGATTGTGCCAGGCTGACGCTCTTGGGCATTGGGGTCGGAATTGAATTTTGTCTTGAGCGCGGCGGCTTTGGCGGCCTCACGCAAAACAGGGTCGTTGGTTGTGGTTCCTGCTTTGCCTGGTGAGGCGCTCACAACGTTGCCTTGGCGGTCAACAATGATATCAACCACAACTTTGCCTTCCGACTTGCTTTTGTATTCGGGTTCTGGCAATTTTCCACCTTTGCATGAACGTCCTGCCAATTTGAAATTGATGCCGTTGCCACCACCGTTTCCGTTGTAGTTGGTCGAGTTCGGGTCGCCATTTATTGAACCTTGGTTGCCAGGTTTGTTCGAGTCGCCTTCGCCGCTTGTGCCGCCGTTAGTGTTGCGGCCCGCAAAAGCATGTTTGGCTTTATTCTGGGCGTCTGCAAGCTGCTGTTGCTGGCGCTGCTGTTCCTCTTTGAGTTTGCGTTCTTCTTCTAGTATACGTTGTTCTTCGGCAATGCGTTGACGCTCAAGTTCTTGCTGACGCTCCAACTCTTGCTGCTGTTCGCGCTCACGCTGGCGCTTCAGCTCGTCGTCTTGCCTTTTCTTTTCAGTTTTCTTTTTCTGCTCAATCAGTGCCGATTCCTCAAAGTCCTGATTCATAACTTCTTCCTCGCCAGATTGTTGAGGCGCGGGTTCTGATGGAGCTGGCTCCGACGGGGTGGGAGGTGTTGGAATGTTTTCTGCAACGGCGGGGCGCGGTTCAACCTGTCCCATGCCTTGTTCGGTGTCGCCAAAATTCACAAGCACGCCTTCCTCTTCTTCTGTTGGGTCGTTTATAAACTTGACTAACAGCAACATCAGAAGAAATAGGACGCAGAAAATGGCAGTCCCTAAAGTGGCAATCCGTTGTTCTTTGGTGCTTATCATTTCTTTGGACGTGTGGCCAGAATGAGTTTGTATTTGTGGTCTTTGGCAATGTTCATCACCTTCACAACGTGCTCAATGGCAACGCTTTGGTCGGCGTGAAGCGAGATGGTGGGCGGCTCGGGATAGTTCTCGGCGGGGCCCACGCGGTTCACCAGCGACTGCTCAAGTTGGTCGAAGTTGACATATTGGCCTTCAATGGCGTATCGCAGGTCTTTGGTTATCGACACGGTGGTGATTGGTTTTGTGGCCATTGTCTGGTTGTTGCTTTGCGGCAGCAGCAGTTTCAAGGCGTTGGGCGCAATCAGCGTCGATGTCATCATAAAGAAAATCAGCAGCAGAAACACAAGGTCGCTCATCGACGAAGACGAGAACTCGCCGCTGACTCTTGAGTGTCGTTTGAGTGCCATAACTGATTAACTTACAGGTTCGTTCAACAGGTCCATAAACTCGGTTGTGCGGGCTTCCATCTCGTTCACAACCTTCTCAACTCGCGTTGCAAGGTAGTTGTGGGCAAAATAGGCAATCACACCCACAATCAGGCCTGCCACTGTGGTCACCATTGCCACGTAGATGCCGCCTGCCAGCATCGAGACATCGATATTGTTGCCTGCCTGCGACATATTGTAGAATGCCTGAATCATACCAACCACGGTGCCCAGGAAGCCAATCATCGGGCCGCCGCCGGCTGTGGTGGCAAGCAGTGGAATGCCTTTCTCAAGTTTCGCAACTTCAATGTTGCCCACGTTCTCAATGGCGGTGTTGATGTCGCCCAGCGGACGGCCAAGGCGGCTGATTCCCTTCTCAATCATGCGCACAATCGGGTTGTCGATTGACTGGCACAAAGCTGTGGCCGATTCAATCTTGCCGTCGTGGATGTAGTCTTTGATGCGGTTCATGAAGTTCTCGTCGAGTTTCGAAGCCTTGTTGATGACCAGCAGGCGCTCAATGAAGATGTAAACCGACAGGATGAGCAGTGCGGCCAGCGGAATCATAATCACGCCGCCCTTCAATGTCAGGTCGAGCAGTGATATTGTCGCTTCTGAAGCGGCTTCGGCGGTTTGGGCGGCGGCATCAGCAGCGCCGTTAACCTGAATCTGAAGAAGTGTTGAAGGAATCATTCTTTTTTATTTTTGATAGTACTTATTTCAAATTACGGTGGCGAAGATAAGAATCTTGTGCAATTAGTATCCGATAAAACTTTGTGGGTTACGAACAGATGACTGTGTATTGTTTTTACTAATGTAAAACGTTGATATATATTGTGTTATTAGATTATTTTCATGCGTCAGAACTGGCATTTTTCACAATGTGTTATTGCTGTTTTGAGGCCGATGAATAACCTTTAACATTCCCTTAACTGTTTTTAACCCAGCGTTAACCATAACGCATTGTTTCGGGAAATATTTTTGTATCGTCATCATAAGACAAAAGGTTTTTAAGATTATAGTCACAAATGAAAAAGGAAGAACAAAAATTGTTCTTCCTTTTTCGTTTAAAACCCTTTTATCCAACTATTTCCTCAATTCCTTCACAATTGCCAGCGACTCTTTCACCTTGTTCTCGATGAAGGCCCAGTCGCCTTTCTCAATCACGTCTTTCGGTGTCAGTTGCGAGCCAAGTCCGACGCAGGCCACGCCCGCTTTGAACCAGGCTTCGAGGCTCTCGCGCTCGGGTGCCACGCCGCCCGACGGCATAATGTTGGTCCAGGGGCAGGGGGCTTTCACGGCCTTCACAAACGATGGCCCGCCGACTTCCTTGCCAGGGAAAATCTTCACAATCTCGCAGCCCAACTCTTCGGCCAAATTGATTTCCGACAGCGTTCCGCAGCCAGGCAGCCACGCAATCTTGCGACGGTTGCAAACCTTGGCCATATCGGGGTTGAGCGACGGCGACACAATGAAGTTCGCGCCCAACTGAATGTAGAGCGCAGCCGTTGCGGGGTCAACCACCGAGCCCACGCCCATAGCCATTTCGGGGCACTCAGTGGCGCACCATTTGTTCACTTCGGCAAACACTTCGTGGGCAAAATCGCCGCGGTTGGTGAACTCAAAAACACGCGCGCCGCCTTTGTAGCAAGCCAGCACAACCTGTTTAACTTTCTCAACGTCAGCATTGTAGTACAATGGCACAATGCCAGTCGAAAGCATTGTGTTTAGAACGTCTAAACGTTTGAATCTGCTCATTTTAAATGTTTTTTAAATTGTTAAATATTTGAATTACTGTTTGTTATTTCAGAATAAGTCGTCAAGTGTCACTCGGTATTGAATTTCCGACGAGTACATACCTTCTTTAAGCCCGCAAGTTGTTATCCAAGTGGGAATTAGCCCGCAACGGGTGCCGCTTTCGGCGCGGAACGCTTCAATGCGGTTTCGCATATCAAGGTCGTCCTGTCTGCTAATCGCATATTCGCCCGTGGCGTACTTTATCTCGCAGATATTGATGATTTTGTCCGCCCGCTCAATTATCAAATCAATTTGCGCTTTCGGCTCTGCGCCACGGCTGCGCCACGAATAATATTCCAGTGCTATTCTGTTGAGTCCCAAAGCCTTGCGTATCTGCTCAATATGAACAAAACAAATTCTTTCAAACGACAGCCCGCACCACGTGTTCAGCGTAGGTGTCATTGCTCGGTCTTGCCAAAACGTTGGGCTTGTGGGTTTTCCGCCGAAGGTAAGATGGAAAATCGAGAACAGGTCCATAAGTTGGTAATAGGCGTCGCGTTTCTTCACCTTGCCGCGCGATTTTCCGTAGAAACAGCGAATCATACCGCTGTGCTGCAGGTCGTCGAGCATTTTGGTGAGTCGCCCGTTTTGGGGCAGTTTGGTCGCGTCTGAAATTTCGGTGCGCGTCAGTCCGCTTTTGGTTTTGCCAAGCGTCTCGATGATTTTCATATACGGGTCGGCATTGCTGAAGAGCGATTTGTAAAGTCGCTGATACTCACGCCGTAACTCGCCCGTTTCCGAAAAATAGAGTCTGTCGATATTTGCCGCCAGCGTTTCCTTGTTGTCCAGAAGGCTCAGGTAGTAAGGTATGCCGCCCAGAACCATATAGGTTTCGGCAATGAGTTGCCGCGGCCAGCCGAAGTTGTTGTGTCTCAGATATTCTTCGGTCTCGGCCAGCGTGAATTGTTGCAGATAAATGTCGCCCGTGGTGCGATTGTGCAGGCCGCCGTGGCTGTCGATTATTTTGCTGACAATCCACGAAGTGGCTGAACCGCAGACTATTAGCAGAATGTCGTTGCGCTTGGCCGCAAACGAGTTCCAAAAATAACCCAACGATTTCACAAAATCAGACTTCGGTGTGTCGAAGCAGGGAATCTCGTCGATAAAAACAACTTTACGCTCGTTTTTAGTCTGTTTTTCAAGCAGTTTTGCCAGAGCCGAAAACATTTCGAACCAGTTTTTCGGTTGCTCGCCTTCGTAGCCGTACTTCGTCAGCGAGTCGTAGAAACTGTAGAATTGCGCTTCTTTTGAGCCGTCGATAATGCCCGATGCGTCGAAAGCGAACCTGTCTTTGAAAAACTGATTTATAAGGTACGTTTTTCCGACACGCCTTCTGCCGTAGATGGTTATAAACTCGCTTTTCGGTGAGTTGTAAAACTTCTCTAACCGCTTAATCTCGTATCCCCTGCCTATAATATTCTCGTTCACAGTAGTTTATTTTTACGACAAAGGTAACGTTTTTATCGAGATTCAAAATATTATGTGTCTATTTCTGCATATTATTTGCAGATTTAGACCACTTATTCTATTATTTATTGTCTTTTTCTGCATAGGAAATGCAGATTTAGACATAATATCTCATTAAATATTGTCTATTTCTGCATAAATTTTACAGAATTAGACCACCTATAATATAATTATTGGTCCATATCTGCATAAAATTCACAAATATGGACCAATAATATTTATCTGCTTACTCGCCCGCTCGCGTCCCCGCTCATAAGTTTCTCAACTTCGGCAACGCTCACGCGGTTGTAATCGCCGTAAATGGTATGTTTTAAGCAACTTGCGGCCACGGCAAAGTTCAGTGCCTTTTGGTCGTCGCCCGTGTAGGTTTGCAGGCCGTAGATGAGGCCGCCCATAAACGAGTCGCCGCCGCCAACGCGGTCAACAATGTCAGTTATCTGATACTCAGGCGATTTGAACAGTGTTTTGCCGTCGTACAGAACGCCCGCCCAGTTGTTGTGGTTGGCATTGATGCTGCTGCGCAAGGTTGTGATAACCTTCTTTGCGTTCGGGAAACGCTTCATAATCTGCTGAGATACCGACAAATAGGCTTCGGCAACCACCTTGCCGCCTTCAATGTTCACACCTTCGGGCTTAATCAGAAGTGCCTTCTCGGCGTCTTCTTCGTTGCCCAGAATCACGTCGCAATACTCTACTAATGAGGGCATTACTTCGTCGGCGCACTTGCCGTACTTCCAGAGATTCTTGCGGTAGTTGAGGTCGCACGAGATGGTCAGGCCCAACTCTTTGGCCGCTTTTAGGGCTTCTAGGCAAACGTCGGCAGCGCCTTGCGAAATGGCAGGCGTGATGCCCGTCCAGTGGAACCAGCCAGCGTCGTCGAACACCTTTTTCCAGTCAATCATACCCGTTTTGATTTCGGACACAGCCGAATGAGCGCGGTCGTAAATCACCTTCGATGCACGGCTAACTGCGCCAGTTTCAAGGTAATAGATACCAATGCGGTCGCCGCCGAAAACCACGTCGTTCACGTCAACGCCCAAGCCGCGAAGTTCGCGCAGGCAGGCTGCGGCAATGTCGTTTTGCGGCAACCGAGTGACGAAACTCACAGGTATTCCGTAGTTTGCAAGCGAAACGGCCACGTTGGCTTCGCCGCCGCCGAATGTGGCGTTAAAACTGCTTGTCTGCAAAAAACGCTCGTAGCCAGGCGCTGCCAGACGAAGCATAATCTCACCAAATGTTACTGTCTTTTTCATTTTCGATTTTCGATTTATGATTTATGAATTCAAAATTTCGCACTGATTACACTGATTTACACAGTTTTTATTTCTAACCGATTTATCAGATTCAATCAGAATAAGTTATCGGATTAAATCGGACTGAATCGGTTAGAGATTTTTTCGTTTCACTTTATATTTTCATTAATACCTATAATATCTGCGTAAATCTATTAAATCTGTTCAATCTGCGTTCCAACTAAAACTTGAAATAATTTTTTGCATTGCGATAGCAGATATCGGCCACCATATTTCCCAGTAAATCAATATCGTTTGGCAGTTCGCCGTTTTCGACGTCGGTGCCGATAAGATTGCAGAGAATGCGGCGGAAATAGTCGTGGCGCGGGTACGACAGGAAACTGCGCGAGTCGGTGAGCATACCCACAAAGCGGCTCAACAAGCCGTGGCACGACAGGCAGTTGAGTTGCTTCTCGATGCCGTCTTTTTGGTCGAGGAACCACCACGCCGAGCCCCACTGCATTTTGCCCGCCACAGTGCCGTCCTGAAAGTTGCCAATCATTGTGGCAAACACTTCATTATCAGCAGGATTGATATTGTAAAGAATGGTCTTTGCCAGTTGATTGGTCGAGTCGAGGCGATTCAGGAACTTGCTCATACTCAATGCTTGCGAGAAGTCGCCGATTGAATCGAAACCCGTGTCGGGGCCGAGCGTGGTGAGCAGGCGCGTGTTGTTGTTGCGCACGGGCCCTGCGTGGAACTGCTGCGCCCAGCCCTTGGCGTGCACCTGCAGTGCAAACCGATAGAGCGCCGCCGAACGGAATTTCAGTATCTCGTTGGCGGTCAATTCTTTTCCGTTGCGCACTTTGGCAAAAATGGCTTCAATCTCAGCGTCGGTGTAATCTTCGGCGTAAAGAAAATCGAGTCCGAAGTCGGCCAAGCGGCAGCCAGCGGCGTGGAAATAGTCGATTCGGCGGTCGAGAGCGTCGAACAATGCCTTGAAACTGTTAATCTCAACGCCCGAAACTTCGGCCAGACGGTCGATGTAGGCGTTCCAGGCTTTGGCGTTGGTCACGTCCGATGCCTTGTCGGGACGCCACGTGGGCAGAATCTTTGCAGGACAGCCCGATGCTGCTATCTGCTTGTGATATTGCAGATTATCCACAGGGTCGTCGGTGGTGCAGGCCGTTTCAACTTTCATTTTCCGCAACATTCCCCACACGCTAAACTCGTCCGACTTGAGCATTTCCGACGTGCGGTTCCAAATCTCGTCGGCCGATTCGGGATTCAGCAGCGTGTCGATTCCGAAATAGAGTTTCAACTCAAGGTGAGTCCAGTGGTAGAGCGGGTTACGCAGGGTGTAGGGCACCGTCTGCGCCCACGCGTCGAACTTCTCGCGGTCGGTGGCGTTGCCCGTCACAAATCGCTCGTTGATGCCGTTGGCCCGCATTGCACGCCACTTGTAATGGTCGCCCGAGAGCCAGATTTGCGCAATGTTGTCGAACTTGCGGTTCTCGGCAATCTGCTGCGGAATCAGGTGCGAGTGGTAGTCGATAATCGGCTGATTTTCTGCGAATTCGTGGTAGAGTTCCTGCGCGGTTTTCGTTTTCAGCAGGAAGTTTTCGTTTATAAATGATTTCATTGTGTTTAGTTTTTAGGCACTAGGCATTAGGCACTAGAGCGAGCCGTTATTCTATATTATCCGTTTGATTATTAGTGTTTTGTGATTTATCCTTATCGGGTTTTATCTTGTTAATCATAGAGTTAAGCATTCGACCAACTTCTGACAATTGAGCAGTCAACTTTTGAGTTGTTTCGTTATCAATATAGTTTAGCCGATGTGCCAATTCCACTTGAGTTTCAAGTTCATAGGCCGAGCCCAAGGCAATCTGTAAAAATCGGCAATAGTCTAAAGTCGAATTGCGACCGTAGCCTTCGGCGATGTTAGAAGGTATCGACACCGAGCAACGACGCATTTGCGA
>JAFVGW010000039.1 GCA_017474765.1 Salinivirgaceae bacterium | reverse complement strand
TTTAGAATAATCTGAAATCCAATACCGTTTGTGTGTATCGCTTTGTATATGTGTTATTTGCATCAAATAATACATATACTTTATATCTGCAATTTCTTCATTGCAAGACAAAATCTTCATTGCAGAAGATTTTACCTTAAACTTGAAATCCACAAATTGCAAAGCCGTTGTAAAATCATCAAATATGATTACAGGCAGTTTGTCGTACACACCTTTCGTCTCATTCGTGTAACCCAAAATGAATGATTTTCCTGCCGTAAGAACAGGTGTAGGATATGAATCATCATATTCTGTGGACTCAACGATATAATTCGTTGGCTGCTCGTATGATAGTATATCGCCTAATTTGTATGTTGGGTATGTGGGCATCTAATAATTATTAGAAATGATTTGTCGTTCAAATCCTTTTAAATTATATATTAATTCTATACCTGATAAAAAGAAAATAATCTTTTCGTTCTTGTTGATTTGTGGGGCTAATTCGTGAAAAGTCGTATTTCTTTCGTCTTTTAGTGCCATTGAAAAATAAAAAGCGCGATCTGTTATCCAATTTAGGGATTTCGCTTATTCTATCATCTTATGCAAAACGGGACAATCTGACTTTTCCGCAACAATTCTTTCTTCGACATATTTTTCCTTAAGTATATTCTCGACTATTTTGGTTAAATTTGCTATGGCTATTTCCTCCTTTCCTGCATCTATAAGTTCTACAATGCCTTTAAGTTCGTTGGCCACATCATCTTGTATGCCAAGATAGCGCTTTCTTAATAGTATTAATTGTTCTTTTATAGAATCAGGCAATGCTTGCTGTTTATCCAAATATTCTTGTAATAAGTGCAAATAGTTGGTTCTTAATACTTGGTTATCTTTTCTTTGCTGCATTAACTGCGTCTGCACATTCAGTTTTTGTCGTCTCTCTGATAAAGCCCACAATACACCACCAATGGCTAATGCACCAAAAATAATTGCATAATCTTTACTATCCATTCCCATACTATTAATATTTGTTATTCAACCAAATAACATTTAGGTATCAACTCCAACGGATTCTTTTTATTGGCATTTAACTGACCGTACGAAACTATACCATCGTGCGCCAAGCTGCCTGCAATAATAGAACTGTTGATTTCCAAAATTTTAGAAGCATAATCAAGTTTTGCCTGTGTCAAATATCCCTTATGGTCTCTGAAAAACGAAACAATTTCATTGTGTTTTAGTTTTGATTGTGCCAACTCATTGGCATCTTTCTCTACTGCCTCATTAGATTGTGATTCATCATCCAAAAAACAAATGTCGCCTTTCAAATGAAGTAGAATATGTGCAATTTCGTGCGCAAGTGTAAACCAAAAATTGTCTAATCGCTTGTATCTGCCTGTATATACAATAACAGGGTTTTCGTTATCCATAAAAGTTGCACCGTCAAGATAGGTGTGCTGCAAATGGCTTAATACAACGAATTTAACTCCACAATCATTCAATTCTTTAAGAAATACTCGAATGCCGTCTTTTTCGTCAACCGTGTAGTATGATATGTCGTTAAACAGTTCATCAAGTTTGTGTCGGTCATAAGTTCCTGCCTGCATTCCGCGTGCAATCAGTGTGGCTTTTTGTTGCCAACACCTTAACGCGTACAAGTTGAAATTTTGCATAGTGTCAGATTTTTTGCAGGCAATTCTTAAATTGCTTGTATCCCGCATAAAACTGAAATCAACAGTGTCGGTTCCCCAAAAATCCATTACTTGGTGTTCAAGTTCTTCCGCTTTTTTTGTTTTGGACAACCAACCTTTTTTCACCATTTCGTTAATGGGCATAAACTCATAAATAGGTGATTTTATTTTCACCTGCCTTGCCTTTTTCTCGCATTTCAGTTTGCTCTCTCTGTATCGAAGTTCGTGGTTCAACCACGTCTGCGCAGAAATACCAAACGCATTTTCAAGTAGTTGGGCCGTCTCAAAAGTGATACTTTGCTTGTTCTGTAGCAAAAAACTAATCTCCTTGGCTGACACGCCTAAAACATCAGCCAAATCTTTTTGTGTCCAACCGCGTGCATCCATCTGCCGCTGAATGAAATAGCCTGGACCGAAAACTTTATGAGCCTTCAGTTCTTTAATGTTGATTCTCTCTTGTGCTTCCATTTTTGTGCTATTTATAGTGGTTAGATATTTCTGTCACGTCAACAATTCCAATGGTACATTCCTGATTTATCCAATCAATGTCCATTTCGAGTCTGTACTTGTTGTTTAGCCTCATCGAATATGAACTTTCTGTGCCTTGCAGTTTTTCAAAATTTAAGGACTTATCATTCCAAATGTCATATATTGTTTCTGCATCTGCCAATACTTGCATACAATAGAAAAATTGCTCAATAATATTCTTTTGCAAAGGATATTTCTTTGATTTTCCTGTCTCGTATAACTTTTGCAATTCCTTATTTCTGATAAATACTTCCATATAAAAATATTGGGTGCAAATATGGCAAATTAATGTCAATTGTACAACATTAAATTTCCATTTTGGAAATATTTAATGTGCGAATTTTACGCTTCGCCTTCGACAGGCTCAGGCATCGCTTCATTGGTGGCTGAGCTTGTCGAAGCCACATCCCTTTGTGCATAGCATTTTGCCAATTCTGGTAATTTCTCGTATTGCCTATTTATCAATGCTTCTTTCTTTTTGCGGTTCCAACCTTGTACTTGTTTTTCCCTATAAAAAGCATCATCAATTCTTTGGAACTCTTCGTAATACAATAATTTAACAGGTGGGTGCTTCTTTGTATGGTTGGCCCCTTGCCCTGAGAAATGCTCTGCCATACGACGTTCCAAATCGTTTGTGCTTCCTGTGTAATAACTGCCATCGTTGCAGAGTAATATGTACATATATCCTTTCATAATCATTCTTTTTAACGCTCTGCCTTCGACAAGCTCAGGCATCGCTTCGTACTCGGTGGCTGAGCCTGTCGAAGCCACCGTATGAGTTACGCCACCAACACTTCATTCAATTCATCAATTATTGCTTCCATCTCGTTACCAAACAACTGATACATCTTGCCTCGTCCGCCTTGGGCATCGAATGGCGTGTAGTCCAAATCGTCAACATCAAGGTGATAACTGCTCACAATATGGTCTTTTATCATTCGCAACCATTCTATCTGCTCGGGCGTGAAGCGGTTGCGGTTGCCTGTGTGCTGGCGGAACAGCCACGCGTTGAAATTCCGTTCAATGGTGTTGTTGAACGCCTCAAGACTTTGGTCAATGCCGCAGGCGTGGCGCACCAACGATACAAGGGTTGTAAGTTCACTTATCGGTCTTGTTGGTGTTTTGTGTTTCGTATTCGTTTTGCCTTCGACGGGCTTTAACGCTCTGCCTTCGACAGGCTCAGGCATCGCTCCCTCGGTGGCTGAGCTATGGTCGTCGGTCGTTTCGACAGGCTCAACGACCTTTACTTCGGTGGCTGAGCTTGCTTTCTCGGTGGCTGAGATTGTTTTCTCGGTGGCTGAGATTGTTTTCTCGGTGGCTGAGCCTGTCGAAGCCACCGTACAATAGGCATCCCAAACGTACATCGGTGCTAACATCGGCTTGTCCTGCTTCAGTTTTTCGAGCAACTCCTGCGCCATCTGTAGGGTGAGATTGCGGCGGTTGTAGGGCTGGTTGTAGAAAATGCTCAGCGCCATTATCTCGTCTTTATGCTGCTCCAAATATTCGGTGAAATCGTGCACCGTTTCCTTCGCCTTTTCGAGTGTGAAACTGTTGAACTCGCTTTTCAGCACAGTGTCAAGGTTTACGGTGTCAATCTTCTGGTCGTGCAGGTTGCGCACGGTCACAATGTATTCGTTCAACTCGCCGTTGAAGGTGCTGCTGGCAATGTCGGCCAACCGCTGCTGCGCCTTTCTGCGTATCTCCTCCTCAATGGCGGGCGTCAGTTCGGCTGGCGGAATCTTTTTCAGTTCTGCCTGCGCCTCATCGTCGATTTTGTCGGGGTCGAAAGCCGATAGCAGTTCGGCACTCATCTGCCCCAACGTCTTGCCCCGCGACAGGGTTTCTATCTTTTCCTTCTCCTTTTCGGTAACTTCTTTGTTGAGCCGTATCAGACGGTTCGCCAACGAAGTGAACAAATCTTCTTCCGTAACGCCCATCGTGACTGCGCCCAACAAATCCTTCAGCGGCACGGTTGGTTTGCGTTCCAACGGTCGGCTGTCGGTTTTCTTGGTTTGCGTTACGCCCACGGCATCCACAATCACAAAATGCGTTTTGGTCTGCGCCGTGCGGCTCACCAATTGCAGCGAGTCGGGGTTTATGGTTCGTGTGCCGCGACCTTTCATCTGCTCGAAATAGTTGGCACTGCGCACATCGCGCATAAAGAGAAGCACCTCAAGCGGTTTCACATCGGTTCCCGTGGCAATCATATCCACCGTCACGGCAATGCGCGGATAGTATTGGTTGCGGAAGCGGTTGAGCACCGACTTGGGGTCCTCATCAATCTTGTAAGTCACCTTCTTGCAGAAGTCGTTGCCTTCGTCAAACTCCTCACGCACAATCTTGATAATATCGTCGGCGTGGCTGTCGGTCTTGGCGAAAATCAAGGTCTTCGGCACCTCGTACTGCCCGTTTTCATCGTAGCGGTTCGGAAAAATCTCCTCCATCAGCGCCTTGCGGAACTGGCGGATAACGGTGCGTATCTGGCTCGGATTCACCACCGATTTGTCCAAATCATTCTTCTTATATTCAGTGTCCTCATCCACCTGCTGCCAACGGGTTTTGCGAGTTGCCTTGTCACGATAGTCGATATGCCATCCCGCTTTAATGAGTCCGCCGTTCTTCGAGATTTCCGTCTCAATAGTATAGACATCATACGGCACATTCACGCCATCCACCACCGATTGCTCGTAGGTGTATTCACTTACCACATTCTCGTTGAAGAAACCGAAGGTGCGCTTGTCGGGCGTGGCGGTCAAGCCGATAAGAAACGCATCGAAGTAGTCGAGCACCTGTTTCCAAAGATTGTAAATACTACGGTGGCACTCGTCAATCACCACAAAATCGAACTGTTCGATAGGCACTTTGGCGGTGTATTCCACAGGAATGGCCTGCTGTTCCTTCAGCCGCTGCTGCAACCACGACGATTCGTTCGGGTTGTCGGTTTCGGCCGATTCGTCCAACTCCTCGCCTTTCAGAATCGAATAGAGCCGCTGAATGGTGGATATGCACACCTGGCTATCGTTGGCAATGTAACTCGACGAGAGTCGCTGCACATTGTAGAGTTCGGTGAACTTGCGGTTGTCGTCGTTCGGGCGGAAGTTCATAAACTCCTGCTCGGCCTGTTCGCCCAAATTGCGCGTATCTACAAGAAACAGAATACGTTTCGCTTTGGCAAATTTCAGCAGACGGTAAATGAACGTTATGGCGGTAAACGTTTTTCCTGCACCCGTCGCCATCTGAATCAGCGCCCGCGGGCGGTTGTTGCGGAACGATTCCTCGAGATTCGTCACCGCCTTAATCTGTGCTGGTCGAAGTCCTGTTGTGTCAAGTGCAGGGAAGTCCTGCAAACGGCCTCGAAGGCTTTTGCCGTTGCGAATCCATTCGGCAATAGTTTCGGGTTTGTGGAAGGCGAATACCACACGGCTGCGGGGTTTGGGGTCACTGTAGTCGGTGAAGTGGGTCAAAGTGCCTGTCGTTTCATAAATGTAGTTCAGCGGCTCGTTGTTCAGGTATTTCAATTTTGCGTTGGCATACCGCACCGACTGCTCTTCAACCACCGTGATATTGACGGCTTCCTCCTCTCGTTTCGCCTCGATGATGCCCACAGGCTTACGGTTGACAAACAGCACGTAGTCGGCAGGTCCTGCATCAGTCTGATACTCACGGACAGCCACACCAACTCCTGCCGAGAAGTCTATCTTGCTTTTCGGCTGAACCTTCCAACCCGCCTGCTCAAGCAGACTGTCGATTTTATCACGTGCTATTTGTTCGGGATTTTGATTCATACGCGTTGTTTCTCTGCGCTTTAAACATTTTTAGCCATTATACAAATATAAAACACTTTTTTAATAAGGAAGACGTGCTCAATTATCCGAAAAAAAGAACAAATGCCCCGATTTTTCCATTTCCCCAAAATTTTCCCCTTCCCTATGCAACAATCTTAATATTAAATCCATACCTTTAAACAAAAGTTTGTCGGCCTTGTTCGGGCAAGCGCCGCAATTTTGACATTGTTTTATAAATTCTTAATTATCAGAATTATGGAAAAATTGATTTACATTGTTCTGGCGGCTTCGGTGGTGGCGTTGAGTTTCGCCTACCTGTTCTTCCGTCAGATGATGAAGGAAAGTGAAGGCACCGACCTGATGAAACAGATTGCGGCTCACGTGCGCAAGGGTGCGATGGCCTATCTGAAACAGCAGTACAAGGTTGTGATTATCGTCTTTGTGGTGCTGGCCGCCATTTTCACCGTGATGGCCTTCTTCGGATTGCAGAACAGTTGGGTTCCGTTTGCGTTCCTGACGGGCGGCTTCTTCTCGGGCCTGGCGGGTTTCTTCGGAATGAAGACGGCCACTTACGCTTCGGCGCGCACGGCCAATGCGGCTCGGCAGACGCTCAACAGCGGCCTGCAGGTTGCGTTCCGCTCGGGCGCCGTTATGGGCCTGACGGTTGTTGGTCTGGCACTGCTCGATGTGTCGGTGTGGTTCTTGGTTCTCGACCACTTCATTCCTGCTGAAAATCACCTAATTATAATCACCACAACAATGCTGACCTTTGGTATGGGCGCTTCCACTCAAGCGCTGTTCGCTCGCGTGGGTGGCGGTATCTACACAAAGGCTGCCGATGTGGGTGCCGACCTTGTCGGGAAAACCGAATACAACATTCCTGAAGACGACCCGCGCAACCCTGCCACCATTGCCGACAATGTGGGCGACAATGTGGGCGACGTTGCTGGTATGGGCGCCGACCTGTACGAGTCGTACGCTGGCTCGATTCTGGCCACAATGGCGCTGGGCGCTTCGGCGTTTGCCGCTTCGGCCGCCGACCTGCAACTGAAGGCCGTGCTGGCGCCGTCGATGATTGCGGCTGTGGGCGTGGCTCTGTCCATTCTGGGCATTTTCCTTGTCAAAACCAAGGAAGGCGCTGGAATGAAGCAACTGCTTTCGGCCCTGAGCCGCGGAACAAACACCGCCGCAGTGCTTATCGCGATAGCAACATTCGCCATTCTCTGGGCTCTGGGAATCGAGAACTGGCTCGGCATTTCGTTCTCGGTGGTTGTGGGCCTGCTGGCTGGCGTAATTATCGGTAAATCAACCGAATATTATACTTCGCAAACCTATAAGCCGACGCAGAAGGTGGCCGAAAGTTCGCAGACGGGCCCCGCAACGGTTATCATTTCGGGCCTTGGTTTGGGAATGATTTCAACCGCTATTCCTGTTGTGACGGTGGGCGCGGCTATCGTGCTCTCGTACCTGTGCGCCAACGGTTTCCACGTTGAGTTCACGGCCGCCAATCTGTCGATGGGCCTTTACGGAATCGGCATTGCGGCTGTGGGAATGCTCTCGACGCTGGGCATTACGCTGGCCACTGACGCCTACGGCCCGATTGCCGACAACGCTGGCGGCAACGCCGAAATGAGCGGTCTGGAACCTGAAGTCCGCAAGCGCACCGACGCTCTCGACGCTCTGGGCAACACCACCGCCGCCACAGGCAAGGGATTCGCCATTGGCTCGGCCGCATTGACGGCTCTGGCCCTGCTGGCTTCGTATGTCGAAGAGATTAAGATGGCGCTTATCCGAATGGGCGAAGCGCTGCCCAACGGCGTTGAAGCCGCAAAGGCCACGCTGGTCGATTTTATGGAAGCCTACAACGTGAACCTGATGAACCCGATTGTGCTGGTGGGCGTTTTCATTGGCGCAATGATGGCGTTCCTGTTCTGCGGCCTGACGATGAACGCCGTGGGACGCGCCGCACAGAAGATGGTTGAAGAAGTGCGCCGTCAGTTCAGCACCATTAAGGGCATTCTGGAAGGCAAGGCTGACCCCGACTACGCACGCTGCGTTGAGATTTCGACCAAAGGCGCTCAGCACGAGATGCTGTTCCCGTCGCTGCTGGCAATCATTGTCCCAATTCTGGTTGGCGTGGTTCTTGGCGTGGGCGGCGTGCTTGGCCTGCTCATTGGCGGACTGGGCTGCGGATTTGTTCTGGCCGTGTTTATGGCCAACGCAGGCGGTGCCTGGGACAACGCCAAGAAGTATGTCGAAGAAGGCAACTTCGGCGGCAAGGGCTCTGACTGCCACAAGGCCACCGTGGTTGGCGACACCGTTGGCGACCCGTTCAAAGACACTTCGGGCCCGTCGCTCAACATTCTTATCAAACTGATGAGTATGGTTTCAATCGTTATGGCTGGCCTGACGGCGGCGTTTACGCTGTTTTAAAGACTAAAGACAACAGACTTCTGACTACAGAACGCTTTCTGTGGCCAATCTGAATAATCTAAAAACGCTCTAGTGGATGACGCTGGGGCGTTTTTGTTTTCTGCATTCTGGTTCTGTTGCTTTTCCACTTCAAATTTAACTTACAATTGCCTTTTTCGGTTATCTTTGCCGACATATATATAATAATGGGAAAAACAAAGAAAAAAAGCCGTTTGTCGGAACGTTATCGTTTTGCCATCATCAACGACCGCACTTTTAAAGAGTTGTGGAACAAGGTGATGACTCTGCGCAGTTTCGTGATTTTGATGGTTGTGGCAGTCGTGTTTCTGATAGTAGGAGGGGCGGCATTGATTACTTTCACGCCTTTGCGTCAGTATGTGCCTGGTTATCCAAGTTCTCACGACCGCGATTTGGCCATCTCAAATTATTTAAAAGTCGATTCGCTTGAGCGGCTGATATCACAGAATGATTTGTATATCAATAATCTGCGTGATATTCTAAATGGTCAGCGCACAAATCCTCACGTTATAGTTAAAGACTCCATCAAGCAGGATGAGAAAAAACGCCAAGTGCGGATTGACACCATTCACCACACTATTGATGACGACCAGTTCAACGTACGCTATATTGAGGATGAAACGGTGCTGCCCACAGTGCTGAGCACCATCAAAATGCACTTCTACTGCCCGCTCAAGGGCGACATCACCAATCCGCACTCACCTGAGACAGGCCACTACGGAATCGACATTGTGTCGAACGCCAAATATCCCATTCTGTCGGTGCTCGACGGAACGGTGATTATGGCCGGATGGACGCTCGAGGCGGGATATGTGATTATTGTACAGCACCGCAACAACATCATCTCACAATACAAACACAACTCATTCCTTCTGAAAAAGATAGGCGACCACGTTCGGGCTGGCGAGCCGCTTGGCATCATTGGCAACACGGGCGAGTACACCACCGGGCCGCACCTGCATTTTGAGTTGTGGCAGAACGGCACGCCGCTCAATCCAACCGACTACATAATTTTCTGATACATAATGACTAAACATATTGCAATTCTTGGTTCGACAGGCTCAATCGGCACACAGACGCTCGACGTGGCACGCGCCCACACCGACAAACTTACGGTTGAGGTTCTGACAGCCGGACACAACGCCAAACTGCTTATTGAACAGGCGCGCGAGTTTCAGCCAAACACCGTTGTCATTGCCGACGAATCGAAGTACGACGATGTGAAATCGGCACTTGCCGACCTTGACATCAAAGTCTGGACGGGCGCAAAAGCCATTGAGGACGTGGTGCAAATGAGCACCGTTGACACCGTGGTGACCGCAATGGTGGGCTACGTGGGGCTCTCATCGACCATCAAAGCCATTGAGGCTGGCAAAAACATCGCCCTGGCCAACAAGGAGACACTTGTGGTGGCTGGCGAACTGATTACCGAACTTGTTGCAAAACACAAAGTTAAGGTAACACCCGTCGATTCGGAGCACTCGGCCATCTTCCAATGTCTGGTGGGCGAGCCTGAGGTTGAGAAACTGATTATCACCGCTTCGGGCGGACCATTCCGCACAAAATCAATCGACGAACTGCGCACCGTAACGCCGCAGCAGGCGCTCAAGCACCCCAACTGGAATATGGGCGCAAAAATCACCATCGACTCGGCATCAATGATGAACAAAGGCTTGGAAGTGATTGAGGCTCACTGGCTTTTCGGCATTCCGTACGAGCAGATTGAGGTAACGGTGCACCCGCAGTCAATCATCCACAGTATGGTGCAGTTCATCGACGGCAGCGTGAAGGCGCAAATGGGCCTGCCCGATATGCGTCTGCCCATCCAATACGCGCTGAGTTACCCTGACCGCTGGCCATCGGATTTCGGCCGCATCGATTTTAAAAATCAGCAACCGCTGACGTTTGAGGCACCCGATTTGGAGAAGTTCCGCTGCCTGGCGCTGGCCTACGAGGCTCTGGGCAAGGGCGGAAATATGCCCGCCATTATGAACGCCGCCAACGAGGTGGCCGTGGCCGCCTTTCTGAAGGAGCGCATCGGTTTCCTTGACATTGCCGCAACCATCGAACGGACAATGCACGCCATTGCCTTCGTCGGCAAACCGACTTACGACGATTATGTGGCAACCGACCGCGAGGCGAGGAAGTTTGCGGAGGGACTGATTTGAATTTAGAATTTAGGTGTTAGAAATTAGGAGTTATAAATTACGAATTTTGAATTACAAATTACGAGACAAAAGGCACATTGTAGAGACGTCAAATTATGGCGTCCGTAGTCTGTCGCCTGTAGTCAGTAGTCAAATCATTCAATCATTTTCGTCAGATAAGCTTCGACGGCTGTCAGAGGAATGTTTTCCATCCAATCTTGCTCAATATGCTGCTTCATCGACACGCGCAGCCCTTTCATACCCGGCGTATGAGCATCAACGAATGTGTGTAACGATTTGCTTTTCACGTTTTCTTCGGCTTTTACTTCAACAGGAATAATCTTGTTGGCACACTGTAACAGAAAATCAACTTCCAACTGCGAATTATCTTTGCTATAGTAGTAAGCAAACGTGTCATTCAGCGGTCGAATCTGCTGTAAGACATAGTTTTCGGAAAATGCACCCTTGAATTCGGAAAACACTTTGTTACCTAACAATATGTTTTTGGGTTGCGTCTGTGCCATAGCTGCAAGCAAACCGATATCGAGAAGATAAATTTTAAAAGCCGAATTGTCGGCGTAGAATTTCAGTGGCAGCGATGGCGTTTTGCAGCGTTCCACTTTATAGATTAGTCCGGCATCAACAAGCCATTGCAGAGCCAACTCAAAATCGGCAGCACGAGCGCCTTTTTTCAGCATCCCGAAAATGAATTTCTTATTCTCTTTGGCAAGTTGCGCCGGTATGCTTTCCCATACCTGATGTATGCGCTGCACTTCCGTTTTTGTATGTTTGCTTATATCGTTGTTGTATGCTTCAATAATATTCTGTTGTATCAGCCTTGTTTTTTTTGTGTCGCCGGTTTCGATAAATTCGGCGACAGCTTCGGGCATTCCGCCTGTAAAATAGTACTCTCGCAGACGGTTCTCTAAATACTCGTGTTCCAATTCAATTGCTGTCCAATCGGTGTCGCGGAGTGCTTTCACGATAGACTCTCTGCCGCAGGCCATAAGATATTCAATGTAAGTCATCGGATAAAGATGAAGCATATCCACCTTGCCAACAGGAAAACTCTCGCCTTCGTGAAGCGATATGCCCAACAACGAACCGGCCACCACCACGTGCAATTCTGGTTTGTTCTCACAAAAATACTTGAGCGATGATATTCCATTGTGAACTTCCTGTATCTCGTCAAGGATAAGAAGTGTTTTTCCTGCGGTAATTTTCTTCTCGGTATGTCGCTCAATATCAATCAATATGCGCTCAATATCAAAGCTACGGAAAAGCGTGGCCACAAATTCATTATTATGGCAATTGATGTACACGTAATTGTCAAATTCCCGCTTCCCGAACTGATTTAGGATATATGTTTTTCCCACTTGTCGCGCGCCAAACAAAATAAGAGGCTTGCGTCTACTGCTGTTTTTCCATTTCAGCAAATCGTTGTAAATGAGCCTTTCCATATATATGATTTTAAAAATCGTATTGCAAAATTACATTTTTATGAGTGAATAATTACAAAAAACTACATTTTTATGAGCGAATAAATCAGAAAAGCCGCATTTTTATGAGGATACGCTCTGCGTTTGCACATTACGCTTTACTCAAAAAAAATATCATATTTGCACTATAAAACAAAGGCGGCGATTGCCGAATTTCAAAAAAGCTAACTGTTTGTGTAACAATTAGTCGTTCATTCAGTAAATCAATTAAACAATAAATAATAAATGGAAACATTAATCCGCATTGCACAACTGCTTTTGAGCCTGTCTATTCTGGTGATATTCCACGAGTTCGGGCATTTCATCATCGCGAAAGCGTTCAAAACAAGAGTCGAGAAGTTCTATCTGTTCTTCGACCCGTGGTTCTCGCTCTTCAAGTTCAAACCGAAAAACAGCGACACGGAGTACGGCATTGGCTGGCTGCCGCTGGGCGGCTACGTGAAGATTGCCGGAATGATTGACGAGAGTATGGACAAGGAGCAAATGGCTCTGCCGCCCAAACCCGACGAGTTCCGCTCGAAACGGCCGTGGCAGCGGCTGCTGATTATTGTGGCGGGCGTGGTTTTCAACCTGATAATGGCAATGGGCATCTACGCCGGAATACTATTCACGTGGGGCGAGGAGTATCTGCCCACCGAGAATATGAAGTACGGCATTGTGTGCGATTCGGTGGCGCTGCGCTCGGGCCTGCAGAACGGCGACAAGGTTATCAGTGTGGACGGGGAGCGGGTTGAGAAGGCCACAGCCATCACGGCCTACATTCTGCTGAACGAGTCGAAGACTATTCAGGTGGAGCGCGACGGCCAAGTGCTTGACATTCAGATTTCTGACAGCATTGTTCCGCATCTGCTCAAGGGCGGCACGTTCATTTCGCCGCGGTTTCCGTTTGTGGCGGGCGGATTTATGAAGGGCTCGGCCGCCGAAGCCGCCGGAATTCAGGTGGGCGACCAAATTGTGGGCATCGACACCATCAGGACTGAATATTTCGACGAGTTCCGCGCCACCATTGCCAATTACAAGAATTCGACGGTGAATATCAATGTGATACGCGACGGACAGGAACAATCGTTTGCCGTCAGCATCGACTCAACCGGGCTGATTGGCGTTCAGGCGAGCACCGACGGCATCTTCGAGTTGCGCAAGAAGGAATACGGCTTTTTTGCTGCCATTCCGGCCGGAGCCAAAAAGGCTTTTGTGGTGGCTCGCGACTATCTGAAACAGTTCAAACTGATTGTGAAGCCCGAAACCAAAGCCTACGAGAGCCTTGGCGGATTCATCGCCATTGGCAAGATTTTCCCCGGCACGTGGGACTGGTACTCGTTCTGGAGTATGACAAGTTTCCTGAGCATTATGCTGGCTGTGCTCAACATTCTGCCCATTCCGGCACTCGACGGCGGCCACGCGCTCTTCATCATCATTGAAATGGTGACGCGCCGCAAACCGTCGGACAAGGTAATGGAGGTGGCGCAGTACATCGGCTTTGCGCTGCTGCTGGCACTGCTCATCTACGCCAATGGAAATGATATTGTGAAACTCTTTAGGTAGGAGTTAGAATTTAGGAATTAGGATTTAGGAGTAGATAATTAACAATTTAATGGAATTGGTTGAGATAGTTTAGAAGGTTGAGAAGGTTTAGAAACTCAACTTTCTAAACAGCAAAAGCACTAAACCTTCTAAACTTTAAACCTGTTAAACAGCGAAGCCCCCGATAGCTATCGGGATCAACCTTTAAACAATTCACCGATTAAACAACAATCTAAACATTTACCCCTTAACTCTCACCTTTGACAATGCCGCAACGATTCGACCATAGCGTTGACCAATACATTGAGGAGCACACCACAGCCGCGAGCCCGCTGCTCAACGAACTTGAGCGGCAGACGTACGTGAAAATCCTGCGTCCGCAAATGGTGGCGGGGCACCTTCAGGGCAAGGTTCTGGAAATGCTCTGCCGAATGATTCGGCCGCAACGCGTGCTCGAGTTGGGCACCTTTACGGGATATTCGGCTCTGTGTATGGCCGCAGGAATGCCCGAAGGCTCGGTGCTGCACACCATCGACGTGAACGACGAACTGGAGGATTTCACCCGCTCGTTTCTCGACCGCAGCCCCTACGCCGACCGCATTGTCTATCACCTGGGCGACGCGCGGCAGATTGTGCCCACGCTGGGCGGCCAATTCGATTTGGTGTTTATCGACGCCGACAAGCGCGAATACCCTGAATATTACAATTTGATTATCAATGAGGTGCGCACCGGCGGCTTCATCATTGCCGACGACGTGCTCTGGTACGGCAAAATCAACGGCGACACCCCGCCTGCCGACGCCCACACGCACAGCCTTCAGCAATTCAACGACACCGTGCACGCCGACCCCCGCGTGGTGAATGTTCTGTTTCCAATCAGGGATGGGCTGATGGTTATGCAGAAAATAAAGGATTGAAATCCCCACACTTACTGCGCCGCCAAAAATTGTTGCGTACAATTGGCTATTCTTGCTGAAAATCATTATGTTTGTTGTGGCATTCGAAAAAATGCCGCATTGTAGAGACGCACCATGGCACGTCTCTACCCAAAAACAACAGATAAATATTTAATAACCACTAAAATACATTGCTATGAAACGCATTTTCTTATTTGTTTTTTGTGCATTGCTTTCGGGACAAGTGCTGGGGCAAGAATCTTTTAAAGTTAACGGTTTGACATACATTGTAACAGATGTCGCAAATCATTATGTATCGGTTTATGGAAGCATGAGTAATCCGCAAGGTTGTTCTTATATTATTCCTCCAACCATTGAACACGATGATATTATATACACTGTTACGAGCATTAGCACTGGAGCTTTTTACATGAAAACATATATTGGCTTTATAACTATTCCTGAGACAGTAACAAGCATTGGTGACAATGCGTTTTATGAATGCTTTGACTTACGAGTAATTAACATTCCTAATTCAGTAACGAGCATTGGAGCCCACGCATTTGAAGCTACTGAGTACCTTGATTGGTTAACCATTCCCGAATCAGTAACAAGTATTGGTGAAGAGGCTTTTGCGGGTAAATCAATATTTTATTCAGGAGAAGCGGAAGGTGGCTCATGGGGAGCAAGTGAAGTATTTACAGTTGTCGATGAAAATGGGTTTGTTTACGCTGATGATGAAAGAACACAACTTGTTAGATATATAGGTAATAGCTTAAGCATAGACATTCCCGAATCAGTGACCAGTATTAGGCAAAACGCGTTCTATAATTGCTCAATTGAAACACTTAGCTACAACACCAATGCCATTGGCAATGAGTTTCACAATATGTCATCTTTAAAAACCGTCATTATTGGTGATAATGTTACAAGCATCGAAAACTCTGCGTTTTATAACTGCAACAATTTAACATCGTTAACTATTGGAAGTGGAGTCACAAGCATTGGCAGTAGTGCATTTTCGGGTTGTCCTATTGAAACACTTACATACAACACCAATGCCGTGGGTACAACATTCAGTGACATGTCTTCGCTGAAGACTGTCAACATTGGCGATGATGTTACAGAAATTGCCGAGCATGCGTTTGATGATTGTAGTAGCCTGACTTCAATAACGATTCCAGAATCGGTTACAAGCATTGGAAGTTGTGCATTCGCATTCTGTAGTAGTCTGACTTCAATAACGATTCCAGAATCGGCAACAAGTATTGGTGAGAGTGCATTCGCAGGCTGTAGTAGTCTTAATTCAATATACTTAAAAACTGATGCTGACTTAAGCTTAGTAGCTTTGCAATTCTTGAAAGATGGTTTTCTATATTCTGTTCAGTCGAAGAGTTCTGTTTGGCTCTGGTTTTGGGAAGATAATTTCCCTGATGATTTTTCGGGTAATTTGGTAATTCCTTCAGAAGTAAAAGCTGGTGATACTTTCATAGTAACGGGTATCTGTGGAAATGCTTATTCTGATCATATCAACTTAACATCAGTAACTATACCCAATACAGTTGCACGTATTACTGAAGGAGTTTTTTCGGGTTGTGAAAACTTGGCGCCAGTGACAATTCCAAACACCGTTGAAATAATTGGCGATAAGGCATTTGAGCATGTCCCTTGTATTGTGTATTCTGGCTCGGCTTTAGGCGCTCCATGGGGAGCAGGGATGGTGGTAGCTGTAATTGATGAAAATGGTTTTGCTTACAGCGACAAAGAAAAAACTCAACTTGCAAGATACTTTGGCAATAGCCAAGATATTACCATTCCAAAAACTGTTTCAAGCATCGGTTTCGGTGCATTTTTCCGATGTGGCATGACTTCAGTAACTATTCCCAATTCAGTTACAAACATCGGTGATATTGCGTTTAACGATTGTCCAAATCTAAAATCAATAACCATTCCTGAATCGGTAACAAGCTTTGGGAACGATGTGTTTCGGAGTTCCAAAATCGAAACACTCACATACAACACCAATGCCATTGGAGCAATGTTCCGCGGCATGTCTTCGCTGAAGACCGTCAACATAGGCAATGCAGTTACTGTGATTGCTGATAATGCGTTCAAAGGATGCGGCAATCTTGAATCGATAACTATTCCTGAATCGGTGACAAGCATCGGTGACGAAGCGTTTAAAAATTGCAACAAATTAGAAACACTCACATACAACACCAATGCCGTGGGCACATTGTTTAGCGGCAAGTCTTCGTTGAAAACAGTTAACATTGGTGATGCAGTTACAGAAATTGCAGATGAAGCGTTTAGAAATTGCCCGTTGACTTCGATAACCATTCCCGAATCTGTTACATACGTTGGTAAAAATGCTTTTGATGGGTGCGACAATTTGACATCAATAACAATCAATACCGATGCCGATGTCAGCAATTCGGGGTTGAGTTTCACAAAAGATGATATTAGCTACAATGTGCTTTCGAAAAAAACAGCAGTACTTACAAAAGGTAAAAACATATCTGGTGATGTGACCATACAAAATAATGTAACAGCTGGTAGCACTTTCATGGTTACTAAGATTGGCGACTTTGCGTTTTATGACTGCGACAGAATGACATCGGTTACTATTCCCGAAGGCATAATATATATTGGAAAAGGAGCATTTGAAGATTGTGAGGGGTTAACATCAATCACCATTCCCGAGTCAGTTACAAGTTTTGGTAGTAGTCCTTTTTATCGTTGTTTTGGCATTAAAACGCTGACATACAATACAAATGCGTTAAACTCGGAAATTTTTGCTTATTCTTTATCGCAAGATATGCCCAGTATTGAAACCATAAACATTGGCAGTTCGGTTACGAGCATTGAAAATGGTAGATTTCTGGATTTGAGAAATCTGAAAACAGTCAACATCGGCAGTGCAGTTACAAGCATAGGCGAAGGTGCATTCAGCGGTTGTATAGATTTGGCAACCATCACTATTCCCGAATCAGTTACTTACATTGGCGAGAATGCTTTTAACAATTGCAATAATATTACATCAGTAACCATAAAAACTGATGCTGATGTCAGCAATGCGGGGCTGAAGTTTAAAAAAGACGACATCAGCTACTCGGTACTGACAAAAAATACTGTTGAAATAGGCATTAATAATTCAAACTACAATCACCATGATTTTGATGATGATGACGAATGGATTGATGACGAACCAGGCAATTATGGTGAAAATGAAATCACAGAGTTGGTAATTCCCGCAATGGTAACAGCGGGCCATACTTTCACGATTACAAGAATATGTAATAATGCTTTCGCAAATTATAGAAACCTGTCATCAGTAACCATAGAAACCGATGCCGATGTCAGCAATGCAGGGTTGAGTTTCACTAAAGATGATATTGGCTACGATGTGCTTTCGAGAAACTCTGCTAAACTAACTAACGGAGCAAGTTTCTCAGGCGATTTGGTGATACCCGAAACAGTTACTGCTGGCAATGAATTCACCATAATGGGCATTGGAGAGCAGGCATTTGCCAATAACACCAATATAACATCAGTAACTCTGCCTGAGTGGGTTACAAGTATTGGCGATGGTGCTTTTTCTGGATGCAATAACATCGAGACTCTCACATACAACACCGATGCCGTGGGTGCAATGTTCAGCGGCTTTCAATCGCTTAAGACAGTCAACATTGGCGATGCCGTTACGCGGCTTGAGGATGGAGCGTTTGCTGGGTGCAAATATCTGGAGAATGTGAGTGTGGGCAATGGCATTGAAAGCGTTGGAAACAATGTTTTCGATGGCTGCAACTTCTTGGATTACAACATCTACAGCAACGGCTACTACTTGGGCAACAGCCAAAATCCGAATATGATTCTGATGTCGGCCCGCAACAAGAGCATAACTTCTTGCACCGTGAGTGCCGATTGCCGTTTCATTTGTGATGGTGCTTTCCGCGATTGCAAACGGCTGGCAGAAGTTACTTTGCCTGAGTCGCTCACATACGTCAACAACGGGTTGTTCTCGGGATGCGGCAGTCTGCGGGCGGTTGCTATTCCTGAGTCGGTCAAGGCCATTGGCAACGATGCTTTCAAGGGCTGCAGCAGTCTTACTGAGATAAAGATTCCTGAGTCGGTTACAACCATAGGCAGCAATGCCTTTGCAGGCTGCAGCGGCATCACGGCTCTCACCATTCCCAATAGGGTTACAAGCGTGAGCAACAATGCGTTCGATGGCTGCACCAGCCTTGAAACGGTGGTCATTGGCAAGTCGGTGGCCGAGTTCAGCAGCGGCATTTTTGCCAACTGCAGCGGCCTGAACAGAATTATCTGTTATGCCGAAACGCCCATTCGTCTTGAAGACGACCCGTTCATCTTCAGCGATACCATTTATGTTCCAGCCACAAGCGTCGATGCCTATAAGGCTGCAACCATCTGGAAACGCAAGGATATTATGCCGTTCTACAAGGTGAAGATATTGAGCGCCAACGAGGCACTTGGCACCGCCGAGGGCGATACTCTGATATTAGGCAACCACACTGCAACGCTCACGGCCACACCAGTCGAAGGCTACCATTTTGCACGCTGGAGCGATAACAATACCGAGAGCCCGCGTGCGCTTGCCGCAACAAAAGATACCGTGCTGACAGCTTACTTCGAGGCTCACACCACGGTAACCGATTTTGCAGTAGCCGCCACCTGCGAAGCCTTTGGCCTGACTAAGGGCTCGCACTGCCCTGGTTGCGGCCATGTGTTTGTGAAACAAGATACTCTGCCAGCCACTAGCCACTCCGAAGTTGTGGATGTCGCCGTGGCTCCAACCTGCACAGTCAAAGGTAAAACCGAAGGTTCGCATTGCTCAGTTTGCAATGCAGTTCTGGTGGCGCAAAATGATATTGCCGCTTTAGGTCACAAAGAAGTTGCCGATGCGGCAGTGGCTCCAACTTGCACAAAAACAGGCCTAACTGCAGGAAAACATTGCATGGTTTGCGGGGCAGTTACAGTTGAGCAGGCTGAGGTTCCGGCATTGGGCCATAAAGAGGTGGTGGATGCCGCCGTGGCTCCAACCTGCACCGAATCGGGCCTGACTGAAGGCAAGCATTGCTCGGTTTGCGATGCCGTTATAGTTGCACAAAAAATGGTTTTGGCTTTAGGTCACAAAGAGGTTATTGATGCTGGCAAGGCGGCAACATGCACCGAATCAGGCATAACAGAAGGCAAACATTGCTCTGTCTGCAAAGTTGTGCTCAAGGAACAGACAGAAATTGCCGCTTTAGGGCATGTTGAGGTTGTGGATGCCGCAATACAGGCAACCTGCACAGAACCGGGATTGACCGAGGGCAAACATTGCTCAGTCTGCCGTTTTGTGATAAAGGCGCAAGAGGTTGTTCCTGCCATGGGCCACACTGTGGTTGTTGATTCTGCCGTGGCACCAGCTTGCACCGAGCCTGGCCTGACCGAGGGTAGTCACTGCTCGGTTTGCAACGCAGTGATTGTTCCGCAGGTTAAGATACCGATGCTCAAGCACGACATTGTGTTGGATACAGCTGTTGCAGCAACTGCCACCACCGATGGTTTGACCGAAGGTCTGCATTGCTCGATTTGTGGCGAAGTGTTCCGTGCACAACGGGTTATTCCCGCCTTGGGCGAACAACCTGGCGAAAATGAAAATCAAGGTGGCAATGAACAAGGTAACGAGAACCAGGGAGGAAACGAAAATCAGGGAGGCAATGAAAACCAGAACACAAATCCTGGTACCGCTGTCAGTGAGCAGATTGCCGAGCTCTGCATTCATGCCCACCACAACATTATTGTGGTTGAAAATGCAGAAGCCGAAATCCGCGTTTATGATGCAATGGGACGCCTTGTTGGTAGGGACGCGATTAATCGCGTCCGCGCAGAAATCCGCGTCAAAGCCGCCGGCATCTACATTGTAAGGGTTGGCAGCGTGGCCAAACGGGTGATGATTAATGATTAACGGTTAACGTTAAATGATTAATGGTAAATGATTGATATTATTCGGATTAAATCTGATATAATCGGTTAGAGATAAAACATTTAGGGGCGAATATACATTCGCCCCTATTTTATTGTTGTATGCCCTGGCGGGCAGAAATTTTTAAAAAATCTAAAACAAAATTATTCAAAATCAATCAATTATAAATTTCTGTTTAATTTTTTAATCTAATTTTCTTAAAATTTTTCGCGAAGCGACTCCCCAACCATATATCCGCTTGCGGATAACTAAAATCGTCAATTCAGCACCAGATAATCGTAATGCACAAACGGGCGGCTTTGTTTTTTACCCATGCAATCGGCCACGGTCTGCGAGTCGTACATGGCGCGGCCGATGCCGAGTTGTTGCCCGTCGGGGCCGTAGATGCCTACAATGTCGCCTTTCTCAAACGTGCCTTCAACGCCAGTTATGCCGATAAACAAAAGGCTGGTGGCCTTTTCGCCTGTCAAGGCATCCATGGCGCCTTGGTTGACAGTCACAAATCCTTTGGCGAACGACTGCGAGTGAGCCAGCCATTTCTTAACGCTGGTGGTTTTGTTGTGTGGCATGAAGTGGGTGAAATCCTTCAGACGGTTGTTCACAATGTCGAGCAGCACATTGTCGCGTGTGCCGTTGGCAATGAACACGTTGATACCCTCGCCGGCGATTTTTGCTGCAATGGAGCATTTGGTGAGCATTCCGCCGCGCCCGAATCCCGATTTTGTCGGGGCAATGTATTTCTGCAGCGATGCGAATCCGGTGTCAATCTTGCGAATCAGCTTAGAGTCGGGCTGGTCGGGGGCACCAGTGAAGACACCATCGATGTTTGAGAGGATGAAGAGCGAGTCGCAGTTCATCATTGATGCAATCAGGCCCGAGAGTTCGTCGTTATCGGTGAACATCAGCTCGGTTACTGAGATTGTATCGTTCTCATTCACAATGGGAACCACGCGGTTTTCGAGCATCGTGGTGATGCAGTTTTTCATGTTCAGATAGTGGCGGCGGTCGCCGAAATTCTCTTTGGTGGTGAGCACTTGGGCACATACAAGTTCCTGACTGCTAAAAAGTTGCGTATAGAGCGACATCAGCTTCACCTGTCCCACAGCTGCCCAGAGCTGTTTGGCGGCAACAAGGTCGGTTTTCTTCGACACAGCCACACTGCCGCGCCCCGCTGCCACTGCACCCGATGACACCACAATCACCTCAGTGCCCGATTTTTGCAGCGTGGCAATCTGCTCCACCAAATTTGTGATGCGCTCCGTGTTGAGCGAGCCGTCGGCTTGTGCCAGAACATTGCTGCCAATCTTTATTGCAATTCGTTTGAATTTATTCTGCATTTTCTGTATCTGTTTCGTTTTCAGTTTGTTCGCTTTCGCTATTATTGTCTCCTTCTTCGGCATCCTGCTCGCCGCCTTCATTTTCATCATCAGGCACATACACATTGCCGTCCTCATCCACAATCTGGTCGTCGTCAATTGCAAATCCTTGCAAGTGCTTCATAAAGTCGTTTTTCTTCTTGTTCTCGGCCATCATGAACATATACGAAGCCTCGCCCTTGACGGCTGACAGTTTGCGCGCGCTGCCCTTGATGGAGTGGATAAGTTCGTTGAACTGACTGTCGGAGCTCAGCACCTGCATGAATCCGCGCTTGTAGCTGAAGAAATACCACAGGTCGGGCGTCAGTTCAAGATAGAGAGTCATGCCGTCGCCGCTGCGTTTGCGCTCAACCTCAAACACTCCTTTCAGTTTCTTGTTGAGCTGAACGCCGCCGAAATTGGCAATTCCAAGGTCGCCAACACTCTGCCAGCAGTTCACCTTTTTGTTCCATGTCATGTGCAGCTCGGAGAACAGAATGGTCTTGTTCAGTTCGTCGGGCACCACTTTGAGCGAGCCGAACATCTGCTGCTCGTTGAAAACTTTACGCGCCTCAACCGGGCCTAACAATTTTCTCACGCCGCGTGTGTAAACATCGCCCATCAGGCTTGCAGGAGCAAGTCCCTCAATGGCCTGAATGGTATCAGTAATGATTTTCAGAGCCGCATCAGGCAGATAGAAATTGAGCGTGGTCATCATGTCGAGAATGTACTTGTCGGCATCGATGTCGTAAACGGTGGTTCCGCTGTTGAACAGTTTCACGCGTCCCAGATTGGCCACCAGATTGATTTCGCCCTCCGAGTTTATTGTGCAGCCGTTCTTATTGATGCAGATATAGTCGCCGATACTGTCGGGTTGGGCCATACGCTCTTTTTCGGCAATCTCATACGCCTGATTCTTCTGGTTGTAGTGGAGGAATCCGCGGGCGGTAGCCACAGGCACGTTGCTGTAGAGCTTGCGCGGAGTGAGGAACGCAGGGTAGACGTGAACCGAGTCAGTGGCCATCATGCCGCCAATGGCAAGGAACTCATCGCCGGCACTCATTGGCTGCTCATCAATCGGGATAAACACATCCTTCGGGTCGACCTCGGCATCGAACTTAACCCAGACAGTTCCAATGCTGCAATTGTGGCGCATCAATGTTGAGCCGATGTAGTGCAGCAGCGGTTTGCGGGCTTCAAGTTTCACTTGTCCCTGATAGCCAAAGTCGGGCGACAGACTGAAATCCTCCTCGCGCTTAATTTTGCCGTTGGCGTAAGTTTGTCCGGTCGAATCCACGGCAATCGGGTCGAAACTGATGTATTCAACCGTTCCGTCCGACTCGGTGTAGGTGTAGTCGCCGTGACCGTAATAATCCTTGCGCGACAAGACATCAACTGTTACATCCTTGAAATTGTGGTACTTATTCTCGGTGTCGGCCAGCAGTTTGGCTCCCATTAGGGTCTTCATTTTGGCCATTGGCATGATGGTAACCTCACCATTGGCAGGGAAGATATTGGCGTCGGCTACAGCCAGAAGGTCAACTTTGTGAGCCGATATGACATTGGTTTTCAAGTCGAAATCAGCCAGAGGCGATATCCAGTTAAGTGAGTCCTGGCCTTTGTGAACCGACAGGAACAGAGAACCTTTAGGTACGTCTTTTGCTGCATTCGGCTCTACACGTCGCACGCGCCCGTTGACAAATTCCTGCGTTGCGCTGTTCGAGGCAAACTGCAACTGCTTGTCGAGCATCTTCCATGAGAAAGTCTCTATCCAAGCGGCATAGAGGTTCTCGGGGAAGTCGATGCGGCCATTGCCGAAATTCGATTTGAATGTTGCTAGTTTTGTCGTCATATTAACTTGTGCCTCAACATTTTCTGTCGATAGTGCCAGCTGGTCGGACAATCCGGAGTTAATCTCAAACTTGGCGCTCTTGCTGCTGAAACTTGTCTGCAGGAAATCGAACCGTGCCGATGTCAACCTTGCATCGTACAAATCGACATGGCCCTTGCCGTCCATCGATTTTGAGTGGTAGTTCAACTTTCCGCTGAAAGCAACCTCGCCGCCGTACATGCGCAACGGCTGGCCCAAATCCTTCATTGTCAGCACATCTTTGTATGGCTCCCAATGCACGTCAACCTTTGTGCCCAGCACATCGGTGTGAACGCCCTTTTGTTCGGCAATGCTCAGCGCCGATGTTATGCCGTTGGTGGAGTCGGGGAAGAAGACGAAGTCGTTCGATACCATTTTGGCATCGGAGAAGTCAAGTTCGCCATTGCCGCGCAATCCCATATTACTCAGCCAAATTTTGTTGTTGAACCGACCTTTGTTGCGGTAGGCGGGATAGCCGTTGTTGGGTGTTGCCTCAACAAATCCCAAAGAATTATCCTCCTGAAGAACAAGCTTTTGCTTGAATACGGGGAAAATGTCGGCCAAGTGCAGTTCGCCTTCGAATCCCATACCTTCGGTCGAGAAGCTGTTCAAACTGTCGATTACGTAAGGATAAACCTGGAAATAGAAAGTGTCGCGAGTGTATTTTCCGTCTTGTATGTCGTAGTCATCATAATAGACGTAAGAGTCTTTCTCACTGGAGAAAATCGGGTATTGATGCAGGTTTTTGCGTCCCGATTTGTTGTCAGGCTCGTCAATTCGGAGTTTGCCGGTGATGTCCTCAATGGTGCTCTGCACGTTGGCCAGCAACAGCCGCCCTTGAGCGTCCCATCCGGCTTTCACCCTGATATTCAGCGAGTCGACGTGGTTCAGCTCAACCATGAAATCGTTGTAGTTGAAGTTGAAATTGTCGCCATGGAATGTGAACAAACCAGCGTCAATCCGGCCGCCGAAATCGAAGCACATATCCTTTTTGACCACAATCTCTTCATTTTTCGGATAGAAAATCACATTTTGCCGGTCGCTCACGTTCACCATTGGCACGCCTTGAATGGCCAGGTTCATGTTGTGCAGGTCAAGCACGCCGTTGGTCGCGCCCGATAGAGTCTGCGACTCGAACCTGATAAGGTCGTAGTCAATCTTCTCAACAATGCAGTCGAGGTAGCGGTAGAGTTTCGGCTTGACGCGGCATATTTCCGTCTTAGTGTTATAATCGACTATACCCTTGTAAGTCAGACTGATAAGGAGACGCTTGGTGACTGTCAGACTCATTTTGATGTGACGCGAGAACTCATCGGCATCAAAAACCTCCGAGCCGTATTTGCGCACGTAGCTTCGCAGCAGCAAATAGGGATGCACGTCTTCAAGCCCTTGGTCCTCGTAGTAGCGCTCGGCACTGAAGTAGTTTTCCGACTCGAATGTGGCCATACTGATACTACTGCCCAGAATGTTGGTGAAATAAATCTTCTTATCGTTCATCTTCCAACTGAGCAGTCCAAAGTTCATCTCCATGTTGTGATACGAGTCATAGTAGGGGCTTCGCGAAAGGTTTTCGGGGCTGTTGTCGCGAATCAGGCTCACTTCTTTGTTGGCATCGGCATATTTGAACTGCAGGCCGGGATGATAGATGGAGTCGTTGCCAATGTTCATCTTGATTTTTGCGTTGGCCGATGTGATGGCGTTCTTGCGTATGCCAAAATACTCCGATTTGACCTCGAGAAAGACCTGTTTTTTTATCAGCGTATCGCCTTTTTCGTTGACATATTCAACATCGCGGAGAATTTCAACCAGAGCAGGGTCGGCGTTGGTGCCTGTTCCTGCCACTTTATCGCCCATAATCGTAAAACCGCCTTTATAGTTGATGTCGGTGAAAATGTCTTCAATATCAAATGTTTTCTCATCGCTGCGGAACTGCGGATATGATGATTTTCCTGGCTGCGAAGTTTCTGATACTTTGTCGGTCAAGGTTCCTTCAAGCGGGTAGCCGAAATATCCTAAATGATAGAAAACCACGTTCTTAATGGAGTACGACGATTTGTTGAGAAAAATTGAATACGATTCGATTTCCGCCCAGGATGTGTCGCGCGGAATTCCGGCACGCTCCCAATAGACCGTTCCCTGGCCGCCCCTCCAGCGGTTCGATATGGGGTTGTAGATGCCCTTGGTGTCGTAAATCACCATACTGTCTTTGCGCACAATGCACTTAAGGTCAAGATTGTTAAAGTAATAGCAGACAGTGTCGTTTATCTTGTTAATCTCGAAATGGCTGTTGCTGCTCACCCATCGCATACTGCCCTGCTGATAGATGGCCTTGTCGCGCAACATATAGATGATACTCACAACGTATTTGTCTATATCGTTGAGTTTCATTGATTTATCATAAATAATGGTGTTCAAGCCATCGCACCACTCCTTGTAGTTGCCCTGCTGGGTCATCTCGTTTTGGCAAAACACCAGCAACGCATTGATATAGTTGAATATGTGTGGAAAATTGCGCGCACGGCGGGCCACCATCTGATTGGTGAGTTCGTAGATTTTTTGCTGCTGTTCCTCGGTGAACGAGCCGCCGTGCCAATATGGGGCAAACTCCTTGAGAAGCAGCTTGCCGCTCTCGTAGTTGGCTTCCGATTTCGAAAAAAACACTTTCAATTCATCCATAAACGCGTATGGGTCAGGGGTGAACTTTGTTGTTTGATTTTGGGCAAAAATATTGCCAACCATTGTGGCACACAACCCGATTATTAGCAGTAATCTTTTCATTGTCAGTATTGTATGTTCATTTTGTCTTTACAAATCGTGCCGACACCCACTCATCGCGCTCCAAAACTTTTTCAAATTGCAGTGCCAACTCTCCGGCTTTCGCTTTGATAATGTCGAGGTCCGACTCATAGAATCCGCTCAGGCAGAGTATTCCGCCAGCCGTGAGCGAGCGGCTGTAAACTGGCATCTGGTCGAGCAGGATGTTGCGGTTGATGTTGGCCAAAATCACGTCGAACGAGCCGCAGATGGCTTCTGCGCCGCCTTCAATCACATTCATTTCCACATTGTTGCGCGAGGCGTTCTCCTGCGTGTTCTCAACCGACCAGTGGTCGATGTCGATGGCAACGGCACTTTTTGCTCCCAGTTTCAGTGCGGCAATGGCAAGCACTCCTGTGCCGCAGCCCATGTCGAGCACTGCTTTCCCGTTCAGGTCGATGTCGAGCAGTTGCTGAATCATCAGTGTGGTGGTGGCGTGGTGCCCCGTGCCGAACGACATTTTCGGCTCAATGATTATATCCAGCTGATAGTTGGCATCGTAATCGTGAAAAGGCGCACGGATTCGGCATTTCCCGGCAACGGTTATTGGGGTGAAATTCTTCTCCCATTCAGCGTTCCAGTCAACATCAGGCACAGGCAGGCTCTCAATTTTGAGACTTTCGAAAACTGCCGCCACGGGCTCCACGGCTGCTGCGGTTGCCGCCTCATCAAAAGAGGAGGAGGGAATGTATGCCGACAAACCTGTGGGCGTGTCCATAAAACTGTCGTAACCGATTTCAGCAAGCAAAGCCGCAAGAATCTCGCGGTTGTCGGGTGTTGCTGGATTGAAAGTTAACTGAGTTTCAATGTATTGCATTATCAATATTTTTCTGACAAGATAATACAATTACAATTGTCTCCGTCGTCATTTTTGGAGGATATCCGCTTGCTGATGTTAATATCGATAAAATCGGCACAAAATGAGTCCGCTCCGCTTCATTTCAACATATCGGCCAGATATTCAAGGCTGTCGAATATGCTGCCGCCTTCAACAATGCCGTAGCCGACCACCACATTCACTTCCGACACGTTTTTGTAGTCGGCGTCTTTGAATGTGACTTTCTCGAACTTGAAGTTCTTGGCAAAATTCTCGGCGCTGTAAACCGTTGCGCCAAAGTCGGAGCCGACTTTTGTGAACGAGCAGTTCTTCATTGTCATGGCGCACGATTCGCCGATAAACAGAGCGCAGTCGAGGCCGTAGGGCGGCTCAAGGCCCGCGCCTGTGATAAAGCAATGCTCCATAATCGAATTCTTGTCTGCGGATTCGACATCAAACACATTCCAGTGGCCTGCCACATTGTCGTCGCCTTGGAACGAAATGGGGTCGGTGGCAGTGCCCACAGCCTTGAACAGCACCTCTTTGCCAACCACGACTTTTGTCTCAAGGCCCATGAGGATTTTCACGCCAGGCTCAATGGTGATTTTCGCCTTGCCGCCAGCATCGATTCCCTCGCTGAACAGATACGGCACGTTCATTTTGCGGAAAACATACTCGTTGTCGCCGCCAAACTCTTTGCTGTTGCTCCAGATATAGTTCTCGCCATTGCTGAAGAAATCGTTTTTGTCGCCTAAAGCGTTAATATTCACATTGTTTTCGAACAGAATGGGAGCCTGCTTGCAGTTTTGGAAAATGCAGTCCTCAATTTTGCTGACGCGGCCCTCTTCCCAAACGTCGAGACCGTTGCCCTCCACTCTGTCGATAATGCACGAAACCATTGACAGTGTGCCTTTTCTGACGCTCACAAGGCAGCCGCTGCCGCCGTTTTTAATTGTTGCGTGCTCCCAACTGTTGTTGGTGCTGGTGGTGTTGAGTTCGATTCCGTGCCAGCTGCCAGTGTCGATATCATCGGTCTTGCCAACAAAAACTGCTGGTTTTGAAGCGGTTGCGACAATTTTCAGTGTTGCGTTGTCGGCCACCGTAATATTGCCCATAAGGCTTGCAAATCTGACAGTTACGCCCGATTGGACGGTTACAGTGGCGTTGCCGCCGATTGTGAGTCGGTCGTAAACAATGTAGTCCACATCAAGCCCGCGGTCCTCAAGCGTGACGTCCTCGCTGATTGTGCCCGAAAGGCTTACTGCCAGCGTGTCGGGGTTGACAATATCCTCCTCGTCATCGCCGCCGTTGTTGGGGCGCTCGCCAATGCCGAAAATGGCCATCAGAACCATGTTTTTCGATACGGTAATCTGCCGCGGATTTCGCCGTTTGCCATCGGCCCAGCAGGCAAAATGGTAGCCAGGTTTGGGCACGGCCAAAAGCGTGGCCACATCGCCTTCGTGGAAGTTCCCGTCACCAGTCACGGTGCCCATGGTTTCGCTGTTCGAGCCGCCGATAATGGTGTAGACATCGCTTGTGTCGGTGCAACTTGCAAATACGGATATTACGCTGATTATTAGAATAATTGGTTCCCTAAAAATACCTTTCATGTCGTTTGGTTTTAATGGTTTTAATGTTTCTCGCATCGCGAAAGCGCTGGCAAAAATAGTTATTTTCGGTTACTGGTGCATAACGAAAAAATGACGGTGTTGCTTGCGCGAGAAATTTGAAGGAAATTTGATTTGAAAATTTAACAAAATTCCAAGGGGGGGGGGCGCGCTGAAAGCGCAACTCATGCAAAATTGTGTTTTATCTTGTTTTCGGATTCATTTGGTTAGAAATAAAAAACTGAAGTTCAATTTTTTATAATTTTTTTTCATTTTAATTTTATATGATTTCCCGCGTTAGTGGTGCAATCACCAAAAATCCGCTTGCGGATAAATTTAAGTTTGTTTGGTTAGAGCACAAAAAAAGCCCGAGGCTCATCACCTCGGACCACACATGAGAAAAATTACGCCTCTTCTGACAGCGTACTTCTTTTAAAACGGAAGCACCATTGCTGATGCCCCCGTTTCCTATCTATTAATAAACCATTACACGTTTGGCTGTGTTATTAACCTTCACAATGTAAATACCCTGGTGCTGCATCATGATTTCGGTGCGCGAGCCTGCTGCCAATTCCTTGGCAACCATGCGGCCGTTGACATCGAAGATGCTGATTTCGCCCTCGAGAGCATCGGCTGACTCAACCACAATCACGTTCTGGTATGCGTAGATGTTCACTGCTGCTGCCTCGTCATCGCTGATGGCGGTGTCGTCGTCGGCCTCAA
>JAFVGW010000038.1 GCA_017474765.1 Salinivirgaceae bacterium | reverse complement strand
TTAGGAATTAGGAATTAGGAATTAGGATTGATTATAAACCCGTTAAACTTTAAACTCAACACTAAACTCTCAACATTAAACTTTATAAAAATGATTATCACAACAACTTTCACCGTTCCCAATCGCGAGATTGAGCAGATTTTGGGAATTGCTCGCGGGAGCACCGTCCGTGCCAAAAATGTTGGCAGCGACTTTTTAGCAGGCCTCAAAAACATTGTTGGTGGCGAGATTGAAGAGTACACAAGGCTTCAGGCCGAATCGCGCGAGCAGGCGCTGCAACGTCTGACCAGGGACGCCGAACGTTTGGGCGCCGATGCCATTGTCGGAGTGTCGTTCACCACGTCGATGATTGCGCAGGGGGCTGCCGAAATTTTGGCTTACGGCACTGCCGTTAAACTCAAATAGTTGATATAGTGAAATTTATTGATACGATATGCTAATAGGTTTGTTATATGCAGCGTTTTTGGCCGTCAGCGCAGTTATTATTGTGGTGCTGATTGTCCGCCGAATCAGAATCAAGAAAACCGAAACATTTGAGAAACGCGATGATTAACGTCAGTATTGGCCCCGAACTGAAAGCCGTCAACCCGACAATGGCGTTGGGTGTGATGGAATGTAAAGTGCTGAACACCAGTTATAACGAAGGCTTGTGGAGCGAGATTGACGCGCTCACTGCCGAAATCCGCCGCACACTGACGCCCGACGCCATTAAGGAGCAGCCGCAGATTGCCGCCACGCGCCGTATGTATTCCGATTGCGGCAAGGACCCGAGCCGCTACCGCCCCAGCGCCGAGGCTCTGATGCGCCGTTTGGTTAAGGGCAACAACTTGTACCAAATAAATACTATGGTTGATTTGGTCAATCTCGTGTCGATGCGGTTTGGCTACTCAATCGGCGGTTTCGATGCCGACAAGGTTGTGGGCAATGTTGTAGCCGGAATCGGGCGCGAGGGCGAGCCTTACAACGGCATTGGCCGCGGTCCGCTCAATATTGCTTGTCTGCCCGTTCTGCGCGACTCGGTCAGCGGATTCGGCACGCCCACTAGCGATGAGGAACGCACGGCTATGAGCCTTGAAACCAGCCATTTCCTGATGGTTGTCAATGCCTACGATGGTCCAGCCTTGTTGCCTGAATTGTTCGATTATACGCGGCAACTGCTTGAAAAATATGCAGAGGCAAAGGAAATCGAAACGAAAATTGTGATTTCGAATGAATGCGATGTAGAGACGTAGCGCGCTACGTCTCTACCACGATACCAATTAAACCAACAAAATGTCCGACGAAACCGATAAATATCTGACTCTCAGCGGTTATTCCGAAGGCGTCTACAAAGAAAAAGGTAGTCGTTTCCTGGCTTTTGCGTGGCCTGTTTTCACCGAAGACGAGGTTCGGCAGCACATTAAGGAGTTGAAAAAGACCTACTTCGATGCCCGCCACCACGTTTACGCCTTCCGCTTGGGTGCCGATATGAAAACCTATCGCTGCAGCGACGATGGCGAGCCTGCAAACTCGTCGGGACCACCGGTTTTGGGGCAGATTCAGTCGGCCAACCTGACCAACGTGCTTATTGTGGTTGTGCGCTATTTCGGTGGCACCAAATTGGGCGTTCCAGGTTTGATAAACGCCTATCGCACAGCCGCTTCTGATGCCATTGCCAACAATCAGATTGTTGAGCAGTTTGAGCAGGACCGTTTCACAATAAAATTCGACTACGCCGCAATGAACGACGTGATGCGCGTGCTGAAAGACGAGAATCCGCAGCAAACTAACCAACAGTTTGACAACCAATGTTCTATCGACTTGTCGATACGAAAAAAACAGGGCGAAACGCTGCGGCAGAAACTCTCGAAAATTGAGGGCTTGGAGATTGCGTGAGTTTTATTTTCCGCTTTTGTGGCGGTTGCAGTCGCGGCAGAGCATCTGGCAGTTTTCGGCTGTAGTTTTGCCGCCGGCGTGCCATGGTGTAATGTGGTCGGCTTCCATCTGCTCAAGTTCGAAATGCTCGCCGCAATCGGGGCAAATGCCCAACTGGCGCTCGTAGGCCGACAGTTTCTGCGCATCGGTGAAGGCGCGGATTGACAGATATTTCTCCTTGCCCGTGAGGATGTAAGGATAGATACCCGTCTTTTTGGTAACGTCATCGTCGAGAATCAAGCGCTTGACTTCAGTGTCAATCTTTTGAGTATCAAATACTTGGTCTTTGTATTTTTTGTATAGCATACCCCAATCGACGCCCTTCATAATCTTTTTGCGCTCTTTGGTTGGGCGGAATGTGGTTTCAATCCAAGTGATTACCGACTGGAAGAACTGCCAAAGCGCGGCGGCGTTGGGGTCGTGTTGGTGGTTGCCCATGTGCGCCTCGATGTTGCCGTCCGAAATCCACGAAATGGCTGTCTCAAGGTACTCTTGGCGGATGGCCGAGCCTGTCAGATAGTCGCTGCCGATTTTCACTGCGGGGCAGCCGTTTTTGCTGAAATAGCGCTTGGCGTCGCTCACCCACGAGCCCGCATACACGGCGTTGCGCAACTCCTGCTCGGTGAGTTCCTCACCCGCTATGTTGATGGTTTTGAACCATTTGAGTTTCTCGCTCTCCTCACCGCTGCAGATGTAAACCTGAAGTTCGTAGTTCAGGATGCGCTCCTGCTCGTCGGGCTGAAGGTTGTGGAAATATCGGAACATATAGGCAAAATCGCCGTTCACATACTGGCAGATGCTGATTGTACGTTGCTGACCGTCAATAATTTCGAAGGTTCCGTCGTCGCGGGTGGCCCAATACATCACGTTGAGCGGAAAGCCCTGCGTGAGCGTGTCAATCACGGCGTCGCGCTGCTTCTCCTTATAAACAAACTCGCGCTGATAAGGCGGGCGTACATCGAGACGGCCGCCGTAGGCTTTCACTCCGTTTTCGGCATTGTCCACGTAGCCGTTTGTCAGTTCGCGGACGCTGATTTTGTGCAGTTCAATATTCATATTCGGTTGATTTATAGATTATTTGCTATTGTATTTGTTTTTCGGCTCGGCTGCCTGCGGCAATTGCTCATCAGGCTGAACGTAGGCGGCTGGCTGCTTGCGGCGGATTAGGATACGAGCAAATTTGTGTTTACCATTTACATCCGTTAAATATTTCCCTTTAGTTTCTGGCGTGGGCCCCTGCGTCATACTATACCTGCCTATTGCATCAATTATTTCAAATTGATTAGGATTGTATTTATCCAAAAAAGTAATAGGAACACCCATTATACCATCATAATCCATTGGTATAGAAGCAACAGGGCAACACTCAATGGCATCGTAATTGTCATATTTCGGATAATCAGAAGGATTGTATGTTTTGTACATAATTAATTCTTCGTGACGTTTTGCAATATCAAGGTTTGTAAACCAGCAAATATTGCCCATACTACGCCATTTTTGTCCCGTTTCATCAATCCAAAAGCGTGTAGCACGTGGCTCATAATAATCTGGGACTCTGAATTTTGCAAATGATAGTGTGCTACCCAACCAAAGTTGGTCATCTTTTATATATGTAAATATATCTCTGTATGTTATGGCATTTTGGTTACCCAAAATCACAAATTTTTTGTTGTATTTCATCAATTGCGCAACATACTCTCGGAAGAGCGAGAACGGTGGGTTAGTAACAACAATATCAGCCTGTTTCAGTAATTCAATGCACTCTTCCGAGCGGAAATCGCCATCGCCTTTCAGGTAGTTTATTCCAATTTCTTCGGGGTCAGGTACGCGGTTGCCATTGCGGTCGCCTGTATATTCAAGCCAAATGGCACGCTCGCTGTTGTTCTGGCTGAACAAATCGCGCTCTTGATTTTTGTAGCAGGTGGTAATCAGTTTTTTTAGACCTAACTGCTCAAAATTGTAACTGAAATAGTGGAAAAAGTTGCTTATGCGTGGGTCATCGCAGTTGCACAGCACAACCTTATCTTTAAAATGCTGTTTATATTGTTTTAACTCCTTCTCGATATCAGATAGTTCAGTGTAAAACTCATCTTCCTTTGCCTTATTGGCGTTTCTTAACGTTTTGTTTGCCATAATTGATTGATAGTTTTATGCATTGACTATCAATCACCAACGCAATAAGAAAAGGTGCTTTTCCTTATTGCGTTTACCAAGGCAACCCTGCAAGGAGACCTTCTAACGAAAACAAGTACTCACCACCTTAAGGTGAGCATTACTTATTATACTTCGTTATCGGGCCACCATTTATAGGCAAACCTTCACTTATTATTTCTGTGTTTTATCTCCGTAAATCTTGCAGGGTTTTCGGTAAACGCGAAATAATAGTTAATGCGTTGTTATTTAATATGTTAGTTTAAGACTTTTCTGTTTTTTTATAATTCGTTTAGTTCGTTATGTATGAATTCAATAAACTTTTCTTTTGCAGGCAGTTGAATTTTCCAGATGCTGGCTGGAAAATTGTATTTTGCTTACCTTCTGATAATTCATCTGCGTTTTTACAAATTCAGAATACGCTTTTTAAACAATCCAAAAATAAGAATAATTTGAAAATCGGAAACTCTGCTCATTAACTTGTTCGGTACTTGTTCGGTGAAAAGCCCAAGTGCAATTTTGCACTTTGAATTGCACTTTGAAATTTTCTCCTCAAAAACCTCTTGCCAAACTCAAAAACAGCCTTACATTTGCATACCGACCGTTCAGTATTTGGCGGCCGAAGTAAACCATTGATTATGAACGATACAAGAGATTTCATTATCGACGAAGCCTACAAACTTTTTCTGCAGCAGAGTTACGAGGCAGTGTCGATAAGCACCATTAGCGAGGCCATTGGGCTGACAAAAGGTGCGCTCTACCACCATTTCACGAACAAGGAGGATTTGTTCAAGGCGGTGATTGACAAGCATTTCCCACATTTTGTGGATAAGTCGGAGTCTGAGGCGCAAACGCTTAAGGAGCAGATTGAAATGAGCGTGGCCTACGGCGAGAAAATCTTGCGGAGCCTCAACCCGCAGGGAATGAAGTTCGACCCCGTAAGTTTCATCGGCCTAATGAGCGACGCTTTCCGCCATTATCCTGAATTCGACAAACGGAAAATCGAGGAAATCGACGAATGCACGAAAATGATTAAGAACGTGGTGGTTAAGGCCATTGCGAGCGGCGAGATTCGCGGCGACATCGACACCACGGTGATTGCCAAGCAGATAGTATCGACAAGCATCGGCACAGCGATTGAGATTATGCACAACTACAGCATTGAGGAGACGGTGAACACTATGCGCGCCGAACTTCAACAGTTGTACGCCCTTTTGAAATTGTGACATTTTTTAAAAACGAACAAAGATACCGAACGTTCAGTTAATAGTTAGGAGTTAATAGTTAGGAGTTAGGAGTTAGAATTTAGGAGTTAACAATTAACAATGAGGTTGGAAAGGCATAGGTGGTGTTAGGTGTTGGGTTTTGGATTTGTAGGGACGTGGCGTGCCGCGTCCGAAATCGAAAAACCTGTGACAATCAGCGTGTTCAGTGTAATCTGTGCGAAAAATCAAAAATTCACAAATCAAAATCGAAAATCATAATTCACAAATCATAAAATAACAAAACAAAATGAAAGTTAGGATTTTAACATCGGCACTTGCGCTTGCGCTGCTTGCAGGCTGTGCCAACAAAAACGAGAAAGCGGCTGAGTCCGCGCCTATCAAGGTAACAACGGCAACGGTGGTGAACCAATCGACGATTCAGCGGCTGAACTTCAGCGGCACGGTGGAGGCTGGGCAGACAATCCCGCTCACCTTTGAAATGACAGGAACGGTGCAGAAAGTGCTGGTTGAGGCTGGCGACGCCGTGAGCGCGGGCCAACTGCTGGCCACCATCGACAAAACCGACGCGCGGAATATGTACGAAATGACGCTGGCCAAGCAAAAACAAGCGCAGGACGCCTACGACCGCCTGAAAACGGTTTACGAGAAGGGCAGCCTTCCCGAGGTGAAGTGGATTGAAATGCAGACCAATCTGGAGCAGGCCAACTCGTCGCTGAAGATTGCCGAGAACAACCTGAAAAAGTGCGAGTTGAAATCGCCCGTGAGCGGCATTGTTGGCCGCCGCAATGTTGAGCCTGGAATGTCGGCGCTGTCAATCACTGGCGCGCCTATCGAAATTGTTGATTTAAAAACGGTTAACATCAAAATATCGATTCCCGAAAAGGAAATCGGCAAACTGAAGAAGGGCGCCGAGGCAACCTTTACGGTGGGCGCGCTCGGCGGCAAGGAGTTCGTCGGCGAAGTTACCAACATCAGCCCTGTGGCCGACCGCCTGTCGCGCACCTATGAGGCTAAAATTCAGGTGAATAACCGCAGCGGCGAACTCAAACCTGGTATGGTTTGCGACGTGCGCATCGACATTGCCGACAACCAAAAACGGCTGCTCGTGCCCTACCTCTGCGTGACGCGGGACAACGAGAATCAGCAATATGTGTATCTGATTGATAAAAAGACAAATACGGCACAGAAACGCATCGTGACAACGGGCAACTACTACGATAAGTTTTTGGAAATAACATCGGGCCTGAACGAGGGCGACCTTGTGGTGAAGAACGGAAAGGACAAACTGACCAACAACTGCTTAATTTCCTTCTGATTATGAAAACTACATTCATCGAACACGCAATGCGCAACAACAAGATTGTCATAACCATTGTGCTGACGCTAATGGTTGTGGGCATTGTGGCGCTGAAAAAAATGCCGCGCAACGAATTCCCCGTATTCACTGTGCGTCAGGGAGTTGTGGTGGGAGTTTATCCTGGAGCATCGTCGGAGCAGGTGGCCGAGCAACTGACCACCGCCGTTGAGAACTATACCTTTGGTTTTAAGGAAGTTAAGAAGAGCGGGACCTACTCCTATTCGCGCGAGGGCATAATGTATATGTTTGTGGAACTGACCGCCGACTGCAAAGACGCCGAAAAATTCTGGTCAACCTACAAGCACGGACTGGAACTGCTGAAATCGTCGCTGCCGTCGGGCGTGCTGGCGCTAGTTGCCAATTCCGATTTTGGCGACACATCGGCGCTGCTAATCTCGCTTTCGAGCGATAACCACACCTACAAAGACCTTGAACTGTGGCTGAAAAAACTGGAGGCCGAGGTGCGCAAGATTCCCGCCACATCGAAGGTGAAAAATGTGGGACTGCAGAAAGAGAAGATTTTTGTTAATGTGGACCCCGACAAACTTAACGAGTACAATATCAAGGCCTTATCTCTGTTGGGCGCGTTCCAATCGAACGGGCTTGTGGGCTACGCGGGCGACATTGACGACGGCGAAACGCTACTGAACCTTCATTTTGGCGAGAATTATGAGTCGGAAAAAGACCTTGCCGAGCAGATTGTCTATTCGGACCCAGACGGCAACGTGGTGAGACTCAAGGATATAGCCACCATTGAGCGCCGCTACGACGACCCCGACAGTTACATCAAGCAGGACGGCCGCAAGACCATTCTGCTGTCGCTCGAAATGCAGAACGGCAACAACATTGTGGAGTACGGCGAGGCTGTGGACAAGGCCATTGAGACGTTCAAGGCGCAACTGCCTGACGGAATTGACGTTGAGAAGATTTCGGAGTTGCCGAAATACGTGAAAGAGTCGGTGAACGACTTTATGCGCGAGTTCCTGATTGCCATCATCGCCGTCATCTGCGTAACAATGCTGCTTCTGCCGCTGCGAGTGGCTTCGGTGGCGGGCATCACAGTGCCAATATCGGTGCTGATAACGCTGGCGGTGCTCTACTTCTTCGGCATCGAACTCGAAATGGTGTCGCTGGCGTCGCTGATTCTGGTTCTGGGAATGATAGTCGATAACTCTATTGTGGTGATTGACAACCACGTAGAAATGATTGACCACGGTTTGTCGCCGTGGCACTCGGCCATCAAGAGCGCCAAGGAGTTGAGCGGCTCGGTAATTGTGGCCACCATTGCCATCATCTGCGTTTATGCGCCGCTGGCGTTTATGGTTCCTGGTTCGGCGGGCGAATTTTTGGAGATTTTTCCGCCCGTGGTTGCCATCGCACTCATCATTTCGGTGATAATTGCCTTAATGTTAGTGCCTTATCTTGATTTTGTTTTCATCAAGAAAGGCCTGAAAAACCGCAGCGAGGAGGGCGAAAAGAAGAAACGCCGCTCGTTCCTCGACGTTATGCAGGGCGTTTACGACCGATTGCTCGAACGTTCGTTCAACCATCGTGGAGCGGTGATTCTCTGTGCGTTAATCATTATCGGGCTATCGTTCTGGGGATTCACAACCATCGACCAGGCGCTCTTCCCGAAAGTTGAGCGCAACCAGTTTGCCGTTGAGGTTTATCTGCCAACGGGCGCGTCGCTTGCGCAGACCGAAGCGGTGGTGGATAGTGTTGAGCAACTGCTACTTAACGACGAGCGCGTTACCAAAGTAACAACGTTCATCGGCACCAGTTCGCCACGATTCCACACCGTTTACGCGCCCAAAATGCCAGCGCCGAACTTCGGGCAACTGCTTGTGAACACTGTCTCGAACCAAGCCACTAAAGACATTGTAAGAGATTATGAATCAACCTATTCGAACCGCTATCCGAACGCATTCGTCAAATGGCGGATTCTGGCAATGCAGTTCACGCCGTCGCCAATCGAGATTCGCATTTCATCGGACTCTATTAGCGACATCCATAAGGTTGAGGCTCAGATATTTGACATCATCAACCGCACCGAAGGCATTAGTTGGGCGCGTTCCGATTGGGACCAAAAGCAGCAGAACATCCGAATCGACGTTGACCGCGACAAAGCCAACCGTCTTGGAATATCGAAAAGCCTGATAGCCACATCGTTAATGGCAGGATTCGGCGGTCTGCCGCTCACCACAATCTGGGAAGGCGACTACCCCATCGACGTGCAGTTGACAATGAAGAACGACGGCGAGACCGAAGGCATTGAAACGCTGGAAAACAAATACATAGCGTCGCCAAAAACGTTCAGCACAGTGCCTCTGCGCTCAATTGCCACGCTGCGTCCCGAATGGAACGAGGGCACCGTGGTGCACCGCAACGGCGTGCCAACGCTCACCATCGCCGTGGACGAGGAGGCGGGCTACGTGGCATCGAACATCTTGAACGAACTTATGCCGCAGATTGCCGCTCTTGACCTGCCTGTGGGAACGTCAATCAGTTACGGCGGCGACTACGAGGGAACTGAAGAGGTGTTTGTGCCAATGGGTATTGCGCTGGGTTTGAGCATTTTACTTATTTTCTTCGTGCTTCTGTTCCAGTTCAAGAAATTCAAAGTGGTGCTGCTCATAATGTCGGGAATGCTAATGACCATTCCTGGCGCCGTAATTGGCTTGAAACTAACGGGTTATCCGTTCAGCATCACGGCGTTTGTGGGCATCACAAGTCTTTGCGGAATGATTGTGCGCAACGGCATCATTCTAATCGACTATGCGCGCGAACTGCGTGACAAAGAGAAACTTATGGTGCGCGAGGCCGCCATTGCAGCAGGCAAGCGCCGTATGCGCCCAATCTTCCTGACATCGGCTGCGGCCGCAATGGGCGTTGTGCCAATGATTATCAGCCGCTCGCCGCTGTGGGGCCCGCTTGGAACGGTCATCTGCTTCGGCCTGCTCGTCTCAATGGTGCTGGCGCTGTTTGTTCTGCCGATACTTTACGACGTTTCGTACGACGACAAACTGAAGAAACCAGGAATGTGGACCGTGCCTTACAATCAGAAATTCGCCAAATTCACGGTTGTGGCGTTGCTCGTCGGTGCTTCGACGTTAATCGCCAACAACGCTGAGGCACAGCCGATTACACTTGACTCGCTTAAACACGCCGCGCTGCTCAACAACCAGCAGATTAAAAACTCCGAACTGGACATTGAGGCCGCCGAGCAGCAGAAAAAGGAGGCTTTCACCAAGCATTTTCCAACGGTGAGCGCTTCGGCTGTGGCAATGAAATCGGTCAATCCGCTTGTCGATATGGATATGTCGTCGGACGGAATGCTCTCGTCGAGCCCCACCTACAACAGTATGATGGAGCAGGCTGGGCAACTGCAGCAAATGCAGGCTTCGGGCCAGATTGAGCAACTGCAACAAGCCGCTATGGCTGGCGACCAGAATGCTCTGGCGCAACTGCAGCAGATTCAGACAATGACCGAAAAAATGCAGGGAATGCAGTCGATAATGGGCTCGATGGCCGATTTTATGCCTATCATTCAAGAGATTATCGAAGATAATAAGAACAGTCTCGACTATATGAACACCGCTGCCTTGATGGTGGCAATGCCGCTTTACGCTGGTGGCCGAATCTACAACGGCAACAAACTGGCCGCGCTGGCCGAGGATGTGAGTCATTACAAGAAGGATATGGCCGTTGACGAGGTGATGATACGCACCGAGGAACTTTACTGGACGCTGCAGTCGCTCATTGAGAAGGGCAAGACGGTGCAAGAGTACAAGAATATGCTCGACACGCTCTACCGCGACGTGAACAACTACGTGGAGGCTGGCCTGGCGCAGCGCAACGACCTGCTGAAAGTGCAGTTGAAGCAGAACGAGTTGGAGACCAATTACCGCAAGGTTCAGAACGGCATTGAACTCACCAAACGCGCTATCTGTCAGCACGTTGGCATTCCTTATACCGACAGCATTGAGTTCGAGCCCGCCCATTTCGACCGCCTTGTGGAGGTTAGTCAATCGACAACCGAGGAGTTGGTTGAAGGCCGCAAGGAGTACCAACTGCTGAACAAGGCCGTGGAGGCTCAGGAGTTGCAGAAGAAGATGATTCGCGGCGAGTATATGCCGCAAGTGGCCGTGGCTGGCGCGGGCTACTGGCTCGATATGATGGACAACCGCTCGACCAACGCTCTGGGAATGCTCACCGTGACCATTCCGCTCACCGACTGGTGGGGTGGCAGCCACAAAATCAAGCAGCAGAACGTGAAACTTGAGCAGGCGCGTATGCAACTGAGCGAAAAAACCGAACTGATGAACCTGCAAATCCGCCAAATGACCGACGAACTGAGCGTGAACGATTTTCAGATTTCTGTCTCGCAAAAATCAGTCGACCAAGCGCAAGAGAACCTGACCGTGAGCCAGAACAACTATCAGGCAGGCGTCATTGGCATATCGGATTTGCTTGAGGCACAGGCCGTTTACCAGCAAGCCAAAGACAACCTGACCGAAGCCAACTGCAACTATCAGATTACTGCGGCAAAGTATTTGGTGCTGACCGGGAATTATAAATAATGAGGGAAACTTTGGAAGCGAATGTTTGAAATACGAATGTAAGGGCGAATGAATATTCGCCCTTATGTTTTTTGGGGGGTAGGAAATTGCGATGAATATGCGGATTTAATGTTTTTTTTCTCGCTCGTTGGCAAATATTGTCGGTTTATCGATTTTAAAAATCACCTTATATTTTAATAAGATACTTTGGGGGTCATAAACGAACCAAAAATTGAGAATTATGAATAAAACAAATTTGATTATGGCTTGCGCGATGGCTTTTTCGCTGGCATCGTGCAACAACGAGACACCGACATCGGACCCCGCAAACAAGCCGCAACCCGGCCAAACGCGGAACCTTCTGCTCGAAGCCGGTTACTCTCAGGAACAAATCGATGCCAAACTGAACGAAGCATTCTACAATGTTTTCGAAGGCCCGAACAAGGTTTATTTCGAAGTTGGCGACTCGATGGCTTACATATCTGACATTAAAAACCACGATGTCCGCACCGAAGGTATGAGTTACGGAATGATGATTACAGTGCAGTGGAACAAGCAGGATATGTTCAACCGTCTGTGGCGTTGGTCGCAGAAATATATGCAGCATCAGGGCGGACCGCGCGACGGCTATTTCGCTTGGAGTTGCAAGGTGACTGGCGAGCAGAACTCACCAGGCTCGGCATCAGACGGCGAGCTTTATTTCGTCACTTCGCTCATTTTGGCATCAAACCAGTGGGGCAACGATGGCGACATTAATTATCTAGCTGAAGCACAGCGCATTCTGAATGCAATGTTTGCAAAAAAAGGCTACAACGACAATCCGATGGGATTTGGTCCGTTTGGCGGACAACGCCCACCGCAGCAGAAGCCCGACGGAAATGGCCAGAAACCTGACCGCAAGCCGGGCGAAGCACCGAAAGCTGGCCAAGGTGGCGCACCGCAGATGCCAGCCTTCCGCCCAGGTATGAAATTCCCGGAGCCTGAGATTCTGAACATCATCAACACACAAGAGAAACTCATCACCTTTGTGCCCGACGGTTTTGGCGCACGCTACACCGACCCGTCGTACCACATTCCGGCCTTCTACGAGATTTGGGCGAAATACGCCGAAGACGGTCGTGCCGATTTCTATCTGGAATGCGCACAGAAATCGCGTGAGTATCTGCACCGCGCGTGCGACTCGATTACCGGTCTGAATCCCGATTACTCGAACTACGACGGCTCGGTTATGACCCCGCCGCGCGGCGATTGGGGCGCAAAATTCCGCTTCGACTCGTGGCGCGTGCCAATGAACATCGCTCTCGATTACACCTGGAGCGGCGCCGATGCCGACTGGCAGTTTGGCTATGGTTATCGCTTGCAGACATTCTTCCGCAGCCAGGGTGTGAGCACCTTTGTTGACCAGTACAATCTGGACGGCACACCAGTTGAGAACATTGCCGAAGCAGGCGGATACAAGGCTCTGCGCCACTCTATCGGCCTTGTGGGCACGGTTGCCGCAGTGTCGCTCACCCAGCCGCTGCGCAACAGCCGCGACTTCATCGATGAGTTCTGGAATTCGAAACACGAACCCTACGAAGACGGCTATTTCGACGCCTACTACGACGGATTGCTCAACCTGTTCGCTCTGATGCACCTGAGCGGTCGCTACACCCCGATTGAGAAGAAATAAGAATGAGATTAGTCACCAACAAAAATCCGTACAACGTTTCTGCTGTACGGATTTTTTGTTTTTTGAATTATTGATAGTATGCTGCATTGGCCTTGCAACACAAGAATGCAAATCGCATTCTGAGATTTCGAACATTATACTGTCAATTCACAAATCTCGCATCATGTCATTTTCACCAAGTCGTTGGGCGACAGTTTAATCTGCATTCCGCGTATTCCCGCACTGATGTAGATTTCATCGTAAAGAATGCATTGTTCATCAAGATATGTAGGATAATTTTTTTTCATGCCGATAGGGGAGCAGCCACCTCGAATGTAGCCTGTAAGTGGCAGTAACTCTTTTACATGTATCATTTCGGCACTCTTGTTGCCAGAGGCTTTGGCCGCCTTTTTCAAGTCAACCTCCTCGGCTCCGGGAATTACGCACACGAATAGTCCGTTTTTGTCGCCTCTTAACACTAACGTTTTGAAAACCTGACCGATATCTTGCCCCATTTGTTCGGCCACATGTGTTGCACTCAAGTCGGATTCATCAACTTCGTATTCGGTAAGAGAGTATTTTATGCCCGCTTTATCGAGCAATCGGGCTGCGTTAGTTTTGTTCATTTTCTAATTTTTACAGAAACAAAATTATCAATTATCTACGCAAACAGAATGGGGTGGTTGTATTTTGTGTAAAACTACAAAAAAGCCCAACAGCACTGTGCTGTTGGGCTTTTCATTTGTCGGACACACGCGGTGTGTCTCTACGTGGGACGTGGCACGCTGCATCCCTACTTGAACAACTCTTTTGCGGTCAGTTCAAGGTAGTCGCGGCAGTTCATCCAGGTGTGGCCGCCGCCAGGGTTGTAGAATGTGTGTTTCAGGTTCTGGTCGGTCAGGTATTTGTCAAGGCCGCGCGAAGCCTGAATCAGGAAATCTTCGGTGCCAGTGCCGAGGAACATAAATTTCAGTTTTTTCTGAAGGTCGGCAATGGGGGCGTAGGTGCCATTTTGGAAGTTGGTCTCATACTCGTTGCCGAAGATTGCAGGGGCAAATGCGGCTACGTAATGGAACATATCGGGGTTGCCGAGGCCTGTGGCCAAAGTCTGACGGCCGCCGAGCGAGAAGCCTGCAATTGCGCGGTTGTCGGCGTCAGCCAAAACATTGTAATTCTTCTCGATATACGGCACAACCTCTTTGGTGATTTCGTCAACAATGCGTTTGGTGTCCATTGCGTCGTAACGCTCGGCCTTGCCTTGCAGAATCATTTCGGGATAGGGGTTTGCGTACGGCATCACCACAATCATTCGTTTGGCCAGACCTTGCGCAATCAGGTTGTCGAGGATTGTGTTGGCGTGGCCCACTTTGAACCAAGTCTCGTAAGTATCAGTCATTCCGTGAATTAGGTAGAGCACGGGAAGTTTCTCGCTGCCATCGGGTTTGTAGCCTTCGGGTGTGTAAACGCACATTGGGCGGTCGATACCGAGAGTGTTGGAGTGGTAGAAGCGATATGCCACAGTGCCGTGCGGAACTTTCTGAATATCCTGCAGTCCAGGCTCTTTGCCGCGAATATCGACAAGGCTGCCTTTGAAGCCCTCGTTAGGGAAAATGTCCATATTGTTCGGGTCGCAAATGGCGGTGCCGTCAACAATGAAGTTGTAAGGGTAAATGTCGGGGCGGTCGGTGGCAATGGTAATGCTCCAAACGCCATCGGCATCTTTGGTCATAGTCTTCTGTCCGCCAAACAGTTGGTTGAGGTCGAGTTTAACCTCTTTTGCGTTTTCGGCCTTAATTCGGAATGTTACGCTGCCGTCTTTGTAGTATTCGGGCGAAACAACAGGTTTCGGGAACAGACGAGCCATTACGCCAGGTGTAAACTGCTGGTCTTGTTTGGCTTCGGGAAGAGTAACCTTCATATTGGCGCCCTTGTAGGGATTGGCCTGGAACAGGCGCGGAAGCGATTCCTCAAGGAAGAAACGCGCGTTCATCCAGGTGTGGCCGTGCTTGTCGGAGGTTATAATCTTCATATTCTTAATGTTGTGCTTGTCGAGTTCAACCATAAAATCGCGGGCGTTGCCGTAGAGGAAGTCGTCGCTACCAACACCGAGCCAGAAGAGTTTTATCTTGGAGTTCAACGACTTGGCATCGTCCAACTGTCCCGGGCGGAGCTGTGTGAACGAACTGTAAGAGCAAAGGTGCGAGAATTTGTCCAAGTGGTTGAGACCGATGCTCAACGCCTGGTTGCCGCCACGGGAGAATCCGCCGATGGCACGGTTGGCGGCGTCGTTGATGGTGCGGTAATTCTTCTCAACGAAGGGCATCAGATTGTCGAGGAAGTCCTTGTCGAAGAGGTTGAACTGCATCATCTCTGTCTCGCCCCTTGTGGCTGCGATGCGGGCGGGGTTGCCGTAAGGAAGCACGATTATCATCTCCTTGGCCTTGCCCTGCGCAATGAGATTGTCGAGGATGAGGTTCATCTTGCCAACCTTGAAATACACCTCCTCGGTGTCGGTGGTGCCGCTGATGAGGTACATCACGGGGTATTTTTGATTCTTGCCGTTGTAATATGACGGCGGCACATATACGATGGCGTTGGAGAATACGCCCGTAGCGTCCGACCAATACTGAACGTACTCTACGCTGCCGTGAGGAACGTTTTTGAGGGCGTGGGGAAGGTTGCCGTCGCCGCGCATATCAAGAAGGCTGTTTTTGAAGCCCTCGTTGGGGAACCACTCTGGATTTTGGGGATCCATCACCTGCAATCCGTCCACAATGAAGCAATACGGATAGATGTCGGGCGTGGTGGGGCCGAGGGTAATGGTCCAAACGTCGTTGTCGCCCTTCTTCATCTCGTGGCGACCGGCAAACTGGACGTCAACTTCCACCTTTTGGGCGGTCTTGCTTTGGTAATTGAATGTAACGGTGTTGTCCTTGTTGACAACTGGTGACGGAGCTTGCGGCTGTCCGCCGGGCTGTGCAGTGACGCTGCCAGCCAAAAGAATCGCGGTCAATAAGACCACAAAAGTTAGCATTAGTCTTTTCATTTGTAATTAAGAATGTTTAAGAAATTAGCGTATTTGGGCGCAAAGGTAAAAAAAATGTTTTGGGGTAAAAAATTTTTTAGTGAATTAAACTTATTTATATATTTGCGGTCAAATTATACGGTTTAACTGTTAAAATTTAATCACAAATCACACATTAGAAGAATGAAAAGACAACTTTTGACATTAGCGGCGGCGGTGTTGATGACCGCGACATCTGCCTTCGCACAATGGGGACGACCTCAGGAGGACAACGACCCCACTGGTCTCAAAGACGCCTACAAAGACTATTTCAAGGTGGGCGTGGCGGTCAATATGCGCAACATCACCAATCCCAAGGAAGTGGAGGTAATTCTCCGCGAGTACAACAGCATCACCGCCGAAAACGATATGAAACCTATCTCCGTACATCCCAAAGAGGGCGTATGGACTTGGGACAAGGCTGACTCAATCGCCAACTTCTGCCGCAAAAATGGCATCAAGATGCGCGGACACTGTCTCTGCTGGCACAGCCAATTCTGCGACTGGATGTTTACCGACGCAAAAGGCAAGGAAGTTACCAAGGAAGTCTTCTACCAGAGGCTCAAAGAACACATCACCACGGTGGTCAACCGTTACAAGGACATCGTTTACTGCTGGGACGTTGTCAATGAGGCAATGGCAGACAATGTTCGTCCTAACCCGTGGAATCCCAACCCCTCGCCCTACCGTGACTCCCGCCACTACAAATTGTGCGGCGACGAGTTTATCGCCAAGGCATTCCAATTCGCAAGGGAAGCCGACCCGAAGGCTCAATTGTTCTACAACGACTACAATGCAGCCGACCCGGGCAAGCGCGACCGCATCTTCAATATGGTAAAGAAGATGAAAGACGCCGGTGTGCCAATCGACGGCATCGGTATGCAGGGACACTACAATGTATATGGCCCTTCTATGGAAGACATCTCGGCAGCCATCGAGAAGTATTCTACAATCGTTGACCACATCCACTTCACCGAACTTGACGTCCGCGCCAACGAGGAAATGGGCGGTCAGTTGCAATTCAGCCGCAACGAGGGCGTTCAAATCCAAGACTACACCCGCACCCTCCACAACAACATGTACTCGCAGCTCTTCCGCACATTCCGCAAGTACAAGGACAAAATCGACGTCGTAACATTCTGGAATGTCAGCGACCGCGATTCGTGGGTTGGCGTCAACAACTACCCCCTCCTTTTCGACAAGGACTGCAAGCGCAAACCGTCCTACGGCATTGTCAAGAGGTTCAATGCAGCACTCGACAATCCCGAAATCAAGGAAGATTTCAAACCCTCTGAACTCAACCAGCCCGGTCAGGAATACCCGATGGTAAACTCTCAGGGCTACGCAAGATTCCGCGTTAACGCTCCACAGGCAAAATCTGTAATCGTAAGCCTCGGTCTCGGCGGCAATATGGGCGGCGTTGGTGCCACTGTACTCCGCAAAGATAAAGACGGCTTCTGGACAGGCACTACCGAAGGCCCGATGGACGAAGGCTTCCACTATTACCACTTGACAATCGACGGCGGCGTTGTCAACGACCCGGGCGCAAAGAACTACTACGGCTCGGTACGTTGGGAAAGCGGCATCGAAATCCCCGCTCACGACAAGGACTTCTACGCTGAAAAGAACGTTCCCCACGGCAACGTACAGCAAATCCTCTTTTGGAGCCCCAGCACCAACAAGTTCCAGCGCGCATTCGTTTACACTCCCCCGACATACGGTGTCAACCCCAAGGAAAAATTCCCCGTACTCTACTTGCAGCACGGCTGGGGCGAGGACGAAACCGCTTGGAGCAATCAGGGACACGAAAACCTCATTATGGACAACCTCATTGCAGAAGGCAAATGCAAGCCCTTCATCATCGTCAATGCTTACGGCCTGACCAACGACTTCAAGTTTGGTTCAATTGGACAGTTCACCGGCAAGGAGTTTGAGGAAATGCTCTGCAACGAACTCATTCCCTACGTAGATTCGCACTTCAAGACCAAGACCGACCGCAACAACCGCGCGTTGGCAGGTCTCTCGATGGGCGGCATGACCACCAAATTGATTTCTGGCCGCTGGGTTGACCTCTTTGCATCGTTTGGCTTGCTGAGCGGCGGACAGTTTGCTCCCGGCGACTTCCAGGACAAGACTCAAATCAAGTATCTCTTTGTTGGCTGCGGCGAAAAGGAAAATCCCGCCGGCATCAAGAAATCGGCGGCAGACTGCAAGGGCGCAGGCTACAACATCGAAGGCTACGTATCGGAAGGCACTGCTCACGAGTTCCTTACTTGGCGCAGGTGCTTGTACGTAATGGCACAGTCGCTCTTCAAGGATACCAAATAAAATTTGACATTTTTGTTTCTCAATAGAAGGGATTGTCCGGCAAAAAAACGGGCAATCCCTTTGTTTTATATTCAGAATTGTTTATATGTGCGGTTGAAAAGACATTTT
>JAFVGW010000037.1 GCA_017474765.1 Salinivirgaceae bacterium | reverse complement strand
TTAAAAAATTAAGTTTTCCTTTGGAAATATAAAATGTACCTATTACATTTATAGCCGTAATCAACAGATATAAAGCATAGTTTTTTGCCATTGTCTGCTGTTACAAAAAAACGGGTGGGTTGGCGTTGCCAATTTTCGAACCGCACGCCTTCCCTACCCACATTGTTAAACACTCAACAAGGAGGTTAACGCCGCAAATATACGGAAAAACTCGCTTTTTGGTTACGCTACTGCAGCAGTTGCAAGCCAACTCAGTTGTTGCCGCAAACTGAGCCGCCCCAAGCGGCAGCATGCCAACGGACTGTGCCAAACGCTTGGCATCTTTTTCGGGCACAATCAAACTATTTTTTACATGTCTGCACCTTTAAAACAGGAATGGTGCGGACAAAAACTTTAAAAATTATTTAAAAATGAAAAAGATACATTTAATTGCCGCAGCGGCAGCATTGCTGTTGAGCGGTGGGGTATTTATGAAAGCAAACCAAGAGAACAACCAACTCTTTGATGCAAATCTGGAGGCACTAACAACAATGCACGAAACGATTGTTTGGATAGGAGAAGGTTCAACTGTAATGTGTGATAAGGTATTAAGTGAAGTTGGCACAAGAGTTTACGCATATGGTAAAGGACGTATCTCAGGACGTGAAATTCCAGTTTATTATGTTGTTATGAATCGATGTGTATATCAAGATAATCGTCAGTGCTATGGTGCTCAAGAAAACGATACAGAATATTGGGATGATGATTATGTGGGTTGTATATATCCAGACTAAAACGTGATTGTGACATAAGAATTCTACTACGATTATTGACGTTAGAATTCTTATGTTTTTATTTTTTTACTTATGAAAAATATACATTTTTTTTTATTTGCAGTTGGCATCGTATTTATTAGCTGCCATCAAGAAGATTTAGCAAAAAATGAAATTGAAATAATTCTTTCTGAAAAAGAAGATGGCACAAGAAATATAGTTACTGCTATGAAAAATATTGAGATTATCAATCTGCAAATTGACAGCAACTATATGTATAACGAGGATGCCCAGTTACGGGTGAGTAACAACTATTACTATTTCGTCTCATCTGGTGTGTTTGACCCAAGCCGAATCCAACTTATGTGCTATGATAATGCCACAGGTAAACTTCTGTTATCAAGAAACATTAAAGGACGTGCACGAAATGAATGCATAGAGGTTTGCAATTGGTATGTGAAGGATGATAAAATTGTAATCAACGACTGCGGGACACTAAAGATGTACGACCATACTGGAAAATTCTACGGAGTGTTAGGTAAAGCAAAATCAAATTGTTTGTTACCAATGGGCGACGGTTTCGTGAATTTTATAATAGGTGGATTTGGTAACAATGGGAAAGGTATAATGCTGCTTGATAGTGCTTTTAATGAGAAGAAATCGTATTTTGATGTGCCAGACGAATATATAACAGGCAGTTATGTCAGATTATCAAATACCTCTCCTGACAAATATGTCTTAAATGATACATTGCGCTTTTTATATCAATACACCTTCCGACTGCACTATTTTCCAGGAAACAAGACATATCACTTTATCACACCGCATCCGATTCCACAATCGTTGTTGTCAAACTCAGATGGTGAGTTTAAGTCTATTATTAATGATTGTGTAATTAATGGTTATGCGAATTACGTGACTGGGTTGGCTGAGAATCAGAATTATATAACCTTCAAATATATGATTGGCAATTTCACAAATTTTGTATTGCTATCGAAACGTGACAATAAGGTTTTCTGTGTAGGAGATGATTCGGATGTTGATGAGACCGACCTTTCTAATATAGTGTGGATTAATCTGTTGCTTGGAGTAGACATTATCTATTCCGATGGGAAATATTTTTATATGAGAGCGGGCAAGGCATTATACAAATTATTTGATAAATACAAAGACGAGCTTGATGACCGCCAGCGCACAATTTATGAGGCTATGCACAGACAAATGACAGCTAATGATGTCAACGATTTTAATTGTTTCTACTTTAAAATAGAGTTTTAATGACTTCGGATAGAATTGCACTTTTTACAGTATCACTGGCAGTTCTTCTATGCCCATCGTGTAAAAAAAACAAGATGAGAAATGATATGAATCGGTTTTATAGTCAAACAGTATCATTTCCTGCATCTATGCCGTGCTTTGAAGGAGAAAAAATAAAGTTTTTAGACCTAAAAGACAATCGCTCAAAAATTGTGATTTGGTATGATTCGTCGGAGTGCAGTTCGTGTAGGATAAATAATTTGCCAGTATTTAAAGAATTCGAAAGTTATTGTCAGAATTTACAATATTCTTTTGATATAGTTTTTTTGTTTTCACCTTCACACAAGTCATTGGTTGAAGTATTAGAAGAAGCATCATACAGCACCAAATTGCACGATTATCCCATCTTCATCGACACCGCTAATCAGTTCTACAAATTGAATCCACATATTCCTGACAACAAACTTATGCACTCGTTTTTGCTTGATAGTGAGGGCAAGGTGGTTTTGGTTGGAAATCCCATACAAAATCAAGCAATGTTCGACCTTTACAAAAAAACTATTGAGGAAATGATAAATTGATAATCAAGACAGCACTCATAACCACAAGAAAATGAAACGATTGACCCGAAAAGAAAAAAGGACAATGAAATGTTTTTGGCAGAAGGAGTCTATGAGCATCAATGAACTGTGTGATGTGCATCCTGAACCCAAACTGCATTTCAATGAATTGGCGTCACAAATAAATACTCTACAGGAGAAAGGTTACATAGGATATAATGACAAGACAAAAACCTTTTACGCAACTGTCAGCAAGAACGATTATTGTGTGATGAACATCGAAAGCCTTGTGAAAAAATGCTTCCACAATTCATATATGACAACTTTGCCTGACCTGATAAGAAGGAAGAAATTGTATATGAATGATTTGTTGCTGCTGAAAAAGGAAATTGAATTAGGGGGGAATTAATATTATAACCTCACAAATTATTTTAATTTATATCTAATAGTATGAAACACAACATTTTATCAACAGCAATTGCTATGCTCATATTCGTAGGTTCAGCCCACTGCCAACCACTTGTCAGCGCACTAAACGCCGCCACTGTGAAGCCTGATAACAAAACAACTGCATATTGCCCACCAATGGGAAACGGGCGAAACCTTGTCTATTTGCTGAACCCAAAGGATGTGGCAAGTGTGGCTGGCTATGCGGCACTCATTTTCAATCTGGGCTTTGGCCAGTGCCGCTACGATTCGCTCATAACTGTGATACAAGGCTACGATATGTGTGCCGTTGAATCGCAACTTGAAAAAGCCCACGTTGCACGCCCCGCACGCGAGCGCAAACTATACGACAGCACTGGGCGCACCACCCGCAGCCTTGAAGCGGCAGCGCAAGGGTGTAATCTTTTACTGTTCGAGAATCGGAAATTGATTTTCAGTTGCCAAGTGCAGGAGTATATGCCAAAAGAGCAAACATCTTACTTTAAATAATTGGGAATCAAATGAAATTTAACATTTTAATAGTTACAATTGCGTTGCTGTTAACATCTTGTTTCCGCGCTCAATCGCCACTTGAGCAATCTCTTAAATTAGCAGGTGATAACCGCGCAGAATTGGAAAAAGTGCTTGCCCACTACGAAAATGAGGGCGATGCCCAGAAACTTGAGGCGGCACGTTTTCTTATTGCCAATATGCCAGGGCACAGTTCGTATGGCACAGAGCGGATAAACGATTACTACACCATTGCGCTCAATCTGGCGCGGTCGGGTATGGATCCTCGGGCGCAGTACGATTCGCTTCTGTATCTGTCGCAAAATCAATTTGCTGGGTTGCAAAGCCAAGTGGCGCCCGATTTGAAGATAATAAAGGCTGATTATCTGATAAATAGCATTGACAAGGCTTTTGCGGCGTGGCGCGGTAACCGCTTTGCCGAGCACGTTACTTTTGATGAGTTTTGTGAGTGGCTGCTGCCATATAAGTGCGTCGAAATGCAGTCAATGGATGCGTGGCGCGACACAATGGTGGCTCATTATGGTGCTTCGCTCACAGAGTGGTTGCCCAACGACGAAAGTTACAACTCCACTTTCCGTGCGCTTGAGGTTGTGCGTGAATATGTACTGGAGCGGCTTGGCCGTTTCGAGATTTACACCGAAGCGCCAATCCCACTGCGCAGTGCCGAGACAATGGTAAACCTTCAGTTTGGCCGCTGTATCGATTTCGTAACACTTGGCGTGATGGCATTCCGCAGTCTTGGTTTGCCTGTAGTTATTGATGAGGTGCCGTGCTACGGGCGTTTCCGCGCTGGTCACGCTTGGTTTACAATGCTGAACGACCGCGGCGAGGAACTGCCGTCGGAATGGGATTTGTCAACCACACCTGGCAAGGCGTTTTTTACGAATTACACTCTGCCGAAGGTCTATCGCAATTCGTACGCAATCAATTACGACAGAGTGAAATATCTTAACCGCTCAATAGTGAAATATCCGTTTGGTATTCACCAAACCGATGTAACAGACCATTATGTCCGCACAGCCGATATTGAACTGCCATTGCCAAAAGACTTCAGAAAGCAGGAGGATTACGCATATTTAGCAGTGTTCGATGGCCATTACACCATCTGGCGCGTGGTTGATTACGGCGAGATAAAAGGCCGCAAAATCCGTTTCAGCAATATTGGCCGCAACATTATGTATATGGCTTTGGGGTTCGACGGCCACCAACTTGTGCCTGTCTCAAAACCGTTTATTGTTCACAAAGACGGCTCGCTGAGTTATATTGAGGGCACTGATGGCACAACTGAGAGCATCGACATCAAGCGCAAATATTTCCAATCGGAAAAGGTGGTTGAGATGCGCCGCCGTCTGCTTGGCGGGAAAGTGCAAGCCTCGAACCGTGCTGATTTTGCCGATGCCGTGACTGTTTATGAAATCACAAACGAGTATATCCCCGATAAGATTCCAACAAATTGCGAAAAGCAGTACCGTTACTGGCGTTATTTGGGTGCCGACGGCACTTTCGGCAGCATTGCGGAGTTAGCATTCTTTGCTGATACGGCTCGTCTGAAAGGCCGCAGCATTGCTTGCCCGTTTGCCGAGAAAGAAATTATTGAGAAGGCTTTCGACAACAATTGGCTCACCAATTTTGAGACATCGGCTGGCGACCACGACAAATGGCTGACAGAAACCGATGCCGATGCCACGGGCAACGCAAACGGTGCGTGGGTTGGAAAGGATTTTGGCCGTGCGCAGAAGGTGGATTTTGTTAGGGTTGTGCCGCGCAGCGATGACAATGATATTCACCCAGGCGATGAGTATGAATTGAAATACTGGAACAACCGTGATTGGATAACCATTGGCTACCAGACAGCCGAAGGCAACAGCCTGCATTTCGACAATGTGCCCAAGGGTGCACTCCTTTGGATAAAAGATTATACTCAAGGCTGGGACGAGCGTCCGTTCCTCTACAATGACGGGAAACCAATCTGGTGGTGACGGAAAGAATTCAACGCTAAACTTCTAACTTTCAATGAAAATAGAATTTCCGCGTATAACCATCAGCCGCATCAGGCTGCGGCACATCAAACTGTCATTGGTCGATTTGCTGATGTTTTTGCTTTTTTGCGCACTTTGGTTGAGTTATGAGCAGCATCCGTCGGCAGTTGCCGATGCGGCGTTTTACAGAATAGCCACAATAGCGTTGGCGTATGCCGCAGGGCGGATTGTGGTTTCGCAGTCGCCGAAACTCATTGGGTGGCTGTTGCTCTTAATTACCGCTGGCTGGTGTTGCTATGAGGCCGTTTTGGGGTTGATGCAGATTTTTGGCAGCCGCCATTCAAATCATTTTCTATATGCCTGCACTGGCACGTTCTTCAACCCAGGGCCATTTGGTGGATTTTTGGCTGTGTGCTTGAGTTTGCTGGTGGCATCGTTCACTGTTATAAAATCGAAAATCTGGCATTATGCGGCTGGAGCCACAATATTTGTTGTCGCAGTTATTCTGCCATCCACAATGAGCCGCTCGGGCTTGCTCGGCTTGGGGTGCAGTATGGCCGTTTTAGCCTTATCGATAGAAAAATACCGCGACTTCATAAAGAAATACTGGTATGCCGTTTTGGTGGCTACGCTAATTGCAGGAGCGGGTGCCTATTTGTTCAAGAAGAACTCGGCCGACGGGCGAATGTTTATGAATAAGATAAGCGTTCAGGCAATGCTCGGCAACGGACTGAGCGGTGTAGGGCTTGGGAAGTATTCAGGCATTTACGGCCAGCAACAGCACGACTATTTTGCCAACCAAATTCAAATATGCGACGATGGCGGCATAGATATTTCGTCCGTTAGCGAGAAGGAACGCCTAACGTGCGACTGCCCCGAGCGGGCTTTCAACGAATATTTGGGCATTGGAGTTGAAGCAGGGCCTGTGGCAATGTTACTTTTCGTGATGGTTATAGTGGTGTCGGTTATCAATCTTCTTCGACGCAAGTCGCCGTTTGCCTACGGACTGATAACTCTTGCCATTTTTGCTTTTTTCTCCTACCCTTTCGATATTCCCGAGTTTCAAATAATGTTGGCCGTATTCTTGGCCTTTGGTGCCACTGTGGAAGGCCAAGGAAACACTGCTGGCACATCGTTTGGCGTTGCCGCGGTTGCTTTACTTGGTTTGCTCTTCGCCAATCAGCATTCAGCGCAAAAAGCACGCGCCTGGGCCGAGGGCGAATGGGCAAAAACCGACTACTGGTACCGCCAGCAATACTACAACTATGTGGTTGAGGACGGCGACACGCTGATGCCGCAGCTGATGCACGATTACAGGTTCTTGTTCGCATACGGGCAGTCGCTCAACCGTGAGGGCTTTTATGCAAAAAGCGACTCGGTGCTGATGCTTGGCACCGCCATCAGCAGTGACCCGATGTTTTGGAACGTGATGGGTAACAACAGCCTTGCGCAAGGCCGCTACCGCGAGGCCGAAGAGCGTTACCGCCACGCTTTTCTGATGGTGCCCAACAGGCTCTATCCGCTCTGCCTGTTGGCAAAACTCTATCACGCCGAAGGCGACACTGCTAAGTTCTTAAACGCTGCAGCAATGGTCAATAGTTTTAAGGCAAAAATTGAATCGGCCAATACGGAGATGTTGCGGAGGGAGATAAATGAGATTAAAAGAAACTATTATGATTGATTGGAAGGTTGAGAAGTTTAGAGGTTAAGAAGTTAAGAAATCTAAACAAGCGAAGCGGCTGAACTTCTAAACTCTAAACTTTAAATTTGCATCGATGAAACTATTTGAAACATTGGAAAACAAGATTCCTGAAAATCTCTGCCACCGCCTCAACAAAGCCCTGACGGTGTTTTTGTGGTTCTATTTTATAGCCTTTGGCATAGCCGTGCTGCACTATGCGCGGCGGGTGTTTGTGGCCGAGAGGTTCAGCATTCCAACAATGTCGATGGCGCCGACACTTGTGCCAGGCGACAAGATTTGGGTTAACAAACTGCTGTTTGGGGCGCGCATCTACAAGAGTTTCGATTTTACTGACCACGCACCGTTGGAGTGCTTTCGTATGCCAGGGCTGCGCCGTATCCGTCCAAATGATGTAATTGTATTCAACTATCCGTTTGGCTACGACGATTGGAGCCGCATAGAGTTCAAAATCAACTATGTCTATTGCAAGCGTGTGGCTGGCACACCTGGCGACACTATCAGCGTTGTGGATGGCATAACTCACAACAACAATTACAATGGTGTTATTGGCGTGTACAAGAATCAGTTACAGTTGCAGACAATGCCCGACAGCATATTCTGGTCGTTCAACTCAATGACTGCCATTCCGCTGTCGCTGCCACGGAACACAATCAAGAATTTTGCGCCTGCGCTTGTTCCTGCCAAAGGGCAGACCGTGGAACTGACTGAGTTCAACCGCCACCTGTATGACCTTATAATACAATACGAGACAGGCGTTCCCACCTCTGATTCCGCCACATCGTACATCTTCACCCACGATTATTATTTTGTTTTGGGAGACAATTCTTGTGACTCTCAAGACAGCCGTTATTTTGGTTTTGTGCCCGAAGACTTCATCATCGGCATTGTGGGCGGAAGAAAGGTGAAACCGACATTATCTGACGGTAATTGAAAGATTGCGATACAAAAACAGCGAGGTTTCGCATAAAAAACTAATCCTCAATGCATATCGAACCACAATTTTTATCATATTTAACCGCTTTTTGTTACACAACTAACTCTATCGGATGCACAAACACAACATTACGAAGCCATTAGCGGCGCTTGCGGGCGTGCTTATGGCGTGCGCCCCTGCTCAGGCGCAAACCATCGATGAGCGGATGCTCACAATGGAGGACGTGGTGCGGCTGGCTCAGGAGAAATCGATTCTGGGAATGTCGTACCGCAACTATTACCTGTCGTCGTACTGGAGTTTCCGCTCGTTCAAGGCCGAGTACAGGCCCGCGCTAACGCTCAGCAGCGACCTGCTCAACTTCGACCGCTCGATTGTTGAGTTGCAGTCGTACGAAACGGGTGAGAAGGCCTTCCGCACCAACTACTCGATGAAGAACGACGTGACGCTCTCCATCACGCAGAACGTTGCCCTGACGGGCGGCACGCTGGCGCTCTCAACATCGCTCAACAGGCTCGACCAGTATGAGCCCAACCGCACGACATCGTACTACGCGCAGCCAATCTATCTGTCTTACACACAATCGCTTTGGGGATTCAACCGATTCAAGTGGAACAAAAAAATAGAGCCGCTGAACTACGAGTACGCCAAGCGGCTCTACATTGAGAATATGGAGCAGGTGGCGCAGACGGCCGTCAACTATTTCTGGAACTACGCCAGCGCCAAGGCGGGCTACGAGCGGGCGCTCAAGGGTTTCGACGAGAGCAAGCGGCTCTATCAGACGGCTCTCACGCGGTTCGATATGGGCACCATCGGGCGCGAGAAACTGCTGCAGTTGGAACTGGCGGTGCTCAACGACTCGCTGGCACTCAGCACCAACCAACTGCGTATGCGCACGGCGCTCAACCAGCTCTGCTCGTTCATCGGCAGCCCAGAGAACGCCACCGTGCTGCTCAACATCAGTTACTCGGTGCCTGTGGTGGCGCTCGACTATGAGGAGGTGCTGGCGCGCGCTCTGGCCAACTCGTCGTTTGAACTGAACCAGACCATTCAGGGGCTTCAGGCCGATGAAGAAGTGGCGCAGGCCAAGGCCAACCGCGGAATGTCGGCGTCGATGCACGCGCGGTTCGGAATGAGCGGCACGGCGGCCACCTTCGACGAGAGTTTCGCCACTCTGAAAGACCAGGAGGTGGTGGGCCTCTCGCTCACAATCCCCATTATGGACTGGGGCCTGGGCAAGGGCCGCGTGAAGATGGCGAAGGCGCAGTCGGAGCGCACCCACAGCGAGTTGGAGCAGAAGATGGTTGATTTCCGCCAGGACCTTTTCACGAAAGTGACCGAGTTCAACAACCAGTACAGCCAGTGCGAGATTTCGCGCCGCGCGGCCGAGATTGCCGAAGAGTCGTACAACATCGCCCTGAAAAACTTTGGCGAGGGCACAATATCGGTGACCGATATGAACCAAATCCGCACCGAGCGCGACAACGCCCTGAACAACTACATCACAAACATCGGCAACTTCTGGAACAGTTATTTCGGCATCCGCAAGGCCACGCTCTTCGACTACCTGACGGGCACCGACATCAATATTGAATTTGACAAACTACAGGAATAATGAAAAATAAAGGATTCGTTCTGGCCGCTCTGGCGCTGCTCACGGCGGCGGGCTGCGGCTCAAGCAAGAAAACCGACGACGCTGAGGCCGAGATGGCACGCGGCAGTTACTCAGGCGAGAAAAACAAGGTTACGGTGGTGCGCCTGGAGCGCCGCACGTTCAACAAGCAACTGGTGTGCAACGGCAAACTCGACGCGCAGGGCAAGGCCACGCTGCAATTCGCGCAGCAGGGAACCATTGCGCGCATCAACTACCGCGAGGGCCAGACGGTGGCCGCGGGCGCGGTGGTGGCTACGCTCGACAAGCGTCAGGCCGAGCAGCAGTTGAAACAGTCGCAACTGGCCTACGACAAAGCGCTGCTGCAACTCTCCGACCGCCTGCTCGACTACAACCTCACCATTGCCGACACCGCCACAATGCCCGAGAACCAGCGCCGCGCGGTGTTCATCAACACGGGTTTCTCCGATGCCAAACTCAACTTGGACGATGCCCGCCGCAAACTGGCCGACTGCGACCTGCGGGCTCCGTTCGCTGGCAAGGTCATCGACCTGAAGGGGCGCGAGCACGAGCCAGCCAGCGGCGCCTTCTGCACCATCATCGACGACAGCCGCTACCAGGTGCGCTTCAGCGTTCTGGAGACCGAATATCCGTTTATCCGCGTGGGGCAGAAAGTGCTGATAACGCCGTTCGCCAACACGCAACTCACCATCGACGGCAGCATTCTGGCCATCAACCCCACGGTTGACAAAAACGGCCAGATATCAGTCACCGCCACCGTGAAAGGCGAGCCTGGGCTGATTGACGGAATGAACGTTAAGGTGGTGGTTGAGGACGCCATCCCCGACCAACTCACAGTGCCCAAGAGCGCCGTTGTCATCCGCGACGGGCAGGAGGTGCTGTTCAGAAGCGAGAACGGCCGCAGCGTGTGGACCTACGTGCGGGTGGTGATGAGCAACTCAACCGAGCACATTGTGGAGCCGAACACCGAGCGCGGCGCCGAACTGAACATCGGCGACAGCATCATCGTCTCGGGCAATCTGAATTTGGGTGATAATGTGGAGATTGAGGTGGAGGGGATTTAGGATTTAGAAATTAGGATTTAGGAATTATTAATGGTGTTGGGTGTTAGGTGTTGGTAGGGACGCACCGCGTGCGTCCGCCCACGATTCACCGATTCACCGATTAAACAATTCACCGATTAAACAATTTAATACCACAACAAAATGAAACACAATGTATTAGCAATTGCCGCCCTCTGCGCCACAATGGCGGCCTGCAACAACACCGACACAAACGTCACTGACCGCATTGAATTGCCTGGAACCGTTGACAATGAGGCGTTTGCCGCCAATGTTGAATCGATTTCAGTAGAAAATCTTCAAATGGAAGACAACTGGACTTTTGTGGATATATTGTCTGTCTGCCTGTCCGACAACAATTTGTATATGCTTGATGATTCAAAGATGCATCTGTCGTGCTTCGACCGCCAGACGGGCGAAAAACTGGCAGGCAGGCCAATCCTCGGAAACGGGCCTGGCGAGATAAACTATTTTAACTCAATGTTCAGCATTGGCGACACGCTCTGCATTTACGACGACAAAGGCAACATTCTTCAGTACGACCGCAACTGCAAATTTATTGGTAAACTACACGAGTTCAGCGATATAAGTTCGCGTTACAAACTTATCAGGTTCAGTAGCGGAAACTATGCTTTTGTGTCTATCAGCAATCCCGACGCTGCCGACAACAACGCTGCCATAATGCTTGCCGACAAAGAGTTCAACATCACGTCGCGGCACTTTGATGTACCGCAGGCCCAAATACTCATTATTGGTGGCTCCGACCCTTGCTTTGTTGTTGGTGACACACTTCGCACCACTTTCTATTTCGACTGCCATCTCTATGCGATTTGCGGTGGTACCGAAAAGGTTACCGAATTTGTCGTGCCAAATCCGATAACTCCCGAAAAGGCTAACGAATCGTTTGCAAGTGGCGATATGGCGGCACTTCATAACTACGATGGTCAGTTCTACACCGCTGGCGGGTCTGGACACTTTATGATGTTCGGCTATCGTATTGGTAATGAAAATTATAGAGCGATGGTCGATTATCGGAAAAACAAGGCCACATCGATGTTGGTAAGCGATGTTGAGGATAATTTTGAATCCGCCGCCAACATTGTAAGCAACCTGATTTTGAAATCAATGCCTACCAAATCTGCCGACGGTTGCATCTACGCATTGTGCAAAAACAGAGATTTTGCCAAAATCCTCGAAGGTCACGATGATGTTCTCGATGCCCGCTTGCAGAAAACCCAAACCGAATACCGCGCCTACCTTGAGCGCAACGCCGAGTATATGAAGGACCTTGAGCCTGAGGAGCGCGATGCGGCAAACGTGATTTTGAAAATTAAACTGAAGGATTGAAAACAATGGTGTTCGTAGGGACGTGGCGTGCCGCGTCCGCAAAAAATGGGAAAACAGACACAATTAATAATAAACAATTTAATACCACAACGAAATGAAAACCAAACAATTATCAATCGCCGCCCTCGCCTTGGCGGCAGTACTGACCGCCTGCAACAGCAAGCAGGACAACATCACCGACCGCATCGAATTGCCTGGAAGCGTTGATAACGAGGCGTTTGTGGAAAACATCGAGTCAATCGATGTGCTGAACCTCCAAATGGACGACGACTGGGTGTTCGAGGACGGAATCCAATTTGCCTTGTCCGACAATTATTTATATATGGTATGCGGCGAGAAACTGCGGCTGACGGGCCACAACCTTCAGTCGGGTGAAAAAGTGACAGGCCGTATGCTCCGAGGCAATGGTCCTGGCGAATTAAATGGTTCGAGCTCATTGTTCTGCATCGGCGACACGCTGTTCATTCTCGATGGAATGGGAATCGTTCGCCAGTACGACAATAACGGTCGTTTTTTAGGCAAGGTGCACGATTTTGGCGATACGGCTCGTATTAGAGAAATGTTTCGACTGAAAAACGGTGATTATGTGCTTATTAGACACGGCTACCAAGAGGATTCCGCCTGCAACCAAGTGTTTATAGCCGACCAGTCGTTCAACATCAAAGCGGAGCATTTCGCTTTGACACTTCCTCGTGTGGTCATTGTGATGATGGAAGGAGGAAAGCCATACTGCGCCAGCGGTGACGCCATCCGTTTCTTCTTCTATAGCAATATGGACAACCACCTTTATTCGCTCTGCGGCGACAGCGAGCAATGCACCGAGTTGGTTCTGCCCAATCCGCAAACGGCAGAAAAAAATATTGATGCCTCAAACGAGGTAGTGCGTACGCACTCTTTTGATGCATTTAATAAAATGTTCGAACTCGACGGCTCTTTCGCCAATCTGTGCGAGTCGGGGCGGTTTATTTGTTTCCAATACCAAATCGACAAAAAACGACATATTACGATGATTGACAAGCGCACAAACCTCGCCATATCAGCATTTTCTGAAGAAGAGCAACGTGGCAGCCTGATGCATTCGCTGTATTGGATTTTCAATAATATGCAGGTTCTTCACTCCGATGGCGAATACATCTACACAATGTGCAAAAACCGCGATTTGGCGGCCCTACTCGAAGGCCACGACGATGAACTCAACAACTATCTGCAGAAAACCCAAACCGAATACCGCGCCTACCTTGAGCGCAACGCCGAGTATATGAAGGACCTTGAGCCAGAGGAGCGCGACGCGGCAAACGTGATTTTGAAAATTAAACTGAAGGATTGAAAACAATGGTGATTGTAGGGGCGTGGCGTGCCGCGTCCGCCTCCGATTCACCAGTTAAACAATTAACAATGAATAATTAACAATTAAATGGTGTTAGGTATTGGGTGTTTGTAGGGGTACGATTCACCGATTAAACAATTCACCAATTAAACAATTTAATACCACAACAAAATGAAACACAATGTATTAGCAATCGCCGCCCTAACATTGGCGACAATGCTGACCGCTTGCAACGGCGGCAGTAAAAACCAAAACTCGGATGAATGGGTGATTAAAAACGATGTTTGGAAAGTTGAGGACATCGACTTTGACGAGATTGCCGAAGTGGTTGACATTAAGCCGATTGCGACGGATGAGCCGATTGCGGAACTGCGCCCTTATATGAGCGGAACCAGTAACGATTTCATTGCCTGCGACAAATTCAGCCGACAGATATTCTATCACATTGTGGACGGCCGTATGACGGAAAAACTTCAAGCCGCTGGTAATGGTCCTAACGAGTACAATAACCTTGACTATTATTCATATCTGCCCGCCGACAGTCTTCTTTACGGTTATGACCGCCGTGGCCGAATAATTCGTTTCAGAACATCACCGTTCAAGTTTGAGTCATATTTTCCTACTGATGATTATTTTGTTGATGATTTAGTTGCGCTCGGACGCGACCGTCTGCTTCTATCTGCTTCTACTCGCCCCGACAGTAGTTCCATTTATGAGTTCGACGGGCAATCGATGACCAAGGTAATTGATGTGAACCGATATGCCAGTAACATTATGTTTCCAACATACTCACGCTCGGATAATGGTGTGTTGATGGCTGTAAAACAAGAAAATACAATCGTCTGCAAATATGCCGAAGGACAGATGACGAAAATCGCGACCATCGATTACGGCAATATGGAACTAACTAAAGACAAGGAATATATCACGACTCTTGAGGGTGGTTTACAAATGCGGAATTTTAAAGATTTCGCGATGGGTTGCAAATATGCAATATACAATGGCTCAACGTTGGCTTATTGGTATAGGTCGGTTCTTAAACAAGAAGCACATAACCACTTGACCATAGCCACACGCGACCAGGTGCAGAACTACAAACCGCACATCGGCGGAACAAAAATCGATGTTTTCCCTGGACTGCTTGACAACGGCGTCTACACAATGCTCATTCAAGGCGACTGGGAGAGCAAAATCAACGCCGACGAGGAGATGTCGGAAACTGGCAAGCGCATTATCGAAGCAATGAAAGGGAACGATTATAATCCTGTTATCTTGCAGTTCAAATTGAAGTTATAAGTTTTAAAGTTTTAAGTTATAAGTTGAAAAGGCAAAAGACATCGGTAGGGACACACCGCGTGTGTCCGCAAAAATGTAGGGACGTGGCGTGCCGCGTCCGTTAAAAACGGAAAAACAGACATAATAAAAACGAAAACAATGAACCACGGAACATTATCAATCTCCGCCCTCGCACTGGCAGCAGCGCTGACCGCCTGCAACAGCGGCAGCAAAAACCAAACACCCGACGGATGGGTGATAAAAAACGAGGTAAAAGACATCGAAACCATTGACCTTGAGCAGATTGCCGAGGCAATTGATGTTATTCCTATTAAATCCGACGAGCCGATAGATGATATTCAGGGCTTAAGCGGCAGCAGCAACGATTTTATTGCCTGCAACAACCGCTGGCAAAAGTTCTATCACATCAAAGACGGACGCCTTGTCGGCAAACTCAACGCCGTTGGCAACGGCCCGAACGAGTACGGTCAACTCCTTCAGTACTCCTATCTGCCCACCGACAGTCTTTTCTATGGCTATGACGCCAAAGGCCAGATAATGTGCTACAAAACACAGCCGTTCAAATTCGTGTCAAAATCGCCAATCGACATTTATCCTCACTCTATGATTGCTCTAGGCCGTGACCAAATGCTGTTTACGGCCTTGCCGCCGATGGAAGATTGTAAGGTTGAAGTTATGTCAATTGGAATAAATAAGATAATAGACAGCAGCGCTGTGTACGGATTCGACGGGCAAACACTGACCAAACTGTTTTGTATGGCGAAACCCAACGATCATATGACTCCCGTGTTCACTCGCTCGGACGACGGCGTGCTGATGTCGCTGCTTATGCCCCAGCACACCCTCTATCGTTATTCTGACGGTCAGATACAGAAAATCGCCACAATCGACTACGGTGAAATGGAAATGCCAGAGCCTGAAGAAAAGATTGAAAAGCAAGGAGATATGATTATGATTAACTTAATCATTAACGGCGATTACAGCACTGGCTGCTACCATCCTCAACTTTTCGGCTCAACGCTAGCATACTGGCATTATACAATTTTGAATGACAGAGGGCGTAATTGCATTGCCATTGCCACACCCGAAAGCGTACGTAACTACGAGGTTCGCATTGGCGGACTGAAATCCGAGGTTCATATAGATATGGTTGACAACGGCATTTACACAATGCTGATTCAAGGCAATTGGGAGAGCAAAATCAATGACAACGAGGAAATGTCGGAAACAGGCAAGCGCATCATCGAAGCAATGAAAGGGAACGATTATAATCCTGTTATCTTGCAGTTTAAATTGAAAACAATGTAGGAAAATGGTGTTAGTCCCGATAGCTATCGGGATTGGGGGTTTGTAGGGACGCGATTCATCGCGTCCGCCCCAATTCACCGATTCACCAGTTAAACAAAAACGAAAACGACGCCGCTTCGCGGGAAATTGAAAGAAAATTTAGAATAAAATTATAATAAAATGATTTTTAAGATTTTAACATTAACCAAACGAACCCGAAACAATCCAAACACAAGGTTTTGGTTTCATTTTGGATAAGTTTGGTTAGAGATGAATTTTGAACAATTTTAAATCAGATTTTTTGAAAATTTCCGCCCGTCAGGGCGCTAAAAAACTAAACTTCTAAACACTAAACATCCAAACATTTAACGTTTATGTTTAAACAGTTGATAAACAAACCGATAGCCGTCACAATGGTGCTCATAGCGGTGCTGGTGCTCGGCGTGGCGGCCATCAATATGCTGCCAGTGTCGCTGGTGCCCGACATCGATATTCCGCAGATAACCGTTCAGGTGTCGTCGGCGGGCAAGTCGGCGCGCGAGTTGAACGAGACGATGATTGCCCCCCTGCGGTCGCAACTGGTGCAGGTGCCGCATTTGAGCCAGATTAACTGCACGGCCAAAGACGGCAGCGGCGTCATCTCAATGACGTTCGACTACGGCTCCGACGCCGACTACATCTTCATCGACGTGAACGAGCGCATCGACCGCGCAATGGCCAACTGGCCCCGAGGCGAGGACCGCCCAGTGGTGGCTCGCGCCAGCGCAACCGACATTCCAGCCTTCTTCATCAACGTGACGCTGGCCGACAGCATTGTCACCGCGCAGCAGACGCTGGAGATGAGTGCCTTCACCCGCCAGGTGATTGTGCGCCGCATTGAGCAGTTGCCCGAGGTGGCTATGGTCGATGTGTCGGGACTGCTGCACCCCGAGTTGCTCATAGTGCCCGATATGCAGAAACTGCACTCGATGGGCATCACCGAGCAGCAACTTGGCGACGCCATCAACGGAGCCAACGTTCATCTGGGCAGTCTGAGCATCCGCGACGGCGAGTACCGCTTCGACGTCCGCTTTGAGTCGACGCTCCTCACCCGCACCGATGTTGAGGACGTGTGGCTGAAGGTGAACGACCGCGTCTATCAACTCAAAGACCTGGCCGAAGTGCGCGAGCAGCCGCAGACAATGAAGGGAATGATAACCTCCGACGGCCGCCAGTGCGTGACGATGGCCGTCATCAAGCGCACCGAGGCCCGTATGGCCGACCTGCAGAAGGGCGTGAGCGAACTGATGAAGGCTTTCGCCGACGATTACCCAACAATGCGCTTCACCATCACCCGCGACCAGACCGAACTGCTCGACTACTCCATCAACAATATGATTAAGAACCTGATTTTCGGCGCGCTGTTCGCCTGCCTGATAATCTTCTTCTTTATGCACGACTTCAAATCGCCCGTGCTGGTGGTGGTCACCATCCCCACGGCGCTCATTCTCTCGTTCCTGCTGTTCTACGTCATCGGCATATCAATCAATGTCATATCGCTCTCGGGCCTTGTTTTGGGCCTGGGAATGATGGTGGATAACTCCATCATCACCATCGACAACATAACGCAGCGGTGGCGCAAGGGCGAACGGCTGCCCGACGCGTGCGTTTACGGCTCACAGGAGGTTTTCACGCCGATGCTGAGTTCGGTGCTCACCACGTGCGCCATTTTTGTGCCGATGATTTTTGTGAGCGGCATTGCGGGCGCCCTTTTCTACGACGAGGCGATGGCCGTGAGCATCACTCTGATGTCGGCCCTGCTGGTGTCGGTGCTGCTGATGCCCGTGCTCTACAACCTGCTCTACAAGCGTCAGAGCCAGAACCCGAACGGCGGTGCGCTGCCGCGCGAGAAGGGCGGCTGGCTCATAGCCATCTACGACCGCTGGCTCAAGTGGCTTTTCCGCCGCCGCGCCGTGGTGTGGTCGGTTTTGGGCGCGTCGGTGCTGCTGATTGGGCTGCTGTTCATAGGGCTCGAAAAACGCAAACTGCCCGTGATGGCGCACGCCGACACCCTTGTGAGCATTGAGTGGAACGAGCGCATCACCGTTGAGGAGAACAACCGCCGCTGCCAGAGCCTGATTGGCCGTTTCGGCAGCCTCATCAGGCAATCAACCTGTATGGTTGGCTCGCAGCAGTTTGTGCTTGCCCACACGGGCGAGATAACGCCCACCGAGGCTGTCATCTACATCAAAGCCGCATCGCCCGACGATATTGCACTGATTGAGAAACAGATAGCCGAGACAATGCGCCGTCAGTGGCCGCAATCGGTGGTCAGCAGCCGAGCCGCGGGCAACATTTTCGATATGATTTTTGCCGAGAAGGAGCCGCCGCTAACCGTGCGTCTGCGGGCCACGGGCGGCGAACCGCCAACGCCTGCCGCCCTCACGGCCATCTGCGACCAGATTCGCGCCGCCCTGCCCGATGCTGGCGTGCAGCCCATCGAGTGGAACGACTATATTGAACTTGTGGCCGACCCCGAGCGGCTTGCGCTCTATGGCGTTAGTTATGACCAGATAATGCAATACCTGCGCAACGCGATGAACGACAACCAGATACTGCGCATCAGCAAGGGCGATGTGTCGGAGCCGATAGTGATTGGCGCGGGCCACAAGCAGGCCGCCGACCTCATCAGCGGCTGCCAGATTGCCACCAAGGGCGGCAGCGTTCCGCTCGACGTGCTGATGAGGGAGACCCGCAACCGCGACTTGAAAACCATCACCTCGGGTGCCGACGGCGAGTACTACCCCATTCCGCTCGACATCAGCGGACGCCAGGTGGAGCCAGCAATGGCGGCCATCCGCGAGGTGGTGCGCCAGACCGACGGGTTCGAGGTCGATTTCTCGGGCGCCTATTTCACCAACCGCGAGTTAATCAGAGAGATGTGTATGGTGCTGCTCATCTCGGTGCTGCTGCTGTTCTTCATTCTGGCGGCGCAGTTCGAGAGCCTTGTGCAGCCGCTCATCATTATGCTCGAACTGCTCACCGACATTTTTGCGGCAATGCTGGCGCTCAAAATCTTCGGCGAGAGCCTCAACCTGATGTCGATGATTGGCATTGTGGTAATGTGCGGCATCGTCATCAACGACAGTATTTTGAAGGTAGACACCATCAACCGTCTGCGCGCAAGCGGAATGAGCCTGAAACGCGCCATTATGGACGCTGGCCGCCGCCGTCTGAAACCCATCATAATGACCTCATTGACAACCATTCTGGCCATTGCGCCGTTCCTTGTCAAGGGCGATATGGGCAGTGACCTGCAGTATCCGCTCTCGCTGGCGCTCATTGCGGGAATGGTGGCTGGCACGCTGGTGAGCGTCTTCTTTGTGCCGATAGCCTACTACGCCATCTATCGTAAAACTGAAAAAATCTGATTTTGAATATGTTGCAACAAAACGGTCGGCGGGTTTCCTCGTTTTCAGTCATACTGATAATGGTGGTTCTGATGATTGTCGGGGCCGCCGTGCTGCCGCTTCTGCGCCTGCAGTACAGCCCCAGCCCCAAGCAGAGCCAGGTCAGCGTGAGTTTCAACTATAACGCCTCGGCGCGTGTCACCGAGACGGAGGTGACATCGGTGATTGAGGGCGCGCTGAACACCATCGGCGGCATCGACTACACGCGGGCCGAGTCATACCAGGGCGGCGGCTACGTGCAGATTCGCTTCAAAGACGATGTTGACATTGAGACGGCCCGCTTTGAGGTATCGACCCATCTGCGGCAGATAAAAAGCAAACTGCCCGAGGGCGTGAACCCCTACGTTTCGGGCTCGGTGTCGGGCTCGGGCGGCAACCCGATGATTATGAGTTACACCATCAACGCCGATATGCCCCCCGAGGCCATCGCGCGCTACGCCGAGGAGCACATTGTCACTCCGCTTTCGCGAATCGACGGCGTTGAGAGCGTCAGCACGTCGGGCGCAATGCCGTTCCAGTGGGTCATCCGCTTCGACCCCGATGCACTGCGGGCCGCGGGCCTCACGCCCAACCATCTGACAAAGGCCTTCGGCGACTATTTCCGCAACGATATTGCTGGCACAATGGTCACCACGGGCCAGATGATGCTTGTGCGCCTGAAAATGGGCGGCAGCCAGAGCGAGATTGAGCAGATTCCAGTGGCCGAGACCAACGGGCGGCTCTTTGTGATGGGCGATTTCGCGCGCGTCACCTACGAGGAGAAACTGCCCACGCAGTACAACCGCATCAACGGCCTGAACACCATCGATGTGTATGTTTTCGGAGCCGAGGGCATCAACACCATCGGCGTGTGCGCGGCCGTGAAGCAGATGATGGAGAAAATCCGCCTCACCTTCCCGCCCAAGTTCGCCATTGAGCAGACGTCGGACGCGTCGGTGTCGCTCAAGCGCGAGATAAACAAGATTCTGTTCCGCGCAGGAATGTCGCTGGCCATTCTGCTGCTCTTTGTGCTGCTTGTGAGCCGCAGCCTGCGCTATCTGGCCATCATCGGGCTCACTATTCTGGCCAACCTGCTCGCGGCGGCCATCTTCTACTGCCTTTTCGGCATCGACATTGAACTTTACTCGATGGCTGGCATCACCGTCTCGCTGGGCATCATCATCGATACGGCCATTGTTGTGGCCGACCACTACACCTACTACGGCAACCGCCGCGTGATGGGCGCCGTGGCGGGCGCTCTGCTCACCACCATTGCCGCACTGCTGATGGTGTTCTTCCTGCCGCAGGAGCAACTCACCCACCTGTCGGGATTCATCTGGGTCATCGTCATAAACCTCTCGCTCTCGCTGGCCGTGGCCTTCTGGTTTGTGCCCGCCCTGCTCGACAAGATGCCGCTGCGCCAGCGCGGTGTGGCCAACACGCCCGTGGCCCGCAAGCGCAAGATTGTGCGCTTCACCGCCCGCTACGCCCGACTGATTGCCTGGTGCCGCGGCCACCGCTGGATTTTCATTGTGGTGCTGGTGCTGGGCTTCGGCCTGCCCGTCAATCTGCTGCCAACCGAGGTTCGCCACAGCGGTTTCGCAGAGTACGACGACGCGGCCAAAAAGGGCGGCCTGGTGGGCTTCTACAACGAGACCATCGGCGGCAAATGGTACCAGAAGAACAAGGAGTGGTTTGAGAACATTCTGGGAGGCTCGTTCAATCTGTTCTGCAAGAAGATGAACGGCGGCGGCTCGTTCTACCGCGAGGCCAAGCCCGAGAAGATTCTCCGCGTTGAGGCGCAGATGCCCGAAGGCTGCTCGGTGCAGCAACTCAACGACATTGTGATTCAGATGGAGAACTGGCTCAGTCAGTTCGACGAGATTAGCGATTTCCGCACATCGCTCTCGGGCACCAACGGCAGCATCGAGATTCGGTTCAAGAAGGAGTTCGAGCACTCGCGCTTCCCCTACGTGCTCAAAGACCGACTCTGGCGCAAGGCCTGCGGCTACGGCGGCGCAACGTGGTATGTGAGCGCCCTCGACGAGAACGACCGCTCGCTGAGCAACAGCGTTTACCGAACATCGTGGAGCAACTCAATAACACTGCTGGGCTACAACTACGACCAACTCTACCGCTACGCCGAGCAACTGATTGACACGCTCAAAAACAACCGCCGCGTGAGCGACGCTGGGTTCTCAGTCGGCTGGAACTCGTTTGTGGGCAATGAGTTCCGCCTCGATTTCGACCGCAAGCGCATAACGCAGACGGGAATCAACGTGCGCCGTTACTTCGATTTCCTTGGCGAGCAGATGTACCACCGCGAGATTGGCCAGGTTTTCGACGGCACCCACAACACTCCCGTGATGCTCTCGTCGCAGGAGCGCGACTACTTCGACCTCTGGCACATTCGCAACGATATGGTGGTGATTGACAGCGTGATAACCCGCCTGAACGATGTAGGCTCGGTTGTCAAGAGCCGCACTGGCCTGAACATCACCCGCGAGAACCAGGAGTACTCCATCAACGTGGGGTTTGAGTATGTGGGCTCGTGGGAATTGCGCAATAAACTGGTTGAGAAACAGGTTGACCGCCTCAACAAAACCCTCCCGATGGGCTTCCGCGCCAAGTCGGGCGGCGGTTACTACTGGAGCGGCCGACAAAAACGCCAGCAGGCGGGCTTGCTCTTCGGCGTGGTGGCCGTCATTCTGATGATTTGCTCGGCGCTGTTCGAGTCGTTCAAGAAGCCGCTCGTCATCATTCTGATGATACCCGTTAGTTTCATCGGGCTGTTCCTGGTGTACCCCATTTTCGGCGTCACCTTCGACCAGGGCGGCTACGCGGCAATGGTGATGCTCTGCGGCATTGTGGTGAACGCGGGCATCTACCTCACGGCCGAGTTCAACACCGTGAGCGCCATCAGCCGCCGCCCAGGGCTGCGCTCGTACCTCAAGGCCTTCAACCGCAAGATTGTGCCCACAATGCTCACCATTGTCAGCACCGTGCTGGGCCTCATCCCCTTCCTCTTCGACGGCAACGACGATGTCTTCTGGTTCGCCTTCGCCATCGGCGTCATCGGCGGAATGGTCTTCTCCATCATCGCCCTGGCGCTCTTTATGCCAGTCTTCTTCGATTTGGGAAAAAGGGCGGCGCAATCAGAGTTGTCACCGAATTAAACGAATGGAAAACGCATTATAACAATGAAAAAGTTGGTTGTAATTTTATCAATCCCGTTCCTTTTTTATTCCTGCAAAAGTCAGCAGTATGCATTTAATACATTGTGTGGCACTTATGATGGAAAGGAAGGGTTCTATTATGTTGAATTAAAACTGAATCAAGACAGCACTTGTTCTTTAATGAAATTGTTTGATTTAGCACAGAATAATTGTTACGGCGAATGGCATTTACACAACAATTTAATAACGATAAAGTGCAATAGAAATCCCGAATTAGATGATATTGCAAAAGCACTTCAAGGTGGTGGTTTTATTGAAGGAAATCTTGAATTGAAAGTTTTGAGTAATAAAAAATTAAAACTTGACGATACTATTTTGAAACGAAAGAACTAAAACTCGATAACTTAAAACTATGAACCACAAAACCATTTTCTGCGCAGCGTTGGCCATTGGTTTGGCCGCCTGCAACTCACAACAAAACACTGATGGCAAGATTATAACCTTAAAAGAGGATGCTTTGCCGCCGCTGCAAGAATTGAAATTAGAGAAAATCGACCTGCCTGAAGAGTACACAATGGGGATGCACGCTTGCTATGTGTACCAAGACTCCGTTTTGATTGTGGTGAAAGACAACACCCCCTACCCGCTTAGGAAGATGCTGACTTTGGTCAATCTGAACAACGGCAGCATTATTGGAGAATATTTCAGTTTCGGCCGCGGCCCAGGCGAACTGATCAATATCTTCTCGCATCTTTCGCTAAACTATTTAGGTTTGGTCAGTTATGAAACAAAACGATTTGTGCCGTTCAATCTCGATTCGGCTATTATGCTTGGCAACGCCTACAAGCCGAATATCATAAATATTGAAAGATACTTTTTTGCGGGATTTAGTGCTATCGATGACACATCGTTTATGACAAGCAACTTTTTTTATTTCGATGGCAGCCTTCCTGGTTGTGAGGCTAACGCCAATTTGCCCGAATTCTACCAGTTCACCAAAAGCGGCTGCTACATCCCCGAATACAAGGAATCCGATGAAAATGGAGCAGTATATATGGATCACGTATCACGCGAATATCTTTCGGTTAACAAGCAAAAGAACCGCATGGTTTGTTTTAGCGCATATAGGCCATCCGCAAAAGTGTTCGATTTGGATTTGAACCTGATAAAAAGAGTAAACGGCCCCGAACCCGACGACGGCCAATACCAAATTGATGCATCTATAGGAACGTGGTGGGACAAAGGCTATGGCCGAAATGAATATTACAGGGTTCCAACGAGCGACGATGAAAACATTTTTGTGGTGAACTGCCGCACTTATTTGAAATGGTCACCTAAACTTATGGATAAGAACTCCGAAATCTTCAGGTTCGATTGGGATGGTAATCTGATTGGCCGATATAAAGCAACCGACAGGAGGATTTATGCATACCCGACATACAGTTGTAGCAGCAACACAATGTATTTGTGGCTTGTGGCGGATGAGGGCGAGTGCCGTATGTATAAAGCAAAGTTGTAGTTTTGGCAAGCGCGCTGAAGGCGCAAAACAACATAGCCCAAGGCGCCGCTTCGCTTGCCTTGGGTAACGTTGCCGTTTAACATTGGCGCGCTGAAAGCGCAATTCATAAAATTTGTATGAGTTGCGCCTTCAGCGCGCTATGGTGTGTGTGGGACGCATCACCCAACGTGCCGTTCGCTGCGCTCACTCTGCGTTGGGCTATTGATGGGTTGGGCTTTCAGCCCGTTTTGGGACTCTAACCAAACTAACCCAAATGTATCCGAACAATTTTTGGTTTAGTTCGGATGCGTTTGGTTAGAAATTATGCGTTATCACTGCGCGAGAAATTTGAACAAAATTGCAAAGGAAATTTTATAAAAATTTGATTTTTAATGTTTTGGTAAAATTTTAACCTTCAATTTTCTATCAATTTCCGCCCGCCAGGGCGCACGTGCACATAACCACAAAGTGGTGAAACAGAATAGTCGTAGGTAATAACCTTCGGAAAACGCTGCTACGCAAACTAAAAACCCCGAAAAGCAGTGCCTTTCGGGGTTTTCTATTGAATTTCACTCATTCAATCCTTCTCTCATTGATTAAACCCAACGCAAGAGCGGAACATCCTGACGGTGCGGCAGGTCGACGTTCTTTGCGAACAGACGAACACCGTAGTCGTATGAGCCTGGATGGTCGAGTTTGAAGTCGATTTCGAAGAAGGCCATCGAGTCAACGTGCTTGTTGAGTTTCAGTTCCTTGCGGTCGAGCAGTTTGGTGCAGTCCTGGTCCATAATAACCATCTCCACTCCTACGTCGTCGATGTCAAGGTTCTTGATGTCAACAATCACCTCACCGTGATAGTTCTGGCCTGCCTTGAACTCTGTCTTAAGGGTGCTCGGGAAGTCAACCGAGACAACTTCAATCTTATCCCAGTTCTCGTAAATTTTGTTCTTCCAGCGCGACAGGTCGCGGGCAACTTTGAAGTTGTCGGCAATGACCTTGCTGCTGCGCTTGTAGAGCGGTGAGTAATACTTGTTGATTTAGTCGTCGAGCATACGCTTTGTTGTGAAGTGCGGTGCGATGCCTGCGATTGAACGTTTGATGTACTGAACCCACTCTGTCGGGATGCCGAAGTTGTTGCGCTGATAGAACAGCGGGATAATCTCGTTCTCAAGGATGCTGTAGATTGTGGCGGCATCCAGTTCGTTCTGGAACTGTTGGTTCTGATAGGTCTGCTCCTGTGGAAGCGCCCAGCCAGCCTTCTCTTTGTAGCCCTCAACCCACCAGCCGTCGAGCACGCTGAAGTTCAGCACGCCGTTCATTTCGGCTTTCTGACCGCTAGTACCGCTGGCCTCCAACGGACGTGTCGGGTTGTTCAACCAAACATCGACACCGCGAACCAGACGTTTTGCAAGGTCCATATCATAGTTCTCAAGGAACAGTATCTTGCCAACGAACTCTGGACGGCGCGAAATCTCAACAATATTCTTAATCAAATCCTGACCAGCCTTGTCGTGCGGGTGAGCCTTACCTGCAAACAGGAATTGAACTGGGCACGACGGATTGTTCACGATTTTTGCCAGACGGTCGATGTCGCTGAAGAGCAAGTGAGCGCGCTTATAGGTTGCAAAGCGGCGTGCGAAGCCGATTGTCAGAGTGTGCTCGTTGAGTCTGCTCAAAGTCTCAACCACATATTTCGGGCTTTCGTGACGCATAATCGAACTCTTCTCGAAACGTGCCTTCACGTAGTCAATCAACTTCTTACGCAGTTGGTTGCGCAAATCCCAGATGACGCTGTCCTGAACGTCGAAAATCTTCTCCCAGTATTTGGTGTTCGACTGGTCTTGCATAAAGCCGTCGCCGAAGGTGCTCTCATACAGACGGCGCCACTCTTTGGCAGCCCACGTCGGCATATGAACGCCGTTGGTTACATAATTGATATACAGTTCGTTGGTCGAGAAACCAGGCCACATATACTTGAACATCTCCTTTGTCACATCGCCGTGCAGCATCGAAACGCCGTTCATCTCCTGCGAAGTGCGGGTTGCCAGAACGCTCATCGAGAACTTGCCGTCGGGTGCAAGGCCAAGGTTCATAAATGTGTCCCAATCAATCTTCAGACGCTCTGGAATCGGGCGCAGATAGGTGCGAATCATATTCTGGTCGAAGGCGTCGTGGCCAGCGGGAACTGGTGTGTGTGTGGTGAACAGCGACGAAGCGCGGACAGCCTCAAGAGCCTCGTTGAAAGTCAAATTCTCGTGCTGAACATAATCCGACAGACGCTCAACGTTAATCATTGCGGCGTGTCCCTCGTTGCAGTGGAACACGTTCGGCTTAATGTTCATCGCCTTCAGGGCGCGAATACCGCCAAGGCCGAGCAGCATCTCCTGTTTCAAACGGTTCTCCCAGTCGCCGCCGTAGAGTTGCTGCGTGATTGCGCGGTCCTCAGCGCTGTTGTCGGGGTCTTCAGTATCAAGCAGATACAAAGGCACACGACCAACCTGCACTTTCCAGATGCGGGCTTTCACCATACGTCCTGGCAGGTTGAGCGAAATGGTCAGTTGACGTTTGAACTCGTCGAGAACGGCGGAAATCGGCAGATTGTCCATATTCTGCGGAACCAGACTTGCCTGCTGCTCACCCGAAACTGTCAGTTCCTGAGTGAAATATCCGTATTTGTAAAGGAATCCGACGCCAACCATCGGCATATTCGAGTCGCTGGCCTCTTTCAGGTAGTCGCCTGCCAGAATGCCCAGACCGCCCGAGAAAATCTTCAGGTTGTCGGTCAGGCCGTACTCCATACTGAAGTAGCCAACCAGTGGCATATCGTTGCGCGGTGCCACGCTCATATATTCTGCGAAATTCTTCGACACGCGGTCGAATTTGGCCAGGAACGCTGTGTCTTTCTCAAGTTCGGCCAGACGGGCGGTTGAAACCACCTTCAGCAGGGCGATTGGGTTCTTCTCAACCTTTGCCCACAGCTCGGGGTCGATGTATTTGAACATCTCAATTGCCTCGTAATTCCAGCACCACCACAGGTTATTTGCCAGATTATCCAGATTTTTCAGCCTTTCAGGAAGGTCTGAATGGATAATCATCTTCTTCCAAATTGGTTCGTTACTCATAAGTTTTTGACTATTATTAAAATTATTGTTCGTATGCATTATTTGGTCGTCGACGCGTGCGAGCGACAGTGTGAGCGCCTTGCTGTAGGCTTCGGCGTAGTAGTGGAACAGATTGTCCCAACTGATTTCGCTAGCCTGCTCTTTGGCGCGCTTGCGCAGTTTGGCGCGGTCGGCGGGCGACATCTTGTAAACGCGGTTGATGACATTCACAAGTTCGTCAACCACATCCCAGTAGTTGTCTTCAGTGCGGGTCACAACCTCAATGCCATCCTGGATTCCGCTGGTCTTTTTCAGCATCCACTGGCCGAATCCCGCAAGGCTTGTGGTCACCGTGGGCACGCCAACAGCGATGCTCTCAAGCGGTGTGTAGCCCCACGGCTCGTAGTACGACGGGAAGGCCGTCAAATCGAAACCGCTCAGCAGGTTGTAGTACGACATATTGAAGATGCCGTCGTTGCCGTTCAGATAGACAGGAACCAGCACCACATTCACCTGCTGCCCCTGATTATTAGTCAGTTGCAACTGATGGGTTTTGTCCATCACGGGGTCGTAGTAGTCGGGGTTGAGCGAGTGCGTTGTGATGCGCTCGTCGGGTATGCGGACATTGCTGTCGGCCAGACGGTCTTGCAGGCATTTGCGCGGGCCGTAGTTGAAGTTCGGCACCAGAATGAAACCGACAATGTTGTGCTTGTAACCGCCCTGCTGGTTCAGTTTGCCGAGTGCGTCGATAAAGATGTCGATGCCCTTGTTTTTGAACTCGTAGCGGCCAGAGATTGCCACAAACAGAGTCTCATCGTCGCACTTGTTGCCTGTCAGCGCCTCAGTAACCTCGGCAAGTTTCTTGCGGGCTTCTTTGGTCACATTGTCGTCCATATGCGGCAAGTGATTGAGTGCAAATCCGTTAGGTGTAACTGCATCGGGTTCGTTATTCAAAAGCACCTTGCACTCGTTGGCTGTCACCTTGCTCACCGTTGTGTAGACCGATGCCACTTGGGCGGCGGTCTTCTCTAGTGAGTGCTTGGCCATCACGCCAAGTTCGCGTGCGCGGATGTCGGGGTCGAACGAGCCCAGGCTCTTGTAGAGCGGGAATCCGTTGCCCGCAACCGAGCGGCCCAGCACTGTAGCGTGTGTGGTGAACACGGTTGCCACCTTCGGGCAGGCGCGGTCGAGATAGAGAACACCCGAGCCAGTCTGCCACTCGTGGAACTGTGCAACCACTGGTGCGTCAGGCAGATAGAAGTTTTTGTAACTCTCCACCACCTTGCCAGCCGCATAGCCGAACAGCACCGACTCAATATACTCCCACTCGCCTGTGATGGAATCGAGTTTGTAGGTCTCCCACCACGAAGCCAGCAGTTTGTCTTTCAGCGGAATAAATACTGTATAATCGACCAGCACCGCCAGCGGCTTGTGAGCCACGTTCCAGCGGCCAATCTTTATGCGCAGGCCTTCTTTCTCAGCCGTCTCCTTCCATTCGGGAAACAGGCTCTTGTCCTCAGTGAACTCTGAATTGCCCTCTTCCCTAACCAAATCGGGGCCGATGAACATAATGTTGTCGCCGTAAGCGGCATATTCGTTCGGCATTTTCGAAGTTATCACAGTGTGGATTCCACCCACCTTGTTGCAAACTTCCCAACTAGTTTCAAATAAGAATGCTGGCTTAATTAAATCGCTCATTTACTTCAAATTAATAATCACGATAATTTATTCAGCCTATGCCTTTTTGGCTTTCGATTTCAGTTTCTTGATTTCAGCCTTCTGCTCAAGCACCATATCCTGCAGTTTCTCAACGTCGCGGCAGGTTCTGATTTCTGCGTCGGGCAGAGCCTTGTTCACGCGCAACGAGAAGTCAGTCAGCACGTTCATATAGTTGATGAAAGCGTCGTACGGTGTCTTGTAGGGGTTGAAATATGCGTGCACCTCGCCGTCGCTGAACCATTTTGTCGACATATAGTAGAAATGGTCGCTCGTCTGCAGGTACTCCCAGTCTTGCAGAATCTGCGGGTCTTTCACCTGTGCAACCTTGTCGGTCAGGGCGTAGAGTTTGCTGAACGCCTCGTTCTGCATATTGTTGCCCAGCCAGGCTGTAATGTCGCGCTCCTCGTCGGCCCACGATATTGGGTAAGGAACATTGATGGCGGCCACAGGCTGCACGTTCTTGATTATCTGCGACGGTGTGGCAAAGCGGAAATCGGTCTGATTCAGCACTGCATCGGGCAGATGCTCAAGGAATTGGAAGATTCCTGTCTCCTTCTCCTGATGCTCGCCGAATGTCTCGTAGTCCATAAACAAGTTGACAATCTCCTCCTTGTCAGGAACCTCGTTCAGACGGGCAGCGTAAGAGTCTGCTGTCCAGTGCTTTGCGCAGAAACGGAACGAGATGTCATCGCTCAATGTATAGTTACGCAACAGAAGTTTTAATTGCGGCTCTTTTGCATTGTAATACAAGAAGTTAGGCGATTTCCAACCCAGAATGTGCTTGGCACCCTCGGTGAGCATTCCCTTGTAGCCCATCTTGTAAACGGCGGCGCCAACCTCGTCAGAATAAATCAACTCGGTGTTGCGGAACACTTTCGGCTTCTGACCGAAGAGTTTCTCAATCTTTGCCGAATGGTCCTTCACCTGCTTCTTCATCACGTCGATGTTGGCCTGCGAAGCCAGCGAATGCGAATAGGTCTCGGCAAGAAATTCAACCTGACCAGTTTTAGCCAGGCGTTGGAAACTCTCAATCACTTCGGGCGCATACAGTTCGAATTGGTCGAGCGCGATGCCCGTAATCGAGAAAGTAACCTTAAAGTTGCGTCCGTGCTTCTCTATCAGTCTGAGCAGCAATTCGTTGGTTGGCAGATAGCAGTTGCGTGCCACCTTCTGCAGAATCGACTCATTAAGATAGTCATCGTAGTAATAATGGTCGCTGCCGATATCGAAGAATGAATATTTGCGGAAGCGGAATGGTTGATGAACCTGAAAATAAAGACATAAATGCTTCATAGTTCCAAATTTTATAAGGTTACTGATTTAATACTGATTTATAAACGTTGTAAACGTGTTTTGCCGACTCTTCCCAGCGCAGGCTGTTGGCCTCTTTCAAGCCGTTCTCGCCGATTGTTTTGGCCAGAGCGGGATAGTTGAGCAGAGCGTAAATGGCGTTGGCCATCTTGTCGATGTCCCAGAAGTCAATCTTGATAGCGTGCTTCAGAATCTCGCTCACACCCGACTGCTTCGAGATGATGACGGGAACGCCCGACTGCATCGCCTCGAGCGGCGAAATGCCGAACGGCTCCGAAACCGATGGCATAATGTAGACGTCGCTGTATTTGAACATACGGAACACAGCGTCGCCGCGCAGGAAGCCCGTGAAGTGGAACTTGTCCATAATGCCCAGACTTGCGGCGCGTTCAATCATCTTGTTCATCATATCGCCGCTGCCAGCCATCACAAAACGCACGTTGTCCATCTTCTTGAGCACCTTATAGGCGGCCTCAATGAAGAACTCGGGACCCTTCTGCATTGTGATTCGGCCCAGGAACGTCACCACCTTCTCGTCGAAGCCGCGTTTTTCGCGGTCGATGGCTTTCAGGTTGGGCTCCACGGCGTTGTAAACGGTCACCACCTTGTCGGGCGATTGGCCGTATTTGTTGATAACGATGTCGCGCGTCAGATTGCTCACGGTGATAGCCTTGTCGGCTGCGTCGAGACCTGCTTTCTCAATGTTGTAAACGGCAGGATTCACGCGGCCGCCGCTACGGTCGAAGTCGGTGGCGTGAACGTGCACAACAAGCGGCTTGCCCGACACACGCTTCGCGGCCATTCCTGCGGGATAGGCCAGCCAGTCGTGGGCGTGAATGATGTCGAAGTCGTACATTGTGGCAATCTGCTCGGCAATCAGGCTGTAGTAGTAGATTTCGGTGAACAGATTGTCGCCGTATTTTCCTGTGAACGGAATGCAGCCCGACTCTCCCACCTCAACAATGTGCTTGCCGTAGTAACGTTTGTTGTTTCTCAACGCGAAGTACTCCTCAGGCGTTGAGTACGGAACCAGATTCGAGCCCACCTCAATGTACTGAAGGTTCTTGACTTGTCCCGAATAACTCTCTGATTTTGTGACTCTCAGCGGAATGTTTCCCGCACCCACGAGTTTGATGGCCTCTTGGTCCTCGTCGCCGTAAGCCTTTGGCACGACGAAAATAACCTCAAGGTCGTCAATCTTCGACATACCTTTGGTCAGGCCGTAGCAAGCGGTGCCCAAACCTCCAGAAATGTGCGGCGGAAACTCCCACCCAAACATTAAGACTTTCATTATCAGTTATTTTTATTGTTCTTTATTTCTTTTTCGATGCCTTTGAAGCGGCCTTGGCAGCTTTCGGTTCGGCCTTTTTGGCGGTCTTCGCCGATGCTTTCTTCGCTTCAATCTTTGCTGCTTTTTTAGGTTCGGCTTTCGCCGATGCCTTCTTTGTCTCAGCCTTTGCGGCGGCATTCTTCGGCTCTGCCTTCTTCACTTCCTTCTTCGCTGTGGCCTTCTTTGGTTCGGCTTTTACCGATGCCTTCTTCGCTGCGGCTTTTTTCGGCTCTGCCTTTGCCTTCGGCTCTGATTTCTTCGGGTCCTTCTTTGCTGTCGCTTTCTTGGCGGGTTTGGCCTCAACAGCGGTCTCGCCTGCGAAAGTGTTCGACAGTTTTTTCATATAAAGCAGAGCGGCAAAACTCAAAGCGAACGAAATGGCACCCTTTCCGTGATACGGTGGGTCGCCGTGGTACATCTCTGATATACAACTAATTCCAGCCGTTCTCATCTCTGGCTCGAAGGTCTCAAGGAACTTGTTGACCAGCGATTCAATCATACGCGGTTGGATTTTTGCCAGCGCGTCGATGTAGGCGGCATAGAGCCACGGCCAAACCGAGCCGTTGAAGGCGGCGTTCTCGCGCTGCTCCTCGGTGCCACGGTAGTGCGACACGTAGCGCGGGTCGTCAGGTGTGAGCGAGCGGATGCCGTAAGCGGTCATCAGTTGCTCCTCAACCACACGCAGAACGGCTTTAATCTGATGCTTGTCGAGCATTGTGTAGTCAACGGCGCAAGCCAGCAATTGGTTCGGACGGACTTGTGTGTTTGCATAGTCGTATGTCACATAGTCAGCCAGATAGCCGCGCTCATCGTTCCAGAATGTGGCAACGAAACTGCCCTTCACTTTCTCGGCCAGTTCAGCCCATTTCTTGCCAAAGGTCTTGTCGCCTTTGCTCTTGTCGAGAACGTACATTATTGCGTTGTACCACAATGCGTTGGTTTCAACAGCATAGCCGTTGCGCGGCATCACGGGGCGGCCGTGGATGGTTGCGTTCATCCAGGTGTTGGCCACTGCGTCCGATGTGTTGTAAACCATACCGTTCTCGTCGATGCGGAAACTGATTTTATGCTCCAGATAAAGGTTCATCACCTTCTTAACGTCTTTTCCGAATTCCTTCCAGACGTCGTACTGCGGATATTGCTTGTCAATCTGCTGAATGCACCAAACGAGCCACAACGGCACGTCGGAACGGCAGTCGGCGTAATCGTCAAGGTTGGTGCTTCCGCTTGCCAAAGTGTTGGTTATCTGACTGATGAGCGTCGATAAAACGCTCTTGTAAATCATCGGTGTCTCGTTCTTGTAGAGCAGGTTGGGCAGAGCGATGAGCGCGTCGCGGGTGCGAGCGGGATACCACGGATAACCAGCCAGAATGCGGGTTTCCTTGCCTTCGTTCAGGAACAACTGAGCGGCACCGTTAATCAGGCAGTTCTCGAAACTGTTGCGCGGTGTGCGGTCGCTCACCTCGTCGTCGAACTTCTTCTTCAGCGTGTTGGTCTTAATCTCGCTCAGTCCAGCCGAGACAATGATGCTCTCGCCTTTCTTGATTGGCGCCTCGAAATAACCAGGCACGAACAAATCCTCTTTGAAATCGTAGCCGCGCTTCTGCTCCAGAATGTACTCAATGTTGTAGTACCAGTCGGGTGCCGACACAAACTCGCACTTCTTCGAAGTTTGGATATAAAGGTCGGGATAGCCCTGATACATACACGATGAGATGCCGTTGTCAACCATCTTCACCTTAGTGTTGGCGTCAAGGTTGGCCTTGCTCAGCGCGTGAATGTTGCGGAAGGCAAGGAACGGTTTGAAACGTATTTTGGTCTCGCTGTGAGCGTCGAGCAGCGTGTAGCGGACAAGAATCCGCGGCTCACTCTTGACCAGGATTTTCTCCTTTTTCAGAACCACGCCGCCAACACCGTAGATGAGCGTCGGTATGGGGTTGGTATAGAATTCGGTAACATACTTGTGGCCTTTGGGCTCGTAGTTGTCACCCTCATATTTATGCAAAGCCAGATTGAACTCGCGCTCGTGCTGAATGATAGTTTCATCGAGCGACGAAAGCAGCACGTGGCGTCCGCCATCGACCTGCGGCAGCGGGCACACCAGCAATCCGTGATATTTACGGTTGTTGCAGCCAATCAGCGTTGTGAGCGAATACGAGCCCGCGCGGTTGGTGCGCAACACCTCTTTTGTCAAGGAATTCTCAAGATTTACAAGTTCTGTTTTGTCAAACTCCAAATATCCCATTGCTTTATTTTTTATAGAATTACAATTATTTCGTTGAATCTCGTTTCTAACACTTTAAAAGAATTAAGTTCTTTGTCTAAAAAGTATTACACACTTTTCCCAGAAAAGTTGCGCAAAGTTACGTATTTTTTCGCTACGCTGACCTCAGCAAATTCAAATAATAAAAACTGATAATCAACCATTGTCAAACTGCAGCAACTGTGCAAATTAGGCATATTTATGCAGATATGCGTATAATACGTAATTATGAGGTGATTTCGCCTCATAGCCTTGAAAAAAAAACTCCCCCGCCAGTGCCACATTGACTGACAGGGGAGGGTTCTATTCTATCCGAAAAACCACCTCAGCAAATTTACTCAACTTATTTCACCTCCTGCACGAGACGGACAGATTTGCCCTTACAACGCTGACCAGTTATGAATTGCAAATCATCATTGGAGTACATAAAACAATATGCTTCCTTACTGACTGCGTTAGAATCATAACCTGTTTTCGACCAGTATTCTCCCCATGAATTCGGGAATAGTATATCTGGCGAAGTAGTTTGACTATCAAAACCTCGAGTACCTGCTAAAGGTAGAAAAACTGCGCCAGAAGCCTCAATCTTATTCCAATTACCAGTTGCTACAGTATTAAAGTCGGCTGCTGGGTCATTGTATTTGCCAAACGAGTATGTGTTAGTGTTCCAATTGTCAGGGAGCAAAACAATGCCACAAACACCATTCACTTTCGCCTTGGTGTATCGATATTCGGTGCTACGATGATTAAACAAATAATCCCATTCGGTTTTAGTAAGGGTTCTCCACATTTCCTGATCATTTTCATTGCCGCCATTTGATATTATATTAGAACCCCATTCTGAGAATGACTCATAAGAATCACCATAGACACACAATGTTGGATTTGAACCAGTTCCCCAACCAAAGAGGTCTATCCAGCCTGCATAGGTGGCACTGATACTAGCGTTGTTTGATTTCTGAGTACCTACATACACATTACCGTCTGAGTCATCGCCTACATAATCGTATTGGTTTGTGGCAAAACGCCAAGTTTGGGTGCTCGCCTGATACTGTAAGTTGCCTTGCGAGAACCAAACCTGCTTACTTCCGCTCACAGAGAATTTGCCTGTGATTGCGCCTGTTGGGTATTTCTGTATCTTGCCTTCTTCATCAATATAATAATGATTGTCAACTAATTTGAACTTCTTTACTTCATCGGCAAAATTAAAGTCACCAATCGGACTGCAGGTAATCAATTGCTTATCAATGATTATGTCACCATAATTCTTCAAGTCGACAGTTATTTGATTGTCAGCGCTATAGTTCTCAAGCGTACTGCAAATAAGAATTGTATATGGGTCAGCATTATTCGTATTAGCCATATAAATATCATCAACTATGGCATCACCTCCAATGCTTATTTCTCTTTTATCGCAATATATTCCTTTGTCACCATTTCCTGTTATCGTTCCACCCACTATTCTTGTGGATCTTGCAGAAGTATGTACATATATTCCACTTCCTCCCCAACTATCATTATCTCCGTGGTTTATCGTATTATAAATGATTTTTGTTCCTGACAAAACCGTCAAAGAACCTTGATTATAAACTCCAGCACCAAAATAATTACCATCCGGATTTGTATTTCCACTTATGTAAGCATGGTCTAATGTCACTTTCGCATCCGAATAAATCCAAAGGCCTCTATTACTACCACCTGTGATTCTCAAGTCTTTAACAGTTACAGGCTTATTGGTTTCGACAAGCAGCGTTGTTCCTTCTTGATTTCCGTAGAGCCCATCCTGCGGATAACCTTCACTACTCATGCCGCGCGCACCAACAAGTGTGATTGATTGGGCACTTATCTCACCAGAAATGGTTTGTGCGCCCGTCAGTTCACCTGTGATGAAGACATAATAGTTGTTGCTGTTATTGTTCATCTTGGATATAGCCCCGCTAAGCGTTGCAAGCGGCTCAGAGGCAGAAAGTCCTGAGTTCTCATCCGAGGCACCCTCCGCTCCTGGGCTGACATAGAGTGGAGAGTAATTGTAAACCCATTCGGCCTCTACAAGTGGTTCATTTTCATCCTCAACACTGATTCCATTTCTATCTGCCTGCGAACCTTTGAAGTAGACTGTGGAAAGGTTTTCGCAATAACCAAATGCCTGATTTCCTATTTGGGTAACTGAGGCGGGGAGCACTATACTTTCAAGATTCGGACAACTATGAAATACCATCAGACCTATTGTTTTCACTCCGTCAGGAATAATAATATTCTTGAATTTACAAGAATTAAAACACAATGATTCAATTGTAGTTATGCCTTCGGGCAATGCGAAGCCTTCAGAAAGATCGCAACCTTCAAATGCTCTACTGCCAATTGATGTAACTCCTTCAGGGATGCTAACTGACGCAAGACTCGTACACCCATGAAATGCATATTCGCCAATGCTTGTGATGCCTTCGGGAAGCGTGATACTTACAAGATTCAAGCACCTTGCGAAATTAGTTGGTTCCCCATTCACAGAACCAGGAATGGTTTGCATTCCTGACACACCGCTCAAATCAAGCGCAATTGGAACCGATTGGTCAGTTTTATTCCGTAATGCATCACCTATTCTTGAGATTCCATCATTTGGCATCATGCCCTCAACGGATATATTCCCAAACTTTGTCGCGCTCGTAATCCGGTTAACAACCTCACCAATATTGACATCCATCAGCAGGTTGCCATCGTTAGTGATGTAACAGTTGAGGGTTGTGTTTTCGTCCAACTTTTTGGGAGCAACGGTGAACTTGCTGATGGCAGCGGTGAATACTTCATCTGTTACATCATCGTTTTCTTTTCTAATCAGTTGTACACCATTATGGTATTCCGATGGCACAATCACCGCCACTTTGTCTGAATCCAATTTTCCGGCAATACCAACATAGGTTCTACTTTCGAGTCTCACAGTATCAACCTTCGCGTTGCCCGACATTTTAATTGCCTGTGAGGAAATATTTGCGCATCCATTGATTACGCCGCCTGTCATAACAAGATTATAAGCCGCCGAATTACCAAAACTGAACCCGCTACCATCACTAGCCTTATTGCCAGTTACCAATGTACCGTCGCCAATAAACATTTTTGTCCACTGTCCCTGATACAAGCCGCCACCTTTATTAGCAGTGTTGTAACTGATTATGGCGTTTGTAATGTTTATTGTACCACTATTGGCCTCAACTGCCGCCACGCCGCCACCGTTGTTGCTGGCCGTGTTATAAGATATTTCGGGGCGATTTTCTGTTGAGTTTCCGCCAATGGTTGCCGAGTAGCATAAAATGCCGCCACCGTTTTTGGCTGTGTTAGCATCGTCTTCCGAGCCACCTATCGTTCCGCCAGTCATGGTGAACGTTCCCTCTGTGAAGATACCTCCGCCATCTTCATAAGCAGTGTTTTGGGCAATTTGGCCATTAGTCATAGTAAGAGTCGCACCATTAGCAACACACACGCCGCCTCCGTTACTTGCAATGTTTCTTGTTATTAGTCCGCCATCCTTATTGAATGTCGCGTTTTCATCCACATACACTCCACCACCATTAACTGCAGCGTTTTCAGATATTAATCCTTCAGATGTCAGACTCAAATTTGCGTATGGCGACACATAAACTCCGCCACCGTTGCCACCATTTTCATTATCCAGATCTCTCGAATTCCAGTTCTCCTTTATCAACGCACCGTCAGCAATTGTGACATTGGCATAACTTCCAATATAAACGCCTCCGCCATCGCTGCCAAATGCATATCCGCCAGTAATAGTCAGATTCTCAATGGTTACCGGCACCATGGTGTTTATGGTGAGTGCAGAGCCTTGTTCCGCAATTTCATGTCGGTTTTGCATATACGGTTCTAAACCACCCATGTCTAAATACCATCCAAAGTCAATCGCGTCAGTCTCGTTGCCTGTTTCTCCGCACAAGGTGATGCTGCGGGCAGGTATCGGTGTTAATGCATCTCCTCCAGGGACATCAGGATTAACAATCATTATATCAGCAATTGCTTGTTGGTCAACGAGAGTTCCGCTGACAACAATCGTGTAATCGACTTGGGAGTTGTTCATTTTGCTGACTGCTCCTGCAATTGTGGCAAGTGCGTCATCGCCTGAGTTGGTGCCGCCTTTGTTGTCATTGCCACCATTCTTCACGTAGAATGTGTTCCGTGCCCACTGGCCAACAAGAATAATTGTATCGTCTTCGGCTGTTACTTCATACGGGAACACCAACGAGTCGACCTCTGTGTTAAAGCCATCCCAACCATTCCATTTCCGCCTATGCCAGCCAAGGAACTGGTAACCTTCTTTGTCGCGGTGCTCAGGCGATTTTTCCAGCATATCTCCATCAACAAGCGTTTGTGGCTCGCCATAAGGTGTTGTTTCGTCTTCGTTTTCGTACAAAATCAAAGAGCAGAAATGCTGCAAGTATCCAGTTTCTAAGATTCTATAATCGTAATAGAACCCATTAAGGGTCCCATAGTCATAATAATACCTCGGCAGAATTGCAAACTTCGTGTAATTGTTCTTGAGCAGTGTCTCGTCTTCTTCAACGTTATTCCCTTCAGGATTTGCGTGAAGAACTTTTGTATTATAATCTTCTGCTGTTGTATTATTACTATTATTTTTGCCTATTTTGATAGTTGCTACAGGCGCTTGTGCCTTCAAATCGCTTATGATGGTAATGTGTGTATTATCCAATTTAACATTGTTGGATGCAGGAATATAAGCAGAGCCGCCCATAAGGAATGAGCCGTCACCACATACATAAACTGCGCCACCACCAAAACTATCGTCATTATTGCTGATGGTGCCACCAGTCATTGTGAATTTGCCAACAACAAACACACCACCGCCATCACCAGCAGAGTTGCCGCTTATCGTTCCGCCTGTCATTGTGAATTCGCCAGCAACAAACACCCCACCACCTGTAATCGTATATCCGTTATTGCTTATTTCGCCGCCAGTCATTGTGAGTTTGCCAAGAACGAACACTCCGCTACCTCTGCCCTCATGGTCACCACTTGCTTCGTTGCCAACTATATATGCGCTATCAGCAATGGTTACGTCAGCAATGCCATCAACGAAGATTCCGCCACCGTTGTAATCATCCATCGTGGTACTATGGTAAATATCGAGTTTTCCGCCTGTAACGGTGATGTTGCGCAGGGTTACCGGCACACTTGTCGCAACTCCAAGCACTCTGCCAAATTCGCTGGCTTTTGTAAGTGTTCCGCCTGGCACATAATGAGTGCCTTCGCCGCCTTTGTCGGTTTCCATCTGGCCGCCATCGCCCTCAATAGTGAGTTTGCTGATTTTGCCGTCCAACGCTTCGGGAATGAGCATGCCGTCTTCGGCAAGCACGCCTTTTACACAGATGGTATATGCTGCGGTGTCTTTTCCGACGGAGATTATTTGCTCAAGAGCATCATTTATGCTTGCATAGGGGTTGCCCGAAGTTCCGTCGCCATCGGCGCTGCCGTCATGGTCGGCGTCGGCCACATAATAGGTTGTCTGAAGCCATTGCGCGTAAAGTGTAACCTCACCATTTACAATGTTTTCCTTTGTAAACGATGTGCCATTGTCATCGGTCCAGCCTGTCAGTATGTAGTCTTTGCGCTCAACTGCCGGGAAACTTGTGATAGAATTGCCGTGAGCCACGTTTTCCGTTGTTGTTGCTCCATCAGCAAATTCACCGCCATTGGCATTGAAAGTGATGGCATATTGGTTGATAGCGAAAATGGCTTTCAATGTCGTATCACTGGTAACAGTCAACGTACGCGGATTGTCGGTGACATCGTCGCTCCACTTCTCGAAGTGGTACCCTGCAACGGAGTCAGGCTTGGCAACAAGTTTTATTTCTGAGCCATAACTATAAGTTCCTTTTCCGATAACACTGCCACCTTCTGATGCTGTCAACGATATATTATAGGTGTTAGGTTCAAACAATGCAGTGATTGTGGTGTCGCCTGTCACCATCATTGTTCGGGGATTAGTGCAGTTGCCGTCGTTCCAACTTACAAAGTGGTAATGGTCGTTAGCCTTTGCCGTGAATTTGACAATCTCACCATAAATATATCGGCCTTCAGGAGTAACCGAGCCCATCTCATTATTTGCTGCCAATGCCTGAACCTTGCACTCAACACCATCGCCCGAATTGATGACGGCCACAACATTCACATATTGATTGTTGCCGTCAGCGGCTGTCAGACCGAAACTGATATTGGTGTTGTTGGTTTGTTTGAGCGGCCAAATAAGCACTTGAGCGTCGGGTGTTGCGGCTTGGGTCATAACCACTGCTGCCACCGCGTTCTCGCGCTGACTGGTTATGTTGCCGTTGACATCGAACAGAATGAATGAGTTGCCTGCAGCGTCAACCTTTTGTGGCCTTGTATACAGGTTGGCCCCGTAGATTTTCAGCAGAGCAAAACCGTCAGCCTCGCCCAAAGCGGCGGCTAATTCGGCACATTGCAGAGATTTGATTTCATCCACAACCAATATCGTATCAGGCACCACTTCCTCAACCGCCACACTTTCAACACTTTGCCCAATCTCGCCTTTTAACATCAAATTAGCATTGACACCAACGCCCGTTGTGTTGTCGGCGGTGAGCACTGGCTCGTCGTTCTCTTTCTCGGTGAGCAGGAATACTTCGGTCACGATTTTGATTGACTCGCTATTCATTACCAATGTGTTACCTGCAGCCTCCGCACTACCTACTTCCAACTGCTTGGTTGTAAGAGTGGTCTTGTCTTTATTGATACCCAAAAAGATATTGCCCTCTTTGGCTGCCCTGCGGCCGCTCACCGCAAAGCCTGTCTGCATGGCCTTGCCGTCAATGTCGTCAATGTAGGCGCGAGTACCCTCCACGTTGTCCACTTTCAGAATGGTGTTCGGAGTGCCGTCTTTGGCTGCACGGCGTCCGCTCACTGCGAAACCTGTCTGCATGGCCTTGGCCTCCTCATAATCAACATAGATGCGGGTGCCGTCGGCGTCAATCACCATATATTTTGGTGTGCTGCCATCTTTAGCGGCTCTGCGCCCCGAAACGGCAAATCCCGTGCTGATAGGTTTACCTTTCTTGGTGTCGATGTAGATTTGCGTGCCGTATTGGTTCACCTCAAAGAGTTTCGGCTCGTTACCTTTGGCGGCTCTGCGCCCTGAAACGGCAAATCCAGTCGAAATTGGCTTGTCGTCAGAGTCGTCGACAAACACTTGCGTTCCGTTTGCATTGATTTCTAAATATTTGCTGTCGGCATCGCTTTTGGCAGCCCTGCGGCCCGAAACAGCAAAACCTGTCGCAACTGCCTTACCGCCAGCGTTATCGGCATCGTCAATATATACGCGGGTTCCGTCGGCATTGATTTCAAGGTATTTATCATCGTCTTTAGCGGCACGGCGGCCTGCCACTGCAAATCCTGTCGAAATTGGCTTGCCATCTTGCTCACCAATATAGATTTGCGTGCCAGATGAACTAACCGTGAATAAATCAGCCGAACCATCTTTTGCCGCCCTGCGGCCCGAAACTGCAAAGCCTGTCGAAATCGGTTTGCCCCCCGAGGTATCTTCCTCACCAACAAAAACTTGAGTTCCTTCGGTGTTCACCGAAAAGATGTTGGCATCGCCGCCTTCTTTAGCGGCACGGCGGCCAGCCACTGCAAAGCCTGTCTGCATAGCCTTAGCGCTGGATGTGTCATCAACAAACACGCGCACACCATCGGGATAAACGGCAAACACAACATTGCCTTCCTTGTCCTTAACCTCAAATAGAGCGTCGCTGTCCGATTTGGGCTCACCGGCCTGAATGGTGCTCACCGTGCCTGCCACAGGCGCGTACATGGCGTACGGCGCAGGCTGCAACTGTATGGTTCCCAAGTCAATATAATCGGTGCCGCCATTGGGGTCGGCCTCAATCTTCATCATCACCTGCATTGTGCTCCATGGCACAGCGGCAAAATCGCCAGTGGCGTTCTGCCCTTTGCCCACCTCAACCTGCACGTTGCCGTACTGGTTGGTCTCGGGTGTATGCGTCTCGCTGTAAACTGTTTTGTCGTTGTAGATGAGGCTGAACCTCATTCCAACCTTTTGGTTACTAACCACTTCGCCTTGTGCTGTGCGGATAACTGCCTGATAGGCAAAACTGTTTTGGGCTTCGGCTGTTGCAATCATCGAAATAAAAATGGCAACTGCCAAAAAGAAGTTTCTGATAACTCTTTTCATCTTATCATGTGTTAAAATTATGTATACTGAATACAGGTATAATACACTTGTTTTCAACTCGTTACCGCACTATCTTAACAAACAAACTTCGGTTGAAAGCAAAACATATATCGCAAATATAATAATTTTTGCAAACGATGTACACTTTTTTCATACTAATCGCAAGATTTTTAATTGATTATACGCAAAAACGCAATAAAAAAGCCAGACAAGAAATTTGTCTGGCGGGAACTGCTAAAAATGCCTTTGGCAAACGAAATGAGCCTCAAATTTTCTCAATCATATAGATAACGCCGCAGTCGGGATACATTTTGAGTCTGATTCCATAGTTGGCAATATGCTGAACATCTAGCAATAGTGTTGGCGCACAGCCAAATAATGGAACCAATGATGCCTCACCATCCACTCCTATGTTGATGTAATTCCAAACCTCATCTGGAATCCGAAGCAAAAATTCCTTGCCGTTCTCATGGTCGAAATTCACAACCACAAGCATCGCCTCTTTATCGGTGTAACGCAGGTAGGCATACACTTTCGAGGTGTCGATGCCGCCGTTCACCCACATCAGGTCGTAGAAGCGGCCATCGGTGAAGCACGGCTCGCTGCTCACAATCTTCATCAAACTATAGTAGAAATCGCGCAATCCGCTCTCTTCGTCAGTGAGCAGAGCGCCGTCGGCTTTGCCGCCATTATACCACCTTTGGAACGCAGGCACGTTGCTGTAGTCAAAAATTGTGGTGCGCCCATCGTCGCCGCTGAAGCCCGTGGCGCCATTGGCAGGCTCGCCAACTTCCTGCCCGAAATAGACCATCACCGCGCCCTGGTTGAGCGTGGCGGCAACAATCATTGCGGGTATCGCTTTGCGCGGATTGCCTGCAAAAAAGCGCGACGCAATGCGCTGCTCGTCGTGGTTTTCAAGGAAACGCAGCATATGGCTGTCGATTCCGCCGAGATTTTGCCAACACCGAGTGAGATTGCTGGCTGGCTCGCCGTTGCATATTATGCCGCGCAGGGTGTCGTACAAGCCAACCTTGTCGTACAGGTAATCGAAGCCGCCGCGATAGATATAATCTTTGTATGCCGCAGGGCCGTAAATCTCTGCAATAAACTGAATGTCAGGATATTTCTTTTTAACTTCGGCAATGGCGAACTGCCAAAACTCAACGGGCACCATCTCGGCCATATCGCAGCGGAAAGCGTCAACGCCGCGCGCCGCCCAATAGCAGAGAATGTCGGTCATTTTTTGCCAAACAACTGGGTGCGGCTCAAACTGGCAGTTGTGATTATTCTGATAATCAACGCCATAGTTCAGTTTCACAGTCTCGTACCAATCGTTGACCGACGGCCAAGCCGAAAACTGGTCGTTGCCTGTAACCTTGGCGGGATTTTCTTCATAGTCAGGTACTTGCGTGCCATCGATTTTCGTTCCCGAGCCTTCGGGCAAATGCAGCGGCTCGGCGGTGTAGTAGAAATCGTTCAATGGCGAGAAATGCCACTCGGGGTGGTCGTTGCGGCCAAAGTCGGCTTCGGGGCGGACGTCGGAATGGTACTGCCGCGCCACGTGGTTGGGCACAAAGTCAATCACCATCTTCAGTCCCGCCGCGTGAGTGCGGCGCACAAGGTCGTCGAACTCGGCCTGACGGTCGGGTACGGAATCGGCCAAATCGGGGTCAATGTCGTAATAGTCGCAAATGGCGTAGGGCGAGCCTGCTTTCCCTTTGATAATCCGCGGGTTACCATCGGGAATACCATATTCGGGATTGCCCTGGCAGCGGGCGTGCTCAATGAGCCCCGTGTACCAAATGTGAGTGAAGCCCATCTCACGTATCTGCTTGAGAACGTGCGGTGTAAATGCCGACATCTTGCCCACGCCGTTCTCTTCGCGCGAGCCATTGAAAACTGGCGACGTGACATTATTGCCAAATAGCCGCACAAGTACTTGATATATAGAGATAAAAGACATTTTTGAGTTTTAAGTTTTGAGTTACAAGGTTTTATGGCCGCTTGACGGAACGTATAGGAAACCCAATCTCACGGACGACAATGTCCTGGCCCACGGCGTCGCTGTCGAAGGAGCAGCCCAGAGCGGCGTTCGGGTAGTCATCGTATAGCAAACTCGACCAATAGCAGCCCTCGAAACCATCGAAGTGAAGACCCGAGCCGCCCCGATAACCTGCCTCGGGAAGGAAAATATGGGCGTCGGATAGAGAATATGACGCTGCAGGTGTGCCGTCACTATACACTACGGTTCCTTTGTCGCTTGCCGACTTTGCTTTGTAAACAATGTAACCACTCACGTTCCGATTATTGTAGTTTTTTGTCCAAACCCAATAGCATTGGTAGTAAAGTTCCTTCCACTCTGCGTTGGTGGGTATTGCCCAGCCTGCACCCAACACGGCGGTGGCAGCATCATCGGCGGCATCAAGAGTGGTAAGGGTGTCGGTGAAACCATTGTTACCGTATTCAGCATCGTAGCAATATTTTGTAAGAGTTTCTTCCGAGCCTTTGCAATACTTATATGTCTCCCAACTGTAATCGTCTTTTGTTTGAGTTTCGCCCCAAGCGTAATAATCGCCATAGTTCCACGGGTCGGCAGCACCTATATTGCAAGTAGCCCAAAGCGTGCCGCTTTCAAGGCCCAAATCGACGGTTTCAATGGTGGGCTTGGCAAATTCGGCGGTAAGTGAAATATCGTCTTTGCCAACAGTTATTTCGCGCGGGTTGCTGATATTACCGTCGGACCATTGGCTGAAACAATAACCCATTGCAGGTATGGCAGTGAATGTAAGAGTCTCGCCCTGTGCGTAGCGGCCGTTGTCGGAACCGCCAATGGTGCCGTTGCTGCCTGCGGTTATGGTAACAAGCGGGCTTTGAGCAAATTGAGCTGTTAAAGTTATATCCTTATTAGATATGGTTATGGTCAGCGGATTGTCGGTGCTGCCATTGCTCCATTTGGTAAAATAATAGCCATCTGCAGGAATCGCTTTAAATTCAACCGTTTCACCTTCCTTGTATTCGCCATTCTGTCCTTCAACAGTTCCGCCTTCAGTGGCAGTAACTTGAACCGTATATGTTGGTTCTTCTTCTTTGCACCCAGCAAACACAATCGAAATCAACGCAACGCCCATCGCTGCCCAAACAAGTCTTCTCATATCCAATAAATATTTAATTGCTAACAATTTATTCTGACCCCGATAATTATCGGGACTAAATTCAAAATTCGTAATTTCCAACACCCATTGCCTAATCCCTAACACCTAGTGCCTAATGCCTAATGCCTGCTTCCTCACTTCATTCCGCGCAAGCGCTGATAAACATTCGGTATGAACTGCCGCTGAAGCACAATGGCCGAGCGGGCGGGAATGTAAAGGCGGATAACCGACTTGTCGTCGACGCTGGCCACGGTCGTGGGGTATGTCATCGACTCATCGATACGGCCAAAACCGCCGAAACGCAACTCATCGGTGCTGAACAGAATCTTGTATTTGCCCTGAAGCACAGGTATTTCGAAGTTTGTGTAACTCTTTGTCGGGTGGAAATTGAAGACGAACAGCAAATCGGCACGGGTGAAAGCCAAAACCTTGTCGTTATCGTCGATCATCTGCGCATAGAACGGGAAAACGCTCAGCAAATGGCGGTCGCGCAGAAGGTGCACGGCTTCAATGTCGAACTCATTCAAATACTTGTATTTCAAGTCTTCGCGGTCAACAAGGCTCCATTGGCGCAGCGCATATTTGTACGACCAGTTGTTGCCCTCGCGCGGAAAATCAATCCACTCGGGGTGGCCGAACTCGTTGCCCATAAAGTTCAGGTAGCCGCCGCCAGCAGTGGCCATTGTGAGCAGCCGAATCATCTTGTGAAGGGCTATTCCGCGGTCGATTTGCAGATTCTGCGACGTCACCAACATATTGAAATACATCTCTTTATCCATCAGCCAAAAAGCGATTGTCTTGTCGCCCACCAGCGCCTGGTCGTGCGATTCGGCATACGAAATGGTGCGCTCGTCGGCGCGTTTCGAAGTCAGTTCGTGGTAAATGTGCCCCAAATCCCACGACTCGTCGTTTGCGCTCTCTTTCAGCACTTTAATCCACATATCGGGGATTCCCATCGCCAGGCGGTAATCGAACCCGACACCGCCATCCTCCAACCGCATTGCCAGGCCAGGATAACCGCTCATCTCCTCGGCAATCGAAATGGCATCGGGGTTCACCTGCTTGATTAGTTTGTTGGCCAGCATCAGATAGGTAATGGCGTCCTCGTCCTGCGCACCATTAAAATATAGTTCATACGACGTGAAATCCTCGCCCAGACCGTGATTCAGATAAATCATACTTGTTACGCCGTCGAAGCGGAAGCCGTCGAAATGGTACTCGTCGAGCCAGAATTTTATGTTCGAGAGCAGGAAGTGGATAACGTTGCCCTTGCCGTAGTTGAAGCAGTAGGAATCCCACGCGGGGTGGACGCCGCGGTCGCCGCTATGGAAGAACTGGTAACGGGTTCCGTCGTACAGGCCCAGGCCCTCGTTGACGTTTTTCACAGCGTGCGAATGGACCAAATCCATCACCACACGAATGCCCTGCGCGTGACATTCGTCGATAAGCGCCTTCAAATCGTCGGGCGTGCCGAACCTTGACGACACGGCGAAGAAACTCGACACGTGATAGCCGAACGAGCCGTAGTAAGGGTGCTCCTGAATGGCCATCATCTGAATGGTGTTGTAGCCCAGTTTGACCACGCGCGGCAGCACGTTCTGACGGAACTCATTGAAGGTTGTCACGCCTTCCTTCTCGCCCGACATTCCAATATGCACCTCATAGATAAACGGTTCGGTTGCCTTGGGGCGCTCCTTGCACTTCCACTCGTAAGGCTCGGGCGGACACCACACCTGCGCGCTGAAGACATTTGTCTGCGGGTCTTGCACCACTCGGCGCGACCAGGCAGGAATGCGCTCGCCCTCGCCGCCGCTCCAGTAAACCTTCAGGCGGAACAGCGAGCCGTGCCCGAAACGGTCGGCGGGCAAATGCAACTCCCAATTGCCGTCGGTCAGCGGTTTGAAGTCGAAATCGTGACTCTCCTGCCAGCCGTTCACATCGCCAATGAGCGTCACGCGCATCGCGTTCGGCAGCCACTCGCGAATGGTTGTGGTCTGTCCGTCGCAGAAAGTGCCGTAAAACAAATGGCCGTTGGCAAAATCGAAGAGAGTTGTCTTGCCGTTTCCCGTGAGTTTCGCCTCGGTCTCGGCACAATTCTGCATTCGTTTGACAATCACATCCTTATAAGGATTCAACCAGGGGTCGTCTTTAACAATTTTCGGTGTCTTCATAGCACTTTCGCTTTAAAGAAAAATAATGTGTTAAATTACAAAAAAAACGGAATGCCGAAAGAGCGGAAAAGGAAAGTTGGCATAAAAATATTTTTCGCCGCGCTTTTCCAAACTTTTACTACCTTTAAATTTTGCAAAAACGGTGAGAAATGAGGGTATTATTATCACTTATCGCAACTCTGATTGTTTCAAACTGCGTAATCGGGCAAAATACAAACGACATCAACTTTCAGGCTGTATATCGCGGTTCAGCAGGTATTGATATTACGGGAAGTAAAAAAAATGGCGCTCAAATGTCATTGTTTTTAGTCAATGGACTGCAGTGTTCACCTAAAGTCTTTTTAGGGTGCGGCTTTGCATTTCCATTTGCTGCTGAGCCAGAAAAAAATGAAAACGAAGTCAAACCTACTGCATATCACTATAACGACAGTACAATCTATTACGAGGTAGTTGATTGCGGCAATGAAAATGGTTTCGATGCTTTGGGAGGCCAATTGTTTGTAGACATAAAGTACCATTTATTCGATAAAAATTTTACTCCATTTATCGAGACGACAATTGGCGGTGGCAGAAAATTAACTGGTGACAATTTTTTTAATAGCACGGCTGCTGTCGGAATAAAATTATACCCAGGCAACATCGCCTTCCTGTATGATTTATACTATGTAGATAAACCTTATCATTTTTTTGGTGCACGCATCTCGGCAACATGGGGAAAAGGAATGTTTACGCACAGGTAACACCGATTTCGTAAAATTCACCACGCTTTCCCAAACATTTACTATTTTTAAAATTTGCAAAAACGATAGAAAATGAGAAAAATACTATCACTTATCACAACTCTGGTTGTTTCGGCCAATGTCATCGCGCAAAACGCAGACAATCAATTCCGCATAGTATATCGCGGTTCTGCGGGTTTGGAGTATTCATTAAATGCCGATGACGAACAACTGTCAATATTCGTAGTCCATGGAGCCATGCTAACCCCAAAATTATTTGCAGGAGCGGGCATTGGATTCCCTTTTATGGCTGATATTGCTGACGAAGAACCCAGACGCTGGGTAGAACATTATCATTATAAAGACAGTATTAAATACTACGACTACTACGAGGAAGAATCTAGGACTTGGGAAAAACGTTATTATAATAATGAAGTCTATTACACCGAAAAAGAACACGGAACAATAGGTGGCCAAGTATTTTTAGATTTAAAGTATCATTTCTACGATAAAAACATCACTCCGTTCATCGAGACCACTTATGGCGCTGGACGCAAGTTTTGTGGCGATAATTTTATAAACTGCTCAGTAGCCCTCGGAATTAAAATTTTCCCAGCCAGCACGGCTTTCATCTATGATTTATACTACAAAGACAAGCCCGTGCATTTTTGGGGTGTGCGATTCTCGGCAACCTGGGGAAAAGGCTTGTTTACACATTGGTAACCCTCTTAGCAAAAACAAGTTGCGAATAATATCGAATAAAAAGCGCATATTTTTTTGTTCTAAACGCAAGTTTCATTTATTTTTAGACGGAAAAACAAAACATTATGGAGGACACCCAAGAATCGGTTTTGCTGCTTCGTCAGGTTGAAATGTTCAAAGAGTTCGACGATGAGGCTCTTGCCCTGCTCGCAAGCCGCATGAAAGAAGTCAGACGCAACAAGAACGAGGTGCTCTTCAAAAAGGGCGACCCAGGCAATTCGATGTACATCATTGTTGAAGGAAGCGTAAAAATCCACAACAACGAGCACGTTTTCGCCACGCTCAACAGCAAGCAGTATTTCGGCGAATACTCGCTGATTGACCAGACAACACGCTCCACAAGCGCCACCACTGCCCGCCCCTCTCGATTCCTAATCCTGATGCAGGAGGATTTCGACAACATCATGGCCTCCAAGCCCATGCTATGGCGGAAACTGATGATTCCAACGATAAAAAGGCTTCGCAGTTTCAACGATATTGAGGAACACCTCACCCAAAAAGCCAACGAGATTGAAAAGGGACAGGCCCTGCTGATAGCTGAAAAACAGGAACTTGAAAAGCAAAAAGCCGACCTTGAGCAGAAAAACTCCGCAAAAGACCGCTTTTTCACCATAATTTCGCACGACCTGAAGAACCCCTTCTCGGCAATCATCAACATCACCGACCTGATGCTGAACGACATCTACCATAACGACCCGCAGAAAGACCGCGAGTATATCAAGCAGATAAACTTCTACTCGCACCGCATTTTCGGGCTGCTCGAGAATCTGCTTCAGTGGGCTCGGTCGCAAACGGGACAGATAAAAATCAGTTACAAGAAGATTGACTTAAACTCTATGTTCAACAATATCATTGAGTTACAATCGGGTGTGGCGCAGCAGAAGAACATCTTCATCGATATGGACCCCGACCTCGACCTCTATGCCTTTGCCGACCAGAACATGGTTACGTTCATCTTCAGAAACATATTGTCTAACGCACTGAAATTCAGCCTCGACAACAGCACCGTGACCATCAAGGCCGAAGAAACCGACAACGACATGATTGCCATCAGCATTACCGACCAAGGCATGGGGATGGACGAAAAACAGATAGACAATTTATTCAAAATTGACAGCCGAAGCCTATCCTACAATGATAATAATGAACTCGAAGGAACGGGGCTCGGACTGATTCTCTGCAAGGAGTTTGTCGAGAAAAACAACGGAACTATTTCTGTATCAAGCACTAAAGGAAAAGGAAGCACTTTTACATTTACTATTCCAAAAGCCTTGTAATTTTTTATATTTGTGGGCATGAAATAAACAAAAGAATATGGCAAATTTCAGTTTCGCATTTCGTTTGGCATTTGGCTTGCTGCCAAAAACAGAAAAAATTGAGAGCGACCGCAATCAGCTGATTGCAGAATACAATAAGTTGAATGAATTCAAAGATTCAGAAACTCTGAAGAAATTCAACAAATTACAAGAGTACGTGGACTCGGCGGAATTCAAAAGCACCAAAAGCAAAATAACTTCGCTGAACTACGCCGACTCTGAATATTGCTCGAAAGAGAAACAATTCCAGGCGCTTGAGAAGGACAAACGCGTGAAAAACTATTTCAGCGTGAGCCAGTCGGTCGACCTGAAACGATTTGAAGCCGCCGCCAACTCTGACGCGCTGAAACGACTGAAAGAATTGGCCGAAACCGTTAACAGCGCTGATTTCCAACAGGCAAAATCGGACAAATCGAACCCCGAAAAAATGGCCGAGTGCAAGAGCCTTCAGCAGGAATACAAATCGCTGACAAAGAATCCCGAGATAAAATTCTGGACAAAATATCAGAACAAATCGGCCTACAAAATGTATGTTGAGACCAGCAACTCAACGCTGATTGCTGATTACGAAGAACTTAAGGCTTACGTTAATTCCGATGAGTTCAAGACGCAAAAAGAGTATCTGCTCGACAAAAACCGCTTCAGCAGAAGCGAAGAAGCCAAGCGTGAGCAAGAGTACATTGCCATGAAGAACTCGGAAGATATTAAATGGTACGAAGCAACCGTCAACTCGAACAAATTCGACGAACTGAAGGCTTGGAATCTGACATTTGAAGACGATTTCACCGACGGCAAGGTTGACGAGTCGAAATGGATGAACAGTTTCTTCATGGGCAAGATGGTGATTAACGACCGCTACGTATTGGCCAACGAGAAACAGTATTTCACTGATAACAAGAACGTTGACATCAAAAACTCGGTATTGAGCATTGTCACCAAGAAAGAAAAAGCCACTGGCAAGGTTTGGGACGAGAAACTCGGCTTTATGACCAAGGATTTCGACTACACATCGGGCATGCTCAGCACCGCCAACAGTTTCCGCCAACAATACGGACGCTTTGAAGCAAAAATAAGAATCAACTCGGAAGCACCTGTTTATCAGGCATTCTGGCTGAAAGGCGAACACAAGGAACCTGAGATTGACATTTTCAAATACAACATCAAGAAAGGTCAGATGCAGTTGTCGGCATATAATAAAGGTGCGGCTGCGGGCAACAAATTCGGTGGCTCGGGCTTGGCCAAAGACTTCTTCATCTACACCGTCGATTGGGACGCAAGCAAAATCACCTGGAAGATAAATGGTTACGAAGTGGCTTCGGCCAGCAACAACATCAACGAGCCGTTGTTCATAATGCTGTCGGCTGGTTTGAATCAGGCTGCCGACAATCTGCCCGCCGCAATGCAAATTGATTGGGTACGCTGCTACGAAAAAGCATAAAATCAACAAAATAAGACAATAAAAGGCTGCCGCGTGCGGCCTTTTTTGTTAGTTTTTCGCACAGATAACACGAGACAACACTGATTTACACAGATTTTTTTGTTTTCAATAATTCATTCAATCCTTCAATTAATCAATCCTTCAAACCTTCAATAAACATGTATACAAAAGAGTCGCTGAGAATAGTTTTTATGGGCACGCCCGAATTTGCGGTCGAGAGCCTGAAAGCGCTGATTGACAACGGATATAATGTTGTTGGTGTGGTGACAACACCCGACAAGCCCGCTGGCCGCGGACAGAAAATGAGCGAGAGCGCTGTAAAGCAGTTTGCAGTGAGCCAATGTCTGCCCGTTCTGCAACCCGAAAAACTGAAAGACGAAGGATTTCAGTCGGCTCTGCGTGGCTGGAAGGCTGATTTGCAAGTGATTGTAGCGTTCCGAATGCTGCCAGAAAGTGTGTGGTCGATGCCACCGCTGGGCTCAATCAACGTACATGCATCGCTGCTGCCCAACTATCGCGGCGCAGCGCCCATAAACCGCGCCATTATGAACGGTGAGACCGAAACGGGCGTTACCACTTTCCTGCTGAAGCACGAGATTGACACCGGCGACATTCTGCAATACGAGAAAATAAGCATCGGCCCCGATGACAATGTTGGCACCATCCACGACAGACTGATGGTGGTTGGCGCGCAACTGCTGATTCGGACTGTGGAAGCCATCTGCGCTGGCAACACCAAAAGCACGCCGCAAAGCGAACTGATGCCCGCCGACGGTATTCTGAAAAGCGCACCGAAAATCTTCAAAGACGACTGCCGCATCGACTGGAACGCCAAACCTGCCACCATTATCAACCAAATACGCGGGCTAAGCCCCTATCCTGCCGCCTTCAGCAATCTGCAGAAAGACAACGAAGAACCGCTGCCAATGAAAATCTTCAGCGGGAAATACGAGTCTTGCGCTCACAATCAGCAGTTTGGCAAGGTTGCGACCGATGGCAAATCATATTTAAAAGTGTACGTAAGCGGCGGAACAATCGCGCTCGCTGATGTCCAATTGGCAGGCAAAAAACGTATGCCTGTGGCTGATTTTCTGCGCGGATTCAAGACAGAAGGTTGCGAGTTGCGGTTTCTGTAGGGACGCAATGTTTGCGTCCGTTTTTGAGAACGCAGATGACGCAGATTGAATGGATTGGCGCAGATTTATTTCGCACAGTCCCGATAGCTGTCGGGAACACAAGACGACGCAGATTTACACTGCAATAACGGTTTTTACCACGGAACACACTAAAAACACGGAAGACGCAATTGAAATTTCTGAAAAAAAGCGAAACGACCTAAAAGTTGCCTCGCCAAACTATTTATTTACATCCAAGCACTCCTTTTTAACGAATATATATGAGTACAAATCGCAGCAAGGGTCGGCCAAAACCAAATTTTCAGAATCAATTTGTAAGACCGTTTTAGGAAAATTTGTTGGCAATGGCACTATAGGCAAATATTTTGTGCTATCCACATTGAAATAATACCATATATCGTTACGCGAATCGATTTCGGTTTTAATAGTGCCAATTGCAAGTATGGCAGTATCATTTGAAAAGCAAAACTCGCCGTTCAGTTTGATACTTAGATATTTAAAATAACTCGAATCAATTGCTCGGCCTGTAATTCCACCAGAAATGCTAACTATTTCCCAATCTCCCGCTATCTCAATGGCAGACTCTGGTGTCGAAGAATTTCCTTCATACTTTTCACACGAGAGCAAACCGACAAACAAGACCACACAAAGCAAGTTCATAGTTTTCATAATTCTTCTATTTTACAACAAAACCTTATTTCTTCTTCGCCTTTTTCCGCAACTGGATGGTGTCGCCCTCGTTAGGCTGCGTGCCCTCCTCCATCAGGTTGAGTTTGTAGAGCGCCTTCAGGCGGATGGCGTACTGCTGGGCAATGTCGTGCATTGTCTCGCCTTTCTTCACGGTGTGAGTCTTGAATTTCTTCTCGGCTTTCGATTGTTTGCGACTGATATACAAACGCTGCCCGACTTTCAGTTTGACGGATTTTGACTCAATGTCGTTGAACATTCGCAACTGCCACGGTTCCAACTCATAACGTGCGGCAATGTTTTCAATATTGTCGCCTGGCAGAACCTCAACATAGTCAACCCCATTGTTGGTCTTGATGTTTCCGAACGGCGAGACTTCCATATCAAACACGTCAACCTCGATGAAGTTGTTTGTCTGTTCGGCAATCTCGGTGCGTTCCTCCGGTGTCGATTCTGGTTCTACGCTCTTGTCGAAACGCATCAGATTGTTCTGCTCAATAATCTCTATCAGACGCTCGGCGTATGTGGGGCTTGTTGCGTAACCTGCTTGTTTCAAGCCTTTTGCCCAACTTTTATAGTCAGTTGTTCCGTAGTCGAACAGAAATGCGTAGCGCTTGTGGGTGCAAAGAAATTCCGAATGGTCTACAAACGACTGGTCAGCATCTTTATACGAGCGGAAACACTCATTCGGAAGGTCATCGTCGCGGTACATCGACTCTCCTTTCCAATCTTTGTGGCACTTTATGCCGAAATGGTTGTTGGCCCTACGCGCCAGAGTGCTGTTGCCATCGCCCGATTCCAGAATGCCTTGCGCCAGCGTTATACTTGCCGGTATTCCCACGCGGTTCATCTCGCGGACGGCTATCTTGCTGTATCTATCAATATATTGGGTGCGAGTAATTCGCTGAGCCACAACCGAGTGCAGCATAGTCATCAAAAAAACGACTGTAAATAAAACCTTCCGCATGACAATTAATTATTATGTGTGTTAGAATTCGCCTCGAACACATTTGACAAATGTAACCAATAATCGTAATTCTCGAACTGTCAATGCAAAAAGACATCAGGTTTTGAAAAAAAATAAAGGGTGCACCTCTCGGCGCACCCCTCACCCTACCTATGAAAACAAAATTTAACAAACTATCAATTATACAGATAACGCTTGATGCTCTTCTTCGGAGTCTTGACAAACTCCTCTTCCTGCAATTCAATCTTCGATATTGCCATATAGTTAGGCATCAGCTTGTTTAGTTCCTTCTGGTTCTTCTCAAACTCAATCATAATCTTCTCTCTGTCGAGACCGTCTTTTTCGGCTTTTTCCTTGTCAGGAACAATCAAAGCGTGAAGTTTGCCGCCACGTTCAACAACGAGCGATTCAACCACGTATGGCAAGTTATTGATTTGAGCCTCAATCTCTTCCGGATAGATATTTTGTCCTGATGCACCCAAAATCATATTCTTGCTGCGGCCCTTCAATGTCAGATAGCCGTCGGCAGTGATGGTGCCGGTATCGCCGGTCTTAAGCCAGCCTTCGCTGTCGAATGTGGCAGCTGTAGCCTCCGGATTCTTGTAATATCCTTTCATCACCTGAGTACCTTTAACAAGTACCTCACCCTCAATGTTTGCCGGGTCGGGGCTGTCGATGCGCACTTGGCAACGGCGAATCGGGTAACCGCAGCTGAACTTGCGGGCGGTATCCCACGGAGCGTAAGTTATGATTGGCGCGCACTCGGTCATTCCGTAACCAACAGTGTAGCGGAAGCCGATGCGGTTCAGGAAGCTCTCAACCTCTTTGTTCAGAGCTGCACCGCCAATAATCACCTCGTAGAAGTTGCCACCAAATGCTTCCTCCAACTCTTTGCGAACCTTGCTGTAAACAATTCGGCGCAAGCCTGGCACGCTTAACAGGAATTTAGGCAGACCACTGCTGATGACCGGTTTAATTTTAGCCTTGTAAATCTTTTCAATGATAAGCGGAACAACCACGACCAAACCCGGTTTGATTTCGCCAAAAGCCTGAAGAAGAACCTGTGGCGAAGGAATCTTGCCTAGGAAAGTAATATGGCAACCAAGAACAAACTCAGTCAGAAACTCGAATGCCAAACCGTAGGCGTGAGCCAACGGCAGAAGCGAAACCATGCGGTCGCCCGATTTGAGCGGAATCACTTCTGTACCAAACTCAACGTTTGTGGCATAGTTGCCGTGAGTCAGCATAACTCCTTTTGAGTGGCCCGAAGTACCTGATGTATAGCTGATTGCAGCCAAACGGTCATGATCAATGTGCTTCAAAGCGAAATTCTCGCAGCTGACATCAATATCGTTTTTATAATTTGCAAAAGCCTGTTTTACAGCATTATCGGTAGAGTAAAGCACTCTATAATCATCGAGCGAGATAAACCCGCGGACATTCGGGAATTTGGCGACGTCCATTTTCTCGAAAATGTAGTCGGAAACAAACACCAGCACAGCATCAGAGTGGTTAATGGTGTTTTCAAGGTCGGAAATTGAAAAATCCTGCAGAATTGGAACCGAAACCGTGCCGTAAGATGTTGTGGCAAGGAAAGTTACAGCCCAATTGACATTATTGCGGCCAACTTGCACCACCTTCTCTTCTTCTGCTATTCCGCACTCGGCAAGCGCACGATGAATCTTTTTAATCATCTTGCCAACTTGTCCGTAACTCATTGGTGCTTCGCGATAATTGCTCAATGACGGAAGGTCCCAATTCCTTTTAATTGCTTTCTCGATGAATTCGACGAATGTTAACATACTGTTTTTTTTATCGTTTTGCGCCGACAGTTGCAAAAAGCGTACCAAACAAGATTTGGAATGCACTTTTTATTGTAAAGATTAATTCTGAACTCGCCTTTGCACTATAGGAAAATGCCTTTTCTCAACCTAATGGTGTTTTATGCAATATCGATTTCCAATCGGAACAAAAATAACTTTAGATTTGTACCAATATATATGAATATGAAAGGTAAAATTTCAATCCTCCGCTCAATAACGGTCATGCTTATGGCTGTTTATTTGGCTGTCGCCACATCATGCAACCACAGTGAACTTCAAGTGTCCCTCTCCCTGACCAATGCCAGATGCCCCATTGATTTAGGATTGGCAGGCTCTATGGAAAGCATTAAACTCGAGAAAGAAAATGTAGTGGCCACAATCAAAATGAACGAGCAGTTTGTCAACATCAAAGCAATGGGACAAAGCAACGATGTGATTGCCAACGCCATCATCAAATCAATGCTGTTAAACGATGATGAAAAGAAACTGTTGCAGACAATAGCAGATGAGAATATCGGTTTAAAGTATATCATAATTGGAGACCAATCGGGGCAAAAAACAACAATTCAGTTATCCACAGAACAAATAAAATCGGCATTAAACGCATCAACCTCGCCCCATGAGTTACTGCTTAATCTGATTAACAGTACCAAAATTCAATTGCCAATGACCGTGGATGTTGTGACCACATTAAAAGACCTTACAATTGAAGGCGAAAATGTTGTTTACATCTACAATATCGATGAGAACCAAGTCAATATGGATGATGCCGAAAAAAACATAAACAACCTCAAAGCAAACACTGTCGAGAACACTAAACGAGTCATAAATGATGTGGCTGCAGGACAGTTCTTCCAAACTGTGATAAAAGACGGGAAAAATGTTTGCTACCGCTATATTGGCAACAAGACAAACAAGACGGTTGAGTTCGTAATTACTCACAATGAACTATTGGAAATTCTATCGAACACTGCCACATACAAATAAATCCGCCAACAGGGAACAAAAAAATAGTTGGAACACAAAATTAAGCATCAAATGAAAATCGCAGTCGAAGCTGGTGGCACCAAATGCAAATGGGGGCTGATTGACAGTAAATTACTCACAATTGAAACTCGTGGTTTTAACCCGAACAGTTCGCCAGCCTCTGCCCTTTCTGCCTTGTGCGCCAAAGTGCTGGCTCAAATAAATAATCCTGTTGACACTATTATATATTATGGTGCCGGCTGCTCAACCGTTGCCAATAAAAAAACAGTTTCCAACGCCCTCTCTGATGCTTTCAATTGCACCAACGTTCAAGTTTTCAGCGATTTGGAGGGTGCGGCTATCGCTCTGTTTGGCGACAGGTCCGGAATTGCCGCCATTTTAGGCACAGGAGCCGCAGCTGCATATTATAATGGTAAAGCAATCGAGCATCAGGCGCCATCGCTTGGATATCTGCTTGGCGACGAAGGCAGCGGTGCTCATATCGGCAAAACACTGATTACCAAAGCAATTCGGGGTGAATTTTCCGCTGATTTGTGCACAAAATTCTTTGAATTTGCACATGCTACGCCTTCCGAACTCATCAAAAACGTCTATTCGGCCAATCCTGCCAACAGTTATTTGGCTGGTTTTGTCCCTTTTGCAAGCGCCAACATCGCCGAACCCGAAATTGCCAGCCTCATTGCCGACGCTATTGCGCTTTTCCATCAAAAACACATTGAACCATTGAAACCAGTCAACCAGCCAATCGGTTTTGTTGGTGGTGTGGCATGGCAGTTCAGCAAGCAATTACAGAAATTTTATGTCAATCGCGGATTTCGAATCACCATCCTAAAAGATGCTTTCGATAGCTTATGCAGGCAACAATGATGAGTTTCTATTCATCAGCGTTCGGTCAATAACCAATTGTCATTTTACCTCAAACACCTCTCCGTCTTTTGCAGGATAAGTCTCTGCAAACACCGCGCGTGCCTCGTCAACCAACGGTTGAACATTTTTATAACGGTTCGAGTAATGCCCAATGACCAATTTCCCGACTTTGGCCGCCAAAGCAATTTCTGCCGCCTGCTTGGCCGTTGAGTGGTTGTTCTCGCGGGCGCGTTTCAGGTTCTCTTCACCGTAAGTGGCTTCGTGATAGAGCAGGTCAACACCTTCAATCCAAGACACCGCTTTCGGCAGTTTTACTGTGTCCGACATAAATGCGTATGAACACGAACGGTCGGGGGCTTCGGTGAGCGTGTCATTCGGGTATATTGTACCATCGGGACCTGTGTAGTCATCGCCTTGCTTGATACCGAAACGCTTGCTAATGGGAATTTGTAACTCGTTGGCAAGCACGCCATTCAAATGCCTCAGCTTCGGCTTTTCACGAAACAGAAAACCACACGTCGGCACGCGGTGGCGCAGCGGAAACGAGTGAACGGTAACTTTCTCATCTTCATAGAGCAAGGTAAGTCCGTTATCGTATGTCAGATGGTGGTAAATGATTTGGTATGGAAGCGGCATTTCGAATGTGGCCAAAAAGGCGTCTATCAGAGTGTGCAGCTTCTCGTGGCAATAGATGTGAAGGTCGTTTGTGCGCCCTTGCATGCTCATGCTCGACAGCACTCCGGGCAAACCAAGAAAATGGTCGCCGTGCACATGGCTGATGAAAATATGGTTGATGCGCAGCATGTTCACTCCGAACCGCCGCATGTTGATTTGCGCACCCTCGCCGCAGTCGATTAAAAAGAACCGCTCAAGCACATTGAGCACTTGAGCGGTTGAGTATCTGTCGGGTGTAGGCGTTGCCGAACTACATCCCAAGATTCGTAGCGATAAAGACATTTAAGCCTTGTTAATGATTCCTATAGCCTCGTCAACAGTCTTTGTGATGTTAAGCACTGTGTCGAGTTGTGATATGGTTATCAAGCGCTCAACGGCAGTCTGCAATCCCGACAGCACAAATACACCGTTGGCGTTTTTGCACAGGCGGTTTGCCACCAGAATGGCGCTCAAACCCGATGAATCGCAATATCTGCAATTGCTTAAATCAAGAATGATGTTCTTTTCTCCGTTTCCGGCAATTAGTACTAACTCCGACTTCAGCGATGGCGCTATGTGAGTATCGAGTTTGTCTATCAAAACTTCTATCTGCGTGAAGTTGTCAAGTTTTTCGATTTTGAATTCCATATCAGATGTGATTTGTTTTGTACCTCAAATATAGAAAAAACAATTCATCGTGCTATAAAATCATTCGGAAAAATTTATTTTTCCTCAGCAGCGTCGTCTTTTTTGGCCTTTTTGGTTGCCTTAGGTTTCTCAGCCTGAGCCATTTCGTCCTTCAGAGCGGCCAACTCGGCAATATCTCCAAGTGTTGTCTTTTCGATGCTGTCGGCAATTTTCTTAGTCGCTTTTTTGGTGGCTTTGGCTGCTGTTTCCTTCTTGCTCTTCTCCTCGCCGCGTTTTGCGTCTTCGAAGATGCGAGAGTGGCTTACAATAATCTTGCGGCCTTCTTTGTTGAACTCAATAACCTTGAAGTCGAGTTTCTCGTCGAGTTTGGCTTGTGTACCGTCCTCTTTAACAAGATGTTTCGGAGTTGCGAAGCCCTCAACGCCATAAGGCAGAGCTACAACGGCACCCTTCTCAGTCAGTTCGATGATTGTTCCTTCGTGGATTGAATCAACGGTGAACAATGTCTCGAATACGTCCCAAGGATTCTCTTCCAATTGTTTGTGGCCAAGGCGCAGACGGCGGTTCTCCTTGTCGATTTCGAGAACAACAACGTCGATGTCGGCACCAATGGTGGTGAACTCTGCAGGGTGTTTGATTTTCTTGGTCCATGACAGGTCAGATATGTGAATCAAGCCGTCAACACCTTCTTCAATCTCAACAAATACACCGAATGTGGTGAAGTTGCGAACTTTGGCAGTGTGTTTTGTACCAACAGCGTATTGGTCGGCAATCTTCTCCCATGGATCGGGTTTCAGCTGCTTCATACCAAGCGACATCTTGCGCTCCTCGCGGTCGAGTGTCAGGATGACTGCCTCAACCTCGTCGCCTACGTTCAGGAACTCGTTGGCGCTACGCAGATGCTGCGACCACGACATTTCAGATACGTGGATAAGGCCTTCAACGCCCGGGGCAATCTCAACAAATGCGCCGTAGTCAGCCATCACAACAACTTTACCTTTAACCTTGTCACCAACCTTCAGGTTCGGGTCAAGAGCATCCCATGGATGCGGGGTCAATTGTTTCAGGCCGAGAGCAATGCGTTTCTTGTCGTCGTCGAAGTCAAGGATAACAACGTTGAGCTTCTGGTCGAGCTGAACGATTTCCTCAGGATGTTGGATGCGGCCCCACGACAGGTCGGTGATGTGGATGAGTCCGTCAACACCGCCAAGGTCGATGAATACGCCGTAAGATGTGATATTTTTAACAGTTCCCTCAAGAACCTGACCCTTCTCGAGTTTCGAGATGATGTCTTTCTTCTGTTGCTCGAGTTCAGCCTCGATGAGAGCCTTGTGCGAAACAACAACATTCTTGAATTCGTGGTTGATTTTCACAACTTTGAATTCCATGGTCTTACCAACGAATACATCGTAGTCGCGGATTGGCTTCACGTCGATTTGTGAGCCTGGCAGGAAGGCCTCGATGCCGAATACATCGACAATCATACCGCCTTTTGTGCGGCACTTGATGTAACCCTTGATGATTTCGTCTTGCTCCAGTGCCTGGTTGACGCGGTCCCAAGAGCGCAGTGCGCGTGCTTTCTTGTGCGAAAGCGAAAGCTGACCGTTGCGGTCTTCCTGGCTTTCAACGTAAACTTCAACGGTGTCGCCAACCTTCAAATCGGGGTTGTAGCGGAACTCGTTCATGTTGATAACACCTTCTGACTTGTAGCCGATGTTGACCAAAGCCTCACGTTTGTTCATGGCAACGATTGTGCCGTCAACCACTTCATTCTCAGTGATTGAAGAAAGCGTTTTGCTGTACATGTCTTCGAGTTGGCCGCGCTCTGAACTAGATACGGTGCCACCGTTTTCGTAGGCGTCCCAGTCGAAATCTTCTGGTTTCACCACTTGTTGTTGCTGCGGAGCGGCAAGTTCGAATGCCTCTTCGCTCTCAATTTCTTGAGTTTTCTGATTCTCTTTTTCCATTTAATTTTAAATAAATTAATGAGTTAGACATTATTTTTAAAAAATCGCACAAAGGTATAGTCTTTGCGCGAGAAATGCAAACTGAATTTACAGTCAGCCGGAAAGGTTCTGATGAATAATAAATAGGTATTGGGTGTTGGGTGTCAGGTGTTGGGCGTTGGGCGTTGGTGTTAGGAACCTTGTTAAACCTCTAAACCTTTAAACGATTCACCGATTCACCAAAACTTGTCCGTAGTCTAACCTCTAAACCTTCCCCTCTCACCCTTTACTTCAGTCCCGCCTTCAGCGAGCGGATGACGGCGCTGTTGAATCCTGCGTGGTCCAGTTCGTTCAAACCTTTGATGGTCACGCCGCCGGGGGTTGTCACCTTGTCGATGGCCTCTTCAGGATGCCAGCCGGTCTCTTTCAGCAGCGACACGGCGCCCTGCATCGTCTGCAGCGCAATCTGCTTGGCTTGGGCAGGGTAAAAGCCCATCTCGCAGCCACCTTCCATCTGCGCGCGGATGTAGCGCATCACGTAGGCAATGCCGCAGCTTGCCATCATCATTCCGGGGCCAACAAGATTCTCGGCCACAACAAGCGTGTCGCCCACAATGTCGTAAAGGCCCTTCACCTGCGCCAGAGCGGCGTCGGTAGTCGATTTGCCTTTGGCAATGAAACTCATACTTGCGCCAAATTCGGCGGCAATGTTGGGTATCACGTACAGCAGATTGCCATCGGCGCCAAGCGCTTCGGCCAGTTTGTCGGTGGTGAAGTTGGCGGCGTCCGAAACCACAATCTGGCGCTTCAGGTCCAAAACGGGCTTAATCTCGCCAACAACCGTCGGCATCAGCCAGGGTTTTACCACCAATATAATAATGTCGGCGCCCTTTGCGGCCGCAACGTTGTCGGTTGTTGTGGTCAACTGCGGATATTTCGCCTTGAAATCGGCAAGCAGTTGCTCGTTTTTGTCGGCAATGGTAATGCTCTCAACCTTGCCACTCTTTGCCCAGCCGTGTATGAGCGCTCCGCCCATATTGCCGGCACCAATCACCGTAAGTTTCATAGTTTTTTGTTTTTCAGATGCGCAAATGTAAGAATAAAACGCAAACCGAAAACGTAAACACAAACACAAACCAATTCATTGGCACAGGCATTGCTTCGTTTTAAAAACGCCGAAGGTGTGAAATACCGCAGGCCAGGGTGTAAACCCCGGTTGGGCACCGGCGCATAAAATGAACGCCGAAGGTGTGGCACACCTATCATTTATTGTGCCGCCCCGTTGGGGCTCGGTTTGTGGTTCGCGCATTTAAGCGGTGGTTCACACCACCGCCTATGATATGCCGTCCTTTCAGGACTGATTTTCCCGCTAACCAAATGAATTCTAACTAACCACCATCACACCCAATATTTTTTTTAGTTCTTGACTATTATTGTTTTTAATCAGTTGTTCTTTCCAAGTTTCAAATTTATCATTTACTACACACCCCCAACATTCGGCAAGTTGGTCTGTTTTCATTTGCTGTAGCATTTCTTTTATTTTGTTCAAGTTATCATATATGCGAAGAAGAATCTGTGGTACTGTTATTTTATGTCCTTTTATATAAATGTCAGACTTTCCTCCAGACGTGTATAAGTCGCGCACGTTCGGACAAACTACGCGCTTTTCGGTTGTCAGCCAAAATGCCAGACGGTTAAATTTGTCGGAACGATTGCTGACTATTTCAGGAAACAAACAATAGCCTTGCAATTTTAGTTGGTCTTTTTCTTTCATTTCAAGATAATTCCAAAAACGTAGGATTATGTTACCCGTTGGTTTTTCGGGTTCATCATTTCCCATCCACCATAGGCGTTCTCCTGGTGGAAGTTGAGTTTTGTAATAATTTACAACCGTTTTTATCGGGTGCTCTTCATTTCGAAACTCATCATATGTTGTATGCATTTTTGAAAAAATGGTATCCGATTTTTTCAAATTCATATCTATCAAATATCGTGGCGAATGAGTAACCGCAATATCATACAAACAATCCTCATACGGCTTGCATCTGAACTCCGGCATCGAACCTCCCAATTTGCCAAAAAGCATATAGATATATTGAACGTAATCATTACGGGTTGATTCTACTATACTGCTTCCTGTTGACGTCCAGTGGTTCGCCTGAGTGGATTTTACCTCAACACCAAACACTTGTTTTGACAAAACTATATCGGGGAAACTTTGCCCAGAAACTAAATTAATATCGTCAGGATTGAATTCGGATTTTGGTGCAACCATTTTCATCGTTTCAACTGCGCACTTTTCCAAATCGAACGCATTACATTTCTTATAGAACGATGAGTCTTTTCTTGCTAGAGAGTTCATTTCATTTTCCACATCGCTCATAAAAGCAGCAAAAGCATCTGTTCTTTTGTCTGCACCGTCGTTTTCAACTGTGATAATGTTTTCCATATCAATCGAAATAAAGTGGCCAAACTTGTTGTAAGCGACGGGCAATGTTATACGCTAAAATTGGCGGAACAGCATTCCCGATAATTTTGTAGGCGCCGGAAGGACTGACTGCGAATTTTTTTCCATTGTATGAATTAGATAAGACGAAATCGTAATCGGGCGGAAATGTCTGTATCATAGCGCATTCGCGCGGTGTCAAACGGCGCTCTGATTTTCCTGCTTTCAATTCGTCGGTATATTTGCCTCCGTGTTCAGCGGATAATCTGCGGTATTCAATGTTTCCGTGGTGCTCGGAACGAATTGTAGGGCCAATGTCGTCAAGATTCACTTCGTTTTGACCTTGGCAATGCGCCCCCATATACTTGGCTTGCGAGTAGTATTTTTGAGAATCATCGTTTGAAACTGACGGTTCATCCAATGCGGCGAAAACATTCCTAACAGTTTGGAATTGAGCAAGACGACAGTCTTTTATATGGTAGTTGTGCGTCGGTTTTGGATAAGGATTGTATTTTTCGGGTACGCTTTCTTTTTCAAGATTCTTTAATGCCGTTGGTTTTAACAAATCCTTGCGGATTCCTATAAATATAACTCTCTCGCGAGACTGCGGCACACCATAATCGGCAGCGTGCAAAACTTGTGGCGGCAAAACAATATAATCGTTCCCAGCCGCAGAAGAAAAATCCTTTTGTATAATATCTTTTACATTGCCTAAATTGGTAAGTCCCTTAACATTCTCTGCAACAAATATTTTGGGACGAGTTATGTCTATTACTTCCTTCATCCAAAAATACAATTTGCCACGAGTCTCCTCTGTTGCAATCTCGCTCGTAATGTAATTCCCATTGTGGTCTTTGTGCGATTCAAAGCCCCTTCTTTTGCCTGCCACACTAAAATCCTGACAAGGGAATCCGCCTGTTACCACATCAATGTTTTTAGGGAAAATATCATTGCAATCACGTTGCATTTTTACCAAATCCACCACACTTTCTGTACGATATATACCGTCATCGTCGTTTGATTTGGAAAAATAGTGTACCCAAGCAGCCCTTGCATCAGGCAGAATATCGTTTGCAAATATGTTTGAAATATTGTAGGGGTCAGCCTAACAAAATCGTTGTCCAAATGCTCCGAAATAAAATCGGGGCACATTTTTTCGTTTATACTGCCTTTGTGAGCAATAAAGCCACCTTCAAACCCCAAATCCATTCCTCCGCAACCAGAGAAAAGTGATAGCACCCGTAATTTTTTACCTTCTTTTAGTTTAATATCCTTGCGGAAAGGATATGACAATTGTGGCTCTTCAACAATGTTTTTTTCTTCATCTTCCATTTTTGCGCTAATGCTTTTTGCGCTCGCTTATCTGTATTCAGGTGCAAACGGACAATCCAAAACGGCAAAAAAATGTGGACTTAAACTTTATCCACATCCTAAGGCCGTGAGAATTGCCCGTCGTAATAGATAAGTCAAGCCCACGCATTAGCGCAGGCATTTTCTTGACTTTCAGTTACGACATTCTTAAAATTTCTCACGTTTTAGGGAATGCTGAACAATCGAAGCAAACGCTTGATTAATAATATGTTATTTAAAAATTACTTTCTGTTTCTTACAATTCGTTTAATGTTCTATGTTTATATAAACTCAACATCCGTTGTCAACGTGCGGACGCCGCCGCATTTGAGTTCAGGCGTGTTGATTCTGATGTCGCAATCTACAACAAAAATGTTTCCCTCTTTCGAGCGAATCACATTTTCATCGTGAAGGTCGCTCAAATAAATTTCAGGCGTGGCGTATGTCCAGTTTTTAGGGTTAATGAGTTTGAACCCGATACTTTGCGCAAAAGCATCTATTTCGTTGTCAGACAAATGACTGCCTTCAACAAAAGGCTGTTCTGCCACAATTTTGAACTTTTGGTTCGAGTCGCGGCCAAAACCTATTACAGTAAGACGTGTTTCCGCAAAATAAGTGTTGTGAAGTGCGATTCGGTCAAGCGCCAACGCTGGTTGGACAAAATAGTCAAGACCGATTGATTTAACCAACGTTGCGCCGTGGTCGAAAACTTTAGCCTCGCCGCCTTCCGCAATCTCGTTTCCCAAAGAATCCGCCAAGAATTTGTCAACATCGTCAGTCCAGCAACCGCAAACTTTCGCCCATTCCTCTATATACTTCTCCTGCTTCGCTCCGCATTCGAGTTCTGCTTTGAAACTGCTGAAAGATTGTGTATTTCCGCAATTTGCCGCAATTTCTGCTCCCGCGAGTAGGGATGCAATGACATTCGTTGAACCTCCCGCTGCGCAGCCATACTGTTCTGCCGATGAAAATCGTTGATATACAAGCCGTTTTGAGATGAATTGTTCTGCATACGATTCTAATTTTGCAAGACCGTTGGCCGTGAAACTACCATTGATGATTGATTTAATATCCGCCCAAAAGTCTTGGTTGTTCATATTTATACGCCTTGATTTATAATACGTTATGTTAGTCTGCTAAACCACCCCAATTTTACTCAAAATTTCTGTAATGCGAAACACAAAGCCAAAATAGAAACAAAAAATGACCGCAACATTCGCTACAAGTCAGTCAGAACATGGTGTTGAATTGGTGAATCGAAAGGGTTAGTCGCTTCGCTGTTGAGAAAGTTTAACACATTACCAACCCCAAACACCCAATCCTCAGCACCAATCTTGCCCCATAAAAACTTGTTTATAAATAGTGCGATTTTCCGCCCTTATGCGGTAAAACATTTATCCCAAATTATCTATTTTAGCAAGTTGTATGGGAAAATAAAAACAGAATGAAGTACAGAATATTGGTAACAGGCGCCAACGGTCAATTAGGCAACGAGTTACGCGAGTTGTCGGCTAAATATTCCGATTACGAGTATGTGTTTACCGATGTGGCGGAGTTGGACATAACAAGTTTGAGCGCGCTCAACGATTTCTTTCAGAAGAACGGAAAATTCGATTTCCTTATAAACTGCGCCGCCTACACCGCTGTCGATGCCGCCGAAAGCAATCAGGAACTGGCTTTCAAACTCAACACCACGGCTGTCGATATGCTGGTTGAGATGGCTGGCAAATACGGTTTCTTCCTGATTCAGATTTCCACCGACTACGTGTTCGATGGCGAGAAGAACCGCCCGTATGACGAAGAAGACGTGCCAATTCCAAGTTCTATTTACGGCAAAACCAAAAACGATGCCGAGCGTCTGATTCTCTATTCCGATATTCGCGCCATTGTAATCAGAACTGCTTGGCTTTATTCAACTTACGGAAAGAATTTCGTTAAGTCGATGATAAAGTACGGCACCGAGCGCGACGAACTGAACGTGGTTTTCGACCAGGTGGGCACACCAACCTACGCCTACGATTTGGCCGACGCTATTCTGCAGATTCTGCCGCAGTTACAGGCAATGCCGAAACCCTACACCGATTTGTTCCACTACACCAACGAAGGCGTGTGCAGTTGGTACGATTTCACGCAGCACATTCTGCGCCACGAGAATATCAACTGCCGTGTGAACCCAATCCGCAGCGAGCAGTACCCCACACCAGCCAAAAGGCCAGCCTTCTCGGTGCTCGACAAGTCGAAAATAAAAACAAAATTCGGCATTACCATTCCGTATTGGACTGACAGCCTTGATGTTATGCTGAAAAAACTGAAAGAAATGAACAATTAATAATTAACAATGAATAATTAAATGGCGATAAGGCATAATTGATTGGGTGACTTTAGATTAAACTTAAAACTTAAAACTTAAAACTAAACACTCACCACTTACCATTCAATTCACCGATTCACCGATTAAGCAATTCACCGATTTACCAAAACTTTAAAATATGCAATCAGATTTATTACAAACCGTTAAGCAGCGCGCTCAGGCGTGGCTCAACACCGCTTCAATCGACGAAGAGACAAAGAAGCAGGTGAAAAATATGATGGAAAACGATGAGAATGAACTCGTTGAGTCGTTCTACCGCGATTTGGAATTCGGCACAGGCGGCTTGCGCGGAATTATGGGCGCTGGCACCAACCGAATGAATATCTACACCGTGGGAATGGCCACACAAGGCCTTTGCAACTATCTGCTCAAGCAGTTTGCTGGCAAAGAGATTAAGGTGGCTCTGGCTCACGACAGCCGCAACAACGGCCGCACCTTCTGCGAGGCTGCCGCTCGAATTTTCGTGGCAAACGGAATCAAAGTCTATCTGTTCGATTCGCTGCGCCCGACACCCGAACTCTCGTTCGCAATCCGCTACCTGGGCTGCCAGAGCGGCGTGGTTGTAACGGCTTCGCACAACCCCAAAGAGTACAATGGCTACAAGGTTTACTGGGACGATGGAGCGCAAATTATCGCGCCGCACGACACCAATATTATTAATGAGGTGCAGAAAATCACTTCGGTTGATGAGGTGAAATGGGGCAAAGGCAACGACGGAATCACCATTATCGGCGACGATGTCGACAAACCATATCTTGAACGCATTAAGGCACTTACGCTGTCGCCAGAGATTATCGCCAAGCACAAGGATATGAAAATTGTCTACACCCCGATTCACGGAACGGGTGTGCGCCTTGTGCCCGCAAGCCTGAAAAACTACGGCTTCGAAAATATTATTCACGTTGACGCACAGGATGTTAGCGATGGCAACTTCCCAACCGTCAAATCGCCGAACCCCGAGGAGCCTGCCGCAATGGCAATGGCCATTGAGAAGGCGAAAGAGACTGGCGCTGAACTGGTTATCGCCACCGACCCCGACGCCGACCGCGTTGGTATTGCAGCCAAAAACAACAAGGGCGAGTTTGAACTGCTCAACGGCAACCAGACAGGCTCAATCCTTATCTACTACCTGCTCAACAAGTGGAAAGAGAAAGGCAAACTGAAAGGCAAGGAATTCATTGTCAAGACTATAGTAACCACCGAACTGCTTGCCGCGATGGCCAAGGATTTCGGCGTTGAGTACTACGACGTGCTCACAGGCTTCAAGTTCATTGCCGACGCCATTAAGCGCAACGAGGGCAAGAAGCAGTTCATTGGCGGTGGCGAGGAGTCGTACGGCTACCTTTGCGGCGATTTCGTTCGCGACAAAGACGCCGTGATGTCGTCGTCGCTCATTGCCGAGGCCGCCGCGTGGGCGTTCAGCCAGGGCAAGTCGCTGTTCGACCTGCTGGCAGAAATCTACGTGCGCTACGGGTTCTATCGCGAGAAACTGATAAACGTTGTGAAGAAGGGCAAATCGGGCGCCGAAGAGATTCAGCAGATGATGACCGACTTCCGCAGCAACCCGCCCAAGCAAATTGCTGGTTCTGAAGTTGTTTGCATTAAAGACTACAAACTGGGCAAGGCCGTCGACCAAAAGACCAAGGCCGAGACCGAAATCACACTGCCAAAATCAAACGTACTGCAGTTCATTACCGCCGATGGCACCATTGTTTCGGTGCGCCCGTCGGGAACCGAGCCGAAAATCAAGTTCTATATCGGCACAAAAATGCCATTGGCCAACGCGTCTGAATATCAAGCCGTTGCCAATAAACTGAACGACAAGATTGCGGCAATCTGCAGCGATTTGAAGTTGGCCTGAAACGGTAAGGGGTAGAGATAAGTGGTAAGAGGTGAGGGGGAAAAGGTAAAACTCTAAACTTTAAACTTTAAACTCTAACCCCTTACCCCTAAACTCTAAACTTTTTTTTACGCATTGCGTAAAGCGGAAATGTTTTTGGAAACTTAAAACTTTGGTGTTATGATTTACACTTTGGGCGAAATTGTTCTGGATATCATTACCCACGATTTCGATAATATGAGGGCGAAGCCAGGTGGCTCAATGCTGAACACAGCAATCACTTTAGGACGTTTGGGAATGCCCGTTAACCACATTTCGTACCTGTCGTTCGACCAGAACGGGCGTTTGATTCTCGATTTCCTGGCCAAGAACAAGGTGGGCGCCAACTATATTTATATGTCCGACGCCATTCGCACCAATCTGGCCTTTGCGCACCTTGACAAGCAGAACAAGGCGCACTACACCTTCTATAAGGATGATTTAGAGGATTATACGCTGATGAAGTTCCCAAACATTCACCGCGGCGATGTGATAATTTTCGGCTCGTTCTTCATTCTGAACAGCCGCGCCCACGAGGTGCTCAAATCGTTCCTGCAAAAGGCCAAAGAAAACGGCGCGTTCCTGGTTTACGACCCCAATTTCCGCGCGTCGGACAAGCCGCGTCTGGCTCAACTGATGCCGTATATCGAAGATTGTGTGCGACTTGCACATTTGGTCAAAGGCTCTGACGAGGATTTCGAGACCATTTTCAAGACCACCGACAGCAGCGAGGTTTGGAACAAAGTGAGCGAGTTAGGCGCTAAATCGCTGATTGTGACCAAAGGAAAGAACGGCGCCGAGGAGTTTTCGATGCTGGGCAATACCCACATTAACGGCTGCGACATTGTGCCAGTGAGCACCATTGGCGCAGGCGATACGTTCACCGCAGGACTGGTTTACCAACTGTCGCAACTGTCACAGATTAAGAACGTTATCGACGGCACGCAGGTTGAATGGCTGCCAGTTCTGAAAACGGCCAATGAGTTTGCCGCGCAGGTTTGTATGAGTTACGAGAACTACCTGTCGTGGGATTTCATAAAGAACCTGAATGTACAGTAAGGACGAGGCCCGTCAACTGATGACCGACTTCTGGAACGGCTTTGCCAACTACAGCCGCTGCCAGGCGGTCAGGTTGGGGCGGCCAGTCGAATGGATGCTTTACAAAACAGGAATCAAAGGGCTTGAACTCAAGTTCGACCTTGACTGCAAGTGGATTCGCACGGTGGTTGAGGTGAACGCCCGCAGCGAGAGCCGCCGAACCGAAATCTACAGCGAGTTGCGCCGTTACGCGCCCATACTCGAAACCGACCTTCCCGCACCGCTGCATTGGACAGACAATCATAAACTTGATGTTGGCAAACCCGTAATGCGCGCCTACTGTGAGCGCACTGACCTGAACTTCCACAACCGTGCCGTTTGGCCCGAAATGTATGAGTTTATGTTCAGCACAATGCTGCCCCTGCAAGACAATTTCAGCGATATTCTGCCAGTGTTGGAGGAGAAATTCGCGAGTTTTAAGTTTTAAGTTCCGCAGTTTTAAGTTGGCGGATGGTTGTTAGATATTGATTTTTAATTTCGTATATTTGTATCAACCAAAAACGTTTTTGCGATGGACACACCGACAATGACACGATTGATAGCCGATTATTTCAAGACTCAGCCCGTGCTGAAAGCGTGGCTGTTCGGCTCGTTCGCGCGCGGCGAGGAAACGCCGTTGAGCGATGTGGACTTGCTCGTGGCTCTTGACCATTCGAAACCTATCGGGTTGAAATTCTTTGGAATGTGGAACGATTTGGAAGACCTGCTCGACCGCTCTGTCGACCTTGTGGAAGAAGGGTGTCTGATGCCATTTGCTGTTGAAAGTGCCAATCACGATAAAAAACTGATATATGAGAGAACCGCTTCGCGCTGAAGGCGCAATTTATAAATAGCCCAACGCAGAGCGAGCGTAGCGAGCGGCACGTTGGGTAAAACGCCCCCGTTGGTTGGCGCGCTTTTTCGTGCATTATGGAGTTATCATAAAATTTGTGTGGATTGAAAACTTAATGTTTAAATGCTATAAGTTCGAGAATATGATTATAACGCCGCATAAATATCCCTTTGCTATCAATGATGATGGATTGCCGATTCACATTGATAATATTTCACAAGAAAATAGAAAACAAACACATTACTATTGTTATGGTTGTGGTGCCGAATTATTCCCCGTGCTGGGTGAAAAACGCGAACACCATTTTCGCCACGAAAAAGATGCAATATGTGACCCCGATAAATATTTGCACGATTTGCCAAGGCGACAATAAAGAAACGATTTGATGAAAGTAAAAAATTCATTGTGAAATACAATGCCACACAAGTTTGCAATAGATATGACAATTGTGAATTTTCAAAATACGGCTGGCAAGAATGTAAACACGATGTGTTGTATGAACTTGATTTGAAACAATATTATGATACTTGTTCGCTTGAAAAGGGATACTATGCGGATTTGCCAGATGGTCAGAAAAAATATATTGCCGATATTATCTTAACCAATAGTCAAAATCCACAACAATCGTCTACAACAATTGAAATATGGGTTACACACGAATGTACTGAAGATAAAAAGCAAAATGGCGGTCGTATAATTGAGATTAAAATAACTTGTGAAAAAGATGCTTCACGTGAAATTGTTGAAAATGAACACGATGATTTGCCAATACGTTTCTATAATTTCAAAAATACGATTGAAATAGAACCATTGCGAAAATTTAAACATATTAAATTATTGCCTGGAATTACTGGAAAAGTTGTGGTTACTGACGAAACAATTTGTAATGAAGGGTTGAATTATGACGTCAAGGCTGAAAATGAAATAATTATCTCTACGACGGACATAGATGTGAGTAAACTTGAATCTTTATATTTTGCGAAGTGCAATGAAAATGGGATGAAAATTCCATATATAAGATTTTGCGAGTATGGAAGTATAACACAACAAAAAGACAAATCAGAAAATTTACACTGCCAATACTTAAGTTACGAAGGTCATTGTTTATGCAAATACTACAAATACAGTTCACAAAAAGCTAAAAGGATAATAGAACAAAATGATATACCATATTGGGAACAACAAAAAAAATAGAACTATGAAAAAGGGGTTATTGATTATTATGGTGATGTTTTGCGCAAATATCATATATGCACAAGACAAGTTGCAATTCAATGATGTTAATCACGCAACGAATGAAAATGTCAGATATAAGTTATATCCGACATTCAATATGTGGACTTTTCTAAAGTTGGACACCCAAACTGGCAAGGTTAGTATGTTGCAATTTTCTGTAGAATCGGCAAAGAACGAGGGAGAGTTATTTGTGGGTGCTCCGATAGATGTATACATTGGCGATGATGTGGTAAATGGAAGATATGAATTATATCCAACAACCAATATTTGGACGTTTATAATGATAGACCAAATAAATGGTAATACATATCACGTTCAGTGGTCTAATGATAAAATGTCTAACAATTACGTAAAGAAAATAGAACAATAAGCAAATCATTGATGACTAATATCCCCGTCCGACATACGCCCCGCGCCAATTGGCACAAATACAATGGCGCAGAATATTTTGTCACCATTTGCACGGGCGGCCGCGAACATTATTTTGGTGAAGTGCACGATGGCCAAACGCAACTGACGGCGGTGGGGGAATGTTTGCGTGCGCAGATTGAAAACGTTCAGAATCATTATCCGTATGCCACAATCCCATTGTATGTTATTATGCCCAACCACACGCATTTGATTGTGGTGATTGACGGTGATAAAACGCCATACGACCGTACCGTTTGTAGGGACGCGGCGTGCCACGTCCGCAACGATTCAGGTGCCAATGACGTAACGGACGCCGCACGCGACGTGAATGCGGACGCCGCACGCGACGTCCCTACAGGGAAAAACGTGCATATGCAAAATGTTGCCAATCGGCAGGGATGGTTGTCTGTTTGCATTGGCGGCATTAAATCCGCCGTCACTCGTTTTGCCCGCGAAAACGGAATCCCCTTTGCGTGGCAATCGCGCTACCACGACCGCATTGTGCGCAACCAAAACGAGATGAACCGCATTGCCGAATACATTGAACACAATCCGTTGGTTTGGGAATCAGATTGTTACAACGAATAAAAAAATTAACGCAAAAACACCTAGAAACAATCAATAACTCGTTTTTCGAAACGAATGATTGATAAAATAAACCATATTTGAGGAAACTTAGAACAATGGAAGACAACAATTCAGGAATAGAACCAAAATCGTCCGTTGCAACGGACGATTTTTTAAATCTGAAATTATCGGTTATAACCGACCAATTTCAGTAGCCTAATGTAAAAACAATTGACAGATTTGTCGAACACTTAATTCTACATTCTGCATTCAAAAATCATAAATCAAAAATCAAAAATGGATTATTCCGACAACCCGCAACTGCAACTAGCATACGATTTTGTCCAGTACACCAACCGCAACGTGTTTCTGACGGGGCGGGCGGGAACGGGCAAAACCACCTTTCTGAAACGCATTAAACAGTTGACACCCAAGCGGATGGTGGTGCTCGCACCCACGGGTGTGGCGGCAATCAACGCGGGCGGAATGACCATTCACTCGTTCTTTCAACTGCCGTTCGGGCCGTTTCTGCCAGGCTACGCGCAGGCCGAAGGCGGCAAGAACAAATACAAGTTCAGCAAGCGCAAAGTCGACATAATCAGAACGTTAGACCTGTTGGTGATTGACGAGATTTCGATGGTCCGCGCCGATTTGCTCGATGCCATTGACGACGTGCTGCGGCGCTATCGGGGCAACCAGCAGCCTTTTGGCGGCGTGCAGTTGCTGATGATTGGCGACCTGCACCAGTTGGCGCCCGTGGTCAAGGACGATGAGTGGGATTTGCTGCGCGACGCTTACCCGACGATGTACTTCTTCGGCAGCAACGCCCTGCGCCAGACCGATTACGTGGTTATCGAACTCAAGCAGATTTACCGCCAGACGAGCCAGCATTTTATCGATATTCTGAACCGCGTACGCAACAACACCGCCGATGCCGCCGTCTTTGCCGAACTCGACAAGCGCTATCAGCCTGATTTCGAGCCAAAAGACAAAGACGGATACATAACGCTCACAACCCACAACTTCCAGTCGAACGACATAAACCAAGGCAAACTCAAGAAGTTGAAAAGCAAGTTGGTGAAGTTCGAGGCCGAAATCAGCGGAAACTTCCCCGAGCAGATGTATCCCACTGAATATCAGTTGGAACTGAAGGAAGGCGCGCAGGTGATGTTTGTCAAAAACGACCCGTCGCCCGAAAAACGGTTCTACAACGGCAAAATCGGCCGCATTGTCAACATTGAGGACGGCAAGGTGTATGTGGATTGCGGCGGCGCCGACGATACCATTGAGGTTGTGCCCGCCGAGTGGACGAACGCGTCGTACAAAATCGATGAGCAGACGAAGGAAATCACTGAAGTTGTGGACGGTACGTTCCGTCAGTACCCGCTCAAACTTGCGTGGGCAATCACCATTCACAAGAGCCAGGGCCTGACCTTCGACCGCGTGATTATCGATGCCGCGCAGGCCTTCTCGCACGGCCAGGTTTATGTGGCTTTGAGCCGATGCCGCACGCTCGAGGGCATTGTGCTTTCGTCGCGTTTGGGCGGCAGTTGTCTGATTGGCGATGAGCAAGTTACGCGATTCAACCGCGAGGCCGAGCAGTCGGTGGTCGATGAGGCGGTGCTCAACCAGTCGAAGGTGCGCTACGAGACCAGCCTTATCGGCGATTTGTTCGACTGCACCGAAATCTATCGCGAGATGCAGCGGCTCAATCGTATCTTACTGAAAAACAATGGTGTGCTGATTGGCAATCCTGCCGAAAAACTTGAGCCCGTTCTGCCGCGAGTCAACACCGAGATACTGACCGTTGCCGACAGTTTCGGCCGCCAGGTGGCGCAGATAATCGGCAGTGGCGTTGAAGGAAACAGCCACCTGCAAGAGCGCATTGGCAAGGGCTGCGACTATTTTGTGCCGAAAATCGGCGGACTTGTTGAGACCGCCGTCGATGCCATAACCATTACCACCGACAACTCTGATGTTGAGGCCGAAGCCAACGACTCGCTGAAAAAACTTCGCGACCTGACGCTGCGCAAAAAGCACTGCCTGAACACGATGAAAGACGGTTTTGAAGTGCAGAAATATCTGAAAACCAGAGCAATGTCGGTGCTGACCGACCTTAAGCCGAAGAAAGAGAAAGCCAAGGCCGAAAGCGGCACGGAAAACATTGCGAACGCGCGGTTGTTTGCGTCGCTGCGGCTGTGGCGCAACAGCAAGGCCGCCGAAATGAACGTGCCCGCCTACGTGGTTCTGCAGCAGAAGGCGCTTTTGGGCATATCCGAAGCGTTGCCCGAAAACATTGCCGCGCTCACCAAGGTGAAGGGCGTCGGCAAGGCCATTGCGCGCCGCTATGGTGCTGATATTGTTGAGATTGTGCGTCAGTACAAGAAGGAAAACGGAATGCAAGTCGATGGCGATATTTTCGATGGCATTGACGATTTGGAAAAGAAACCCGCCAAAGCGCCGAAGGTTGATACAAAGGAAGTTACGTGGCAGATGTTCACCGAAGGAATGTCGGTCGACGAAATTGCCAAAACTCGCGGATTGGTAATCTCAACCATTGTGAATCATTTGAGCCATTACGTCGCTCAGGGCCAGTTGGAACCGTCCGACATTATAGCCCCCGAGCGTGCCGAAACCATTGCCAACTATCTGAAAAACAATCCACAGCACAGCCTGACAACCGTCCGCGAAGCACTCAACAACGAGTTTTCGTACGATGAGATTCGGTTGGTTATGGCGTGGGTTGGGCGCGAACAATAGAGGACATTTTGTTGGATTCATTTTTTGAGCAATGAATCCAAACTATTTTGGGGCAAAAAAAACGGGCTCATTTCTCTGAACCCGTCCAACAATTAAAACTTACAACTATTTTTTTATCCCAAATAAGTCTTCAGCAGTTTGCTACGCGATGTGTGACGCAAGCGGCGAATGGCTTTTTCTTTGATTTGGCGCACGCGCTCACGAGTAAGACCGAACTTCTCTCCTATCTCTTCAAGCGTCATTTCCTGGCAACCGATGCCGAAGAACAGACGGATGATGTCACGCTCACGCTCGGTCAGAGTGGCCAACGAGCGCTCAATCTCGCGACTCAGCGACTCGTTCATAAGCATATCGTCGGCGATTGGACTGTCTTTGTTCTCAAGCACATCAAGCAAGCTGTTGTCTTCGCCTTCAACAAACGGTGCGTCAACCGAAACGTGACGGCCCGAAACGCGCAGTGTATCAATAATTTTCTCTTTCGGTAGGTCCATCATTGCGGCCAGTTCCTCTGGCGACGGCACACGCTCGTTCTCTTGTTCGAATTTCGAGTATGCCTTGTTAATCTTGTTCAGCGAACCCACCTGGTTCAGCGGCAGACGCACAATTCGTGACTGCTCGGCCAAAGCCTGCAGAATCGACTGACGAATCCACCACACAGCGTATGATATGAATTTGAAACCACGCGTCTCATCGAATTTTTCAGCGGCCTTAATCAAACCCAAGTTTCCCTCGTTAATCAAGTCGGGCAGGCTAAGACCCTGATTCTGATACTGCTTTGCAACCGACACCACAAATCGCAAGTTGGCTTTTGTAAGTTTCTCAAGCGCCAGACGGTCGCCTTTTCTGATACGTTGTGCCAACTCAACTTCTTCCTCAACCGTAATAAGGTCCTCCTTACCAATCTCCTGCAAATATTTGTCCAACGACGCACTTTCACGATTGGTAATAGACTTAGTAATCTTTAATTGTCTCATTTATAATTATTTATCAAGTTATCCTTTTGAAATTCCGCTAATCATTATGCGAAAACAACGCCTTTTTACGATTGGCTATTGCTTTTGTTACAAATAATTTTATTTTTTTCGGCGGTTCCCGCATTTTTTACCTCAATTCAAAAAACAGAGCGGCGATCGGCCTCAAATGCCAACCGCCACTCCCAACCAATACCAAATCAATATAACATTTTTCCCTTCATATTTCTTATTGTTTTCCCCTCAATTTACATGCCAAATTATATGCCAAACGCATAATATGCCACTTTCCCGTTCGGATAAACACCTTCAACGTAGATACCGCCCTTTGAGTTGTTCAAAATAGACTTCAATTCTTCGGCCGAGCGCATCGGACGACGGTTGACTGATGTGATGATGAAGCCTTCGCGTATGCCTGCCTGTTTGAACTTGCCGTCGCTCAACGATGTGATTTCAACACCGCCACGGATTCGCAAGTTGCTGGCCGTCTGCGGATTGACTGTACGCACACTGGCACCAAGAATCTCCATCGATTCGCCTTGAACCTGCAATGATGTGCCGCCATCAATATTGCGCAGGGTGAGCATGACATTCTTAGTTTTCTCGCCGTGAAGCACCGTCACACTGATTTGCTGTCCAGGGCGATAACGTCCAATCTGCTCCTGAAGTTCCGACACTTTGTTCACCTCCACATCGTTCACTTTCAGGATGACATCGCCAGCCTTGATTCCAGCCTCGTGAGCGGCACCGCCGTCGGCAACTGAACTAACATACACGCCCTTCAGACTTGTCACGCCGCTCTTCTGCGCCAATTCCGATGTAACCTCGTTGATGCTGATGCCGATAAACGCGCGCTGCACCGTTCCATATTCCATCAGATCCGATACCACTTTACGCGCAATGCGCTCCGGAACTGCAAACGAATAGCCTGTAAATGAGCCTGTAGGGCTGGCAATCGCAGTTATCACGCCAACCAGTTCACCCGAGACATTGACTAACGCACCACCGCTGTTGCCAGGATTCACCGCAGCATCGGTCTGAATAAATGCCTCAATGGCTGTGTTTCTATTGTTGATGTTTATGTTACGCGCCTTCGCGCTGACAATACCCGCCGTCACTGTCGAAGCCAGATTGAACGGATTGCCGATGGCCAGCACCCACTCTCCCACTTTCAGATTGTCGGAATTGCCCCACGGGATGAACGGGAAATCATCACCGTCAATCTTAATCAGCGCGATGTCAGTTGTGGGGTCGGCGCCAATGACTTTGGCCGTAAAAGTGCGGTTATCGTCGAGCGTGACTTCAAGAGCGTCAGCGCCTTCAACAACATGGTTATTGGTGACAATGTAGCCGTCGCGCGAAATAATCACTCCACTACCCGACGCCACCACAGGCATCTCCTGCTGCTGATAGTTGGGCCGTCCAAAAAGGAAGTTGTAGATAGGGTTTTCGGCAACCGAATACTGGCTGCGGATTTTGACGTGCACCACAGCATCAACCGTAGCACCTGCCGCCGCTGTAAAATCAACCATCCCCGAATAATTAACCTGCAACGGCCGCGCATTCTGCAATGTGCTGTCGTTCTGCACATAACGCATTTCTTTCTGTCCCATATTATTGTAAATGGCGACAGAAACGGCCCCGCCTAAAACTGACGCAGCCAGAAGTACCAAAATCTTTTTCATAACTGTATATTTTTAAAAAACTTTATCAAAAAATTCACCAATGCCGCTTCCGACATTTGAAAAACATGACAAAGAAACGATACCGAAATGAAATTGTTTTATTTTTTTCGGGGTTTAACTTTTTGTTAACACACTAAGAATGACAACGTTGTAAAAAAAGAAAAAGATAATGCAACAAATTGCGATTTCTCTCTTTGATAAAAGGAAAAGATAAACTACTTTGGCAGAACAATTTTTAGGGAATGGATAACTTGCTATCCAAAAACGGTTTTGTGTTCGACTTGTTCGAAGATATGCAGCGTAACAACCTGAATTACATATACAGAGGGTTCTTTACGCAGAGCATAACTGACAACATTATCCTGTTGACAGAAGCAAATATGAACAGCGTCGTTGAAGACTCAAAAATCAAAAAAAGAGTCTTCACCATTCTTGTTGAAGGTCTGCAAAACGTCACCCGCCATCAGGAAATTGACGGAAAAGAGGCTTCACCCAACCAATCTGGCATATTCATCATTCAAAATCAGAATGAACGCTACTACATCACCACAGGAAACCCGATTCTGAAAACCAACATTCCAAAACTGACTCGTCAACTTGAAAAAATCAACAGCCTCTCGCCCGACGATTTAAAGAAGTTCTACAAAGAGGTTTTGAACGACAATGTGATATCCGACAAAGGCGGCGCTGGTCTCGGACTGATTGAGATGGCGCGGAAATCGGGCAATAAACTTGATTTCGATTTCTCTGAAATCAATGAAAATTACTCGTATTTCTATATGGGTACGACAGTATTGGTCAATGAAGATACGGCACTTTCCGCTCCAGCCGAAAAATGCTCGATGGATGCCATCAAAGCCATTCACAAGACCATCAACGATCAAAATATCATTATAATTTTCAATGGTTTACACACTCAAGACAGCCTTCTGCACATAATCTCGATTATGGAAGAGCACCTGATGAACAAGGATGTGAACTTCAGAAAAAAAATGATTTACTGCATTGTTGAACTGCTGCAAAACATTGTAAAACACGGCAAAAAGGATACTAACGCAACCAAAGGTGTCTTCTTTATCAGCAACAGCAACAACGAGTATCAGTTGAACACTGTGAACTACATACTGAACAGTAATGTTGAAAAAGCACGGAAAGCACTCGAAAGAGTGAACCAGATGTCGGACAATGAACTTAACGAGTTCTACGATAGCAATTTAGCCAAAGACGAGAATGATAAGGACGGGCTTGGACTAACGGAAATGCGTCTGCGCACCCTGCACAAAATAAATTACTTAATTTCGCCAGTTGACGACAAAATCTCGGCAATCTTCATTCAAGTATCTATTTAAAAATGGAAGCATACAAAGTTGCAGGCGATGCGTTCAGACCAACCGTAACTCTCGACAAAGAGAGCGGAGTATTCGCATTCAGCGGACGTTCGATTCCTGAAAACGCAACTGCAGCTTTCGACCCTATAATCAACTGGTGGAATGAATATCTGCGAAGTCCTAACAAGCAGACGATCATCGACATAGATTTTGACTACATAAATTCGTCATCAATGAAGCAACTTGTCAAGTTATTCGTTATGCTTGACAAATTCAATGGCAAAGCAACTGCTGTAAGCATTGTGTGGCACTACAACCACGATGACATCGACTCAAAGGCTCAAGCCTCGCGTCTGTCGAAAATGGTGAAATTTCCAATCAAGATTGTTGCAGACACAACAAAATAGTTTCTGCAATGTTCGACGTATACTCTTACATATTGCTCCCGATTCTTATATTCTGCGCACGCGTAACCGACGTGAGCATAGGTACCATTCGCATTATTCTAGTTGCAAAGGGATACAAAAAACTGGCTCCCCTGACGGGTTTTTTCGAAACATTGATTTGGATTGTGGCCATCAGCAACATCATCCAGAACATCGACAACTGGGCGTGCTACATCGGCTACGCCGCAGGCTTTGCCACAGGCAACTACGTGGGAATGCTGATTGAGGAGAAACTCGCCCTCGGCCACGAACTCATCAGAATTATAACCGTAAACAACTATAACGCTTTGGTTGACAATTTATCAGCCAAAGGTTTCGGTGTTACGGTCACCAACGCAGAAGACAAAAACGGACCTGTTGGCATACTATATATTATAACCACCCGCAAAAAAGCCAATGATGTAGTGGAAATTGTCAACGAGCAGGACGCTTCAGCCATCTATACCATTGAATCAATCAGACACGTGAACCGCGACACTTTTTACGGGCAGGAAAAAATAAAGACGCGGAAATTGTTGCTGAAGTATAAATGATTTAATGCTAGAAATTGCGATTGACACATATTATATATAAGAATCGCATTACTCAAAAATCAGCTATTGCAAATTCAAAGCAAACCAACTATCTTCACATTGTTTTGTAACACTATTGTATAACTAAAAATTATCAAAATGTCACCTACCGAAATCATTACTCTCATTGTAGTCGGCGCACTGGCCGGCTGGTTGGGCAGCCTTCTTTTCAAAGGAAAAGGAATGGGCCTTGTAGTTAACTTCATCATCGGCATTATCGGCTGCTTCTTCGGCAGCTGGCTGTTCGATGTTCTCGACCTAAGTCTGAAACTGTTCAAAGGCGATTGGAAATGGCTGAACAGCGTCATTATCGGCGCAATCGGCGCATTCCTAATCCTGCTTGTCATCAACCTTGTTTTCAAAAAAGGTAAAAAGAAATAACAGACAACAGATTCAAAAAAGGCCGGACAATTTGTTTGGCCTTTTTTGATGGACAGTTGACAATTGAAAATTGAGCAATGATGAATGTGTAAAGTGTAATGAATAAAGTGAAAAGTGTAATGATTCGTAATTCTCTAACTCTCTAACACCTAACACCAATGTCAATAACCATTACTGACCAACTCTTTGCCCTTCAGGACACTGCCTACGGCGATTTTCAGGCAAAACTGATGCCGACCATCGACCGCCGCACCATTATTGGAGTGCGCACGCCTGCACTGCGGAAACTGGCCCGGCAGATTGCCAAGACCGATGACGCACAAGAGTTTATCGGCCAACTGCCCCACCGCTACTACGAAGAGAACAACCTGCACGCTTTCATCGTGGCACGGATGACGAATTTCGATGAAGCCATGCGGCAAACCAATCTGTTTCTGCCTCATATAAACAACTGGGCGACTTGCGACTCTTTCACGCCCAAAGCCTTTGGCAAGCATCCCGACGAACTTCTGTCAGCCGTAAAAGTTTGGATTGCAAGCAGCCACACATATACCGTACGTTTTGCCATTAAAATGCTGATGACTTTTTTCCTCGACGAACGCTTCTGCGACGAATATCCAAGCATGGTGGCCGCCGTCAGGTCTGATGAATATTACATTAAAATGATGATTGCATGGTATTTTGCCACTGCACTGACCAAACAGTACGACTCGGTGCTCTGCTACCTGACCGACCACCGACTCGACACCTGGTGCCACAACAAAACCATACAGAAAGCCATTGAAAGTTATTGCATCAGCGATGAACAAAAAGCCGAGCTCAAAGGACTGAAGATGTGATGGCATCGATTTTTGTCGATTACGGCGCTTTTTTCATAGAAATAAGGCAGAAGAACGCGCTTTTTTTACGCTATATTTGTCCTTTGACTGAAAGTAAAACATTCAGCATATTTTAACATAACTAAAAAAGTATCATGAAACACAAAACAACTCTGTTGGCAATCGGTCTGGCGGCAATCATCGGCGCGCAGGCCTACAACGCCAGTGCACAACCGCAGAATCAGAACCAGGCTGTGCCAAGTGGACCAAGCATCGACAACTACTTCATTCCATCGACTGCCGATGCGATGAAACCTGACGACCAGGGCTTTATCCGCCGCTGGCTGCTGCTTGACCCAATCGGCAAACCCAACCGCAGCAATGCTGTCTTTACTGACAGTTATCTGCGCGATGCTTTTGCTCACGAGTACTATCCAAATCAGTACAAAACCCTTCCGAAAAACGGCGAAAAGGTTAAAGCCACCGTTCAGGTTCAGCCCGAAGCCAAATTCGACGGTCCACGTCCACCGATGGGTTTCCAAATGCCTGAACCTGTATGGGAAAAACGGACTTTGGTTTGGCACGCTTTCGACAGCAAACTTTACAATGTGAAATTGTTCCGCTTTGCAACTGGCACAAAACAAACACGTTACGGTATTATTTTCCACGCTGTTACTGTTATCAACTGCGACGAGGATATGACAGTCCGTCTGGCTGTTGGCTCTAACTCGGCATCAATGTGGTGGCTCAACGACCAAGAGGTTCTTCTCCTCTCGGGCGACCGCCGTATGGTTGTCGATGACTGCGTTTCGCCAATCATCAGCCTCAAGAAAGGCAAGAACATCTTGCGCGGTGCCGTTATCAACGGTCCTGGTATGAGCGACTTCTGCGTTCGTTTCCTCGACCTCGAAGGCAAACCTGTCAAGAACATCACTATCACCAACAAGTAATTGAAAATCAAAATAATGAAAAATAATATGAAACCGATTATAACTTTAGGCGTTTGCGCATTGACAGTTGCTTTGGCAGCGAAAGATGCAAACGCACAGATTGGCAAACCTTTCATCCACGACCCATCGACAATCGTTGAGTGCGATGGAAAATACTACACATTCGGAACAGGCCAAGGCGGCCTCATCTCAGAGGACGGCTGGACATGGAACGGCGGCGCAGTACGCCCGGGCGGCGGCGCTGCACCTGACGCGCTTAAAATCGGCGACCGCTATCTGATTGCCTACAGCACCACTGGCGGTGGCCTTGGCGGCGGCCACGCAGGCACTGTTGTTACAATGTGGAACAAGACTCTCGACCCGAATTCGCCTGATTTCAAGTTCACCGACCCGATTGTGGTTGCATCGTCGGAATATGATGAGGACTGCGACGCTATCGATGCAGGCCTGCTTCTCGACCCGACCGATGGCCGCCTCTGGCTGTCGTACGGCACCTATTTCGGATTCATCCGTCTGGTGGAACTCGACCCCAAAACAGGCAAGCGCGTTGAAGGCAATGAGGCTATCAACATCGCCATCGACTGCGAGGCTTCTGACCTGATGTACAACAATGGATGGTATTATCTGCTTGGTACTCACGGCACTTGCTGCGACGGCGCCAACTCTACCTATAATATTGTTGTTGGCCGTTCACGCAAGGTGACTGGTCCTTATCTTGACAATATGGGCCGCGATATGTTGCAAGGCGGTGGCCGCATGGTGATTGCCGCTCACGACCGCGTTATGGGCCCTGGCCACTTTGGACGCTACATTGTTGAGGAAGGCGTTGAGAAGATGTCGTGCCACTTTGAGGCTGATCTTGATTTTGGCGGACGTAGCACTTTGGCCATCCGTCCACTTTTGTGGAAGAACGATTGGCCGTATGCAGGCGAACTGCTGAAAGACGGTGTTTATGAGATTGAGTCGGAGCGCCGCGGCTATGCTCTTGAGTTGGCTGTTGACTTTGTTCGTATGCCTATGGCAATGCGTGGCTTTTTCGGTCGAAACGACACCACTCCTATCAAACCTGTTGCATCACAGAAACTTGAAGATGTTCAATCGACTTGGCCTGCTGGCGATGTTGCTGTCCGCGCAGGCGACTATATGACCCGCCCGCACCAGAAATGGAGCATTGTGGCTCTTCCCGAAAAGGAAGGTTTCCTTGGCGGCGCATACTGCAAGATTGTTATTGAAGGCACCAACCGCGCTCTGACCGCAGCCCCGAACTACGAGGTTATCGCATCGGAGTACACTGGCGCTGACACTCAACTGTGGCGCATCGACCAACTGACTGACGGAACCTACCGTCTGATGCCAAAACAGGCTCCTGGCGTTGAAGGCCAAGTTGTTCTGGTATCGACTGGCGACAGCACCGTTGGTCTTGGCAAATTCGATATGAAGAGCGACAACTCGAAATGGAACTTGAGAAACCATTGATTTGATGATTCACTGAATAGTAAAGCCGATTTCCACTTGGAAGTCGGCTTTTTTTGTAATTTTTCCTTTGCTTTAATCCGCCAAAAGACGTAACTTTGCATAACAACTTGAAAAAATAATAGAAATGAAAAAGATTTTTGCCTGTCTGCTTGGACTTTTGGGTTTCGCTGGATGCGATGAGATTGGAAATGAACAAGTGGAATATGGCTCACCCTACGTTGAATTTTCCGTAAAAGGTACTGTTACTGACGGTGAAAAAGCCATTGAAAATGTGAAAATAGAAGCAACACGAACGTACCCAATTATATACAGCAAGCCGTGGAAAACATTGACTACTAATGCAAAAGGCGAATTTGAATTATCAGGGCAAGAAGGATGCTCGCCGCTTGACACCACGATAGGCATAAGACTTGTGGCTAACGACCCTGACGGCAAATACAAAAACGACACTACTGAAGTTTTCTTTTTTAGAAACGAATTTTCTGGCAAAAAGAAAAAAGATGACTGGTTTGATGGCTCTGCAGAAAAGACTGTGAATATCACACTAAAGAAAAAATCTTGATAATCAACACCTTTTATGAGACGCATTCTTCAAATGCTTCTGACAATATTAGGCTTTACAGGATGCGACCTATTGACGAGTTGTATAGAATACGGTTCGCCCTACGCGGAATTCGAATTAAAAGGAACCGTGTCGGATGGCGAGAAACTAATTGAAAACGTAGGAGTATCATTCAGCAGTAACAATCCTTATCTCGATAGCCTTACGATGATAACCGACCATAAGGGTGAATTCTCTTTTAAAGACTCTTATACAGAGGCAACAGATTTTCAATACACACTTATTGCCAACGATTTGAATGGAAAATATGAAAGCGACACCATCAAAGGATACATACTAAGGTCTGATTTCAAGAGAAAAAAACGCGACGACCAATGGTTTGATGGCAAAGCAACAAAAACCGAGAATTTCATATTGAAAGAAAAGAATGGCAAGTAAGAGAATCACTCTCCGCAAAAAAATAGCACTTGAAATAACCCGACTTGCCAGGAAAGACACCGTGCGGGAACACCCGCTGAGGACGCTTTTCTGGGAATGCACCTTGCGCTGCAATGCCGCCTGCCGCCACTGCGGAAGCGACTGCAAGGCATCGGCTGCCGCAAAAGATATGCCTGTAGCCGATTTTCTCAAGGTAATCGATTCCATAACTCCGCACGTCAACCCGCATAAGGTGCTTGTGATTTTCACGGGCGGCGAAGCACTTGTCCGCAACGACATTGAGCAATGCGGCATCGAACTATACCGCCGCGGCTACCCTTGGGGCATCGTGAGCAACGGCTATCTGCTGACAGAAAAGCGTCTGCTATCTCTCTGCAAATCTGGCCTTCACGCCGCAACCATCAGTCTCGATGGCTTTGCCGACGCCCACGACTGGCTGCGCCGCGTGCCCAACGGCTTTCAAAAGGCAACCGAAGCCATAAAACTGCTTGCTCAAACCAACGATGTGGTGTGGGACGTTGTTACCTGTGCCAACCAGCAAAATATTGATACTCTGACTGATTTCAAGGAATATCTTTTGAGTATTGGAGTGAAACGCTGGCGGATTTTCACGATTTTTCCCGTCGGGCGCGCGGCTGAAAATCCCGAACTTCAACTTTCCGACGAGCAGTTCACCCGCCTGATGAATTTCATTGCCGACACCCGAAAAGAAGGACGCATACAAGTCAGTTACGGCTGCGAAGGATTTCTGGGTGGCTACGAAGCCGAAGTCCGCGACACATTCTTTCACTGCGATGCTGGCATAACCGTCGGCTCCATACTGCACGACGGCTCAATTTCGGCTTGCCCCAGCATTCGCGCCAACTATTCGCAAGGCAACATCTACAAAGACGATTTTTGGGCCGTGTGGAACAATGGATTTGATCAGTTCCGCAACCGCTCGTGGATGAAAAATGGCATCTGCGCCAACTGCAAAATGTTCCGCTACTGCGGAGGAAACGGTTTCCATCTACGCGACGAGAATGGCAATCTGCTGTTTTGCCACTATCATCGGCTAGTTAGATAATTTGGCCGCATTGGGAACTGCAAGTAACGAGTTATAAGTTTTAAGTTTGGTTGAATTGCTTCGCTATTGAACTGGTTTAAACGCTTCGCTGTTTAATAAATCCCCCTAACACACGTATTTTTCATTTAGCACCGAATTGAACGAATCAAACAAATTTTCAATTGGATAAAAGATTAAAATGCAACAAGTTGCATTTCAATTACGAATCTAACAAATGGCTCGTCGCGGATTAGTTTAATTTGTCAGCCGCTTGCGGCTTTTAATTGTAAATCAATTCGTTTTAAACTGTCTAAATTCGGTGATAGATTTTAAATGAAAGAGCCGTGCCCCTAACATTATTGTTTTAATGCGATTAAAACTGTATAACACAGTTTATTGTATATTTGCATAATATGATTTACAAAAGATGAAAAAAATAATACTCTTTTATTGTTTATTGCTTGTGGCAACAACTGCTCAGGCACAGAGAGTCTCGGTTGGCACTGCCAAATCGGCAGCCCGAAATTTCTTTTTGAAACACACCGGACAGGCGGTAACCCTTGAGCGAATCTCTTTCGCCGGAATTCAAAACATATACATATTCAACCGCAGCGGTGCCGATGGTTTTGTAATCGTTGCCGGCGACAAGAATGTCCGTCCGGTGCTTGCGTACTCGTTCGACGATACAATTGACCCGGAGAATAATCCCGAGGCATTCTCCGCATGGCTGCAATCGTACGACATGAGTTGCGAGAAACCCGCCGCCAACAGCAAGAACCAGACTCTCTGGAACAATTTGCTTACGTATTCCGCGTCTGCACCAACTTTGCTTGGCGAGGGAGAATACATTGCACCCATGGTCCCTTGCGTGTGGGATCAAGCTTCTCCATACCATATGTATTGTCCTGACAGTGCAGGAGTTCATGCTATGGCAGGATGTGTGCCGATTGCTCAGGCACAAATTATGCGAAAATGGAATTTCCCCAAACGTGCCATGGGTTATGAAAGTTATTTCGAGCCACCATACGGAATTCTTTCCACCTCGTTTCATACATACGATTGGGCTAATATGTTCGACACGTTACGAACAACAACAACCGAAGAACAAAAGCAAAATGTGGCACATTTGATTTCGGACATTGGTATAAGCGGACAAAGTGACTATGGACCTGGTGAAACCGAGGGATCTTTTGTACTTTGGACTCATTTTCAATATAATCCGGATTCTGTACGCTACGAAATTAAAGAGAACTATACGAGCGCACAGTGGAATGCCATGGTGTTGGAGGAATTGCGGAAAGGTCGTCCGCTTTTGTATGTGGGAATAACACTCAATAATGGCGGACACGTATTTGTTGTTGACGGCTACAAATACAATGAGGACAACGGTAGCGATATGTTCCACTTTAATATGGGCTGGGGAGGAAAGGGAAATGGATATTACAACTTGGATAGTGTCAACATGGGATCTTTCCCGGTGCAAGCGGCGTATTTGGGTTTGGAACCAGATTCAAGTATTGCAATTTCCACACCCATACTATTATTGCCGTCCAACGCGTGCGACACAACTTTTGTGCTCCGTTCGGATTACCGCAGTTCCGATGCGGTAAACATTTCAGTTGACCACGATTGGCTG
>JAFVGW010000036.1 GCA_017474765.1 Salinivirgaceae bacterium | reverse complement strand
TTTCTTTTCTGCCATAGTTGTAATTATTTGAAATTAACCTCAAAGGGCTGTGAACCTGCATTATAACTGGTATCTATAAAAAACAAGTGCCAATGAACCGAGCCGCCAGCAACTATCGGGTCGGTTGCGTCGTCCAAGTATATACTAACTTGCGGCGTTCTTTCAACCATACCGCCTTGCATTGGCAAACCCTTTTCCCAATCTTTAATACCACCGAATGAACTTTCCCAGTTTTGGTTGACTTGTCGGTCTTTGCAAATTATGCACAATGTTTCGCCAGTGTTGAAATCTATCTTATTTGGGTCGCCAAATAATTTTGTGTCAGTAAGTGTGAATGTTGCGGTGTTTTGTTCGCCGCCGCGAAAATCGCCCACTGCGTAATAACCCTCGCCGTCAGGCATACGCTTAACTGACAATTTTTGTGTCGATGATGTGTAGCGCAAGGCTATTTTTTCTGCGTGGTCGCTCTTGATTTTGGCGTAATCGGCCATAATAACAAGTTTCGGATAGTAGAACCTTGCATTGACATTTTTTTCTTGTGTTGCGATATTGGGCGTTTCGCCATCATTCGCTATATTTTCGTAGATTGTGCAAATCCAAGTATGGTCGGCCTGAATGGTGCGTGTCGGCATTGCGATTCTTAAATTCGATACGGCCATATTGCCGTCGGCGTTGAACAAGGCGGCAGGTGATGTGCTTAATGTGATAGAAGCCATATCAAGGTCATTGCCGCCTCCGTCTTTATAACTCTGCGTAGCCTTGTCGAGCGTCAGCGTCTCAATTACAGCGTTTGTGCTATCTTTTACGGTAACAACAATCTTTGTAATAGGATATGATTTGCGCGTAATATTGAAAACTGGCGTGCAATTTCTCGGAATGTTTACGAATTGGTCGAAATCGCCCTCGGCTGTGATGGCGGCGCAGATTTTTTCAAGCAATACTTTCTTCAAAATCTCTTTCACCGTCATTGCGTTGGGCTTGTTTCCTGATTCATCTTCAAGTCCAAAATTGTATGACTGCTGGCCGTTGGGAATAGTAAATCCACCATGGGTTTTAAACATTTCGCCCTCGTCAATAGTCGATTCTATTTCGGAAAGTTCGGCAAAACGCTCCTCGGACAATCCAACGATGTCGAGTTTGCCAGTAAACGGATTGAATTTCATTCCCATAGCGCAAAAATTTATTTCAGTTCATCATCATTTGGCTGCTGTGCAGGTGCGCCGTTGTCGCCGCTGCTGCCTTTAGCCATTGCAAGCACAATGCCGATGGTTTCCTTGTTTGCCGCAAACACTCTCATAAGTTGGTAGTAATCACTCCATTCTTTTTCGTCGAGCGTGCGGATAAACTCGCGAATCTGCTTGCACTCCTCGGCGCGTCCGTCGCTGTTGTCATCGTCCTCGGCCTCATTGCCGCCAATAGCGGCTGTTTCCTCGTCTTTAGCCAGCATACTACGCAAAGCGTCGCCGTCAATGCCCATCAGTCCACCAATCGTTCCTGCGTGGCTCATTGCAAAGTTTTTGATACCTGCGCCCAGCAAGGCTGTCAGGCTTGTACCCATCAGCGATAATTCAGGGTGCAGTTTGCGGATTTGCTCATTTTTCTCGTCAATGTCGAGTTCCAAATCCTCAATTCTCTCGTCGGCCTTTTCAAGTTGGCGTTCAAGTTTTTCTATATCTCTTTTCAACTGGTCGCGCTCCTGCTGTGTAGCGGCAAGGTCGGCGGTCAGTTTGTTTATTTTTTCCTCACGTTTAAGATTTTCAAAGCGCATATCTTTCAGGCCGTCGCGCACGTTAAGAATTTGGTCGAGGCCGTTGGCGTTTCCGTCGCCAGCCAGTCCACCAAAGCCCATCAGGGTAAGAATGTTGGCTACGGTCATATTGCGGTCGGCTGACTGAACATCTATTTGCGGTTGCGCCTGAACTGGTTGCGCTTGCGCTGGTTGTGCTGGTTCGTTATGCTGCTGTTGCTGCTGTTGGCTGCTTGGCAGAACGAAATCAGCGTATTCCTCACGAATTACAATAGTTGTTTCGAGAATGGTATCTTCAACTTTCTTTCCGAAAAGTCGTATTTTGATAACAGCCGTAGCACGGTTGGCAAGGAGTGTATCAAGGTCGTTATTGAACTCCTTAACAATGTCAGCAACCTTGTAATTCATTTTCCGCGCTTGATGAATCCACTGGCTGTTGTTGATATTAGGGTTGATTTGCAGAATCTCATAGCCAAAGTTGGTATTGGCGCGATTCGCTACTTGTTCCTTAATGTCTTTGATAATTGCTTGTTGCTCTGCAACTGATTGTTTTTGTGCCATAATTCTTTGTGTTTTAGTGTGTTATTTATTCAAATCAAACCGTTTAATAGGTGTAATCTTGATAAATTCGAGAGTAAACGGTGGATAGGGTTCTTCACGCTGCCAGCCAGCCTGACCGCTGGTCTTGATTGTTATGTTGCGTCGGAAAAGGCGGTTGATAGCGTTGCCCATTGCCGATATTGTGCGCTGTGTGGCTTCCAAACAAGCGTTGGGCGCAATAAGGCTCACGCGGCTTGCGTCGTCCACAACATCAATATCCGATGGCCTAATGCCGCACAAAACGTAGGAATCGTTGCCGCACGTAATGTTGGCCAGTGTGTCGCTCACGACAATCTCAACTGGCGTTAGCACGGTATCGTAGCCCTCGCGCTCAAAGCGGTCTTGCTCCATCTTTATAATTTGTGCGTCAGTCATAGTTCAGGTAGATTTTAGCGGTGTAGCCATTTTCAGGCTTGAATTTGTCGGGGTTTTCGTGGTCGTAATCGTTGTAATAGCCCTCGCGGATAACATCGCCCATCTGCCCCCATTCGGCGGCGGTGATGAACGGACTTAACTGCTGCTCCTCGATGATTATGCGTAAGAACGAACCGCCGCGCACATCTTCGGGCTTCGGCAGCAAGATTGTGTTCGGCACAATACCCTGCTTGTTCAGGTGCTGGCTGACGCACAACGGCGTGCTGTCGGCAATAATCTGCGTATTGTTCAGGCTCAAACTTACAACTCCAATCTGCGACGAAATAGGCTGACGCTCCAGCGTTTCCTGCACGGCTGGCTCGTCGAATCTTGCCAGTTCAATGCAGCCGCCAGCAACCAATTCGGCCACCAGTTCCTGCGATGGGTTTTTCTCCTCACGTATGGTTTCGTCGGGATTTTTGAAAATGTAAGTTGTCTGCGTTGTTACCTCGTTGTTCTCATTAGAGAAACGGTTGGTGTAACAGCGTTTGAGCCGTGTTCGAGAGCCTAACACTGCGTTTGTCAGGAATCCGTTAATCTTACGGATTTTCGACGGCAACAGCAGTTCAAGGCTGTGGACATTGCCCCATACCGCACGGTTCGGAACATCTATTTGGGCTGCGTACAACATTGCTTACTCGTTTTCCTGATTTTCCAAAATGAAATAGAAATTGAACCGCACATCTTCGTTAGACGAATTGTAGAATACCAACTCGGCGTTAGAACTGCGTGCAGGTATCTCGTCGTCTTTGAAATTGTAAATGCAGTCTTTTCGGGCGCAATTACCATTATAGGCCAGCAACACCGCGTCAGTGCCGCTGGGCAAAATTTCTTTTTGGGCAATCTTGCACGAAAGGCTCAATCCTGAAATATCGTCTTTCAAATTGTGTGGCACAATCATAACACCAGTAACGTGTTCGTAATCAGCCAACATTTGCTCACGGAGCGTTTTATTGGCTTTTGCCGCTACGGTTATGTCCTCGATGATTTGGAATGTTTGTTTCATATTATGCTAACTTTTTGTAAATGAATATCATTGCCAACCGCCAGTTAGCAATGCTCACTCCGTTGGCGGCTTTCAGCAAATTCTCGTTTCCGCAAATCTCGAATGTCGCCTTAATGTGTTTAACCGTCTTTAGTTGAAAGGTGTAAACAGCGTCAGCGTAGGGTATGCGGTTTGTAATTGACACAATGCCCAAATCGAAGCCTTGCGGTATTTCCTGATTGTCGCCAGTTTGCAGCAGTGCGGCAAGGTTAATGTCGCAAATCTGCATAGGTTCAACCTCGCCTCGCGTTTTTGCGCCAGCAGTCAGCACTGGCGATGTGTAGTTGAAAACTACCATCTTTTCAGGTTCGTGGTCGAGATTGATGTTTTGTTCGCGCTCCAGCACGTTAGCGTTGAAAGCCAATGCGCTGTTGTTAAGAACTTTTTTAACGAGAGCCAAAAGCAGTTTTTCGCGTGGTTCGGTGCTTGCGTTAGTCCAATCCTCAAAGGTGGGTTTGTCAAGGTCATTGATACCAAGAGAGACTGCCTCTTGCTTTGTAAGGCTGACCGTAACGGCGGTCAGTCGTCCGTCCGCGTATGTTGCTCCCTCAAACAAGGTTGCAACTGGCGCGTCGGCGGTAAGGTTAGAATCGGACGCTTTGTCGCGTATTTCGTCGTACTTGTCGCCGATGATGTCTTTTACACGCTCCGTCATTTCGCTGTCGGTTGGGGTCGATTTAAGTGTAAATTCTTTAAACTCAACAAAATCGAAGCCGCCTGATTCATCAACTTTTTCGTCGGAACATACAAAGACTATGTTGTACTCGTTATTCACCGTGCCGCTGATTTTAATTTCGCTGTTGTCAACGTTCAGGTTAACCTCTAACGCACAACGCTTCCAGTCAAAACGGCCAGCACCATACGGCGTAGTCGTGCAAAAAGGCGCAATAGGCAATTCCTGCGCGATTTGCTTGCCGTCGATTGATATAGAAACGGTGTCCAGTTTGCCGCCGTAGTGGAAAATCTTGTCGTTCTTATTCTCAAAGAATAGGTAGCGAATTGATTTTGCACCGTGCGGTGTTACGGTTATCACCTCGTCGCTGCTCGATGGGATTGAGTAAAACATCTTGCTAATTCTTTTTAATTCTTGTTATGACTGCTAATTCTTAACAATTTCTTTTTAAAAGAAGCCCGAACCGCAACCGCGTGTGTGGGCTGCGGTTCAGGATTCTTCGGTAGGTTTGATTCGTTAGCCCACTTGCTTATGCGCGATGAGTTTTCACACCGTGCAGTACGAGTTTGACTGCCTTATTAGTTGCAAACGGTGTATAAATCTTCGCGTCGATATTTGTAAGAGGCACAAGCATTTTCGGGCACTCCAACTGCCAGTCGCCAGCCAGTTTGCCGTTGCCAGCAGGTTGGCGGAATACCTCGTTAGAAACACGCGGAATCAAAACTGTAGCGTTTGACTTCAACTCGAACTCGCCATTGGCGATGTCGCTCTCGATAACTGCAAAAGCAGTTTTCTTCAGTTTGTCCTCTGCGCTGTCGCCAGTCGCGCCAGCGGCAAGTGTAGCGGCCAGCAACTGAATGTGAGTTACCAGCATATAGGTATTAGCCTCTAACTGGCGTTTTGAAATGTTGGTCAAACCAACCTCTTCGGCGTCTCCGCTCTTGAAGAGGTCAACGGTTGATTCGCTGCCGAGGTTACGAACTACGTAAAGAGCGTAGTCAACACTCTGCATTTGGCCAGCCAGCACTGCTTGTGCTACGCTGTTGTTAATTTGAGAAAGACGAGCCTCAAACTCGGCTTTAGCGGTGGCCATCTTTGAGCCAACGAAAGCATTTTTTGTAATTTCTGCCATAATTTCAGTTTTTTAAAAGGTTTTTTGAAAAAGTTTTGTTTTTGATTTTTTACATAAGCACCTGCTGTGCTACGGCTGGCTCACCTGCCATAAAGCCGAGGTCGCCCATTTCGCCCATATTTCCCTCATTCGGCAGCGGCTGGCTGGCGAAATCGTTAACATAGTCGTTTTCCGACGGCAGTTCGCCGTAAGAAACATCACCTACGCCTGGGAGTGAACGGTAGCCGTCAATTCCTGCGATTGGCACTGGAGCGTCGTCCTCGTCGGTGTCGCCGTTAAGCGTCGAGAGGTCTTTCTTTGTGGCACTCTGCACAAGGCTTACCATACCAGCAGCCATAAGGCCGAGAGCCGCGTCTTTTACAGCCGCGTTTTTGATAGTGAGGGCGGTTGCAACGCCAACACCAGCAACCAACGACGGTGTTACCCATTTTGACACTTTCGGCGAAAGACCGAGTAAATCTTCCTCCTCGCCACTTGTGCCAACGGTCTTGCGTGCGATAAAGTTGTTAAGGAACTTACCCCCAATGCAACCTACCGCAACCAAACCTGCGCGCTTCAGGCTGTTGAGCGCAAAGGTTTTCTTTTGTTCAAAAGTTTGCTTTGACATCTTGGTTTGTTTTTAAGGTTTAACTTAATTCGATTTTTTTTGCTGACGATTTTCTCTTTTTCTTGCTGTTGCGTCGCACACCGCTCAAACTGGCAGACGACGAGGCCGCAGGTGCGGCTGCTGTCTGCTTTTTGCTTTTAAGCAGTTTGTAACCCAAAAAGCCGAGGCCGAGAACACCAGCACCGATACCTACATATTTCAGTATCTTCTTGGTTTTGTCCTGATTAGAGGACGTTTGCTCTTGGTTTTCCATAGCGTTTGAATTTTGAATATTGTTAGAATTAGCATTTGTTGCTGATGGTGCTGCTGAAGCGGTGTTGACTGCTGCTGCTGCGTTTTGTGTGGCGTTTTGCACGGCGGCGGTGGCCTCATTCACGGCCTCGGCTGTCTCTACAACCTTTTTTGAGCCGCCGACAACTTTTTGCACAGCATTTTTAGTAGCATTAACCACTTTAGAGCCTGCGTTTTTGATGGCATTGCCAATGTTTTTCAAAAGGCCGTTCAGCGTTTCCTCGTCGTCCAGTCCGTCGATTCCGTCGAATCCGTTGATACCTTGCAGGGTGATACGGAAACCGTTGTCGGTGCGCTGAATGTTGATAACCTTGTTGGCCTCATACACGCCTTTCGATGTTACTTTCACTACGTTTGGCTTGTTGTTCTCAACTGCCTTTTTGATTGCTTTTTTGGTGTTTGCCAAAATTGCTCCCATTACGCCGTTTACCATTTCCTCGTCGTCCATTCCGTCGAATCCGTCGAATCCGTCAGTACCCTCAAGGGTGATTGACAAGCCTTTGGGTGTGCGCTCAACGCTGACAATCTTGTTTGCCTCGTAGATTTTTGCGGCTTCTTGCTTTGTAAGTTGCGGCGGAACGCTCTTTAGTATGGTTGCGTTTTTCGCTTTTTGAATAGCCGACTTGGCTTTTGTCGCAATGCTCGGTTTGGTCGCGGCTTTTACTGCTGCTGCTGATTGCGGTGCGGCTGTGGTCTGCTTTGCTGGGGTAATGATAGTGGTCTTAACCACGTCCTTTGTCTCAACAATTTTTGCAGGTGCGGCCTTTACGGTCTTTTTGGTGCTTTTGCCAGTAACTTTCTTTAGGGCGTCGGCCGCCTTTTTAGCGGCTTTCACCATTTTGCCGTCCAAACCCTCAATTCCGTCGAGAGCCTGAACAAACTTTCCTGACACAAAGCCATCTTCGCCCTCGTAGTTAACAGCATACCAGCCGTTATCGTAAGAGGTAAGTTCGATTTCAGTGTTCGGTTCAAACGCGCCAATCATTTCGCCCTCTGCGCTTGGCAGTTTGCGAAACGGTGCGCCCTGACCTTGTTCGGTGATGATAATTCCTTTTCCCATAATCTTTTAATTGTTTTGGGGGGTTGTTACTACTACATTATTTCGTCTGCTTGTCGCTATGGCTAATACCGCCAAACCTACCACTGCTGCGGTTGCGCCAATGATTAACTTTTTGTTGATACCACCCTCGGCCTGCTCTTTCGGTTTGGCTGTCGATTCGGCTGGGGCTTGCTGCTGTCCTGCGTTGGGGTACATCTGCGGATAGCCGCCGTTGTCGTAGCCGCCGCCGTTGCTGTTACCGCCGTTGTTGCTGCTGCTGCCGTTGTTTTGCGGATTGGGCGATTCGGGCATTGATTCCTCGCTGTTGTCGGGTTCTTCTTCCTCGCCGCCCTCATCTTCGGGCGAAAAGGTTTCTTTCATTTCCTTGCCGAAAGTCAGCACATCTTTAACCTTTCCCCAAATGTCTTTGAGTTTGAGGCAGATATTCAAAATCCACGACGCTGCGGCGGCGATTGACGCGCCAATGGTTGCAGCCTCGCCAAGTCCGCTAATCGAATCGTAGCCGTTATTGCACAAGCCCGATATGACAGCAACTGGCTGGCCGTCGGTTGTGGTGATTTCGTCCAAATCGGCAATCTTCACGTAGCCGCTGTGCTTGTCGTCGGTTGTGGTGGCCGCAATCCAAGTACCGTCAGTTTCGGCCTTGTCGGTTGAAACATATAGTGCAGTGCCTTTTGGCAGGTCGGCAATCTTCTTCGATGAATCGCCGCCTTGCTCATACATAACCGTTGCCACTTTGGTAGTACGCTTGTTTTCGGGTATCACCACATAGTGTTCGGGTTGTGTTTCGGTGGCGGCTTCTTTAGTGGCCTTGTCGCTGGCCTTTGCGCCTTTGGCTTCAAGTTCTTTCTTGTCGGCGGCAATGTCGGCTTCCATCTGCGCTTGCAGTTCCTCCACAACCTCGTCGTCGGCCTCGGCTGCGTTACCAGCCGCTTTGATTTCATCTTCCGACTGCGGTTCGGCAGAGCCTTCCCATTTGCGGTTGAAGCCTTTTTTGAGAGCGTCAAGCAGTTTGCTTTCTTTCATTTTGAAAGTTCCGCAACATATCTTGTAAATCTTATCAAATGATTCCTTTTGTGCTTGATATTCTTCAGGAGTTATGCCGTAGTTGCTGATGGCTTCTTCCTCGCTCATTGAGCCGAGATAACTGCGGCTCGACATTTTGAACATATTGAGGCGGAAAGCAACCAGCAGACCACCCTTGATAAGCAGGGTGATGGGGTTGTATAGCAGGACAGCCGCAACAAGTTTCTTTGTCATTTTAAGGGCTACCTTTGTAACTTTCTTCGTCAGTTTAATGGCAAACTTTGTCGGCTTGACAATAGTCTCGTTGACGGCTACTTTTGTCGGCTCGACAACCGTCTTTTTAGTTAGGTCAACGGTGGTTTTCACAGCGGCCTTTGTCGGCTCGACAATGGCGTTTTTAACCACATCTTTGGCCGATTGCGCTGTGGCCTTTGCCACGGTCTTTGTCGGCTCAATAACCGTATTTTTAACAAGGTCTTTGGTCTCTTTTACGGCAGTTTTGACAACCGTCTTGGTTGGTTCAACAACCGTATTCTTAACCAAATCCTTTGTGGTGCTGACAGCGGTTTTTGCAACATCTTTTGTCGCTTGAACGGCCGTTTTTGCAGCCGATTTTGTCGGCTCAACGATGGTGTTCTTAACCAAATCCTTTGTGGTGCTGACAGCGGTTTTTGCTGTATCTTTGACAGCCGTAGCAACAGCCTTTGCTGGTTGTGTTACAGCCGATTTTGCTTGTTCGCCAGCCTTTTTCAATGTCTCCTTTGCTGCCTCTTTGTTGCCAGTAGCGGCCTGCACACCTGCTTTCACAACATTAGCCGTTGCTTTGGTGGCGTTGACAGCCGACTTGACGGCGGCTGTGGTTGTTTTCACTGCGGCTTTGGTGGCGGTTGTGGCAACATTCTTTGTCGCGTTGGCTACCGATTTGGCGGCGTTGGCCGTCGATTTGGCAGCAGTCTTGGCAACATTAGCCGTAGTTTTGACTGCGGTTTTTGCTACATCTTTTGTCGCGTTGGCTACCGATTTGGCAGCGTTGGCCGTGGTCTTGGCAGCGGCTTTCGTTACGTTGGCCGTGGTCTTGGCAACCTGCTTAACTGCACCGCCAGTGGCCTTAACTGCGGCCTTTGTTGTGTTTGCGGCGGCTTTAGCCACGCTTGTTGTTGCTTTAGCCGTAGTGGTTGCAGCCGTCTTTGCTGCATTGGCAACACTCTTTGCAGCGTTGGTGGTTGTTTGGGCAACTGCTTTAACTGTGCTTTTTGCAGCGTTGCTGACGGCCTTTGTAGCCTTTTTCAAAGCTTTTTTCAGTTTGCCGTTCAGTTCGCCCAAACCGTCGAGGCCGTCGATTCCGTGAACGCCACTCTCATATTCGGCGCAAAGAGCGTCCATTGCGGCCTCATTGCCGATGGCTGGGATAATCTGCGCCAGCATACGGCGCACAGCGGCGGCTTCAGTGAAACTATCGTAAAAGGTGAGGGGCTGTGCTGCTATTGCCGCACTCAAACGAGCAAAATAGCGGCGGTAGTTGTCGATGTTCTCGGCAACGGTCAAACCCTCGTCGGCATTGTATGCAAAATCAATTCCCATAAGCAGGAACTGCAAATCATCATCAACGCCGTCCAGTCCTGACACGGTGGATTTAACCACGGTGTAAACTGGGATTTTCTTAACCTTGTTGTGAACGTAACCGTTCTTTATCTTGGTCTCGCGAATGTTCTTGGTTGTGTTTTTGCGGTTTGCGGCCACATTCTGCCTGATTGTGGCTCTCAACTTGCGCGTAAATGGCAAATCGCCCAAAACCTCTGCGTCTTTAGAAGCAACATTGGCAAAAGCAGATGTCTTTTTCAGGCGGTTGAAAAGGCCGCGTCGGTTGGGCAGCGTCTCAACTGCGCCGTTCATCAAAACGCGCTGTGTGTCAGGGTCGTAGTTTTCGCCAGCAGCAAGGAAATGAGCGTCGCTGCTGTCGTCGCCCAAAACAATCTTACCCTCGTCAATCAGGCGGCTTTCTTCGCGTGCCATATTTTCGATGGCCTTTTCGCGATTCGCGCTATCCCAATTATCGAGAACGTAGCCCAACATATCCGATAATTGCTGGGGGTTTTGATAGACAGCCACTGCTTGTGGTGCGCTATCAACCACCTGCTTTGTGCGGAGCAAATGATTGTATATCATTTCTTGGTCTTCAACGCTTCCGTCGCCGTGATAGCCTACAAAGTCCAATCCTTTGGATATATAGCCGATGTTGCGCACCGTTTTGTCGTCCATTCCGCGTGTGTAATACTGCACGCTGGCCTGACGGCGGCGTATTTGTTCAGGCGTTTCAAGTTGCCATTTGTGGAACTTGCGGCGGCGCACCTTGTCAGCCGTAGCCGACTGCTGGTTGTAGGCTTGCTTGGCCACATTGCCAACGCCATCTAAATATTGAATTGGAATACCGTTCATAACTTATTATCCTTCAAAAGTTTTCGTTGGTTGTTTTTCAGCGAAGCACTGGTCTAAAACTGGGTCAACCGTATAATAACCGCCCTCGTAGGGTACGATTACGTAAACGTGCTGCCAGCCTCGCTGATAGGCTGCAACGCGGAATTGATATTTTATGCCTAAATTTTCGAGAATCGAGGCAATAAGCGTCGCGTAGCAATCACAATCGCCCTGCTGGTCATACAAAGTACGAAGCGGACGGCGCACCTGCTCAATCATCGGGTTGTCCTTAACATATTGAATATGTGTATAGACAAATGTCCAAATACTTTGCAGAGTATCTTTTAGGCTGCCGCGTTTCAGCCATTGAGCCAGTTTTGCGGTGTCGCTCTTGGTGCTTTGAGCCACTTTCCGCATAAGCGAAACGGTGTCGTGTTCGTTTCCGTCAGGGAAAAGTATCTTGTCGGCGCGGTTCAACTCCGAGCGCGGCGGTATGTAAGCAATATAATCACTCAAAGGCCGAATGTTGCGAACCTTTGAGGCTGTCAGTCCGAGCGAACCAACGCCCTGCAAACTCAAATTATAGGTCTGTACCTGATTGAGAGGCTGTGCAAATTGCAGTTTATAGTTGTCAACACCGATGTTGGCCTTAATCTGCAAACCTTTCAGCAGTTCGTCGTAGTTGCCTTTGGTTATCCAGCCAGTGATGTTTTGCCCGATAACAGCAACCAAGCGGCTGTATGGGACGGCGCATACAATAGATATAACGCCGTTTTGCCCCATACGCTGACTATTAACACTATATGTAACACTTGAGAGGTCGTAGCCATTGTAGGCAAGTTTTACGCCATCAATAGAAACCTGCGCTTCTTTGCGCTGTTCTATCCTAAAGTTCAGGGGAATGTTTAATTGAGAATTGGCAAACGACATATTGCCAGCCAGTTCTGCGCGTGCTGCAAAATTGTCGCCAGTTGACTTTAGCAAACCTTTCTTTGTCAGGAGTTTGTAAAGGCCAAATCCGGCGGCGAGTGCCAATAATATTTTGATAGTTTTCGTCATATTCTTTTATAAAGGGTGGGGAGACATTAAATATGGTTGCTGCGTCCAGCCCAAACCAATACAAGTCTCCCACTCAAAACCCTCGAAAGCAAATTTAGAGGGGTAAATTGCTGTAATCAACGGTGTTAGCGCGTTTGTGCGCCTTTAGGTAGGTTTGAGTACATTTATGCGCGTTTTGGCAGAATAATGCGCGTTTATTTACTGCTTTCGATTTATGTAAATAATTGTGTTTAAGCGGTTTAATAATATGTAATCAGTAAGTTTAAAGTGCCGTTTCCGCTTCATTCGGGGATTTCGGGGGATTGTGGGGATTTGTGGGGATTTTGGCGTTTGTAAACCTAAAATTTTTATAAAAAGCGGATTCCGCGAAACACCGCCAATCACCCAAAACGGCGCGGCGTTTAGCGTCCTGAAGTGCCTTAAAGGGGTTTGAAATGCGGATTTTTTCCGCGAGGGGTGAAAAATATATAAGAATTGACAGCCTGAAAAAGCGTGTGGGCAGTCTTTTGCTGTTTAGACGCACAAAGTACAACAACGTACAACAACGTACAACAAAAAACGAGCGACGATTGGGCGACGACTGGGCGACGACTGGGCGACGACTGGGCGACGACTGGGCGACGACTGGGCGACAATTTATTAACTATTTAGCGACGATTGAGTTGCGCCTAATCTACGATTGAGCGACGGAAAATTGCTTAATCGTCGCTCTAATATTTTTGTAGCACATTTTAATTGAAAATGCCGATAGAATCGGTCTCTTTGGGTTGGATAAGGGTCTTGGCAAGGTTGTATTACTCGTCTTTTAAGTTTTCTGCTGTTAGTTTCATTTTTGCTGGTGGGTTATTCAACTTGTATGTGTTAAATATTAACACTACATTTGCTGTATTGAAAAAAGGTTTGTGTTATGGCAACTTATCAACTCACATTAGACCGCCGCACATTGTTTGGCAAAAATATGTTCAAATTCCTTGCCGGAATGAATTGTATTGATGAATCAGCACCAAACATTGCTATTGTTGACGAGCGCACCGCAGACGGAAAGCGGATTTTTAAGATTTTAAATGCGTCGGGGGCTATCAAAAAAAACGGAATTACCACAACCGACGTAACAAGAACCGATATTGAAAAGATAAGAGAGTTGTCGCATCGGCGGCTGGCCGAAAAAATTGAGTTGTATGGTTTATAATCAGCGTGATATTGTTTGGTTGAACTTTCAGTTTAACGACGGCCAGTTTAAACCTCATTTGGCTATCATTGTTTCCGACAACTCCCTGCACGAAACAACTGGCGATTATTACATTGATATCATCGAAACAAATCTATCCCGAAAACACAATTGAGATAACTGATGATATGGTTAACGGCTGGTCTTTCGACAAAAAGAGTTATGTCATCTGCCATATTATTGAAAGCGATTTAAGCCGTGATTTCCAACGCAAGGTTGGTACTGTCAAAAAAGAATACTTTAATTTGATTTTAGACAAAATCCTACGTGTTATTTTCAATCGGTAAGCCCTGCTGAACCAAACACTTTTCACCCACCTTTCAGCCTTTTTCCGCTGTTAGTTTCATTTTTGCTGGTGGGTTATTCAACTTGTATGTGTTAAATATTAACACTACATTTGCGGAAACGGAAAGGCTTATGATACGGACAATAATAGAAAATGCGCTGAATAAGAATTGTATCTCGAAACGCCAGTTTTGCATAGAGAATGGTTTAAACTATTCCAATTTTTGCGCTTTCCTGCGCGGCTCAAAAACCATATCCGTATCAAAGGTGGAGAACGTACTAAACGCCCTCAATCTTTCAATCAACGAAACAAACAATCAATTAGACGTGTGTGATATTGAGAAAAACACATACAATAAGGATAACCGCTTTGAATACAGCAATGTTGACGTTATAGAAAGCAATGTGTATCAAATAGAAAACGCTTACTTAATGGGCGACGCGCCAAAAGCGCTTATCAAGATTGGCGGCTACAAATATTTGGCTAAAACTGGGCATAAATGGTATCCGATTGAATCTATAACTGAATATCTGCTTAACAAGTTAGGTGAAATATTCGGGCTTAATATGGCGGAGAGCCGATTGGCGGTAATCAACTCTCAAATACGTTTTTTGAGCAAATGGTTCTTATCCGAAACACAAACATTGATACACGGCGCGGAAATATTCAGCAATTATCTTAATGACAATGAATTTGTATCGGAAATCGAACGGCAAAAAATGTCGAGGGATTTGTTTACACTGCAATTCGTAGAAAAATCAATCAAACATTATACGATAAACCACTATGATATTATGCACGACTTGGTGAAGTTGCTGTTGTTTGACGCTTTTGTAGGTAACAACGACCGCCACTATGAAAATTGGGCTATTATAGTTGAAACCATCGGCGACAGCAAACCTGCTTTTTCGCCAGTATATGATACCGCAAGGGGATTGTTTTGGAATCAGTCGGAAGAATCACTTGCAACGTTCAATTATGACAAAATCAAAAAATACTCCACAAATTCAAAACCAAAATTAGGCTGGGAAGGTATCAGCGACAAAGACCTGAATCACTTCCGCCTGACGGAAGAAATCTATAAAAATCAATTTTTCATTACGAAAAATGAAATTGAAGATTTATTTTCGCAAGATATGATTGAAAGGGCAAAACGATTTGTTTCCGATAACTTTTCAAACTTAATGTCAGCAAGGCGTATAGAGGTTATTAACCAATGTCTTGATTTTCGATTCTCAACTATCAAAAACTTACTGAAATGAATGAGGTTACTACTGCATACAAACTAATGTTGGACAATATGCTGGTGGGCATATTGTATAGGGAAGACAACTTTTGGGTGTTCGAGTATTCGGAACAATTCAAAAGGCAGACCAAATACCGACCGATAGCAAATTTCTCTAACAAAGAGAAAAAATACGTATCGAAAGAGTTGTTCCCATTTTTTACAACACGACTGCCTGGCAAGGGGCAACTGAAACTTAAAAAAGAGGATAACTGCGATATTGACACCCTGCTGAAAAAATACGGCACACACTCGGCAACCAATCCGTTTGCCTTGCTGTTTGTTGTGGGGCTGACTATATTTTCAATACACAATATTTTGAAAGTTAAATGATTAGCATTCGCTATCTTTCAAGTTTTCCGCTGTTAGTTTCATTTTTGCTGTTTGGGTTAAAATTACTTATAAATTAACACTGCCAAAATTGTATTCTTTCATTTCATCATCTGCATATACAACATTCGTAAAATCAGCAGCTTTGAATTGACCACCATCACCTTTCATTTTTATTGCATAATTTGTTAATGTCCCTTTTTCAAGAATACCCATATCCGTTAATTCTTTGGCAGTAATCTTTATCGTTTGATTATTATAGGGCAAATGGTCACTCGTGCCTAAATCTTTTTCTAAAATATCATTAGCGACTTTTGCTTTTAATTCCGCTATTCCCGAATCGCCTTTTTCTTTTCTAAAGTCCGACATTGTTAATACAATGCCATTTTTACACATTTCGGACGCAAAATCCGTGCTTGTATATTCCACATCATCTTTTTTGACAAGATTCTTACTTATAAGTAATTCGTATGCGTCTTGGTAATCTGCATATTTGAACACTCCTTCGCATTTAAATTTATATTCTTTTAAGTGTTCAAGATATTTCAAAACATTGTTTGCAGTATCTACATCGTACTGAATTTCTTTTATTGCTGTCATTTTAAAACCTTTAATAGTGAATCAATTACTTTGTCGTTGATATTTAGTTTCCTTATATCATCTTCCGATAGTTTGATTGGCACATAAACAGTTTCTTCAATTTTGCTTTTCAGTATTATTTGGCGACGCGTATCTTCTTCGAGTAAGTCTTGAAAAAAATCGTATTCCAGCACTTGTCCAATTTTTTTCAACAAACCAGTATCAATCGAATCACGCCTAAAAATGTTGTAAACATTACTACGCTCAACATCAATCGCTTTAGCAAAATCGGTAACTCCCATATTTTTAGCAGTTACACGCTCCTTTATTATTTGTCCAATTTTTTTCTCCATATATCCAAAAATTAAACATTTAAAAATCAATCATTTGAACAATATGTAGAATTTTTTTGGAAAAATGTGTAG
>JAFVGW010000001.1 GCA_017474765.1 Salinivirgaceae bacterium | reverse complement strand
TCATCTTCTTTTATATAATTAGTTATTAGTTGTTCTAAACAAGGATAAGAAGGAGCAACTAATTCACAAGAGACAATAGGATGTAATGCAAATAAGAAATCCATAGAACTATGAAGTTCAACACCACTGGCTCATGGCCGTCGGGGGTTTTGTAACCAGCTTTTATAGCGCGTTCAAAATCAGCAACTTTCGATTTCTCAACAAGTGAGATTGTGCAACCACCAAAGCCGCCGCCCATCATTCGTGAGCCAAGAACGCCAGGCACCGTCCGCGCAATGGCAACCAGTTGGTCCAACTCCTTGCAACTGACCTCAAATTTGTGGCTCAGACCTTCGTGCGAGCCGTACATAAACTGCCCGAATGCAGCAAAATCGTTGTCGGCCAAGGCTTTGCAGCCTGCTATCAGACGGGCATTCTCCTCAACAATGTACGAGCAGCGACGATAAACCACATCGCCAAACTCCTGACAATGAGCGTTGAGCATCTCCATTGTGGCATCACGCAACGAGCGCACACCGCTGTAGTATTTTTGCAGAATCCTCACTCCCGCCTCGCACTCCGCACGGCGCTTGTTGTACTCCGACGACGCCAACTCGTGCTTCACGCCTGTGTTGACAAGCACAAGCAAGTGATTGGTTGTATCGAGCGGAAAATACTGAAAATCAAGGCTTCGACAGTCCAAGCGAACCACGTGGCCAGCCTTTCCGTGCATCGACGCAAACTGGTCCATAATGCCGCAGTTGACGCCGGCGTACTCGTGCTCGGCCATCTGCGCGAATTTGGTCATATCGAGCCGCGAGCAGCCCAAACCGAACAAATCGTTGATTGCAAAGGCCATTCCCACCTCGATTGCCGCCGACGACGACATTCCCGCTCCAAGCGGAACATTGCCGCCGAACACGCAGTCGAACGCAGGCACGCGCTTGCCCGCCTTGGCAAACTGCGCAACCACGCCCAAAAGGTAATTGGCCCAAGCCGTATCACTTTTTTGTATTTTATCTTCCTCAGTCTCAAACTGTTCGTTCAAATCGTAGGCAAAGAAACGGAAGCGCCCCACGCTGTTCGGCTTCACGGCAAAAACAATCTGTTTGTCAACCGCCGCCGGAAGCACAAAACCCTCATTATAATCGGTATGCTCGCCAATCAGGTTCACCCGTCCAGGCGCGCAATACATCACGGGCTCCGCGCCGAAAATATTGGAAAACTTATTCTTAATCTGCTGTTCCACAGTATCTTAATCTTTAAACTTGTAATAGTAAGCGCCTTTCCGCGACACCTTTGTGTCCTTCTCGGTGAGTTTTTCGAGCGCATCGAAGGCCATCACCTTACGGCGGAAATTTCCCGGGTCGAAATCTTTGAAAAATATTGAGTTATAGATATTTCGCAGTTGCAGAATGGTGAATTTTTCGGGCAGCAGTCCGCGGCCAACAAGATTATGATTGGCATCGGTGCGCAACTTCTCAAAAGCCGCATCAAACATATCGCCGTGGTCGAAAATCAGCGTGGGCAGCGACTTCACCGGCCACCACCGCGCCCCAAACTCCGACGAGAGTTTCATCCTCTCCTCGTTGATGAAAACCAGAGCGTAAAAGACTATGCTGATAACACGTCCGCCCGGGTCGCGGTTGGGCTTTGAGAAGGTGGAAACCTGCTGCAGATAGATGTCGTGCAGTCCGGTGATATGCTGCAAAACGCGTGTGGCGGCGTCTTCAGCCGACTCGTCGGCGTTCACCCAACCGCCAATCAGCGACCAATTGCCCTTCTCTGGCTCCTTCTCGCGCTGGAAAAGCAGCAGTTTCAACTCGCCCTCGTGATAGCCGAATATGGCGCAATCGATTGACACCAAGTGCTTTTCTTGATTGATATAAGATTCAAAAACCATTACTTTTTTTTCTTTTGGATTCACAAAGATAATAAAAGTGTATGTAACTTTTATTTGCAACCCGCAAAAAGATTCTGCAACGGGAAATTTTGTTGCAGAAAATTGCAGATTCTACTTTGTCACCCGCTCGAGCCATTTAACCATGCCAAGCATCACTGCCATCGATATGAAGCAGACGGCGAAGAATACGGCCCAGCATTGCCAAATGTCTATCTTATTGTACATTAGCGGGCCAATCCAAAGGAAACCGTTGCCCACTGCCGTTGCGCCAAGCCACAATCCCTGGCACAAGCCAAGCAGGTTCTTGGGTGCCACCTTCGACACAAAACTCAAGCCTAACGGACTGATAAACAGCTCAGCCACAGTCATGAAGAAATAGTAAATGATTAGCACCATCGGGCCCGATTTCAGGCTTTCGGCGGTTGAAGCGTCGAGTGCGCGGAAATCGGTTGCCGAAGGATAGCCGTGCTGGAAGCAGAACACGCTCATAAACAGATAGGCTATTCCCGCAATTCCCATGCCGATGGCAATCTTCTTAGGTGTTGAGAAGCGGCGGCCCCACTGCGTGCCGAAAAGCCACATCATTGGGAATGTGAGCACAATCACAAAGAACGGATTGACTGCCTGCCAAATCTCAGGCGGAATGGCCGATGTGATGACAAAATCGCGTGCAAAGAGCGACATCGACGTGCCGTTTTGATGGAACGACCACCAGAAAAACACCGCAATCACAAGCACCGCAAACAGTGCGTAGATGCGCTGGCGGATTTCGGTTGCCATGGCGGCACGCTCCTCGGCAGTGTAATCGGAACTTTGCTGCGCTGTCTTACGGGCCGGCGTCGGCAACTCTTTTTTAGTGGCAAGGAAGATGCCAAGCGATATGAGCATGGCTGCCACCGAGGCCAGGAACGAATAGTGAACACCCGTGTTGAACACCGCCAGATAGTTTTGGCAGAAATCGGCCAAATTAGCGGGCACCGTGGTTGTTACAAGCGCAATAAGGTCGTTCATCTTGGCAACGGCATCGGGAGCCATAGCCGCACCAGCCTCAATATACTGATGGCAGAGAGCAGGCAGGTCGGCATTGTAGGCCAGACCATTGTGGTTGAGCCACCAACTGCGCAAAACGGGCGCCACAAACGGCGCAATCAGTCCGCCAACATTGATGAACATATAGAAAATCTGAAAGCCTGGGTCGCGGCGTGATTTGGCGGCGGCAAGAGCCTCCTCGCCATGCTTTGCGGCTTCAGCCTCAAAATTGTCGTACATCTGCCCCACAATAGCCTGCAGGTTGCCTTTGAACAATCCGTTGCCGAAAGCAATCAGAAAAAGCGCCACGCAAGTGAGCGGCAAAAGCCAGCCGATGTTTCCTGACGTTGCCAGAATCGGTATCGACAGAATGACATAGCCCGAAGCCATCACTATCAGGCCCGACTGTATGGTGGCTTTGTAGTTTTGGGTGCGGTCGGCAATGATGCCACCCACCAGACTCAAAATGTAAATACCCATGTAAAACACTGAATATATGGCTGTTGCCTTCTCTTCGGGCAAACCGAATTTTGAGCAGAGGAACAACACCAGCACGGCATTCATAATATAGTAGCCAAAACGCTCGCCCATATTACTCAAGGCTGCCGCCAAAAGCCCTTTAGGATGATTTTTAAACATTTTTGTAGCTGTTTTCGATTTCGGGCAAATATAAATTAAAGTTTAGAGTTTAGAAGTTGAGAGGGGAAGAAAGTTTAGTTTGGGACGACGGACAAGGTTGGTGAATTGGTGAATTGGTGAATCGTTTAAAGGTTTAGAAGTTTAGAAGTTTAGCACTATACCAACACTTAATGCCTAGTGCCTAATGCCTAATGCCTAGTGCCTAACACCTAACACCTAGTGCCTAACACCCAATACCTAACACCAACCCCTTGCACCTATTTCCCAAATACCATTATCTTTGCCTCACAAAAAAACACCGATGAGCAGAATTGCAGTTGTCATTTTGAATTGGAACGGAAGGGCGTTTCTGGAGACATTTCTTCCGTCAGTCACAACGTTGTCGGACGGGGCCGATGTGTGGGTTGCCGACAATGGCTCAACCGACGACAGCATTGAACTGATACGCAAGCAGTTCCCCACTGTCAAAGTGCTGCAATTCGACCAGAACTACGGCTTTACGGGCGGCTACAACAAAGCGCTCGAACAGATTGAGGCTGAATACTTTGTGCTTCTGAACTCCGACATCGAGGTTACCAAGGGCTGGCTCAATCCGCTTGCCGAATATATGGATGCCAACCCCGATGTGGCGGCCTGCGCCCCCAAACTTCTCTCCTACGACCAACGGACTGATTTTGAGTATGCCGGAGCATCGGGCGGATTCATCGACAAATACGGCTATCCGTTCTGCCGCGGCCGCATTCTCGGCACCATTGAGCGAGACAACGGCCAGTACAACGACATACGCGATGTTTTCTGGGCCTCGGGCGCGTGCCTTTTCATCCGCAGCAAACTCTACGCCGAAGCGGGAGGCCTCGACGACGATTTCTTCGCCCATATGGAGGAGATTGACATCTGCTGGCGGCTGAAAAACATGGGTTACCGCATTGCCATTGTCCCGCAGTCGGTTGTCTATCACGTGGGCGGCGGCACCCTGCCCAACAACAACCCCAAAAAGTTGTTTCTGAACTACCGCAACAACCTTTTCCTGCTCTATAAGAACCTGCCCGACAGAGGTTTCCACCGCACAATGTTTATCCGCATGATTCTCGACGGGATCTCGATGGGCTTGTATCTTGTTCATCTGAAATTCGGCTTCCTGATGGCTGTTCCACGGGCTCATATCGCATTCTATCAGAATCGCAGCAAGATGAAGGCCAAACGCCGCCAACTGCAAGCCTTGCGCAAAACCGACCAGCACCCCGAATTCTACAACGGCAGCATTGTCACGGGGTATTATCTGCGTAACAAGAAAATATTCAGTCAGTTAAAGCAAGAGTTATTTGGCTGAAAGCTCTGTTTTATCAACACTGAACACTGATTGAACATTATTCCTTTTGCAATAACAAATATCACCAAACGGCAATTGAAGTAAGTATTGCTGAACGAAGAATAATAGAAAAAACGGCAACCCTCACCTTTGCAAGAGTTGCCGTTTCTCTTTTTTATCCTTAGATTCTACTGCTTCGTAATCGTGAACGAACAGTTACTTTTATGACTTGTTTTTATAATCTGGTTGAAGAAGTCCGTAATATTAGTGAATGTTTGGTCATCGGCTGTGCCACTGAATGCGCATCCATCAGCCACTTTGTAGGTTACTTGAACGCCATCAGCAACTTTGAAATCAGGACCACCATTAAGGTTCAACGTTCCACGAGTATTTGCATCGAAAATCAGTACGACATTGCCCGAAACGTTATTATAACCATGAATTTCAAATGCTCCACTTTCATAACCGTTATTACCGTTTTCATCACCGTTATTGTAACGCTCAATTGTGTTCTCACCTTCAAGCGTTATATGGAATGTGAAGGTTGTGCCTGGGTTATAATTAAACAGTTGAAAAGCTCCGTTGTACTGGGGAGATATTCGGTGATACCCTCTCATTGTGAGGTAGTAGTTGCGGTCCCCTTCAACATTATCAACATTACCAACATAAACTTCGGGGAATCCTGCATATTCTCCATTTTTCTTGAAATTCGGGTCGTAAGAGAGAACGAACGGGTGCACAGCATCGTTTTCCTCTTTTACTTCTATCGAAGCTTTTGAAATATGGCCGTTATCCCATAAATACCAAGGTTCTTGATCATAGGGGGTAATCGAAATTTTGGAATATTCAAACGCAAGCCTGGTATCGGTTACACCATCCGCGAGCTGAATACACTGTGTTTCACCATCGTATACCGACGGAGTGATTGTGGCCACATTGTTGTTTGTAAGCGGACCAGCAATGGTGACTTTGGTGCCTTCTGCCAGATAAACATCGTTGTTGGAGTTGACAACCGCTGAGCCGCTCATGTTGAATGTACCGCCAACATAGACTGCGCCACCTGTTGTAGCAGCGTTGCCCTGCACAGTTCCACCGCTCATGTTAAAGGTTTTGTCTTCTGGAATATAAACACCGCCGCCATTTGATGCTGCAGCATTACTACTAACGCTTCCTCCAGCCATATTATAAACACCAGCCGTACTTTCATAAGACATTCCGCCGCCATTTTCAGTGGCATAATTTCTAAAAATACCGCCGGTGAATACATTATCGCCTGAAGCGATAATAGGTTGATTTTCGGAATCCAAGCCAACATAGCCAAGATATACAGAGCCGCCCTCCTTAGCAGAAACTCCACCACCATTTTTAGCCTTGTTTGCAAAACTTCCAGTTCCTGCCACACTTTCGCCATCACCAATCTTTGCATCGCCATACAAGAACAGTTTAGAAGTAGTCGAGACATACACTCCACCGCCATTTTCCCCAGCCTGATTTCCTATTATCAGAGTTCCTTTTCCAAGATAGAGCGATGTACTCCATATTCTAATTCCGCCTCCGCTGCCAGTAGTATTTCCGCCAGTAATTGTCAAATCCTGTATTTCAAACCGGCTGATATTTGTTTCAATATTAATGACTGAACCATTGTCGGTAGCCGCTGTAAGGTCGCGGTTCAACTTGTCGTTTGTGTTGTCGCCGTTGGCGCCTTTCAAAAGCACTGATGTCGGTTTCTTAAGACCTTCGCTAAATGCAAACTGTGCATTTTCACCAGTTATCTCGCCGTCAATCAGGATTGTGAAATCAATAGGCTCTTTTAACTGGTTAGCAGCTTGGCTGAGGCTTGCATACGGTTTTGAGAGCGTTCCATTAGCATCGTCGCTGCCAGGCTCACCAGTGCAGGTTTTTCGAGTGGTGGACGAGGCAACATAAATTGGGGCATTGAAATAGCCTAAGGTTTCGCCGTCTTTCTCTCTTGTACTAATTGTGAACTCGGGGTCGGACATTGCAAATCGTGCCGCAATTTCTTCGGTAATGCCTCCATTTTGGTTGCTAGCAGCCCTCAAAACCGTCATTCCCCTGTGCCATACACTTGGTGTGATTGTGGCCACCGCATCGTCTCCATCGGTGAGTGCGCCATCTACTTTAATAACAATGCCGTCTGGTTTGCTCGAATTATAAGCCAAGTACACATCGTTCTTGCCGGGTCCTTGTTGTCCGTTCACCCCAAAAGGAATCTTTGCGTTACCACTCATATAGAGAATACCATAACTGCCATAACAAACCGCCCCTCCTCTTTGTGCCGTGTTTTCACTGATTTCTCCACCTTTCATATTAAAGGATCGCCCAAGATAGACACCTCCACCATCATTCGCTGTGTTTCCGCTTATAGTGCCGCTGTTCATTGTAAAATTACCGCTACATTCCCAATAAACACCACCGCCAGATGCAGCTTGGTTTCCACTTATGGTACCGCCATTTATGACAAGTGAAATTTGTCCTTCTTTTATATATATTCCTCCACCATAACCAGTCGCATTGTTTCCTGTAATTACAGCGCCTTCGGCAAGCGTAAGCGTACAATCATAACCAGACATGTTATAGAAACTGATTCCGCCACCATTTCCTGTATATCCACCAGTGATTGTCAGATTTGTAATGGTTATTGGGAAACCGACTTGCCCTATACTCAAAGCCGAACCAGTATTGTTTTCGTCGCAACCTGCATCAATCTTTGCCTCGCTTGTTAGTCCGCAAAGAATGAGTGAGTTGGCGTCTACACTATGATACTGATTATTAATAATCGGGCTAATCGATTGCTTTCCTGTAAGCGTGCCGTCGATATACAATGTATAACCGGTTGTGGCGTCATTCATCTTTACGAGGGCTCCCTCAAGCGACTGCAATGGTTCGGCTGCCGAAAGGCCCGAGTTGCTGTCGTTGCCTCCATTGGGCTTGATGTAGTAACAGATTCGCTTCTCGGTGAAGTAGCCAGGCTGGCCGTTCAGGCCGTCAACACGGGCGTAGTTGCCATAGTCGCTGCTGAATGTGGTGCCATTGCCGCCTACAAGTTTCGTGCAGTAACCGAACATATGAGTTGTATTCTGCGTTCCCGACCAATCGACTCCCGGAGCAACGTTGATGGTTGTGAGTTCCGAGCAATTAGCGAACATAGTGTTCATCTCGGTAACATTCTCGGTGTTGAAATTACTCAAATCGAGCGTGATGAGTGCCGTACGACCAAACATACTGCGCATATTGGTAACATTCTGGGTGTTGAACCCGCTCACATCAACCGTTTTGAGTGACTGACACGAACTGAACATATTGCTCATATCTGTAACATTCTCGGTATTCAAACCTCGCAAATCGGCCGACACAAGTTTACCGCATTCGTAGAACATATTTGAGCAATCGCTGTCAAGCGCAATATTCGCTCCCTCAGGCACCACAAGGTTGAACCTGGCATCCTCGTGTTCGTTGGTCTTTATGGCATTGATGATGGTGCCCGAGGTCGCAGCCTTGCCCAACTCGGCTGCCATAACCTTGCTGGTGAGCACCACCTTTGTACTGCCGGTGGCAGTATTAATTGCATTGCATAAATCTGTGAGTGCATTGTAGTACACTCCATTGACACAGCCATAAACAGAGTTAATATCGGTGAAATATCCCCGCTGGCCGTTCAGGCCGTCAACACGGGCGTAGGTGGCGTCGATATAGCTACTGTTGTATTTGGTGCCGTTGCCGCCTTCCAATGCGGTGCAAACGTTGAACATATTATTGGAACTGCCAACACCCGACCAATCGGCTCCGCTTGCCGCGTAGATGGTGGTGAGATTTGGACAGTTTTGGAACATACAAATCATCTGGGGGTCTTTGCTTGTGTTGAAACTGCTCAAATCGAGCGTTGTGAGTGATTCACAGTTCTCAAACATGGCAGCAATAACACTGCAATTACTTGTGTTGAAGTTGCTCAAATCGAGTGTTGTAAGCGATTCGCACTCACCAAACATATCGAGCATATTGGTGACATTCGCGGTGTTGAAACCGCTCACATCGAGCATGGTGAGTGCCGAGCATCTGTAGAACATATAGCTCATATTGGTGACTCCGCTTGTGTTGAACCCTCGCAAATCGGCCGATACAAGGTTACTGCATTCGCTGAACATATTTGAGCAATCGCTGTCAAGCGCAATATTCGCTCCCTCAGGCACCACAAGAGTTACTCCAATTTGGCTTTGTATGTGTTTGACTGCATAGATGATGGTGTTCGGCTCATCTGCCTTGCCTAATTCGTCAGCTTTTACCGCACCGTAGAGTTCTATCGTAACATCTTCAGAAACCTGACTGATGGCTGAAATGGTCGATTGCAAATCGGAATAGAACGTGCCGCCCACTTTGGCGTAGCTCAGCATCCACTTGGCGTAGAGGGTTGTGTCTGAAGTGATTGCACCGGCAAAGTCGAATGCTTCAGTGCAAGCTTCGTTGCTGAACCAGCGGACAATGTAGCCCTCGCGGGTAAAGGTTGGCACGTTTGCGGTCAGTCCATACCCAACCGATTGAGACGCAATGGGTTCCATATCAGCATCGCCAACAAATGTCACCTGCTGCAAGCGGCGTACCGAAATAGTGCACGTTTTGTTCTTGTTTGAACTATTCCGCGCAGCATTGAAGAATTCGGTAATATCAGTATAGGCTGTGCCGTTAATATCGCCGCTGAACGTGCAGCCTTCGGCAACCTCATAGGTTATTGTAGAGTTTGCTGCACTTGATTCGATATTATATGCAGTTCTGTTGACTGGAGTGAGAGTAAGCGTGCCGGATGTTTTGGCATCGAAAATAATACGTGCGTCACCCACACCGGCATAGTCAAACGGGACACTACTGTTGCCCTTAATACTGCACTCACCATCGAGCGTCAGATAGAAGCTGAATGTTGTGCCAGCGTTTTTATTCGCTAACCTGATATTACCCCAACAACTGGGCGAAACGCGTTTGAAATTCTGCAGCGCGATATAATAGCTGCGGTCGGTCGTGGCATCAGTGACTTGATATGCGACTTGCACCTCCGGATGGAGTGCGCTGTTCGGGAAATTGGGGTACTGTGTGAGAACATACGGATGGGCTGCATCGTTAGGTATATCGAGCTGGCAATGGCTATTGGTAAGTGTTCCATCTGTTTTGGCATACCAAATGTATGTGATGCCGCCACCGTTGCTTGGTGTTATCTTAAACTTGACGCAATTGGTTCCGTTAACACCTTCGGCAAGTTTGAATACCGTTGGATAGGAATCATATTGTGCGGGATAGCTCTGCAGGGTAATGGTGCCCACATAAACGCTGTCGAGCGCACCGGCAATAGTGATTGTGTCATTCTCTGTCAGATAAATATCGCTATTGCCGTCTTCGCCCGCAGGAATGTAGGCGCTGCCGCTGATTGCGAGCTTACCTCCAACATAAACTGCGCCGCCATTGCCGCTTGCTGTGTTGCCGCTAATTTGTGCGCCGTCGGCCAAGGTCACACTCGCACCGCTTGCAATGTTGATGCCGCCACCGTTAGTGGCCTGACCACCCGTGATGGCCAAATTCTTAACCGTTACCGGAACCGATGTTCCAATGGTGAGCGTTGTGCCCAGCTTGCCGCCGTCGAGCGTATCCTGCGGAGCACCATTTTTCAGGCCGCGGGCACCGATAAGGGTGATTGACTTTGCGCGGGTGTTGAGCGTGTCGCCCAAGCCTTGCGCGCCAGCAATCTTTCCGCTGATGCGGATGGTGTAGTTGGCGGTGTCGCTGTTCATCGCCGCCGCAGCATCGGCAATCGAGCCAAACGGTTTATCGGCCGTTCCGAGTGCCGGCGAGCCAGCCTCCGGAGCCACATAAAGCGTGGTGAGCAGCTTCCATACAGCATAATATGTCACATCGGCATCGGGCATTGTTGCGGGCACTGTTACTGGTTCGGTGGCATCAGCCGTTGTTGCCCAGCCTGCAAAGGCGTAGCCTTCACGGGTGGGTTCGGCGGGTGGAGTAATTTGAGTACCGTAGTCAACCGAGCCATTGGTGTAGTTGCCAGTCAAAGTGCTACCGCCGTTGGCATCCCATGTGAGACTGTGCTGGTTGATTTGCCAAACAGCATAATAGGTGATATTTTCCGTTGGCATTGTTGCCGCCACGTTTTCGGCCTTTGTGGCTGTGGCCGATTTTGCCCACCCTAAGAATGTGTAGCCTTCCTTATTAAGTGTGTTTTGCGGAGCTGAAATACTTGAACCGTTTTCAACATCTTTTTCAAAAACGACATCCTCTCCGTTCATGAATTTCAATGCGTACTTGACTCTGTTTTCGGTGAACTTCGCGATATAGGTTTGCTCTTTGGTAACTTCGGTTATTGCAGGTTCCCATTTTTCGAATGAATAGGTGAATTCGGCAGTGGACTCTTTTGTCGGCGTTTCGCCTATGTACTGAGGCGTCTGGCCGTATTCAACTTGTGCGGATTGCAACTCTGTGTCGTCGTAGTTCACAAATTTAACGGTGTAGGCTTTGACTGTCGATGCAAATTGTGCTGTGTATGTTACATCACCTGTCACCTCTGCAATTTCTTTATCCCAACCATTGAATGTGTAGGTGAACTCGGGAGTGGACTCTTTTGTCGGCATTTCGCCTTCGTATTCAGGCTTTTGGCCGTATTCAAACTCGCTTGCCTTCAGAATGGTATCGCCATTTTTGAAGGTGACGATGTATTTGTTTACAGTGGTGTCGTAAACGGCGGTGTAGGTCTGCGGGCCTGTAACCTTTGCAAATTCAGGTGCCCAGCCTTTGAATGAGAAGGTGTATTGAGCGGTGACCTCACGAGTTGGATTCGCTTCGCTGGTGAATTTTGGCATTGTGCCAAAGGCAAATTGGGTTGAAAGCACCTCATTGCCATCATTCATAAATTTAACTGTGTAGTTATTGATGCTGAACGAGCCGTTGACTACAATGCCCTCGTCGGGCATGGTGAGCGGAACCAAATCCCAGCCGTTGAAGGTGTAACCCTCGCGTTTCGGGTCGGCAATCGGTGTGATTTCAGTACCGTATGCCACATCATGCACGGTGTCGGCTGGCATGCCGTCAACCATATATATAATATTGTGTTTGTTGGCACTCCAGTAAGCCTGCAATGTCAGATTGCTGTCGGGCATTGTGAGCGGAGCGTCCTTCCAGCCGCTGAAGGTGTAACCCTCGCGGGCGAGAATTGAAGGCGGCATAATTCTTTCGCCAAAATCAATAGTATCAGTGTAATACAGCTCATCATCAACCATATATGCAACCGTATGGCTGTTGGGCGTGAACTCGCCCACAATGGTGACATTGCGCTTGGGCATGGTGGCCGGAATACTCGGATATGAACTCCATCCGCTGAAGGTGTAGCCATATTTGGTTGGTTCCGCGCGCAATACAAGCGGAGTGGTAACGTCAACCTCCTCGGTCTCGCCCCAAACCTCATCATCAACAATGTAAGCCACTGTGTATGAGTCGAGTGTGAAAATAGCTTCAATTGTAGTGTCGCGCTTGACGGTGAGCAGGCGCGGGTTGGTGTTGTCGCCGTCGCTCCACTTGGTGAAATGGTAGCCTGTGGCCGAGTCGGCTGTGGCTGTCAGCTCTGCCTTGGTGCCGTAGCCGAAGGTGCCGCTGCCAGCAGCCGTGCCGCCCGTGGCAGCCATGACTGTTACGGTGTGGGTGTCGAGAGCGAACAGAGCCTCAAACGTGGTGTCGCTCACAATAGTCAGCCTGCGAGGATTGTCGGTGCTGCCGTCGGCCCACTGGTCGAAATGGTAATGCTCTGTCGCAATGGCGGTTAACTCAATCAGCGTGCCGTGAGTGTAGGTGCCGTCAGCGTTTTGGTTGCCGCTGCATTCAACCTTTCCGTTCTTCGCCGAAGCGAATATATTATAGGTGTTGATTTCGAAGTTTGCCGATGCAAAGGCGGTGTCGTGCAGAATGAGCGCTGTGCGCGGATTGGCAGAGCGACCGTCGCTCCACTTAGTGAAGTGGTAGCCCACAGCCGGACGTGGTGTGAGTTCAACCTTCTGGCCATATACTTTCGGCCCTACAACCTCAACCGAGCCGAGTTCTTTGTTGGCCGATTCCACAGCAACCTGGCACTCAACAGGTCCGCCGGCACTAACTAACGCCGTCACGGGCACATATCGATTGCTGGTGTCGCCTGCCGCCATCAGTCCAAAGTTGATTTCCAGATTGTTGGTCTGCTTCAGCGGCCATACAATCAGTTTGGCATCAGACGTTGAAGCATCAGTCAGAATCACAGCCACCGCTGCCACGCTGTGCTGTTTGACCGGGTTGCTATTGGCATCAAACAGAATCACATTATTTCCCTCAACGTCAACATTCTGATTCGGTGCAAAAAGTCCGTTGCCATATATCTTCAAAAGTATGTAGCCGTTGGGAGCTTCCAACGCCGATGCCGTGTCGGCGCACAAAACCGTGTCAATCTTCGGTCCCACAGCCAAATAGACGGGCAGAATATCCTCAATTGTGTCGGCAGCAACAGCTTGCGCCACATCGCCCATAACCACAAGGTCATTCTTAACCTCAACGTTGCCGCCAGTTGTTGTCAGCACATCCTTGTCTTCGTGGTTGCTCAGCGAGAAATCATCGGTGTTTATGCTTGTATTCTTGCTTGATATTGACATCAGGTCTTTGTCGGTCTCCTTGTCCTGCAAGGACAGACTCGCAGCTGCGAGCGTCGTGCTGCCGCTTGTGATTCGCAGCAGGTCTGGTGCGCCCTCTTTGGCGGCTCGGCGGCCGCTCACCGCAAAGCCTGTCTGCATTGCCTTGCCTTCATTGTCTTCGATGTAGGCGCGGGTGCCCTCTGCGTTGTCCACTTTCAGTATGGTGTTCGGTGTGCCGTTTTTGGCTGCTCGGCGGCCGCTCACTGCAAAGCCCGTACGCATGGCCTTGGCCTCCTCATAGTCAACATAGATGCGGGTGCCGTCGGCATCAATCACCATATATCTATTGGTGACCTCGCCTTTTTTGGCTGCACGGCGACCGCTCACTGCAAAGCCTGTACGCATGGCCTTGTCTTTTTCTGTATCAATGTAGATTTGCGTGCCGAAGCTGTTCACTTCAAAGAGTTTCGGCTCCTTGCCCTTAGCTGCCCTGCGGCCCGATACTGCGAAACCTGTACGTATGGCTTTTTCGTCATCGTCAACATATACTTTGGTGCCATCGGCG
>JAFVGW010000035.1 GCA_017474765.1 Salinivirgaceae bacterium | reverse complement strand
TGAGAATGAGACCAAAGAAGGTGAGCGCTTCACACGCCACGAGTATAGTTATCAATCGTTCAGCCGCTCGTTCACGCTGCCTGAGGCCGCCAATGGCGACAAGATTTCGGCTAAGTACGACAACGGCATCCTGAACGTTGAAATTCCGAAACGCGAAGAAGCCAAACCGAAACCAATGCGCCAAATCGCTATTGCTTAACGTTTTAGCAGCATAAACGAAAGAAGCCAACCCGCAAGGGCTGGCTTTTTTTATATCTGCAGAAAGGATGCTGCAGTTTTTTTCCGAATATCTGCACAAATTGCCTAATTCTGCTTCACTCCTTTCATTGTCAGGCTGATGCGGTTGCGGCGGTTGTCCACGCTCTCAATCTTCACCATCACGTGCTGATGCAGCGCCACAACATCGTTGGGGTTGCTCACATACTTGTTGGCCAACTGCGAGATGTGCACCAGACCGTCCTGATGCACGCCAATATCGACAAACGCGCCGAAATTGGTGATGTTGGTCACAATGCCAGGCACGACCATTCCTTCCTTCAAATCGTCGATGGTATTGACGCCTTCAGCAAACGCAAATTCCTGAATTTCAGAGCGCGGGTCGCGGCCAGGCTTTTCCAGTTCGGTTTTGATGTCCTGCAAGGTGGGCAGTCCCACGGTCGGCGTCACATAGCGCTTCAGGTCGATGCGTGAGCGCAACTTGCTGTCGGCAATCAGGTCCGACACGGTACAGCCAAGGTCGCCTGCCATTTGGTCAACAATATGGTAACTCTCGGGGTGCACGGCGCTGTTATCGAGCGGATTACGCGATTCGGGTATCCGCAGGAAGGCGGCGCATTGCTCAAAGGCCTTGTCGCCAAGGCGCGGCACTTTTTTCAGTTGCTGCCGCGATGTGAACGCACCGTTCTCTGTGCGGTAATCGACAATGCTCTGCGCCAGTTTCGGCCCCAGACCGCTCACATAGCCAAGCAGATGCATGCTCGCCGTGTTCAGGTTCACGCCCACCGAGTTCACGCAACTCTCAACCACAAAATCAAGGCTCTCTTTGAGCGCCGTTTGGTCAACATCGTGCTGATACTGCCCCACGCCTATCGATTTCGGGTCGATTTTGACCAGCTCGGCTAGCGGGTCCATCAGTCGGCGGCCGATTGAGACCGCGCCGCGCACCGTCACGTCTTGGTCGGGGAACTCGTCGCGCGCCACCTGCGACGCGCTGTAAACCGATGCGCCGTTCTCGCTCACGACGAAAATCTGCACATCAGTGTCGAACTTTATCGATTTCACAAACGCTTCCGTCTCGCGGCTTGCCGTGCCGTTGCCAATGGCGATGGCCTTGCAGCCGTATTTTTTCACCAGCGCGGCAATGGTTTCCTGCGACTCGCGCCACTCATTCTGCGGCGGATGCGGAAAGATGGCCTGATGGTGTAGCAGGTTGCCCGTCTCGTCAAGGCAGACCACCTTGCAGCCCGTGCGGAATCCAGGGTCGAGAGCCAGAATGCTCTTGCGGCCGAGCGGCGCCGCCAGAAGCAGTTGCCGCAGATTGGTCGAGAAGACGCTGATGGCTTCCTTGTCGGCCTTGTCTTTGGCTATCTTTTTGAATTCGTTTTCGATAGATGGTTGGATGAGCCGCTTGTAACTGTCGTCGATGGCCATCTCAACCTGACGGGCGGCTTCGTTGTCGGCTTTCAGAAACTGACGGTGCAGCAGGTCGGTCACGTCGGTGCCCTGCGGCTCGATGCTGATGCGCAGGAAGCCTTCGTTCTCACCGCGGCGCATGGCTAGCATTCGGTGCGACGGGCAGCGGCGTAACGGTTCGGAAAAGTCGTAGTAGTCGCCGTATTTGATGGCGTCGGGTTCCTTGCCCTTCACCACTTTCGATGTTATCACCGCGTTGTGGCTGAAGCAGTTGCGCACACGCTGACGGGCCACGGCGTTCTCGCTCACCCATTCGGCAATAATGTCGCGCGCACCGGCCAAAGCCTTTTCCGGCTCATCAATTTCGCCCTTCAAGAATCTTTCGGCCATCAGTTCGGCACTGCCCTGATTCTGCTTCATAAGCCATCCCGCCAACGGTTCCAACCCCTGCTCACGTGCCACAGTGGCGCGGGTGCGCTTTTTCGGCTTGTATGGCAGATAAAGGTCTTCGAGCGTGGTGCTGTCGAGCGTGTCATCGATTTTGCGCTTCAACTCATCGGTCAGCTTGCCCTGCTCGGCAATGGTCTCGACAATGGTCTGCTTGCGTTTCTCGAGTTCGGCAAACTTATGATACTGACTCTCGATGTTGAAGATGGCCACCTCGTCGAGCCCGCCTGTGGCCTCTTTGCGGTAACGGCTGATGAAGGGCACGGTGGCGCCGCCGTCGAGCAGACCGGTGACGGCCTCAACCTGTTCGAGTTTAATGCCGAGCGCCTCGGCTATGGCTTTAAGATATTTGAGCATGGTATTAGGTGTTGGATTTTGGGTTTTAGGCATTAGGCACTAGGCATTAGTGAATTACGAATCATTACATTAATCATTACATTAACCATTACTCAATTTGGTTCATTGTCCATTGTCAACTGTCCATTGTCAATTTACTCTTACTTCTTCTTCACTTCAACCTTGCGGGTTGCGGCAAGATTCCGGTTTCGATAATCGACGGCGGCAATCATGTTGTCGGCCAGCGAGTGGAAGTAGCCACCAACAATGCTGGTGCTGTCCATAGCAGCGGGAACGCCGTTGTCGCCGCTTTCGCAGACGCTTTGCACAATCGGAATCTGTCCAAGGAAATTCACGCCTTCTTTTTCGGCCAGACGCTTGCATCCGCCATTACCAAAGATAAAATATTTGTTTTCAGGCAGTTCGGCGGGTGTAAACCAGGCCATATTTTCAACAAGGCCCAAAACGGGCACGTTTATTTTGTCGTTGCGGAACATGTTCATACCCTTCAAGGCATCGGCCAAAGCCACTTCCTGTGGCGTACTGACAATGACCGCCCCAGTGAGTGCAAGCATCTGAATAATAGCAAGATGAATATCGCCAGTTCCAGGAGGCATGTCGATTAGCAGATAGTCGAGTTCGCCCCAATCGGCCTCCATAATCATCTGCTTCAGCGCGCTTGTGGCCATCGGACCGCGCCACACAAGAGCATCTTTGGCATTCACAAAAAAGCCGATTGACAGCAGCCTGACGCCGTATTTCTCGACCGGTACAATCATCTGCTCCTCATTGGCCATGGGGCGGACATCGTGCAGGTTGAACATCAACGGAATTGAGGGTCCGTAAATATCGGCATCGACAAGGCCAACTTTTGCGCCTTTCTGCGCCAAAGCCACCGCCAGATTGACGGCCACCGTCGATTTTCCGACGCCGCCCTTGCCCGAAGCCACAGCAATAATGTTCTTCACATTGCGCAGACCGTTAGGCTCGTCGGCCTCAGTTTCGGGTTTTGCCTGCACACGGATATTGCCGCGCACGTTCACGCTTGGAAGCGCAGCCTCGAGCGCATCAACGCAACTCTGTTTCAGCAGAGCGATGTTGGTGCTTTCCTTCTTGCCTATAAGCAGGGCAAAACTGACTTTCGGCCCGTCGATTTCGAGCCCTTGAACCATTCCCAACTGGATGATGTCTCGTTTAAGTTCGGGGTGGACAACCGTCCGCAGCACGCCGAACACTTGTGCTGGTGTTATTTCCATATTTTTTGTTCTGATGCTGGCAAAGATAGTTTATTAGAGGGAAGTTGGTAATTTCAATGTGAATCTTTGGGCACACCTATATCATCATAGAGAAAAACCTATCATTCAAGCACAAAAAAAGCCGCATCCAACATTGTCGAATACGGCTTAAATCATCACTAATTCAGCACGTTATGCAGCTGAGCGGCTTGAAAATTCGGCCTTAACATCCTCATAGAAAGCAGCGTACGAAGTCGACATGTAAGGTATCAGCCACAAATAGCCAATGCCCAAGGTGAACACGCACAAAAATGCCCAACCAATGAATGACAACTCAAGGCAGAACAAATCCCATTTGTGTCCGTCCATCATTGCCATACTAAGTTCAATGGCCTCATTGTTCTGCATATTCGGGTTATCCTTAAGAATAAACGGTGTCATGGCGTAGGCCAATCCCTTGATAATTCCAGGAATAATGAACAGCAATGTCCACAAGAATGTGTACACATACATCAAAAGAATTGTAACCCAAAGACGCGACTCCTTGAAGAAATCGAAGATGCAACCAACCTGAACTTGCTCACCTGTTCGTAACAACGTGAGCAAAGCAACTTCAAAACCTGCTGTGAGAATAACGATTGCTATCATAGCAACAATATTCAACCCCGGAATAATTCCAAGAATTCCGCTTGCCGCACATGAAATTATCATAAGAACAAGCGTGGTAAGTACTGCGTTACCCCATTTTCCTTTGAGAGCGGCAGCCGCTGTGGCACGCATCTCTTTTGCACATTTAATCATAGTATTAGTAGTGTGTTAGAAATAAAAAAATTACTCACCAAAATACAAAAAAAATCATTTCACCAACGGCCAGATGAGTTTTTCCAGACCATTTACTTTAATCTCGTACATCAGCTGCAACTGAACACCGATTTTCCCGGGAGGGAAACCTCTTTGCGCATACCAAACCAAGTAAGGTTCAGGCAGTTCCACAAGCAATCGACCTTCATATCGGCCGAAAGGCATACGAGTGTTGGCAAGTTCAACGAGCTGGTGTTTGTCAGGTAAAAGTGGCTGCATGGCAAAAATTATTAATGGCTAAACAACAAAAGCCTCTCGTTTGCGGCGAGAGGCTCTAATATCGTTTGAAAAATTCGGCTTATGCCAATGCGTTCACGTGCAAAGCCAAGCTTGATTTCAAGTTAGAAGCTTTGTTCTTGTGAATGATATTGTTCTTTGCAAGTTTGTCGAGCATAGCATTTACTTTCGGAAGCATTGCCTCTGCATCGGCCTTTACAGTTGTAGCGCGCAAATCGCGGACAGCGTTGCGGGCTGTTTTGGCATAGTACCTATTGTGCTCGTTGCGAGTTTCGGTCTGACGAATTCTTTTCTCTGATGACTTATGATTTGCCATAATGCTTTAAATATTTTTAAAAATCCTGTAGTCGGTAGGGGATTCGAACCCCTATGGCAAGAATGAAAATCTTGAATCCTAACCCTTAGATGAACCGACCATTAAAAAAAAGAACTTGCTAAATCCCTTTGAATTTTAGCGGTGCAAATATACACACATTTTTCTAATAAAAAACCACGGCGGCATTTTTTTGTTTGTAATAATAGAAACAATCCATCAAAGTCTATAATTATTTATAAATATGCATATTACGCAAGAATACAAATATTACCAACGCATCTTGACCGTTGTTCGACTGTTAAATTCATCGGATTTCCAACGCAGCACATTGGTTTCAATGTATTCGGCAATATGGTTCATTTCATCGGTTTGGCGGAATTTTGTTCGGCGAGTTGGCGGAAGCTTGGTTGGGCATCTCGTTTCTTTAACGGACGGCTTTTAGGTGTTGGCAGTGGAACGCCGGTTTGTTTTTACTACTTGACCTGCTTCTCCGCTCCTGAACGGAATAAAAGTGAGTTCAGCTTTCTTTTTGAGAAATATTGCTTCCACACTCTTTTGCTATCATAATAGAGCGGTTCAGTTTGTCAATGAACCATTGTTTATCGGGCAGACTGGTGGTGTACTGGCTGACTTTTATGTTTGCATCGTCGAGCATAAGCAACTCAATGTGTTCGATGTTTCCCTCGCTGCAAAGCAACAGCCCAATGGGCGGATTCTCGCCTGGCCGTGTGTCGTATTTCTGCATATATTTCAGGTAAAGTTCCATCTGCCCCTTGTATTGCGGCTTGAACTTTCCTAATTTCAAATCGATGGCCACCAAACATTTAAGAGTCCGATGATAGAACAGCAAATCAAGATAATAGTCGGTTCCGTCGATGGTGAACCGCTTTTGTCTTTCGAGAAAAGCGAATCCCTGGCCGAGTTCCAAAATGAAATTCTCCAATTGCTTTGAGATGGCGGTTTCGAGTTCATCTTCGGAATAATATCCACTCAGTCCGAGAAAATCGAGCACATACGAACTTTTCAGAACCGCATCGGGCTCTGTGTGCTGCGGGGTGATTTTGCTTAGTGTTTCGACAATCTCATCATCGGGTTTGGCGGCAATCACCGAACGCTCGTATGCCATTTCGTCTTGCTTGCGGCGCAACTGATTGACACTCCAATGTTCCGCAATTCCCATCTGCTGATAGAACAGGCGTTTGGTAGCATTCTCAATGGTTATGAGCTCAAGAAAATGACTCCAACTCAATGTTTGCGACAGTGTCGCAAACATTTCGCCGTCGCTGTAGATGCGGGCCACTTTCATCATTCTTGTCAGTGCTGAATATGTGTACCCTTTGCCATAACGGGCCATCAATCTTTGCGACAGTGCCGCAAGAATCTTCTGTCCGTATGCCGAATAGTTCTGATAGCCCAAATCATCGATAATGTATCTGCCTACATTCCAAAATGTTATGCTCGACTGTGAGTTGACATAGACCGCTACTTGCGTCATTGCATTGTCGATGATTCCGGCAACGCCTTCAAAAAGGCGCTCGCTTACTTGCCCTATCAATTGTGAATCAATGGTTTTTATTTTATCCATACTGCGAATTTAGCAAAAAAAAACAATTCACAATCTCTTACTTTTAGTGCGCTGGTTTTCACTGTTTCTTTGAACGCTGTCCACATATATTGTGAACGCAGATAACACAGATTGAACGGATTTTTCTCGCACTATCGGCAACACTACACTGCAGATACATTAGTATTGCAACACTGTTACTCAGCCTAACATTTTTATGTGATGCTAATTTATCCTAAATTTAGGGTTCATCTTCCATATTACACCTTCTTCTTTTATGCCTAATTCAATCGCTTCAAGGCTATCTATTCTCCAAAAATCGATATCTATGTCGGGATTAAATCTCAATAAGTATGGTGACTTAGAAAATGGCGAGATATATTCCGAATAGTCGTTATTTTCTCTATACGAGAATGATTCTTTTTCTTTCCCTGTCATTACCCAATCGTTAAGATATAAATCAATATCAGTTTTATATTTAAATAATTCCCAAGTGCCTATACTCTCCGTAGTATCTTCATTTTCTATATATATATGGCGATAACTGCCATCTTTATTAAGCACAACATAATCAATAATTTGATACTCATTCTTGAAATAAGTATAACAATATACGCCCACATAATCATCCCTTGTGTATTTTTTTCTACATCCACATAACAAACAGAAAATAACAACAGAAATAATAATGCTCTGTTTAATCAAAGATTTCTTCATCAATCGTAATATTAAAGATTAACACTTGTGTTATATTTTTGTTGTTGTTCATTTTCAGCAAATCAAAGATATGAATTATTCGGGAATCGTAAACGGGAACAAGGATATGAACGTCCGCTTTCAACTTTCAACTAATAACTTATCTTTGCCAATAACAAAATATATGTGAGTATGGCATTCTTCAGTTTACCTGGCACCCGCCGATTCAATTATAAGCCGCTGTTCTACAACGAGCAGGACGAGAAACGGCGCGAACGTCATGAGCGCATTGAGCGCGATGTGAAACGTGAAAACGGCGAGCAATCCGACGAAGCGCCAAACTTCATTCATTTTGCCCGCAAGCAGCGGCAGAAGTCGAGCAAACGCGTGCTGATAATCTTTCTGGCGCTTGCGGCTGTGTATTTCTTTCTGCAACAACGTTTTCTGCGATAATCTATGGCCGACATCATCAATCTTCTGCCCGACCATGTGGCCAACCAAATTGCCGCAGGCGAAGTTGTGCAACGCCCCGCTTCGGTGATTAAGGAACTGGTTGAGAACTCGGTCGATGCGGGCGCAACCAAAATTCAGGTGATTGTGAAGGACGCGGGCAAGACGCTTGTGCAGGTCATCGACAACGGCTGCGGAATGTCGGCCACCGACGCGCGAATGTGCTTTGAGCGGCACGCAACATCGAAAATCCAAAAGGCAGCCGATTTGTTTGATATTCAAACAATGGGCTTCCGCGGCGAAGCCATGGCGTCGATTGTTGCCATTGCCACCGTTGAGATGCGCACGCGCAAATACGGTGACGAGATGGGCACGCTGATTCGGATGTCGGGGTCGGAAGTGGAAACGCAAGAGCCCACCGCCTGCCCCAACGGCACCAACATAATGGTCAAGAATCTGTTCTACAACGTGCCTGCACGCCGCAAGTTCCTGAAATCGGACAGTTACGAGATGGGGCTTGTGACCGAAGAGTTCTACCGCGTGGCACTGGCTCACCCCGACATTGAGATGTCGCTGACGCACAACGGCGTGGTGATGCTGAACCTGTCGGCATCGAACACCATGAACCGCATTCTGGGCGTGGCGGGCAAATCGATGAGCAAATATCTGCTGCCGATTGAGTCGGAAACATCGATGGCGAAAATAAAGGGCTACATTGGCACACCCGAATGCGCCAAAACCAAGTCCGACCAATATTTCTTTGTCAATCATCGGTTTATGAAGCACGGAATATTTGCCCGCGCGGTGCAGCGAGCCTACGACAACCTGCTGCCCACTGGCAAAAATCCAACGTTTTTCATCTATATCGATGTTGACCCGTCGACCATCGACATCAACATCCACCCCACAAAAACCGAGATAAAATTCGAGAACGAGCAGGCCATGTGGCCGATACTGATGAGCACCGTGAAGGAAGCGCTGGGCAAGTTCAGCGTGGGGCCGACCATGGATTTTGAGAATCTGCCGACGATTGAGATTCCGACTTTCAGCAAAAACGATGAAGTGGTGCCGCCGCAGATTCATTACAATGCGGGCTACAATCCGTTCGAGAGCACCAAAAGCAGCGGCCCGACGCATCAGGCCACGTTCCGCAGCCGCATGTCGGACAACACCGACTGGCAGAAACTCTACGGCGAGTTTGAAAGCAATCGGACCACCGATAGCAATCAGTCTGAAAATCAAAATAATAACGAAGGCGTTCAGCAGCAACTCAATCTGGGAACCGACGGCGGGCAGGCGGCTGCATCGGCGGGCAGGTTCTTCCAACTGAAGGGCAAATACATTCTGACAAGCGTCAAATCGGGGCTGATGGTGATTGACCAACATCGCGCCCACGAGCGCATTCTGTTCGAAAAAATGCTGCGGCGCACAACCGACGAAGGCGCGTCGCAGCGTCTGCTCTACCCCGAGCGGCTCGACCTGAACCTGAAAGACACCGACCTGTTCCGTCAGATGATTCCCGAACTTGAGAAACTTGGCTTCGAAATCAACGAGTTGGGCGGCAACAGTTTCTCTGTGTCGGCGGTTCCCGCCACATTCCCCGAGAAAGACCTGAAAGACTGGGTGAACTCAATGCTGATGCTGACTGGCGAAGAATATATTGCCATGAAGGACTCGATGACCGAGAGCATTGCGGCATCGCTGGCGTCGCAGATGGCCATCGGCTACGGACGGACGCTCACGCAGGACGAGATGGCCGACCTGAACGCGCGGCTCTTTGCCTGCCAAATGCCCAACTACGCACCATCGGGGCGGCCTGTTCTGGCCATCATCAGCAATGACGATATTGATAAATTATTTAAGTAAACAGTTAATATGCAAGGATATAGAACACCGTTGTTCGGCAATTTGCCACCCGTCATCAAAAACCTGCTGATTGCAAACATTGTGGTTTTTCTGGCCGACCAACTGATTTCAAGAAAAATGGGCTTCGAACTCGGCAACTGGCTGGCCCTGCACAATTTTCAGTCCGACTATTTTTCACCAATTCAGATAGTTACCTACATGTTCATGCACGGCAACGTGGCGCACATCTTCTTCAATATGTTTGCGTTGGTGATGTTCGGGCGTGTGCTTGAGCAGGTGTGGGGCGGCAAGCGGTTCCTGATTTTCTATCTGGTGACGGGCGTTGGCGCAGCGTTGTGCCAAAACGTTGTGGGCTACATCACTCTGGCTGGTTTTCACGATGAGATTGCAGCGTTCATCAGCGCCCCCGACCCCGAACTTTTCACGCGGCTCATCCGCAGCAATCTCGACCACCCCGCCAAATGGGTGAACGACCTGATTACCGAATACTCGGCATCGCCCGACAATGCCCAACTGCGCGGGCTTGCGGTGCAGACGACGACCAAACTCTTCAGCGAGTTTGCCAACGTGCCGACTGTGGGCGCTTCGGGCGCTGTGTTTGGCGTGCTGCTGGCCTTCGGGATGATGTTCCCCAACGTGCAGTTGATGCTCATCTTCCCGCCCATTCCAATCAAAGCCAAATGGTTTGTGCTGGGTTACGGCCTGATTGAACTGATGGCAGTGATTGTGCCGAATGCCAACGACAATGTGGCGCATTTTGCCCACCTTGGCGGAATGCTGTTCGGTTTTCTGCTGATTCGATACTGGAACAAACGGATTGATACGAACGGGGATATTTATTTTTAGTTGTTGGGGGCGAGTTGGAAGTTATAAGTAATAAGTTTTAGAAGTTTTAAGTTATAAGTAGGGACGTCACAGTGTGGCGTCCGCAAACGTAGGGACACACCGCGTGCGTCCGTTTAAATGAAATTTGAAAAGGCAAACGTAGGGACACACCGCGCGTGTCCGTAACAATGTAGGGCTGTCACAGTGTGGCAGCCGACAAAGACAATAAGTGGCATAGAGAAATGAAGTCGAAAAGCAAAAAGCAAAAATCGAATATTCCAACGCCATCAGTGTTCAAGATGATGGCTGCGGCGGTCATCTGCCTGCTGGCAACCGCTGCCGCAGCGCAGGACGGCTTCACCACCGCCAAATCGGGGCTGAAATACCGAATCGACAATCCTGGCAACAGCCGCCACCCGCAGAAGGGATGGCGCGTGTGGCTCGAGTACACAGGCCGCCTTGACGACGGCACCGTCTTCGGCTCGACCGACGAAACGGGCAACATCGACATCTGGCTGGGACAGGGACAGGTGATTAAAGGCTGGGAAGAAGCGCTGCCGATGATTGGCGAAGGCGGCCGCATCAGTCTGGTTGTGCCGCCGCATCTGGGCTACGGCGACATCGACACCTATGAAGTGCCGCGCAACTCAACTCTGCATTTCGAGATTAAGATGATTCAAACCGACAGTTTCCCTGCCATTGCGCCCTTCCCTACCAAAAGGCTGAAAGCGCAAAAACTTTTCGGTGGCATCCGCCGCTACACCATCGACCCTGGAAACGGTAGTCCTGCACGGCCTGGCGACAATGTTTATGTGCACTATACTGGCTGGCTGCCCGACGGCACCATCTACACATCGACACGTAACACTGGCGACCCGCGGCGATTCACGGCTGGCGCTGGCGAGACGTTTGAAGGCATGGACACCGCCCTGCTCTCAATGGCCGAAGGCGCACGATGCAGATTTGTGATTCCCAACAAGTTGGCTTTTGGCGAAGAAGGCTACGGCAACCGCATTCCGCCCAAAACCGACATCACTCTCGACATTGAGATGGTGCGCATAACGCGCGAGATAAAAGTTGAAAAATGGAACGCCGCCGGCCGCGACACGCTCTCAACCGAAAGCGGTCTGCGCTACATTGTGTTTGAGCCCGGCAACGGCCCGCTGATTCAGAACCGCAGCATTGTGACGGCGCACTATTCGGTATATCTGCCTGACGGGAAGTTGATTGACTCGTCGGTGAAACGCGAGCAGCCCATCCGCTACCCCGTTGGCGCCGGCCTGATTATCGACGGCTGGGAAGAAGCGTCGCTGCTGATGTGCAACGGCTCACGCTTTCAACTGATTGTGCCCGCCCGTCTTGCCTACGGCGACGAAGGCCAACCGCCATTGATTCCCGCCAACAGCGATTTGATTTTCGATGTTGAAGTTTTGGATGTGATTGAGTGATAAAATGTGAAACTATGAAACGGTTGCTTATTTTGGCCTACGATTTTCCACCATACGTTTCAGTTGGCGGTTTGCGACCATACGCGTGGTATAAGTACTTGAAAGAGTTTGGTGTATATCCGATAGTTGTCACCCGGCAATGGGGAAACAAATACGGCAGCGAACTCGACTATATCGCGCCAAGCGAAAGCACTGAAACCATTGTTGAGGAAACCGAATGCGGTACAATTATCCGCACGCCGTACAAGCCGAATCTTGCTAATAGACTGATGCTCAAATACGGTAAAAAACGTTTTTCTCTTGTACGGAAAGCGGTTTCGGCTTTCTATGAATTCGCACAATACCCGTTTTTTGTCGGACCGAAGTCGTGTTTATATCGCGGTGCCGTAAAATATCTGAAAAACAACAATGTAGATGCGATTCTTGCCACTGGAGAGCCGTTTGTACTGTTCAAATATTCATCGGCCCTGAGCCGTAAACACAACATTCCGTGGATTGCCGACTACCGTGACCCATGGACAGGGAACAAAAACCGGGCAGACTTGCCGTTTGCGCGTTTCTGGGAACGGAAATTCACGAAAAACGCCACGGCACTGGTAACAGTTTCTAATTTTTTAAAAAAAATCATAAACCAAAACATTTGTTTGCCCACAACCTACATAATTCCCAACGGATATAACCCAGATGCTGCTTCTTCCATTTCACATATCACACAAGAATCCGACAAAATGCGGATAGCCTTTGCCGGGACAATTTACAATTGGCATCCGCATAAAGGCGTGCTATCGGTTTTTGCCGAATTTGCTAAAGGAAGAAAAATTGAACTTAATTTCTTTGGAATAAACAAGCCGGAAGATATATCGCAAATAATTGCAGAGAATCATTGGGAGGAGTTTGTTCACGTCTATCCACGAATGAAGAACAACGAACTGCTGCAACAACTCTGCCAACATAATGCTATGCTCTTGTTCAACGACTATTCGATTATCGGAACCAAAATCTACGATTATCTTGCAATAAAGCGCAAAATTCTGCTATGCTATCGAAACGACGCAGAGTCTGAAGTGTTGAAAAGACAGTATTACCCATACTCGCACTCCAATGATGAGCCTTTCAGCTCGCATTTGCAAGAAGATTGCCTAAAGCACACACAAGCAGGCATTATAGTTGAAGATGCCGCACATTTAAGATTGGTTCTTACAGAACTCTACAATGAATTTACGGCCACTGGCTGTGTATCGTGCAACTCACAGAATATCGAGCAGTATTCCCGAAAATACGGAACCAAATTGCTAGCAGAGGCTGTCTATGATATTGCCTAAAATAGGTTGCCTAAAATAGGTTTTCAAAAATAAATGTTTACATTTGCAAAAACAATTGAATTATGAATGCAAATCCGTTTTTAGCAAAGGGTTACATCTCACCAGAATTGTTCTGTGATAGAAAAAATGAGACCCAAACATTGTTATCAAACATACAAAATGGGCTGGATACGACATTGATTTCACCCCGAAAAATAGGAAAAACAGGACTGATTTTGCATACTTTTTATAAAATTTCGGAAGAAAAACTGCCGTTAACACCCATTTATGTTGACATTTTTGCCACACTTTCATTGAAAGACTTCATAAAAACATTGTCGGAAGCCATTCTTGCCGAGTTTCCCGAGAAAACCAGTATCGGTAGCAAGTTTATGACGCTGCTCAAAGGCTATCGGCCAACAATCAGTTACGACCCTGCAAGCGGTTTGCCGCAGGTGGGGTTCAACTTTGTCTCGCCAAACGAGCAGGAATACACGCTCAAAGGCCTTTTCGATTTCCTTAATTCGCAGAAAAAACGCGTGGTGCTTGCAATCGATGAGTTTCAGCAGATAACAGAATATCCCGAAAAAAATGTCGAGGCGCTGCTGCGAACCTACACACAACAGATGCACAACATTAGCTTTATCTATTGCGGTAGCAAGAAATCAATTATGTCTCAGATATTTACCGATGCGGCAAGGCCTTTTTACTCAAGCACACGGCAACTGTCGCTCGGCAAGATTGACGCCGAAATATATTCGGCTTTCATTCGCGAGAAATTTGCGCCGGCAACAGTCACCGACGAGGCAATGGACTACATTTTAGAATGGACGCGCCGCCACACATTCTACACGCAATCGCTTTGTAATGAAATATTTGCAAGGCGCCCAAAAACCGTTTCCATTGATGTGGCGCGCAAGGCAAGCCGTGAGATTTTGGAGAAGGAATCATCGAATTTCCTGCAAATTCGCGACCTGATAACCGACCAACAATGGCGGATGCTCATTGCCGTGGCCAAAGAGCAGTCGGTGCAGGGCGTAACGTCGGCCGATTTTCTGGCGAAATACCAGATTGGCAGCGCCACCAACGCCCGCCGCAACCTCGAATCGCTGACCGACAAAGAACTTTTGCTCGAAACCATTACCCCAACCGAACGCAGCTATTCGGTTTATAATGTGTTTCTTTCGCGGTGGTTGGAAGCGACATATTTTTAATAGTTTTGCCGAAAATGATTTGAGATGATTTATCCTGAGAATTTTGAGCAAAAGATTGATTTCGTGCGGGTTCGCGAGGCAGTGAAGGGCTGCTGTTTGGGCGAAGTGGGCTGGTGGCTGACCGACAAAATGCGGTTTATGCCGAAGGCAGCCGACGTGCGCAACCGCCTTGCCGAAGTGTCGGAATTTATGCAACTGCTTCAGAGTCAGACCGATTTCCCAACCGACAATTTCTTCGACCTTCGGCCGCTTTTCGACAAGATGCGCGTTGAAGGCTCGTTTGCGGAAGCAGAGGAAATCTTCAATCTATATCGCTCATTATCAACAGTAAAGGCTATCACTCGTTTTTTTGCGAAAGAGGAGAACACGGAGCGTTATCCGTCGTTGAGCGCCATTGCCGCCAACGTGGTGGTGCACACCTTCGTGACAGACAGCATTGAGCACATAATGAGCCGTCAGGGACAGATTCGCGACAGCGCGTCGCCCGAACTTGCCGCCATTCGCCGCGAATTGGCTGAAAAACAAGGCACTGCGTCGAAACTCATTCGCCGCATTATTGCCGATGCGCAACAGGAAGGTTGGGTTGAACCCGACGCCACGCTTGCCGTCCGCGACGGGCGGTTGGTCATTCCCATTGCCGCTTCGCAAAAGCGCCGCATTATGGGCATTATCCACGACGAGTCGGCAACCGGCAAAACCTGCTATGTGGAGCCCGCGCCAGTGGTGGAAATCAACAATGCGCTGCTTGAACTTGAGTCGGCCGAACGCCGCGAGATTATCCGCATTCTGCGAACCCTGACCGACAATCTGCGTCCCTACACCGACGACCTTGACGATGCGCTTATGTTCTTGGGAATCACCGATTTCATTCGCGCCAAAGCCCGCTATGCGCTTCAAATCGGGGCCGCTGTGCCGCACTTGGCCGACAAGCCGCTAATCGATTGGCGCGATGCCCGCCACCCAATACTTCAGGAGGCTTTCCGCGAAGCCGGGCGCACGCTAGTGCCGCTCAATATCTCGCTCGACGAGGCAAGCCGAATCTTGGTCATTAGCGGACCGAACGCGGGCGGAAAATCGGTCTGTTTGAAAACCGTCGGACTGCTGCAATATATGCTGCAGTGTGGCCTGCCGGTGCCAATGGAGCCGACCAGCCACGCAGGAATCTTCACCAATCTGTTTATCGACATTGGCGATGAGCAAAGTATTGATAATGACTTGAGTACATATAGTTCGCACTTGCTGAATATGAAGCATTTCGTGCGCAACGCCGACGGCCGGACGCTGATTCTGATTGACGAGTTCGGAACCGGAACAGAGCCGATGCTTGGCGGCGCCATTGCCGAAGCCATTCTCGACCGGCTCAACCAGGCGAAGGTTTTCGGCGTGATAACCACCCACTACACCAACCTGAAGCATTTCGCCGCCGGACACGACGGAATTGTCAATGGCGCAATGCTTTACGACACCAACCGGATGGAGCCGATGTTTGTGATGGAGATGGGCAAGCCGGGCAGCAGTTTCGCCTTCGAGATTGCCTATAAGATTGGTCTGCCGCAAGATGTGATTGACGACGCTCGCAGCAAGGTTGGCGAGGAGCACCTGAATTTCGACAAGCACCTTCGCGAAATTGCCCGCGACAAGTACTATTGGGAGCGTAAACGCGAGAATATACGCAAGATAGAGCGCCGCTTGGAGGAGATGATGGAGACCGAAAAACGCGAACTCGACGAGACAAAACGTTTCCGCAAGGAGTTGATGACAAAATCGAAAGACGATGCCAAACGTCTGTTGGCCGATTCCAACAGGCTGATTGAAAATACGATACGTCAAATCCGCGAGTCGCAAGCCGAAAAGGAGAAAACCAAACAGGCCCGCCAGCAATTCGACGAGGCGCGTCAGGCAGTGGAGCAGACCAGCGATGACGAGGAGCGTATCTTACAGAAAATCAAAAAACTGAAGGAGCGCGAGAACCGCGTCCGCACGTCGAAAACAAAGCAGGACGCGCAACTGAAGGCCGCCGATGTGGTTGAGGAGCGCCAGCGCGATTTCACCATTGGAATGCCCGTGCGCATTGAGGGGCAGACAACCGTGGGCGAGATTATGGAACTGAACGGAAAGAACGCCGTGGTGGCTTTCGACAATCTATATATGAATGTGGAAATCAGTCGTTTGCAGCACCTGACCGACGACGAGAAAAAGAAACTTCGCAAGAGCGTGCGGCAGGGCAGTCTGCAGCAGTCGTACGAGCTGAACCAGCGCCGGCTGTCGTTCAAGCCCGGGCTCGATGTGCGCGGAATGCGTGCCGAAGAGGCCGTGAGCCGCGTGGCCGCCTTCATTGACGAGGCCGTGATGGTAGGCGTTTTCGAGGTGAAAATTCTGCACGGCAAGGGCAACGGCATTCTGCGCAATGTGGTGCGCGAGTACCTGCAAACCGTCGATGTGGTGACCAGCGTCCGCGACGAGCACGTCGATTTCGGCGGCGCGGGAATTACGGTGGTTGAATTGGGGTGAGAAAAACAAAAATACCTATCTTTGCAGCCGCAAAAAGAGCTTTCAGTTTTTCCTCTAAAACTAAAAACGATATGAGAACACAAGAAGAATTGGCAGGTGTAACCCTGTTGGGCGACAAACGGACGGAATATCCGACCGACTACGCGCCGCAAATGCTTGAGACGTTTGTCAACAAGCACCCCGAGAACGATTATCTGGTAACGCTGAACTGCCCCGAGTTCACCACGCTCTGCCCCAAAACCGGGCAGCCCGATTTCGCGCACATCTACATCAACTACATCCCCAGCGAGCGGATGGTTGAGAGTAAGTCGCTGAAACTCTATCTGTTCAGTTTCCGCAACCACGGCGATTTCCACGAGGACTGCATCAACATCATAATGAAAGACCTTGTGGCGCTGATGCAGCCGCGATACCTTGAGGTTTACGGCATTTTCACGCCGCGCGGCGGAATTTCAATCTTCCCCTTCGCCAACTACGCCGACGAGACTCACCAAGCCTTGAAGCAGCAGCGTTTGCTGGCGCAGATGAACCGCACATTTTAAACCGCTATTGCTATGAAAGACAGCCTTCTGATACTGTCCGGCGGAATGGACAGCACAACGCTTCTATATGAGTATCAAAACGATATAGCACTGGCTGTATCGTTCGACTACGGCAGCAACCACAACGCCGACGAGATTCCGCTTGCCGAATATCACTGCAAAAAGCTGGGAATCAAGCACACAACCGTGCGGCTCGATTTCTTCAAGCAATATTTCCGCAGTTCGCTGCTCGAAGGCGCCGACGCCATTCCCGAAGGCTCGTATGCCGACGAAAATATGAAATCGACGGTGGTGCCGTTCCGCAACGGAATTATGCTTGCTGTGGCCGCCGGAATGGCCGAGACCGCCGGCCTGAAGCACGTGATGATGGCCAACCACAGCGGCGACCACGCCATCTATCCCGACTGCCGCCCCGAGTTTGCCACAGCTATGAGCCGCGCCATCGAGGCCGGGACTTACGAGGGCATCACACTGCTCACGCCTTACACCAACATCTCGAAGGCCGACATCGCCCGAAAGGGAAAACAGTTGGGCGTCGATTACTCGAAAACGTGGAGCTGCTACAAGGGCGGCAAGGTGCACTGCGGCCGCTGCGCCACCTGCCTTGAGCGCAAAGAGGCTCTGCGGCTGGCGGGTATCGAAGATACGACAGAATATGAAAATTAAGAATTGTTTAATCGGAACCGTAGAGACGTAGCGCGCCGCGTCTCTACAAACCCTTAATAATTAAAAATGGTGAATCGGTGAATTGTTTAAAGGTTAATAAACTAAACTTCTAAACAGCGAAGCGACTTAACTCTAAACCCTTACCAACCCCCAACACCACATAAAACTTATAAACTTAAAACTTACCACCCCAATGTTTTACGTATCTAAACGACTTGAAATTTCATCGGCTCACAGGCTGAGCCTGCCATATCAGAGCAAGTGCACGAGCCTGCACGGCCACAACTGGATTGTAACCGTTTACTGCAAGGCCGAGAAGCTGAACGCCGACGGTATGGTTGTCGATTTTTCGCGCATCAAAAATGTGATTGTCGACCAACTCGACCACAAGGTGATTAACGATGTTCTGGGCGACATCAACCCGACGGCCGAGAATCTGGCCTATTGGATTTGTCAGCAGATTGAGAACTGCTACAAGGTGACTGTTCAGGAAACCGAGGGCAACATTGCCACCTATGAGAAGGATTAACGAGATTTTCGAGAGCCTTCAGGGCGAGGGGTTCAACACCGGCACGCCGGCTGTTTTTGTGCGCTTTGCGGGCTGCAACCTCGCGTGCCCCTTCTGCGACACCGACCACCGCCCCACCGCCGAAATGACCGATGAGCAGATTGCCGCCGCCGTGGCACAGTTCAAGCCCCAACTGGTGGTGCTCACCGGCGGTGAACCCGGACTGCAAGTGTCGGAACGGCTGGTTGATTTGCTGCACGCCGAGGGCCGAAAGGTTGCCATTGAAACCAACGGTACCCACCCGCTGCCCGCCAACATCGACTGGGTGACCGTTTCGCCCAAAGAGGGCAGCACGCCCGTGCTCAAAGCCGCCAACGAGGTGAAAGTGGTTTTTCAGGCTGGCACCGACGTTGAAAAATGGCACAACCAAATATCGGCCGACCACTATTTTCTGCAACCCTGCTCGTGCAAGAATACGAGCGAAACGGTCGCCTACATTAGGGCGCATCAGCACTGGCGGCTATCGCTGCAGACGCATAAATATTTGGGAATCAGATAAGTGTATTGGTAGTCAGAGGGCAACTTTGGAGATTCAATAGAAATCCTCGTTCATTCCTTCTTTCGGAACATAGAACTCTTTCTCCTCTTCAGTGCGTTGCTGTTTGATGTTGAATATCAAACTTAAAGAGCAACTTAACTCAGAAAGACGTGAAGTTTGAATGCCATTAGGTTGCTTTTTGAATATGTTTTGCCCTCCGGCAAGCTGTAAATCGTAGCGCACATCGGCGAGAGCAGAAAACCGACTGCCCATATTCAATCTGAACCCCAACCCCACCTTGTTACCAAAATCAAGCTTCCTCACTTTTTGGTTGTACATGTCGTAAAGGTCATGTTCTATTATGAAGTCATAGTTCAAATTAGTAGTTTTTTCACTTTGTTTTACAGCGAAATATGGGCCAAAAAAACCAAAAATACGGAACTTGCTCCGGCCAAGTTCAAAATGCGTCATTAATGGCACCTCAAGATAAGTGATTTCATGCTTAAAGCGTATTGTGTCACAGTCTTTTTCCTTTTCTCGCCAGCCCTTGACCGCATAGTTGATTTCAAGTTGCACCCCAGCGTTGCTCTTGTCATTGAAAATTGCCACAAATCCGAAATTTGGTTCGAGAAGATTTACCTGATTGATATTGAGCGATGGCGGTTCAAAGCTCACGCCATAGGAGCCAAAGCCGGCTCTTACTCCGACCGACAACTGGCCAAACACTTGCGTTACGGCCAGAATCGTTATTGCCAGTATGATGGTGCGCTTCATTGTCAGATATACGTGCCAAAACTACAAGAAAAAACGGCAACTGCCAATGTTTTGTTGCGCAGTGCCGTTTTTGAGTTTTTTAACTGAGTGCGGCTCTATATCATACTGATATCGCCACCATGCTCCTGAATATACGACTGCAATTCGCTATTGAGGCGGTCGCGGAGCTGATCTTCCTTGCCCTTGCTAATTGACACAACAACAACCCGATACGGCTCATCGTCTCTAAAAACGACCTTGTAGTATTCATCGGTACGAAGGCTGTTGCCTCTGATTGTCGACAATTGCTGACGTTTAGCTTTGCCGCTTGCTAACAGCTTCTTCCAGAAAGCGCTGAACGAATCGGCAACCGAATCGTCCTGTGCCACAACGGTGATATAAGGCATTCCAGCCAGGTTGTCGCTGTTTATGCCGTAGAACGAAGTCATACTGCGTGACATCTCAATGATATTGCCGTCCAAATCAAGATCGGCCGTCATCAATCCATTGTGGAATGCATCTATCTGAGACTCAAGAGACTCCTGACGCTTGGTCGACTCTTCCTGAGTGGCTTGCATCTCCTCAAGATTCTGGCGCATCTCCTCCTCATGCTGTGACAATTCCTCGGCCTGCTCGTTCGATTGCTCCAGCAAATGCGCGTTGTGAATGTTTGTGTTCACACTCGAAATTACCGATGCGATGTTCTCACACAGTTTCTCAATAAATTCAATCTTATACTGCTCAATGTGGTTATACGAAACCAATTCCAGAATTCCGTAAATGACATCGTTCACCACCATTGGCACAATAAGCAGGTTGCGAGGTTTTTGAGCTTCTCTTTTGCCCTGCGTGAACGATACATAACTTTCCGGAATATCCTCGAGATAGATACATTTCTGCTCGCCGATTACACGTCCGAAAATACCATCTTGCTCTGTCACAACAGTATCGAGCATTATTTGCTTGCCGTAAGCAATGGCAGCTTTGTTCTCGAATTTCAACTCCTCGCTATACTGTTCCTCAACCTTGAAATACATGGCTCCTTGCACAATATCAACATACTGAAGCAGTTGCGACAGCAGATTGTAGGCAAAGTCGTTAACATTGTCGTTGTCCTGACGGAGAATCTCACCAAAGTTTGCCAGACCATGTGTAACCCAATTGCGCTGGTCGTCGAGAATTTTCTTTTTCTCCTCCTCTTCTTTCGCAAGCATCAGACTCTTCTGCATGGTTATCAGCGACTCGCCAAGAGTGTCGTCATCACTCAGCAGATTATATTTTGTGTCAAGATTGCCTTTACCGATTTCACCTGCAAAATCCACCGACGCCTGAAGGCTGTCGAACAGTTTGTCGAGCGAATTTGTAAGATCAGTCACCTCGTTTTCAATCAAAACATTCTCTTTGTCCTTTTTGTCGATTATGCCTAACGACAAGTCGGCCAGTTTGTTATTGATTTGGACTATAGAATTCGATATGTTTCTTGCCACAATCGATATTACAATTGTCAGCAAAAGAAAGCCGGCAAGTATCAGCAAAACAACATTCACAAACGACTTGTTGGCCTGGGCAAAGGCCACTGACACCGGCGTTGATGAAATGGCGAACCACTTTGAGCATGGCATGTCAATCTTTCTAAAAGCCATTATCGCCTGTTTCCTGTTTGAGCCGATTCCAATCATAACGGTATCGTTCGGCATGCTGTCGAGAGGAATGTCAATCACGGTTTGCGGATGCCCGAAAAGAGCTCTGTCCGGGCAACAGATGTAGTTGCCGTCATCTGCAATCAGATACACCTGCTCTCCCTCATCAAGCTCAACTTCGGATATTGATTCCTGAATGTAATCAAGAGAGAAATCGATTCCCACAACGCCGACAAACTCACCTCCGTATATAATCGGAGCTATTATCGATGTCACCAAGACCGAGTCGGCAGCATCATCGTATCCATACAAATAAGGATCGAGTATTGTAACCGACATTGTGCTGCGCGGAATGGCATAGAAAGGTTTTTCATACGGTGGCATTCCTGTGTTCACCTCTTCTTTTATTTCATCGCCGTCGCGATAGAATGACGGTGAGTAGCTTCCTATCTCAGTGGCGTCTTTGGCCAGGATGTTTTCCTCATCGAGTCCGTCTATTGAGTTTGGCTCCCAAATTGACCATATTGACAAAATACTGTTGTTGCCACTGATAACCTCCTGAAGCATCTTTGTGAAAAACGGCCGGCGGGTTTCCTCTTCAATGTTTTCATATTCCTGCATTGTTGTGGCAAGAGCCTCAACAATTCGCGCCTTGCTCTCAACCAATCCTTTTGCCCTGCCCGACAAAGTGTTGGCCTTCTGCACAATATCGGTGCTGGCCATATTCTTGGTTATGTCTCTCACCTCAAACCCCACGTATCCGAGTGAAGCCACATATACTAATACCGATGCTCCCAAGAAGTAGAACATCATTTTTCGGTGTATGCGTTTTTTGAATATCATCGCTGTGCTATTTTATGTTTGTCGAGGTTATGCCTCTTTTTTTAGAATCTCGTTGATTTCAGCGCTTGCTGTTTCCCAGTCAGACTTTATCGAGTCGAAAATTTTGGGAATTGAAGTCAGGTTCTTGTCTTCGTCAATCAGTTTGATTATTGTGTCCAAAGAATTATACATCTGCTTGAGTCCCAAATAGTTCGCCTTAGTCATCAGCGATTTCGACTCCACCTTCAAAACCTTGTAGTTGCGCTTCTTGATAAAGCCTGCCATATCGTCAATCTGAGTAGGAATCTGTTCTGTATACCGTTTCAGAATGGTTTCAATCTTGTCAGCGTCGTTTTTGTACACCATATTTAAATGTGCCAGGTCGACAAGTTTCTGATTGGCATCAGACTCAGCCTTATTATTCATCTGATTTTTAATCTCTTCAGGAATAATTCCGTCCTGAATCATTCGTATCTGCTTCTCGATTTTTTTCTCCTCCGTTATGTTGGTGAATACAGCCAGTACCTCAATTACGGCATCCGACGAATCCTTAATTGGAATCATCCTTTCATGCACCCATACCTCTTTTTTATCATCGTTCAGCATTTCGTCAGTTTCCACAATTTTGCCGCTCAGCAGCTCCTCCCAAAGACGATTATGTTCTGCCTGCTCCTTCTCGTTCATAATCAGGCCGCCCTTATGACGCTTGCCAATAACGTTGTTGCGCTTGACTTTCATGAGTTTCAGATATTCGTCGTTGACATTGGTAATGCGCTGGTTGGTGTCGAAATGAGCCACCGCCACCGTATTGTGATATGCATCGATTATCGATGTCAGTTCCGCCTCTTTCTGGCTCGATTCCTCCTGAGTGGCCTGCATCTCCTCCATGTTTTGTCTGATTTCTTCCTCCTGCTGTTCAAGCACTTCGGCCTGGTGTTTCGATTTCTCGAGCAATCGCGCAGTCTGACCGTTGATTTCAACAGTTGATATGGTTGACGCGATGTTCTCAGCCAGCTTCTCGACAAATGAAATCTGATAAGGCTGCATGATTTTGAATGAGTAAAGCTCAATTATACCGGCAAGGCTCTTGTTGTAGATGAGGGGCACAACCAACACCGATTTCGGCAAGGCTTTGCCCAATCCCGAGCCTATTTTATCAGTATTCGACGGAATGTCGCTGATGAATATTGTCTCTTTTTCGAGATAGGCGCGTCCGATTAGTCCGTTGCCAGCGGCCACAAACTGATTTTCATTTAGTTTCGCACTGTCGAAACCAATGGCAGCCACCAATTCTGCTCCATTACGGTCGTTGGGGACAATGTAGAAGGCACCCATTTGCGCATCGAGATAAAGAATAAGATGCTCGATAATGTCTTCGGCCAGCACTTTTATGTTGTCATTATCTACACGCAAAACTTTGTTAAACAGATTGATACCGTTCGACGCCCAGTTAAGCTGCCCCTCCTCAATTTTGCGCTGCTTCTCTTCTTCTTTAGCACGGTCGAGACTGTTTTTCATTTCGATGATGGCATTTCCAAGCACATCCTTGTCGCTCAACGGCGAGAATTTATAATCGGAATTACCATTACCAATGTTCTCGGCATATTTGGTTACCTGCAGAAGTCCGTCAACCACTTTGTTCGACGAGTCGGCCATCTGCCCAAGCTCGTCGTTGCTCTCAATATCCATCTTCAAAGCGTCATTCACTTGTCCGAGCGAGAGTTTGTTGATTATGGCACTCACATTTTTAATTGGTGTGGCAATTCTGACTGACAGAATGAACACAATGATGGCCAAAATCAAAAGTCCGAATATGATTACGCGGGTCACAAATTTGAGTGACGAGCCAATCTGCGCATCAATTTCGTCGCAGGTGTGTGTGGTAATAAGTCTCCATCCGTTGCCGAGCGCGGCCGGTACTGTGGTAATCGAAGTACAATAAAGGCTATCGGCTCCCGATTTGTCTTTCAGCACAAAATGGCCGTCGTTGCTGGCGATTGCGTTGTTCAGAACCGAGTCGATCTCCTCAAATTGCAACCCCACCAAATCAGGATTCGGATAACCGATAGTCATGTTTTTTCTCGACAGAATAATGATGTTCTGATCGCCGATAAACAGTGTTGTATCAAGAAAATGGCAAAGTACGTTGATGTTCAGGTCAGTGCCTATCGCCCCAACAAACCCGCTCTCGTTCTCAATTGGAACTGCCACTGACACTTTCACGTAGCGTTTGGCTGTTGAACCATCCTGAAGGAAAAAATCGGGCTCAGAAAGAATCGGCTTGCCGCTTTCCCTTACATCGTAGAACGGTCCGGTGGGTGATTCAAAATCATAGTCGTAATCCACTATGTTCAGATTTGTTCCCAACGATGTGTTCTCAGCCATGATGCAATTTCGTCCGTCGTTGACTGATGACGGAATAAAGCTGTGGTCGAAACTCAGCCATGCACTGGCCAGCATTCGGTTGCTTCCGCAGATGCTCCGCAGCATGTTCTTGTATGTGTCAACATTGTTGTCGTACCCCTCATCTATCGATGACTCGATAGCCGATTTCAGTGTAAGCAGCTCCTGATACTCGCAGCTCACAATGTTCGAAACAGATGTGGCAATGTTGCCAAGCAAGGCTGCATCACGCTTCGACTCGGTTGCTATTATCGATTCCTTAAACTGCCTGTTGATTATGCTTGCCGCCAGGAATATGACCAGAGACACTGTGCTCAGCACCAACCCAAGCACCTTGAAACTTAAACGAATCCTTATTTTCATAAACTTGCTTTTTGTCCTTAAAACACAATGCAGGAACCTTTTGCGTGATGCAACAGCCACCTACTAAACCAAAATCTAAATATGGGCATTTTTTTCAAATGTGCTACCCCAAAGTCTGCGTTTTTTTTGGCAATGGCGACAATAGTATTGCCTGTCATTTACGACAGAGAAACCCAAGTTGATAAATAAGTGTAATACAATTCGTTACCCTCATAATTCACCAGAAACAATCCGTCCAAAAAGATTCAAGTTTTTCAGATGGGGAACAATGATGCGGAAGTCTTGCCAGAGAAATTAAGAGTTTGCCCGCTTCTCAGACAGCATTTTTGCCATCAATAGTTTTTCACGTACGATACAACAGCGGCGGCGCAGCCCTCTTTGCCTTCGGCGAACGAGAGCGATATGTAGTAGACCTGCGTTTTGGCACAGAAAAAGTCGAAGCTGTTATACGACATTCCGTCCGACTCATCGTAATTGCTTCCGTAGAATTTGGTGAAATCGTAGAGTTTCAGCACAATCTGGTCGGTGCAGGCAGAATCGGCCCTGACTGTGAAACGGTATTGAGTTCCTTTGTTGAGAAGGATTGAGAATTCCTCTTTTTTCTTTTTCGCGGTGGCCACAGGCTCCAGCCGAACGCGGAAATCTTTCAGATAAGTAGTATTTTCAACATCCTTCATCTTCATCACCTCATCTTTAAGAGCCAATCCGCATTGTGCTGATGCGTTTTTAGCGCCTGCGCACAAAATGACGCAAACACCTGCTACAGCGCACAATCTGAATATCGTTTTCCTGATGCTGACCATTACTCTGGTTTATTTCGGCCGCAAAGGTACAAAAAAAGATATTAGCCTGAAACGCTCTTTTGAGTGAAAAATTGGCCCCGAATTTCGACCGAAGTCTCCCATCGCTTTCAAACACAAAACCAACGTCTTTCCACTTATGCCTAACGCCTGATTTCTAATATCTTATCACTCATCCCCAAACTCCATCAGATAAGCCTTGATGAAATCGTTCAGTTCGCCGTCCAAAACGGCCTGCACGTTTGATGTTTCGTAGCCTGTGCGCACGTCTTTCACCAGTTTGTAGGGGTGCAGCACGTATGAGCGGATTTGCGAGCCCCACTCGATTTTCTTCTTGCCAGCCTCAACTTTGTTGGTCTCGATGCGGCGCTTCTCCAACTCCAGATTGTAGAGTTGCGATTTGAGCAGTCGCAGGGCGTTCTCGCGGTTCTTCGGTTGGTCGCGGGTTTCGGTGTTCTCGATTGAAATCTCGTCGTCCTCGCCTGTGATGGGGTTTTTGAACTTGTAGTGCAGGCGCACGCCCGACTCCACCTTGTTCACGTTCTGACCGCCTGCGCCACTTGAGCGGAAGGTGTCCCACGACAGGTTGGCGGGGTTGATGTTTATCTCAATATCATCGTCGATTGACGGGGTGACAAACACCGATGAGAACGATGTCTGCCGCTTGCCTTGCGCGTTGAAAGGCGATATGCGCACCAGGCGGTGCACGCCGTTCTCGCTCTTCAGGTAGCCGTAGGCGTACTCGCCCTCGAACTCCAGAGTGACGGTTTTCACGCCAGCCTCATCGCCAGGCAGGAAGTTCTGCTCGCGCACCTTGTAGCCGTTTTTCTCGCCCCAGCGGATGTACATTCGCATCAGCATCTCGGTCCAGTCTTGACTCTCGGTGCCGCCCGCGCCCGCGTTCAGTTTCACAATGGCGCTCATCTTGTCCTCCTCGCGGCGAAGCATATTGCGCGATTCGGCTGACTCCACTTTTTCCAAAGCCGCCGCATATTGCGCGTCAACTTCCTCCTCGGTGCTCTCACCCAAAGCGTAGAAATCCATCAGCACCTGAAGGTCGTCGGTGGCCGATTTGGCGTCGTTGTAGCAGGCAATCCAACTCTTGATGCCGTTGATTTTCTTCAGTTGCGCCTCCGCCTTTTTGGGGTCGTCCCAGAAGTCGGGCGCCTGACTTTTCTGCTGCTCCTCGTCGAGTTCCACAAGGCGGCTGTCGATGTCGAGATGCTTGCGCAGCGCCTCAACGCGGCTGATAAGGTCTTTTTGTTGTTCGGGTAGTACCATTGTATTTTTGTTTAATTGTTTAATCGGTGAATCGTTTAGTTTTGGACTTCAGACTACGGACAACAGACTACAGTCAGTTTCGAACAGTCCTTTCATTTAACTCCTAATTCCTAAATCCTAACTATCAAGTAATAAGTTCCATCCTGTTGCAATCCAACTTCAGGAAGATGAACAGCAGCATTGTGAAGCCCCAGAGCGACGAGCCGCCGTAACTGAAGAACGGCAGCGGAATGCCGATGACGGGCGCTATGCCGATGGTCATCCCGACGTTGACGGCAATGTGGAAGAAGAATATCGACGCCACACAATAGCCGTAGATTCGGCTGAACTTCGATTTCTGCCGTTCGGCCAGCACCAAGAGCCGCACAAGCAGCGTCAGGAACAGAAGCAGCAGCAGTGTGGTGCCCATAAAGCCCCATTCCTCGCCAATGGTGCAGAAGATGAAGTCGGTGCTCTGCTCGGGCACGAACTTGAATTTGGTCTGCGTGCCTTGCAGATAGCCCTTGCCCGTCAGGCCGCCCGAGCCGATGGCAATCATTGATTGGTTCACGTTGTAGCCCGCGCCCTGAAGGTCAACCTCGATGCCCAGCAGGTGGTTGATGCGGGCGCGTTGGTGAGCGGCCAGCACGTTGTCGAAGAAATATCCCACCGAGAAAGTGAAGCCGATTGAAGCCACGGCAATGCCGATGACGGCCGCAATCTTGCCCAGTTTGTGGCGGTAGGTGTAGTAGAGATAGTACGGAATGGCCAGCCCGAACCCGATGAGCAGCGGCACGTATTTCGGCCACTGCGGCGCAAGCCATCGGCACAGACCGAAAGCGGCGGCGGTGGTTACAAGCAGTATCAGGAAACTGATTCCCAACTCTTTATGGTTGTCGCGAAGCACAAAGAACGCCACAAACGCCAGCGCCTCAATCACAATCAGAATAATGTGCAACTCAAACAGCAGCGACAGCACAAACAGCAGCGCCATCAACAGGCCCAGAATGAACAGAATCGGCTTCATCCCCTCGCGGAAATAGGCAATCAGCAGCGCCGCAAACACCAGCGCCGAGCCCGTATCGTTCTGCAGCAGAATGAACGCCGACGGCAGAAAGCAGATGCCGAAAACAATCATCATCGACTTGAAACTCTCGGGCCTGAAATGGTAACGCGACATATATTTTGCCAGCGTGAGCGATGCCGCTATTTTGGCGAATTCGGCAGGCTGCACCTGAATGGGGCCCAGCACAATCCACGATTTGGCGCCGTTCACCGTCGAGCCGAAGAGCAGCACCGAGAGCAGAATGAGCATCAGCGCGCCATAGATGAGTTCGGCAAACGTTGAGTAGAACTTGCTGTCGATGACCAGCACCACAATGGCGATGACCACAGCCGCGCCAATCCAAATCATTTGGCGGCCGTAACGCGTTGCCATACTGAAACTTGCGTGGTCGGCCGAGTACGACGCCGAGTAGATGTTGAACCAGCCCAGGGTGATGAGCACCAGATAGAGTATCACCGTGAACCAGTCGATGTTTTGCAATATGGTGCTACCTCGTTGTTCCATTGATTAAATCCATTGATAACATTCGTTTTTCGAGCCACGGCCGCGTCACAGTGTCGGTCAGATAGCGTTCAATCATCAGGCTTGCGATGGGCGCCGCATACGAAGCGCCGAAACCTGCGTTCTCAACATACACTGCGATGGCAATCTGTGGATTCTCGCGCGGGGCGAAGGCCATAAAAATCGAGTGGTCCTTGCCGTGCGGGTTCTCGGCCGTGCCAGTCTTTCCGCACACGTCGATTCCGCGGATGGCAGCCACACCAGCCGTGCCGCCCGTGGGCGAGTTCACAGCGCGGTACATTCCCTCGATTATAATCGGGAAGTAGGTTGTGTCGATGTCGGTGTAGTGCGGCTCGCGGAATCGGTCGAGAATGCTGTTGTCGCCTTCGCAAATCTCTTTCACAATGTGCGGCGTGAAGTAGCGGCCTTGGTTGGCGATGGTCGATGCCAGATTGGCCATCTGCACAGGCGTGAGCAGCAACTCGCCCTGTCCGATTGAGTTCGACACAATGTAGAGCGATTTCAGGCGCCCCTTGCCGTAGGTGCGGTTGTAGAAACTCAATGTGGGCACGTAGCCAGCCACCTCGTATGGCAGGTCAACACCCAACTTCGAGCCAAAGCCGAACGATGTGGTGTGGTTGCGCCAAACAGTGAAGGCACTGTCGATGGTCTGATATTTCGGATTGTCGAGCAGAGCGCGGTACTCGGCCGCAAAAAACGCGTTGCACGAGTGCTGCAGGGCCGAAACCACGTTGAGCGGACTCTCGTGCCCGTGGCAGCCCATATGGAACCGCCCCACCGTGTAGCCGTAGTGGCACGGGTAGTAGGTATACAATCCATTGATGATTCCCTCTTGAAGGCCGATGAGCGCGTTCACCGTCTTGAATGTCGAGCCAGGCGGATAGCGCGCCTGCAGCGGACGGCAGAAGAGCGGGTTCAGCGAGTCGGCGCGCAGTTGCTTGTAGTTGGCCGAGCGCTCGCGTCCCACAAGCAGCCCAGGGTCGTAGGTCGGGGCCGAAACAATGGCCAGAATCTCGCCCGTGGCGGGTTCAATGGCCACAACCGAGCCAATCTTGTTCTGCATCAGGCGCTCGCCGTACTCTTGCAGACGGGCGTCGAGCGTGAGTGTTATGTCGTGGCCGTTCACAGCCAGAGTGTCGTAGATGCCGTTTTTGTATTGTCCCTTGATGCGGTTGTGCACGTCCACCATAAAAATCTCGACACCCTTCTTGCCGCGCAGTTGTTCCTCATACATTCTTTCCACACCGCTGATGCCGATGTAGTCGCCCGACTTGTAGTAACTGTCGTTCTGCGCCGTCTTGTCGTCAACCTCGCCCACATAGCCGAAGGTGTGCGCGGCAATGTTGTGCGGATAGATGCGCAGGCTTCGCGTTTGAGCGTAAAAGCCCTTGAATTGATACAGATTCTCTTGAAAAGCGCCGTACTGCTCGGCCGAAATCTGCTCAAGAAAAACCGACGATTTATAGTAAGAGTAGCGTTTCGCTTTGCGCAGACGCTTGTCAACCTGCTCTTTGTCGATGCCCAGAAGTTGGCAGAACAGCGCTGTGTCGAACTCGTGCAGTTGGTTGGGCGTCACCATAAGGTCGTAGGCCGCCTGATTGTGCACCAGAAGCACGCCGTTGCGGTCGTACATCAGGCCGCGGGCGGGATATTGCGTCACATAGCGCAGCACGTTGTTCGAAGCCGACATCTTATACGATTGGTCAACAACCTGAAGAAAGAACAATCGGCCTATGTAGATGAGAATGATTAAAGCAAACAAACCACCTACCACGAAACATCGCTGACGGAACGGGTTCATTTGTTGCTACGTGTGAACAGAAATTGACTCAAAATGATAAGCAGCATTGTGAAGACGATGCTCAACAGAGCGCGCCACAGAATCAGGTGCAGACTGCTGAATTTGAACGCCTCAACCACAAACAGAAAAACGTGATGGACGAGCACCACCGTCAGGCTGTATTTCACAAACCAGCCCGCGCCAAAAATGCGGATGTTGGGTGTGTCGGTCGGCTCAACAGTCTCGCGCGGCATCAGCGAGTCGAGCATATAGGGGCGCAGAAAGCCCGCAAACACCGTTGCCGACGTGTGAATGCCAGGCGAGTTGCAGAACATATCAACGCTCAAACCCAGCGCGAACGACAGCACGAGCGTCAGCCAGCCAGGCGTGCCGAACGGCAGCATAATCACAAACAGAATGTAGAGATAGGGGTTGATGAAGCCGCCCAGTTGAACCTGATTCAGCACGCCCACCTGAAGCAGCACCAGCACCACAAAACGGATAATATTTCGTATCAGCACGTTATTCATTTTCCGACATTTCCTGTAGTTCCAACTGTTCCTTTTTCAGCAGATTGCGCACCACCTGCACGTTCGACAGCCGCTTGAAATCAACCGATAGCCGCACGCTTGCCGACATAAAGCCGTTCACGCCGTGCGCCGTCACCGATTCAACGTTTCCAATCATCACCCCTTTCGGGAAAATGGTTGAGTATCCGCTTGTTATCACCACATCGCCCTTGCGCACCGTGATGTGCCCAGGCAGGTCCTCAAGGTTGGCAATGCGGTAGTCGCCGCCTTCCCAGCCCAGCGAGCCGAAGTAGCCGCTCTTTTCGAGCATTGCGCTGATTTTCAGGTTTTGGTTCAGCAGGCTGATGACCGACGAGAAATTGGGCGACACAGCCTTGACAACACCCACCGCGCCCATTGCCGACACCACAGCCATTCCAGGCTCAACGCCGTGCTTGCTGCCGATGTCGAGCGTCAGAAAGTTGTTGGCGCTCTTCACCGAGTTGCTGATGACGCGGCACGGCAGATACTCATACTGCTGCGTGTAAACCGAGTCGAAAGCAGTCTGCGCGGCCAGCGTGTCGATTTTCGAACTTTCGGGCATCATTGTGCGCAGCCGCGCCAGTTCGTTGTTCAGTTCCTGATTGCGTTGGTTCAGGCTCAAGTAGTTGTTCACCGATGAGAAGACCGTGTTCACGCGCCCCGCCACCGCCGCCGACGAGTTGATGAAACTCGTGTGTTGGTAACTGTTGTAGCGCACAACCAACACAAACGACACGCTCTCAAGCAGTATGAAGAGCAGCACGTAATGGTTTCGCAATATGAACAGAATCAGGTTTTTCATTTATCTGTTTAATCGGTGAATCGGTGAAAGGTTTAATTGGTGAATCGTTTGTAGAGACGCGGCGCGCCACGTCTCTACGGCGTGCACTAAATTTCTAAATCATACCCTATTCAACCCTTCAGTTATTCAATCCTTCAATCCTTCAAAAAGATTGTGCCCATCAGAAACCGACAGGCACAATCGCTAATTATTTAATCAAGAATTTGAATCGGTGCGAGTTTTTCAGCGCGATGCCTGTACCGCGTGCCACGCAGTGCAGCGGGTCTTCGGCAACGTGGAACGGAATCTTCGTCTTCTCGGTCAGACGCTTGTCCAATCCGCGCAGCAGTGCGCCGCCGCCAGCAAGGAAGATGCCCTTGCGGTAGATGTCGGCGTACAACTCGGGCGGCGTGTGCTCGAGTGTTGCCAGAATGGCCGTCTCAATCTTGCTGATAGAGCGGTCAAGGCAGTGAGCGATTTCCTGATACGAGATTGGAATCTCAATCGGCAGGGCCGTCATTTGGTGCGGTCCGCGAACCAGGTAGTCTGCGGGCGGCTCGTCCAAGTCGGGCAGCGCCGAGCCAACCTTGATTTTGATGTCCTCGGCCGTGCGCTCACCAATCTTAATATTGTGCTGATGGCGCATATACTCGCGGATGTCTTCCGTGAACTCATCGCCTGCAATGCGGATTGACTCGTTCGACACAATGCCGCCCAGCGATATGACTGCAATCTCGGTGGTACCACCGCCTATATCGACAACCATATGGCCCTCGGGCGCCTCAACATCAACGCCCATACCAAGCGCGGCGGCCATCGGCTCGTAAATCATCAGCACCTCGCGGCCACCAGCGTGTTCCGACGAGTCGCGCACGGCACGCAACTCAACCTCGGTTGAGCCCGACGGCACGCAGATGACGATTTTCAGAGCAGGCGAGAAAAGTTGAGTCTTCTTCTCGTTCACCATTCTGATAAGGCCGCGAATCATCTTCTCGGCAGCGTCGAAGTCGGCAATCACACCATCGCGCAGCGGGCGGATGGTCTTGATGTTCTCGTGCGTCTTGCCGTGCATCATTCGTGCCTTTTCGCCAATGGCAATCACCTTTTGTGTGTTGTTGTCAACGGCCACAATCGACGGCTCGTCAACCACAATCTTGTCGTTATGGATGATTATGGAATTGGCTGTGCCAAGGTCGATTGCAAGTTCTTGTGTTAAAAACGAAAACAATCCCATTGTTCTATCTATTTTCTAGTGTTTAAAATGTCTGATTCCTGTGAACACCATTGCGATGCCGTATTTGTTGCAGGCCTCGATGACCTCGGGGTCGTGGATGCTGCCGCCAGGTGTTACAATGTACTTGATACCGAACTCGTTGCTGGCCTCAACGCTGTCGCTGAACGGGAAGAACGCGTCAGAGATAAGCACGCTCTCGCCAATTGAGCAGCCTTGTTTCAGGTTGAAGCGCGGCACTGTCAGGCGTTGCAGACTGTCGATGCGGTTGGGTTGTCCCATTCCCGCGCCCGTCAGCCAGTACGAACCGTCGGCGGCTTGCGACACAAGCGCCATTGAGTTGCTCTTCAAGTATTTGCAGGCCTGTGTGCCGAATTTTGCAAGGTCAATCTGCTTGTCGGTGAACTTGCAGTCGGTAACAGGGCGGTACTCTTTGTCCATTCCCTCGTCCTCGTCCTGAACCAGCAGGCCGCCGTTCACCGAGCGGTACATTTTCTCGCCAGTGATTGTCGGTTTGACAGGCGTTACCAGCACGCGCAGGTTCTTCTTCTTTGCCAGAACCTCTTTCGCCTCGTCGGTGTACGCGGGTGCGATGATTATCTCGATGAACTTGCCAGTGAACCATTCGGCAATCTGTTTGTCAACCTCGCAGGTGAAGCAGACAATGCCGCCGTAGGCGCTCACAGGGTCGCCCGCCCAAGCCAGTTCCAGAGCCTTCATCGGGCTGTCGGCCACGGCCAAACCGCAGGGGTTCAGGTGCTTAACAACCGCCACGCCAACTTTGTTCTTGATATTGTCAACAGCGTTGTAGGCGTCGCTTGCGGCCTTCCAGGCGGCGTCGGCGTCGAGCATATTGTTGTATGAAATCTCTTTGCCCTGCAGGCAAGGTGAGCCTGCCAGCGTGTGCTCGAGATTGGTGTTCTTAAACGGATAGAAGACGGCTTTTTGGTGCGGGTTCTCGCCGTAGCGAAGCACCTTGCCGCCAGTCAGGCTGATTTTTTCCGACTCTTCGTTGTCTTTATTGAAGTAGTTGAAGATGGCCGAGTCGTAGTGCGACGATGTGTCGAAAGCCTTACGTGCGAACTCGCGGCGCTGCTCAAGCGTTGTCTCGGCGCCCTGTTTCTGCAAGATTTCGAGCAGTTCGCCATATTGCTCGCGCGAACTAACGATAACCACGTCTTTGAAATTCTTTGCAGCCGCGCGGATGAGCGATATGCCGCCAATGTCAATCTTCTCGATGATGTCGGCTTCAGGCGCGCCGCTTGCCACGGTCTGCTCAAACGGGTAAAGGTCCACAATCACCAGGTCGATGTTGTCAATCTCGTACTGCTTCATCTGCTCGTTGTCCTGCGCATTGTCGCGACGGCCCAGAATGCCGCCGAAAATCTTCGGGTGCAGCGTCTTCACGCGTCCGCCCAGAATCGACGGGTAAGTGGTGAGCGACTCAACGGTCTGCACATTCACGCCAAGTTTTTTGATGAAATCGTAGGTTCCGCCTGTCGAGATGAGATTAACGCCCAGTTTGTCGAGTTCCTTCACAATCGGTTCCAACTGGTCTTTGTAAAAAACCGATATGAGTGCATTTTTAATTTTTGTTGCCATCAAAATTTTCTTTTACTAAATATCGTTTTGACTATCAGCGAATTGCGGTTAAATAAAATCCACCACGCCAACGCACAAATATATAATTTTTGACTGCTTACAAAAGTAGGCAATACCTTATTTGTAAACAATATTTTAAACAAGAATCTATCGTATGCGGCGCGCATAGGGGAAAGATTGCGAATGCGCGATTTAAATTCGATTTTCATTGCCTTATGGTGCCTGTCTCTTATCTTTGCTACTATGATTATACACATCGATTGCAATACGTTTTTTGCCAGCTGCGAGGTGGCATTTCATCCCGAATTATACGGAAAGCCCGTTGTTGTGGCCAACAATAACGAGGCTGGCGGCGGTGTGATTTTGGCGCTCACGCCAGAAGCCAAGCGGTTGGGGCTGAAACGTGGCAATCCTGTTTTTCAGGTGCGAAAACTCATTCACGATAATGGAGTTGTCATGTTCGACGTCAATCACGAAAAGTATAGAAGCACATCGAAGCGAATCATGCAATCTGTTGTGGAACAAGATATTATCCAAGATTTTGTGCAGTACAGCATCGATGAGTTTTTTGGCGAAATTCCTGTTGACGATGAGGCTGAGGTGCGCCGCTACGTAAAGATGGTTAAAGACCTGATTGCCAAAGAGACAGACATTCCTGTCAGCTGCGGATGCTCGCAAACCTACACATTGGCAAAGGTGGCCACATGGTATGCGAAACACTATGCCGGATATGGCGGCATCTGTGTGCTTTCGGAGGCCAACCGTCAGAAGGCGCTTGCCGGACTACCCATTGGCGAAGTGTGGGGCATCGGTCGGAAATTCTCAAAATTCCTTACAGCGAACAGCGTTGCAACAGCTCTCGATTTTGCTCAATTGTCGGAGCAATACGTCAGCCACACTATGAAAACCGCAGGCCTGCACACTTGGCAGGAGCTGCATGGCCAAAGCGTCATCAGCATCGACCGCGATTCGATGCAGAAAAGCATGTCGCACTCGCAAACCTTCGCCTACATGACCGACGACATTCAGAAACTGCGTGAACTGATTTCGGAGTTTGTGTCAAAACTGGCCCGCAAACTGCGCGAGCAAAACAGCATGTGCCAAACCGTGATGGTTTTTATCCGCACCAACCGCCATCGGCCCGACCTCAAGCAAAGGGCGGCCGACAATTCGCTCAAAATGCCGGTACCATCGCAGGACACCCGCGTAATAACAAACGTTGCCATGCAATTGCTCGACAGCATTTACATGCCTGGCTTCATGTATAAGAAATTGGGGGTGGTTCTGACCGACATTACTCACTCCGCCGCCGTACAACTCGACCTTTTCAGCAACAACGACATCGGCAAAAGCCGAAAACTGATGCAGGCACTCGACGACATCAACCGCAAATACGGCGCCGAGACAATCCACAGCGCACTGACAGTCACTCGGAAAAAAGATGATGCCGAAAAGGATTTTGAGGAAAACAGAGAATGATACAATTACGTTCGCCTAAATTCTCACACCCATAATAACCACGTCGTCGGTTTGGTTGCTGGCAGGGCCGCGCCATTCCTCGTAAACAACGTTAAGAATCTTTTTCTGTTCGGCCATTGGCTGTTGGTGGATTTCGAGCAGCAATTCGCGGAGGCGCTTGCTCATAAATTTCTTGCCGGTTTCAACTCCGAACTGGTCCTGGAAACCATCGGAGAAGGTGTAGAGGCAGTCGCCTTGCCGAATATCGATGGTGGTGCATTGGAACGGGTCGAGGCACTCATGGATGCCAACGGGCATTCGGTCGGGTTTAAGCACCTGGACTTCGCTGTCGCGGATGAGCACAAGCGGATTGTTGGCACCTGCGTATGAGAGTTTCATCAACTTCTCGTTGACAATATAAACCGCCACGTCCATACCATCGCGGCTGCGGTCGTTCAAGTCCCCTTGTGCTGATGGGTGCTCGGCATCGTGAAGAGCGGTGTGGACATCGGAACGCTGGCGCAGATTTGTGATGATGGCCTCGCGCAAGTGGTTCAGAATCATGTCGGGGGTAACTTCCTGACCAACAATGTAATTCAGATTGGCCATCCCCAACACGCTCAGGAATCCGCCTGGCACGCCATGGCCTGTGCAGTCGGCCACAATGCTCACTTTGTTGTCGCCAAACTGGCCCACCCAGTAATAGTCGCCGCTGACCACATTCCGCGGTTTGTAGAGCACAAAATAATCGGGGAAGATGCGCGCTATGGTTTTCGACGGTGTGAGCAGCGATCGCTGTATGCGGCGGGCATAGTTGATGCTGTCGTGAATCTCCTCGCTCTGCTCTTTGATGGTCCGGGCTTGCGCCAATATCTCTGCCTTTTGCTCAACTAACAAATCGTTCTGCGCCTGGATTTCCTCGTTTTGCTCCCTTATCTCGTCGTTTTGTGCCTGAATCTCATCATTTTGTGCGTGGATTTCTTCAGCCTGGTCGGCCAAAAGTTTGTTTTGCTCCGCAAGAAGGGCATTTTTCTCCGAAACCACGGCGTGGGCTTTATGCTTGATACGCAGCATTCTGGCAATGTAGAATATCAGCAGCAGGAACAATCCCAAGCCACCAATGAGGGCGATGTTGACAATGCGCATCCGGCGGCGTTCGGCGGTGTGAAGCTTCTCCTCGTTCTCGCGTTTCAGCGCCTCAATCATCCGCGTGCGCTCCACCTCGGCGTTCTTTATCGAGTTAAGAGTGTTCTCATTCACCTGCTCCGACTTGTATTCATCGTATTTCTCGTAGTTGGCCAGAGCGTTTTTGTAATCTTCAAGAAGCAGATAGACCTCGTAAAGCCGCCTGTGATAGGTTTTCCGGTCGGCGACGGGGGTGTCATCGTCGAAATACCTCCGCAGTTTCAGCAAGTTGGCCAAAGCTTCATCGTACCTGTGGAAAAACACAAGATAATCAGTATATGTGTAGCGGTCGAGAAGGTAACTGAAGGGGTCGCCAACTTTCAGATTGTAATCGCCAACCTTGCTGATATACAAAAGCAGCTGTCGGCGTAAGCCCGGTTTCCTGTCTGGTTCGCCACTTTGATATAGGTGCGTGCAAGGTCGGTGTACGTCCAATGCTTTATGGTTATATAATTCTCATTGTCAGTCTCTTTCGACTCAAACAAAGAGATTGATTTTTTCAGATTTTCGATAGCGTTGTTGACCAAAGTGTCCGATTTTTTCGATAGCAGCTGGCCAATGCACCGATAGTATGTGGCCATATCCAGAGTGTCGTTCGAGAGAGACGAATATAACAAAGCCTTACTGTAGGCTTCTTCGGCATTCGAGAACATTTTCATGTTGGTGTACACATCGCCAATGTCTTTGTATGTCTGGCAAACACCAGCCGTGTCCTGCAAAGTGATGTAAATGTTGAGCGCGCGGTTGAAATAATAGAAGATGCTGTCGGGGATGTTCAAATCCTCGTAACAAAGCCCCCCCAAGACAAGCCTGCGCCACAAATTCGTTTTTAACCGAGTCGCCATACACATGAATCGCCTTAAAAGTGTATTCCAACGCATCGCGCGCATCGTCCTTTATATAATAGGCATAACCGAGTTCGTAGTAATCGGAAGAGAGCAGGGCGGAATCGGTTGGCCCGCAGTATTCCAACGAGAGCACAGCGTATTTCATTATGGTGTCGATGTTGTCGGAAGCGGCAGCCATCTTGCAGTATTTCTTTGCCTTCTCAATGTCGGGCTCGTGTTTAATAATGACGATGGGCTTGCTGAAATCGAAATGCTCCGGCTCGGCAAACTTTAAGGTGTCCAGCCCATTGTCTTGACAATAAGCCTTTTGCTGCAACAAAAGCAAAACCGACGTCGTTAGAAAAGCAAAAAACAGCCTTAACGACGGAGTGCGACTTACAATTCTGTTTGCGCTAAAATTGCTCATACACAATTTCAAATGACAAACAAATTTATAAAAAATGATTTGAAAAAGCCAAAGAGTGAATTATTCGCAGCTGATGCCGGATTTCATAGTCGCAGCAATTTATAATATTTCCAGCAATCAATTAATCAGTCCTTCAATCTATATTCTCACACCCATAATCACCACATCGTCGGTTTGGTTGCTGGCGGGGCCGCGCCACTGCTCGTACTCGCGGTTCAGAATCTCTTTCTGCTCAGCCATCGGGCGATTGTGTATTTCAAGCAGAAGGTTTCGCAGACGGCTGCCCATGAATTTCTTGTCGGTTCCTTCGCCGAACTGGTCCTGGTAGCCGTCGGAATAGGTGTAAATGCAGTCGCCTTTCCGCAATTCAACGGTGGTGCAGGCAAACGGGGTAAGGCGCGCGTAAATGCCAACAGGCATTCGGTCGGCTTTGAGCAGTTGAATCTCGCTGCCGCGAATGAGCACAAGCGGATTGTTGGCTCCCGCAAAGGTGAGCGTCATCTGCCGCTCGTTCACCACATAAACCGCCGCATCCATGCCGTCGGTGCTGCGGGCAATAACCGAATCGGGCTCATCATCGTCCTGCAGGGCGGTGGGGTCATCCTCGCGCTGACGCAGATTCATGATTATGGCATCGCGCAGGCGGTTAAGAATCTCTTCGGGGCTAACCGTCTGACCTACAATATAATTCAAGTTTGTCATTCCCAACACACTCATAAATCCGCCCGGCACACCGTGGCCCGTGCAGTCGGCCACAATGCAGACCTTGTTGTCGCCAAACTGGCCTATCCAGTAGTAATCGCCGCTGACAATGTTGCGCGGCTTGTAGAGCAGGAAATGGTCGGGGAAGATACTGTCGATTGTTGACGCAGGCGTAAGCAGCGAGCGCTGGATTCGGCGGGCGTAGTTTATGCTGGCCTGAATCTCGTCGCTTTGCGCTTTGATGGTGTCGCGCTGTTCTTCAATATGGTCACGCTGAACCGCAATCTCATCGCGCTGGGCTTGAATCTCCTCTTTTTGTTCAATCAGAATGGCGTTCTTCTCCAATAGTTCGGCATTTGCCCGCTTCTTGATTACCAAAACCCTGACGACCAACCCTATGACTATCAGCACTAATGCCAATCCAACCCAAAGTGAAGTGATTATCACCCTCATTCGGCTTTTTTCGGCGGTAAGGACGGCCTCTGTTTTTTCGTGTTCCAGTTTTTCTATCATAACAGCCTGCTGCGCTTTTGCATCGGAAAGCACTTCCATTGTGCTGTCGTTCAGGCTGACTTTATCATATTCATCGGCTTTCTTTAAATGCTCATAGGCATTTTTGTAGTCACCCATAATAAAATAAATCTCTCTTAAATTATTATGGTAATTTCTATAATCCACTGGTGTTGTCTCATCATTAAAAGTGCTTTCCAACCCACGCATTGTCTCAATAGCTTTGTTGTAGTTCTTATAAAACACCAGATATTCAACATAAGTGTAAATATAGTCGTAGTAATCCGGTGCTCTGCCAGAAATTTTATACAATGGTTCAGACTTTTTATTGTAAATAAGACAGCTGTCGGCATACTTTTTTTCACCGGTTTTTTGGGCAAGTCGGATATAAATTGTAGCCAATAGATTATATGCAATATATCTGTTGTGACCGCCTATCGAATCGAAAATCGGCACCGCCTTTACAACATTGTTTTTTGCAGTTAAAAAATCAGGGGCTGAATCACACATCATCATTTGCGCAAGATTGCATAAATTCCGTGCATAACCAAGCCTATTACCAGAAAGAGAATCCATTTTTAAGCCTTCGCTGAAATAAAAAACAGCATTCTTAATCAAACCTCTGTTTCCATGAAATCTGCCCAAATTATTATAACAGGAAGCAATGGATGCTGTGTCTTTCAGCCGTGTGAATATTACCAGCGCACTGTTTACATAGCTGACAGCGCTGTCAAGGTTGTTCAAATCATCATAAATACTTGATATTCCTGTATATGCTTCTGCCAGCACACACAAGTCGTTATTTTTTTTTGAATAATCAATGCTTTTTTGATAAGCAGAAATAGACTCCTCATTTTCTCCAGTCAAATGATAGGCATAACCCAACCTATCATTATTACGGGCTATAAGATTGTAATCTGTGTCTTTACACAAACCAAGAGAGAGGTCCGCATATTTTTTTATAATTTCGGGATTATTTGAGATTTCCGCTATCTGACAATAATATTTTGCCTTAAGACTATCTGGCAAATTTAGGGTTGTCTGATTCAGAAGGCTGTCGATTTTAGGTTGATCGGTGTCAACAAATTCCTCGCTATCAGTTTGCGCAAGTGCTAACTCCGGCACCTGCACCATGAAGATTGTTACCGCACAAATTATTGTAAAACTGTGTAATACACTATATTTTATATTTTTCTTTCTCATATCTAAATCATTTTTTTCAAAACAATTACCAACTCAACTCTCACAAGGTTAAAAATCAATACACTTTAATATTTAAGAATTTGATGTTAAAAGTAATCCTGCCATTAAAAAACATAATGCAACTTTCATCTCAATAAAAATAGAAGTATTATAAAAACCAATTGCTAATTTAATACATTGACACAAAAAACGCAATTCTGCGACAGCAAAAACAATTTACCATTAAGCGCCAACAAAATTCGCTATTTTAGCCGTTGCAATGCGTAATAATTATAGCGATGTCAGTTGCGCCGAAAATACGGTTGGCCGCAAGGCTTATACGGGCTTTCTCCCTGCGCCGCATTGCAAATTCTGTGCGGTTGCGTTTTTGCTCGCTTGCGCGGATGCGGCGTGTAAGAACTAAGCCCGAATCGCTATCGGTTGAGCCGGCATCGGTTTGCAACCTTCACTGTCCCGAATGCACATTGGGCGGCGGCCGATTGCAACGCCCTGGTCAACTGATGGACCTTGCCACCTTTGGCAATGCTCTGCAGCCGCTTGCGCCATGGCTTGTCAGCTGCCAATTTTTCCTTCAGGGCGAACCGACACTCAATCCCGACCTTTGCCAAATGATTGCCGAAGCTCGTCGCCGCCGAATCTTCACCACCATATCAACCAACGGACAAACGCTCACACCAGAGTTGTGCCGCAATCTTGTGGCCAGCGGTTTGGACAGGCTCATTGTCTCTGTTGATGGCACCACGCAGGAAGTGTATGAGCAATACCGCGTGGGCGGCTCACTACAAGCGGCCATCGACGGCATCGGTAATATGGTTGCGGCACGCAAAGCGCAGAACTGCCACAATCCACTGATTGAAGTGCAGTTCATCGTTTTCCGCCACAACGAACATCAAATCAGTCAGATAAAGCAACTTGCCCGCCAGTGGGGCGCCGACCGTGTGGTGTTGAAAACGGCGCAGATTGAAAACCCCGCACATGCTGCCGAAATGCTGCCCGAGAACCCGAAATTCAGCCGCTACCGCCTGAATGCCGACGGCTCATTCAGCACAAAAAGGAAATTCAGCGCCAACTGCTTCCGCCTGCGCAGCACGATGGTTGTGGCCGCCAACGGCGATGTTCCGCTTTGCTGTTACGACAAAAACTGCCGGCATCCACTCGGCAACATCAACCAAGCCAACGCTATTGCCATCTGGCGCAGCCCCGAGGCCAACCATCAGCGACAACAGGTTTGGTGCACCCCAAAAGGTCTCAACATCTGCCAAAACTGCGGAGGATAAAAAAAGCCGCACCCAAACGAGCACGGCTTTATAAAATCACTGACAATCAGCTTAGTCCATTAAATCGGCTTTGGCCTGGATGCCCACGTTGTCGTAGTATCCTTTGTCGAGTTTCTCTTTGATTTCCTTGAATGCGTTCAGCGTGTAATCGACGTCCTCAATTGAGTGAGCGGCAGTCGAGATGATGCGGAAGATAACCATTCCCGGCGGGATGACGGGGTAAACCACAATCGAGCAGAAAATCTTGTAGTTCTCGCGCAGGTCGTAGGCCATTGCGGTTGCCTGCTCGGGGCCGCCCTGAATGTGAACCGGCGAAACGCACGCCTCGGCCGGGCCAATGTCGAAGCCAAGATTGCGGAAACCGTCCTGCAAGCGGCGGGTGATGGTCCACAGCTTCTGGCGCAGCTCGTCGCCCTCGGGGCTGTCGATAATCTCGAGACGCTTGATGCAGCCCTCAACAATCGGCATTGGCAGAGCCTTTGCATAAATCTGCGAGCGCATATTGTAGCGCAGGTAGTCGATAACCGATTTTTTTGTTGCGATGAATCCGCCGATGATTGCCATTGATTTCGCGTAAGCGCCGATGTAGATGTCGATGTCGTCCATCACGCCAAAGTGCTCTGATGTGCCGCGTCCGTGAGGACCCATCACGCCGAAGCCGTGGGCGTCGTCAATCATAATGCGGAATTTGTATTTCTTTTTGAGAGCGGCAATCTGGTCGAGAATGCCAAGAGCGCCGGTCATTCCGTAAACGCCCTCGGTGATGAGCAGAACGCCACCGCCCTGTTCCTCAGCCACTTTGCAGGCAACCTTCAATTTCTGCTCGCAGCTCACAATGTCGTTGTGTTTGTAAGAGAAGGCCTTGCCCTGGTGCAGACGCTTGCCGTCCATCAGGCAGGCGTGGCACTCGGCGTCGAACACAATCACATCGTGACGGCTCAACAGAGAGTCGATGGCCGACACAATTCCTTGATAACCAAAGTTGAACAGAAATGCAGCCTCTTTCTTCTCGAATTTGGCAAGCATGTGCTCGAGTTTCTCGTGCAGCTCAGAGTTGCCGGTGAGCATACGGCTGCCCATTGGGTAAGCCAGGCCCCAGCGGACGGCAGCCTCGCCGTCAACCTTGCGGATTTCGGGGTGGTTGGCAAGTCCCAGATAGTTGTTCAGACTCCAGCACAAAACGTCTTTGCCCTGGAATTTCATGTGCGGGCCAATCTCGCCCTCGAGTTTCGGGAACGAGTAGTAGCCTTCCACTTTCTCGCGGTATTGGCCAATCGGGCCGCCCGTCGATTCCTCTATTCTTTCAAAAATATCCATATATAAAGTTTTTAGATGTTTCTAAATTGCCGCAAATGTACTTTTTATAGCGGATTATATGGTAGTATAAGTACCTATTTTTTATTTAGGATTTAGGATTTAGAAATTAAGATTTAAGAATTAGTCCCGAAAGCTATCGGTATTGGGAAGCAGGAAAACTGAGAATAAGAATTTTCAACCTCTGCCTAAATCAAAAAACTAAAGGCCGTCGCCACACTGAGCGGCAACGGCCTTGTCATAACCAAACAATATCAATTCCTCTTAAGCGGCTCAAGCGCTATTTGCCACCATCCCACTTCCCGTAAATTCTCACATTGGTGCTGTCGGAAAGGAAGACGCTGTCGGCGGCGAAAATCAGGCGGCCCTCTGATTTGTAGCGTAGCGAGTAATAGTCCGCGCCAGAGAATATAAAACTATTCATGCCAATGGTGAAGAAACCGTTGTTGACCGCCCGAACAGAACCAAGAAGCCGCAGAGTGTCCGACGACTGATAGATATAGACCACACCGTCGGGGGCGCCTTCAATCTCGCCTGTGGCAATTGTCGTTGCATTATCCCGCGCAGTATTTTCAATGAGCGAGCCGTTGAACAGTTTCACAGTAAAAATTCTGCTTACAACCCAAAGCGCAGTGTCGCTGATAACGCAGTAGACGCCCTGCCGCGGCACGGTGCCTTCCATTCTGAAGGTGCTCGAAATGGGCCACACTTCGGCCGAATCGACCAGTTGCCGCCCGTTGCTGATTGGCACCAGATAAACTTTGCCGTTGAAATTTGTTCCAGCCCTGCGTTTTATACTGCCTTCAATGGCGTATTTGACACTTCCGTCGGGTTGAACTTCGAAACTGCACTCTTTCAGATTGTTTCCTTCGTTTTTGCACGATACCAGCGAAGCAAGCGCAAAGGCAACCATCGCAATCTTTATAACATTGATTTTCATATTATTATCATTTTAACAGTTAAACATCAGTCGGAAAATCCGAATTTGCGGTTGGTCAATTCGTCTATGACGGTAAAATCGCCTTTTTCCTTGCCGCCGCATTTGAGAGTGTAGTTGTGGCCAACCTGCAACTTGTTGTGAAACACATAGAAACCGCGGCTCGAATAGAGCGAGTCGATTGCCACATTGGGGTACTCGCTGTCGTAGAGATAGTAGGTGCCAGGCTTGCGGCTCGACACTGTAATCTCGACACGCGGCAGGGCATAATCGTAGTACGACAGATTGTCTTGCAACTCGCGCAAGTTAATGGCGTTCTGCTCGTTGGTGAGTTGGGCAAAGGCATCAAACTCGCTGTCGGTGAGTTTTTGGCCGTTGAAGACACTTGCAATGTAGCCACGGCAACTGCAGAACCATTTGTATTTGTCTTCCAGATAGTTGCGATAGTCAGGTGTTTTAATTCCAGCAATGAAATCTTCGATTTTTTTGTTATAAACTTCAAACTTCTCAAACCTTATTGCATTGTCGTTCAGCCATTTGGCGATAATGCTTGTCTGAAACAAATCGATAGCCAGTTGACTGTAGCCCCGACGCCGCGCTTCATTCTCGTCAATGTAGAGAATACCCATATCTATTTTACTGTCAGTCAGCGTTAAAAACAGCTTCGGAATAAAGGCTTTAGCATTACCAAACGCAACTACCGATTGCAGAACGCACGAGTCGGCTGTGGGAAAACTGTCGGCCATAAACTTCATAAGCCGCGCCGACACCTGCTTTCCTTCGCACTGCTTTTTATCGATATATCCGAACATTTGATTTTCCAAATTGTGACGCCAATTGTTGCGGGCGTTGGCGTAGTATCGGCTGTAGGCGGGGGCGGCGCGCATTGCGGTGTTGTATTTATCATTAATGACGCGCAACGCCTGCGACGCCTGCGATATGACTTGTTCTTCATCGGCATCGTCGCCAAAATAATTCGTTATTGACGCCGTCATCCAACCAAATGGCTCACTACTAAAGTTATATAAGTAAAAGCCTGATAAACTATTACTATACGAGCCGATATTGTAGTATCTATCTTGCCAGTTGACAACCACCATCACCGTATCGCCCTGCGCCGCCAAATAACTTCTTAATATGATCATACCTACATCTTCAGAAGGCGAGAACCCAAAATTGGCCATTCCATCGACAGGGATTACGGCTTCGAACATCCTGCCAAATTGGTCGCTCTCAACAAGTTGCATTTTCCTATCACCTTCTTCCAGACGGTTGCTGTACAATATGTGATAGCCGTCGGTCAGGTATTTGGGAAAGTCGGTGATTGATTCAGGGCCGCGCAGATTGTTGCGCAGGTAGAGCCGCACGACAGCCGAGCCAATGTTGCCGTCGGGCACGGGATTGGGCGCCACAACGCGCCGCGGCGGTGCTATTCCATCCACAGAATCAAATTTAGGGCATATTTCAGCCGCTGCAAGAACTTGATTTTTAAATACATGACCCATCAACTTTCCATCGACATAATATTTGGAAAGCAAATGTCCCATACTGCCTTTTCGGCCGACATTTTTTTGATTGGCAGCCCCTTCAGTAGGCTGAATGGTGTATGTCGCCTGTCCGCCAACAAGTTTGAGACTGACCGTCTGCCCGCCGTTGGCGATTGTGACGCTGAGCGACGAATCGGTTTCGGCAACCGACTGATAGTGCCACACATTGTTGTTGTAGAGCGCAACCTGCTCGTAAAGGCTGCACTGCCAGCCGCCATCGGCGCTGAACCAACTGCCCACCCAGTCGGCGGGGATTTGGCTCTGTCGGAAATTGCACGCTGTCAGCATCATGGCCGACATTGCGATTGTAAGTAACTGTTTCATATTAGTGTTTAGTGTTTAATGTTGTTTAGTGTTTTGGTGTTAGGTGTTGGGTGTTGGTAACGCTTTAAACCCGTTAAACTTTAAACAATTCACCGATTCACCATTGTTAATCGTTAATTGAATTGATTCATCATTTCTAATTTCACATTTAAAAGGCCGCCACCGCTGAGCAGCAGCAGCCTTTCGTTAATCAAACATTGTTTTTGTTGTGACTATAAACATTATGTTGATTCATTTTCAGACACTTGACATTCGACGTAATTGGCTTCGGTGGTCGGTCGCTTGCCGACCTTTATGGTTATTGTTGTTGGTGTTAGTTGTTTGGGCAGCAGTCTGCCGCTTACATCTTTTGCCTTATGCCTGATTTTTTGGGTGTTGGGTGTTAGTCCTTTTACCCTTCAACTTTCAACTTTTTAACTTATAACTAATTAGCCCGTTTTCGGTACAACTCCGCCACCTCGTCGATACTGATTCCGAGCACGTCAATCTCGTTGAAGAAATCGGGCAGTTGCTCGTTCATAAACACATTGCGGCGCATGGCCATAATCTGCTGTTTGGCGCCGTCGGACACGAAATAGCCGATTCCGCGGCGGTTGAAGATTATGTCGGCCGACTGTAGGAAATCGAACGAGCGCACCACCGTGTTGGCGTTCACTTCGACAATGGCCGCATACTCGCGCACCGACGGAATGCGCCCGCCTTCGTCGTAGGTGCCAGCCAGAATCTCGTTGCAGATACGGTCCACAATCTGCATGTATATTGGTTTACTTTCTTTAAATTCCATAATTTCAATTATTTATGTAGGATTTAGGATTTAGGATTGATTATGTAGGATTGATTTTCCAACTTCTAATATCTAATTCCTAACTCATAATTCCTAATTACTTTCTGCACTGATTCACCGTCCGTCGGCTGAAGCGCCTGAAAGCCAGCGCCGTACCGCCAACCACCATTATCACTGTCGCCGTCCAAAGCACGGGCATAAGAACGACTTGGTGTGGATATTTTGTCATAACCGACACCACGGCGACAAACAGCACAATGAATATGGCGGCGGTTTTCACCAGCGACAATCGGTTGAAGAAGGCGCCGCCCAGCATTGCAGCGTGCGTGCAGACCACCACAAACAGGCAGGTCGGTCCCCAGGCGCGCCAGAAATCGGCAATCGGGCGATAGTTGTATAACTCTTTCAGACTGATTAAATCGAGCCATTCGTTGACCATCAGCATACTCACCGCAAACCACACGGGAATGACCAACCAGAGCAGATAGCGGGCCGCAAACGTCTCGGCGGCAGCGGCAGGAAGCGACAAGGTTGAAATGCAGCGGCGGCGGGTCCAAATGTTCGACAGCAGGCGCGACGCCAGCACAATGGCACCCGCAACAGTTGCAGTGCAGAACGTGTTTTCGCGCATAGTCGGGCTGAATATTCGACTGCTTGTATTGCTGTAAATCAGCAGCAAAAGGCAGATTACGGCGTATGCTGCAAGTATTTTCCACGCGCCCGACAACTCGCGCCACAGCACCATTGCAAATCGTTTAAAATCAAACTGTTTCATATCCGTTTCATCTTTTATTGTTCAACATAAACCATCGGGCGGCGCAGGCGCTTGCGCGAGAAAATTATCCGCGCCAGACCGATATTGAACACCGTTGGCACGGCCGCAATTCCAAAGGCCAGTTTGGCCGCACGGCCCATATCGGGTTCCGTTACACCCACATAATCAGCAATTTGCGCCACAAACGCCAAATCCAGATTTTTTACCGACTGCGGATTGGTCGTGAAATAGGCCACCCAAGCCACCGTCAGGACAACTTCGGCCAAAATGAGCACCAGCAGCCCGCCCTTGCGGAAAATGGTGCCGAACAGCACGGCCAGGCTCGATTGCACAACCAAGAGTAACACAATGAAAAAATACATCCAAGCATTGGTAATTTCAGTACCAGTATGCGGATAGGGTATAAAGCCAAAGGCTAAAGGCAATATCCAATAAAGTAGCAGGCGAGAGTAGAATTTCTCGGCGTTCGAAGCAGGCAGCGTCAGGTAGCCAATCTTTCGCTCGGGGCGCTGAATATTGGCAAACACGCGCGAAGCCAAAATCCAGTAATACAATACAATACCTACACATATAACCCCAAAAGCCACACCGAGAATAGCCTGCGTTTGTCCAGCGGCACCTTTAAAAAAGACAACAGGCCAACACATAATTACCATAAACACTGCCGCAAAAATGGCAAGTTCGGGCCACGCTTCGGCGAACTCGTGCCGCAGCACAAGCCAGAACCGTTTGATATTAAACCAGTTATTCATAACAGTATCCCCCATTTATTTTGCGGCAAAAGCCTGATTCACACTTTCGGCGTTGGCCAGAACGGCGTTGAAGAGCAGTTCAATGTCGAGCGTCGTCTCGTCGTCGCCAGCCTTGCGGCCGCACACCACGGCGCTTCCCAATGCCGACGGTTGGCTGTAAATGGCGCCTTCGGGCTCCTGCCCCAACTTGCAGTCGACAAAGGTCAAATGGTCGCAAATCTGCGCCACGGGCATATCGAAGAGCAGTTGTCGGCTGCCCATAATGGTGACGTTGTCAATCAGATTCTCAACATCGCGCACTTGGTGAGTCGATATTATAATGGTGCGGTTGTCGGTCATACACTCGGCCACAACCTTGCGGAATTGGCTTTTCGACGGAATGTCGAGACCGTTAGTCGGCTCGTCCATCAGCAACAGACTTGTGTTTGTGGCCAGCGCAAAGCAGACGAAAGCCTTCTTCTTCTGCCCCATCGACAGGCGGGCAAGGTTCATATCGGCGGTCATGCCGAAACCAGCCAGGCAGCGGTCGAGCGTCGCGCGGCTGAAGTCGGGATAGAATGGCGCGTTGAGCAGAACGTAGCGCTCAAACGTCATTGCGGGCAGGTCGAACTCTTCGGGCACAATGAAAAGGTTGGCCAGCGCATCGGGCGAGCGGCGGCTCATGTTGTGCCCGTTGAAGTCAACCGTGCCGTTTTTCGCAAACAGCAGTCCGCTCATCAGGTAGAGCAGCGTCGATTTTCCAGCGCCGTTCAGGCCCAGCAGACCGTAGATTTTTCCTTCGTCGAAAGTCAGGTTCAGGTTGCTGAACACTTCATGACTTCCGTAACTGAACTGTAAATTGCTAATTGTTACCATTTTCTTATTTCGTTTATTAGTGTATTAGTTGATTAGTACACTGCAAACATACGACACTTTTTTTAATTAGCAATAGGTGGGGCGATTTTTTTTGAAAATTTTTGTTTTTAGGCATTAGGCACTGGGCACTAGGCATTAGTAAGTATCAGATTAAGTGAGGTTTGAAACGAGAAAAGAACGGATCGTTGCTAATCTCCTGCTGCTCAAAACTTATCGTGCGACAAACAAAAAACACATTATTTTTGTCGCATGTCGATGAAACGGACAATATTATTGTGCCTCGCAGCACTGTTGATGCAAAGCTGCATGAACTTCGAAGAACCTGAGTTCGTCTCCGTCAACTCTGCCGAAATCAAGGAGTTGACGCTTTCGCAAATAACCACCGCAATGAACGTCACGGTGCACAATCCCAACCGCCACAGCATCACCATTGAATCAGCTGATGTGGATGTAATCATCAAGGACTCAAAAGCGGGAAAACTGATGGTTGGCAAGCCTATTCAAATACCGGCACGGGCCGATGCCGACTGCAACTTCGTGGTGCGAATCAGCACACGCGAGGCCATAAGAGCGGGAATCAGGTCGATAAATGACGCTATGGACAAAAGCAATGCGGTGAAACTGCGCGGCACTGTCGATGGCCGCTACGGGATGTTCCGCCGCAAACTGAAGATTGACACAGAATTCAAACCTAAGGCAAAAGGCGGCGGCACTAATCTTTAGCCTCACCTCTTCCCTGCAAGCCTTTTCGCACACGCTTCAGCCTCGCGGATAATATCCTCCTCACCATCGATGTGGCGGTTGCGCATCACAAACTCACCATTGCAAATCACTGAATCAATGGCGTTTGAGTCGGCAGCGTAAACCCAGTTGCTCGTCAGGTTGTGGTTGGGCGCAAGGCGCTCGTTTTTCAAATCGATGAGCAGAGCGTCGGCCAGACAACCCTCGGCAATGGCTCCGGCATTGATTCCGTAGGCCCGTGCTACGTTGACTGTAGCCATTTTCAAGGCTTCGGATGCGGGCAACGCCTCAGCGCAGCCATCGGCTTTGGCAAGAAGGGATACAAGTTTCATCTCCTCGTGCATGTCGAGATTGTTATTCGACGATGCTCCATCAGTTCCAAGACCGAGACGCACTCCGTGCTCCATCATCTTAACAATCTGCGGAATACCGCTTCCAAGTTTCAGGTTTGAACACGGATTCAGAATGGCCGATGACCCCGAATCGGTCATGAGAGCCATATCGTTGTCGGTCAGATGGACGCAGTGAGCTGCCACAAAGTTGCTGCCAAGCACGCCCCAACGGTCGAGCAACTCCACAGGTGTGCAGCCGTTAGCTTTCATGCAGTCGCCAACTTCGGTCTGAGTTTCTGACAGATGGGTGTGCAGAATCAAACCCTCGTCACGGGCCACCTCAGCGCAGCGGCGGAACAGTTTCTCGCCCACAGTGTAAATGGCGTGCGGCATGGCGGCAATTTTCACGCGCTCCGACTCATGGCTGTGATTTTGCAGAAAACGGATATTCTCCTCAATGCGCTCGGGCGAGTCGATATTTTCAGCAATAGTTACACCGATTGTGGCGCGAATACCCATCTCTTCCACAACTTTCATGGTGTATTCGCGGTGCCAGTACATATCTGAAAAAAAGACAGTTCCCGACTTTATCATCTCCAAAATGGCAAGGCGCGTGCCAATTTCAATGTCGCGAGGCTGCATTTTGGCCTCAAACGGCCAGATGTACTCCTGCAGCCACTTCATCAGCGGCATGTCGTCGGCATAACCACGCAGAAGCGTCATGGCGGCGTGGCAATGTCCGTTGTAGAACGCAGGCATGATGGCAAAGCCTTTGCAGTCGACCACTTCGGCCCCGTCGCGCTCAGCAGGAGTAAGCGGTTTGCCAATTTTTGTGAAGATGACGCCGTTAATCAGAATGTCGCATTCGCGGCCATCGTGCCAAACCGATTGGAGAATTTTCTTGTTCATGGATGATTGGTATAAGTTTTAAGTTGTTTGTATGTAAAAACGCTTCGCTGCTTAACTGGTTCAACAAGTTGAAAATCATAATTCAGTCATTCAATCCTTCACGCATTCAATCCTTCAATCCTTCAATTCACCGTGAGTTGGAAGATGTTGGCCATCACAAACAACAGGATGTATGCCGTGATTCCCGCAATGACGGGGGTGGCAATCCAGCCTAAAACAATGTTTATCAGCACTTTGTACTTGATACTGCGGCCACCCTTTAGCAGACCGATGCCCACAATTGAGCCGATGACAACCTGCGTGCTCGACACGGGTACTTGCGGAATGCGCCCCAAGCCAAGGCTGGCAATGGCGTCGGACAGCCCTTTCGACGAGAAGATGAACAGCACCAGACTCTGCGCCAGCACCACCACCATGGCCGTCTCGGCCGAGAGTGGCATTAGGTCGTTGCCCACAACCTTCATAGTGCGCTGCGAGTAGGTGAAAATGCCCACCGAGATGGCCACAGCGCCAAGGAAGAACAGTTGCTGGCTGCTCGACAGTGTCAGTGGTCCGATGCTCAGCGCGGGCAGACTGACGGCGTTCACAAACACGCCCATCACGTTTACTATGTTGTTGGCACCCAGGCTGTAGGCGCCGAAAGCGCCAATGAGCAGAAGCAGAATCTTCAGCACGGTGTGCTTCCAAAGCAAGTGCAAATGCAGCCGCTTAAAGGCTTCGTGGACAATCAGATACAGAATAACAGCAAACACCGCGCCAAGCAGCATTCCCACCACCCACGACGATGCAATCTTACCCAGCAGAACGGTGTCGGTTGAGCGTCCTGCAAAGAAGTTCCACCCGATGATGGCGCCCACAATGGCCTGCGATGTTGAGACAATCAGGCTCGATTTCACCATCATAAAAATGGAGAGTGCCGATGCCAGCGCAACGGTGAACGCGCCAGCCAGTTGGTCGATGGTGCCCAGACGGCCCAGAGTGTCGGCTCCGCCTTCGCCCTGGAAGGTTGCACCGATAATCACGAAGATGCTTGCCACAATGGCTGCCGTGCGGAACCGCACCATGCGCGTGCCCACCGCCGAGCCAAAAATGTTGGCTGCGTCGTTGGCACCAAGGCTCCAACCCAGAAACAGTCCGCTCGACAGAAAAAGCAACAGCATATCAGAGCATCACTTTGATTATCAGCAACGAAAGAATATCGGCCACATCCTCGGCAGCATCGCTCAACTGCTCCACGTGGCGCGTGAAATAGCGCAACTGCTCCTGCTGTGCAAGGTCGATGCCAGGCGTCTGCTGGAAGATGACGCGCCGCAGGTCGTTGGCCGCGCGGTCGCTCTCGCGCTCGTAGAAGTAGATTTTGTTGATGTGCTCCTTGGCCGATTCGGGCGCGGTGAAGAACACTCGCACCGCAGCCACCGCTTCCGCTGTGGCCTCCGACGACATTTCGTTAAGGCTCTTGAAATCGGCTTTGATGAGGTAAGGCATCTGCGGCCGCTCGACACTGAACTGCTGCAGCACGTATTTGGCCTTGTCCAGAAGGTCGTCGGTCTTGTCTAAAAGGTGTAGCACATCGCTGGCAAACTGCGGCAGCAGCGAGTGCACCAGAAAATCGTTCTCTATGCCGCGCTGAAGGTTGTCGGCTGCCGACTCCTTCTCCTCAACCAGTCGCAGGCGCGTCTCAAAATCGGATTCGCGGCCATCAGTGTAGTTGTTAACGGCCTCGCGGAAGAGCAGCAAACCGTTCTCAATCTCGTTGATGAAACTGTCAATCTGGCGAATCACCGAACTCGCCGTTTTCAATATTCCTTCCATAACTCAATGCTTTGTTCCGATGTCTAAGATATGTAAAATTGGCAAAAACAAAACTCAAACCGCGGCTATTCGATAATTTTGAATCGTTTTCGCCGTCAGCCGCACACAAACAAAAAAGGAACGGGAAAAAGCTTCCCGCCCCTTTGGCCGACATCCTCTGACAGATGCCGATGGTTAGTTGTCTGTTTTTCTGGTTAGTTGTTATGCTATGGTTTGTGTTAGTTAGTTGTTTCCGTTACACAATCATTCGGGCGAAATCTTGCAAACCACCGCAAACCAAACACTTGCAACTCGCCTGATTTGCAACGGTTTGCCCGATTTCCTGCATTGTGTGTGACTATAAACATTTGCATAACCCTTTATCAATTCCTCACAGCCTCCTCCACAACCGCTTCAATATCATTGGCGGCAATATTGCGTTTCAGAATGGTGCCATCGGGGTCGAAGAGTATTATCTCGCCGTTGCCAATTCCATACGTTCTGTTGGCTTGGTGATTTACATCGTAATACACCTTGTGACTGACACCAAAACCTTTAAGAATTATTTCGAAAAAGTCGGGGCCTGAAATATAGTTGCACTCAATAGAAATTGCGTCGATTGGTTTTCCTTTGTACTTTTCAAGCAAAGCATCGATTGCTTTTCCCGTTGCTATACTTTTTTCTTCGGGCGGATAGCAGAAATTGACGAGCACGGGCCTTCCTTTGCCCACAAGGTCCGACAGGCTGGGGCGGTTGTTGGGGTTGCTCATATTCTGCAAATCTAAATCAGCGAACATCTTGCCTGGTGCGGTGTTGGCGCGAGCTTCCTCACGACGCTTCTGCGTTTCTTCAACCATCTTTTTCATCTCGTCATAGCGTTCTTTCTGCATTTTCACCATCGGGTTTTGCAAAGTTTTTTCGGGCAGAATGCTGTAATCGGCATTCCATCGCCCCGACAGATACTGCATAACCAAGCCCAAGTTGTCGGCGTGCTTTTTCACATATTCTTTCCTGACGTCTTCAGCCTTTTCGCCGTACTTGTCTATCATTTCAAAAAATTTCTTTTGGGCTTTTCCCCACTCCTCATAGAATTTCGAGCCTGTCAGTTCAAATGAAGGTACTTGTCCATTTTTTAAATCAACTGAAATCAGTGTGAATTGCGCGTTCTCGCCGGGCACGAGCGGTATGCTCATAAGATAATTTGCCGTCTCATTCACCAAAACAGGCACGACATAACCCATACACTGCTCGCCGATATATGTGCTTAATGTGGCCTCGCCGCTCTTATCAATGTCAACATCGCCAAGCGTGCCACCAGCAAGCGGTTTATCGGCGGGCATAAGTTCAAGTCTGAAGCCTGTAACCTCATCAGTGTGTTCGGTTTTGAAAGTTATGCTGAAGTTCGGCTTGGGGTTGGGGGTCAGGTTTTCTCTGATATTCTCAACAATCACAGTTACATCCTGGCCATTTACCACAGCCGCTTCACCATTTTCATTAGTGAATGTCACTTTCTTGCTGACTTTCTGCACCAAATCGAAATGGGTGACACCTTTTGGCAGCGGCTCGAAGGCGTAGCGGGCGCCGCGGATATAGTCAATGTAACGGTTGCCGCTGCTCTCGTTGTGCAGCATTTTGTAAAGATTGCCCGCCGAATCGCGCAGACAAACATCGGAATTCAAATTGCCACGCTCCCAATGCGCCGCCGAAAGGGTGACAACAGTCCGTTTCTCGCAGAAATCGACCTGTTTAACCTTTTGGTTGTTCCAATTGCCGTATTTCACGTTCTTCCACGTTTTGTACAAGCCATCGGGCTTGGCCACACCATCGTTCAGGTGGTGGTTTTTACAGTAGGCGTCTGCCAAGCGGCGAATCTTCGACACGTAATTGGTGTATTGGCCCGAATAGTGTCCGTTGTGAACTGTCAGTTCGAAGGTGACGCCGGGTGCGGCAAAAGTCTCAATCCAAGCCGAGCAAATCTCGCCGCCTGGGAAAATGCAGCGGATTCGGCACACGGTCAGGTCGTTGAGTTCAACCTCGTAGTGGAACTTCTTATCCACCACAGGCACGCAGGCCACGGGTTTTTCAACAATCTCGAAGTTTTCGTCGGCGAAATAAATCAGGTAGCACGAGTCGGTTATGCCCGGGTCAACCGAGCCCTCGATTACGAATTTTCCGGCACCAAGTGTTTGCGCTGGGGCATTTTTAGTGGTTGCCTGTGTTGTTGCGGGAACCTTGATTTTTTCAATAAGCGCGTCAATGCGGGCCACTGCCTTGTTCTTGGCATTCAATTCATCGCCGTCAGGACATTTGTCGTCACCGCCCTCAACCATCGATTCCGCTTCCATACAAGTAAACATGTCATCGTAGTCGGCAAGTGTATTCAATGCTTTCATTATTGTTTTTTGGTAAGCGAAAAGCGAATCGCTGATAAATGAGAAAATCGACTCAAGTTCTTTGCGGTTGGTATCGTTCCATTTTTCCGAAACTTCCAACAATTCAGCCTGCAATTGTGGAAAATCCTCATTATGAATCTTTTTGAGCGCAAGTTTGTCGGGGGTGTCGGGGTTTCTGTCAATATAAACCCAATTTTTAGTGAGCAAATGTGAATAGTTCACCATCGATTTACATTCCAACAGTAGCTTCTGCGTAACATAAGTTTCATCGGGTGACGGTACTGCAGGATTCGGTTCCGCTTTCTTTTCTGTGAAGGTGAATGCGCAGAACATTACGCCAATCCACGCCAATGTGCTGATTTTGGCCACGCGGCCGAGCGTGCCGACAGCCGATTTTTTCATCTCGATAAACCGTTGGCGGATAAACGAGTGGTTGAAGCCGTTCACCACGGGGCTCGATACGTTCATCACCATCTCCAAAAGCGTTGTCTGATAAGCGTTTATGTTGACATTGGACTCAATCACATCGTGGTCGGCCTGGAACTCGTGCACGTTGCGCAGCTCATTGCGGCAGAGCCACACAAACGGGTTGAACCAAAACAGTCTGGTTATCAACTCCATAAACCATACATCGGCATAGTGGCGGTGGCGGATATGCGCCTTCTCGTGGCGGATAATCATACTCTTTCCCGGTTCGTGAAGGCTCGCGGGCAGAAAAATAGTTTTTGCGAACGAGAAAGGCGTGTTGACACTTGGCGAGCTAATCAGACTATAGCCCTCGGCGGTGTTTTCAACATTCATTTTCGATTTGATAACCAATACTTTGCCGATATGGTAAGCCGCCAACAGCAACAGCAGCAACGAAATGGCCGGAACCGTCCACTTGAGCATCGCCATCCAATCGATAACAATTGGTTGCTTTGCCTGAACGGGTTCGGCAGCCGGTGCGGTGGCTGGCATAGCGACTGGCACTGCAGCTGGCTCGGTGGTGGCCACTTGCGCGGGCGCAATGTCGGGCGCATAGTCGGTCTCAACGGGCGCGGCTGGCGCGGTGTAGTGGCCGAAGTCAATCTGCTCAATTGCAAACTCGGTTCCCGTTGGGTAAACCTCGAACGTCAGAACGCTGATTATCAGGCTAACAATCGGCAGAGCAAGCAGGTATGCCCGACTGACGGCGTAGCTGGCCTTTCCGCGCAGAACAATCCGGTAGAACACGAACAAAAGCGCAGCCGAAGCAATGAATTTCAAAAAGATAGTAAGCATAGTTGTATGGTATTAGTAGTTAGTGTTTAATTGGGTGTTGGGTGTTTGTAGGGACGCACCGCGTGCGTCCGCTTTTTGAATCCTATTTATCATTTGTGTTTTTCGGCTCATCGCCCTTATCCATTTCCTTCAGAATCTCGGCAAGTTCCTCGCGGCTGATTTTCTCGCTCTTGGCGAAGAATGAGAAGAACGAGCGCATCGAGCCGCCAAAAACATTGGCGCAGGCGTCGTTCATAAAGCCGCCAATATAGTCTTCGCGGCTCAGAACCGGCTTGTAAACGTAGGCCTTGCCCACTCTGTCAAAATCAACAATTCCTTTTTTGGTCAGAATCTGCATCACGGTAAGCGTGGTGGTGTAGGCTGGTTTCGGATTCTCCAAAAGGTCCTGCATCTGTTGCACTGTGGCTTTGCCTTTATCCCACAAAATGTTCATCAAGTGGAGTTCTGCTTTCGTAAGCTGTTTGTTGTCCTTTTTCATATTAGTAGATTTTTTAAATTTGTAGTACGACAAAAATAGTGGTTATTTTTAGATGCGCAAGAGGTTTGTTGATTTTTTCACGATTTTTTTAGTACGAATATCGACTCATCGCTGCAACCGCGCATATTCCCCGCTTTTCCGCCTTATGCAACTTAATAGATTGCAACAAAAAAGCGGGAGCACATACACCCCCGCTTGTATTCATCAGGCCTTCGGCCATACTAATGCCTAGCACCTAGTGCCTAAAGACAAATATTTCAAGATTTTTCAATGCTGCCCTTGTAGACCACTATCCATTTCACAATGCCAACGAGTGCCAGCAGCGCTATCAAGCAAATCAGAGTTCCGTATGCTGCAATGCGGGCAAAAATTATATAGTTGGTGTTCCAACCATATATGAACTGCATTTTGGAAAATTTCCACTGGCCGTCCTCATCTTGCGCCATCAAGCCTGTAACTTGCAGTGGAAAGTTCATTTTTCCAACATCAAGTGTGATATTTCCTGGGAAAACCACATAAGCAATGCTGTCGGCGATTTGGTCGGCATAAAGGCGGTCGATGTCGTATTTTACACTGCCCCAATATGTCCAATCGCCGTATAACAGCCCCTGCGCCCCGTCTTTCCCCTTGAATATTTCGTTGGGATTGGTGCCCAAAATAAAAATCGAAGCGGTGTCGATGGTTCGGGCTATGCACTCGTCGATTTTCGACGCATCGCGCAACGTGTAACCTTCTTGAAATACTTTCAGTGTTTTTTCTATCGCTTGTCTGTTGGGTTCCGAGATATTACTGGCTGGATAGTTGAATGCTCCTGGTGTGGAATTGATTCTAAGCATAAGAACAATATAAATCCCCGTAAACAGCAATGTCAGCGACGCGATAACGGCAACTATTGATTTCATATCCATCAAGTTTTAATGTGTCAAATTTAAAAAATTGTGTTTATTCTCGCACTGACAACACTGTCCCGATAAACTATCGGGGTTCGCAGATTTTATCGCACTGATTGACTGCCGATTTGCCCTACTCCTTATAGTACTTGTTTTTCTTTAGTGAATCGCGCATTTCTCGCTCCGAAGGGTACTTCTTTTTCCGTTTTTTGGTAAATAGGTTTGCAACCTTCCTCCATAATGGAACTCGCACATAATCATCCACATAATCATCGGGGGCGCGCAGACCTTCGCGGATTAGTTTTTCACGGAATAATAGTCGGCGGTATGCGCTTATTAATTCATACAATTCATTTGCCAACAATATAGTTGTGATAGCTATAAATGCCTGCATTCCTACCTTTCCCCAATTACTGACAAGAAATTTTTCTATCATAATGTTTCTTCGATGCCGACCACTTCCTATCAGCTCTTGGCTCATAATCGAATCTACATATTCTTGTTCTGGGGTTAATATCGTTTCCAATGCACAAAAAATAACAATAAACTCGAAAAAAAATAAAAAAGCAAAATAGTGATAATATTCTCTTTTTGATTTAAATCTTTTAGGTCCTTTATTTTTCATAATCTGATGGAATAAGTATCTTTTTTAGATAAGATTCAAATACTTTGTAACAATTCTCTCCCGACAAACTTTTGAATCGAGACAATACAATGTTTCGTTTTACTTCATCGTTAAAACGCACGTATAGCACGTTTTACTAAACGCCATTTGCCAAAGTTAAGAAACTTTTCGCACTATTATGCAGACGTTGCTGAAGGTGAAAAGGTTGCGGGGTGTTTGTCGATAATAAAACAAGGCCACCCAATCAGGCAGCCTTGCTATTTAAACTCTGTGTTCTCTCGTTTCCTCTGCGCTCTCTGTGATTTTTATTTCTTCTTCAGCCCCAATTTCTCCACAGCCTCCTCGCGCATCTTGTATTTCAGGATTTTGCCTGCGGCGTTCATCGGGAACGATTTGACAAAATCGATATAGCGCGGAACCTTGTGGCGGGCAAGGCGGCCCATAATGAATTCGCGCATCTCGGGTTCGCTTATCTCCTCGCCCTCCTTCAGAATAATGCAGGCCATTGCCTCCTCGCCGTATTTCTCGTCGGGAACGCCGATAACCTGAACGTCCTTCACCTTGGGGTGGGTGTAGATAAACTCCTCAATCTCTTTCGGATAGATATTCTCGCCGCCGCGGATAATCATATCTTTCAGGCGGCCTGTGATTTTGTAATTTCCGTTCTCGTCAACGCAGGCAAGGTCGCCGCTGTGAAGCCAACCGTCGGCGTCAATGGTTTGAGCAGTGGCTTCAGGCATCTTGTAGTAGCCCTTCATCACGTTGTAGCCTTTGGCGCAGAACTCGCCGTTGGTGTTGGCGGGAACCTCAAGGCCCGTTTCGGGGTCAACCACCTTGCAGCGCACGTGCGGGAAGGCGTAGCCCACCGTTTCGGTGCGGACATCGATAGAGTCGGTCCAAGCCGACATTGTGCTGCCTGGCGCCGATTCGGTCTGTCCGTAAACGCTCACAATTCCGCGCATATTCATCTCCGACGGTTCGGCGGCACGGCGCATCAGCTCTGGCGGACAGCCCGAGCCTGCCATAATGCCTGTACGCATATATGAGAAGTCGGTGTGACGGTAGTCGGGGTGGTTGAACATTGCAATGAACATTGTGGGCACGCCGTTGAAGCAGGTTATGTGCTCCTGGTTTATGCACGCCAACGACGATTTGGCCGAGAAGTAGGGCATCGGGCACATTGTGGTGCCGTGCGTCATCGACGAAGTCATCGACAGAACCATTCCGAAGCAGTGGAACATCGGCACCTGAATCATCATTCGGTCGGCGGTTGAAAGGCCCATACGGTCGCCGATACATTTGCCGTTGTTCACCACGTTGTAGTGAGTCAGCATCACGCCCTTGGGGAAGCCTGTGGTGCCGCTGGTGTACTGCATATTGCACACGTCGTCGGGTTTGACGGCGGCGGCCATTCGCTGGATTTCCTCCAACGGCACAAGGTCGTGGCGGTCCATTGCCTGCTGCAGTGTCAGGCAGCCCTTCTGGCGGAAGCCCACGGTTATGACGTTGCGTAGGAACGGCAGGCGCTTGCAGTGAAGCGGCTTGCCCGCCGTGTTGGTGGCAATCTCGGGGCAGAGTTCGTTGATAATGGCGCGATAGTTCGAGTCCAAGGCGCTCTCAATCATCACAAGTGTGTGAGTGTCAGACTGTCGCAGCAGATATTCGGCCTCGTGAATCTTGTAGGCGGTGTTCACCGTCACAAGCACGGCGCCGATTTTTACGGTTGCCCAAAATGTTATGTACCAAGCAGGTATGTTGGTGCACCAAACGGCCACCTTCGAGCCTGGACGCACACCGAGCGATACAAGCGCGCGGGCGAAGTTGTCAACATCGTCGCGGAACTCGGCGTAGGTGCGGGTGTAGTCCAAAGTGGTGTATTTGAAGCAGTACTGGTCGGGGAATTCCTCAACCACGCGGTCCAAAACCTGCGAGAAGGTCATATTCAGCAGCTCGTCCTTCTTCCAAATGTAGTAGCCTGAGCCGTCGTGGTTCGGGTAGAGTTCGCTGCGCTTGCCGCGGGTGTTCTCGAACTGGCTCATATAGTTGACAAAGTGCGGGAAAATGACGTCGCGGTCGGTGAAGTCGAGCATCCACTCGGGCTTCCACTCAAGTGAGATAAACCCGTCGTAATCGACCGACGAAAGGGCCTTCATCACATCGGCAATGGGGAAGTTGCCCTCGCCGATAATGTTGTAGCGGTTGGCGTCGTCGCTGTCGCGAAGGTGCACGTGCTTCACATAGGCGCCAAGGTTGGTGATTGTCTGCGCAGGCGTCTCGCCCTTGTCGCGGTAGGGGTGGTGCACATCCCAAATGACGGCAATCTGGTCGCAGGCGAAAAAGTCGAGCAAATCGCGCAGCAGCGCCGTGTCGGCGTATATTCCGCTGGTCTTTATCAGAATGGTAATGCCCTTGGCCTCGGCCACAGGAATGAGTCGGGTCAGGTTCTGTTTGACGGTCTCAACGGTGCCCTTCTTCGCGAAAGCGCAAACGTATGGGCTGCGCATATCGGCGGCCATTGCAATGAGAGCGGTCATCTCGTCAATCATTTCGGCGCTGTCTTCCGAAAGGTCGAGCGAACTGTCGAAGCAGGGAATGGCGAGTTTCTTCTCGCGCAAATCGCGCAGCGAAGCCGTGAGCGAGTATTTGTGGAACGGCCCGCCCTTGGCCACAAATTCAGGCGTTTTGAAAACGTTGTATATCTCGATACCCGAAAAGCGCATCAGGCTTGCGTTGTCAAGGATTTCGGTCCACGACATATCGGCCCATCCGCGTGTTGAAAATGAAAGTTTCATTTTAAGTGATTTTCTGTAAAATGCTGATAATTTTCGATTTATGCTTCTTCGAATGCTATCTTGTTGACGGCGTTCAGGTAGGCGGCAATGCTTGAGCCGACAATGTCGGTCGAGATTCCGCGGCCCGAGTAGATTTTGCCTTCAGAGCGCAGGCGGACAACGGTTTCGCCCATTGCCTCGCGGCCTTCGGTCACGGCCTGAATCTGGAAGTCGTCGAGTTCGTAGTGCTTGCCAATGACCTTCTCAATGGCCTGGAAGGCGGCGTCAATCGGGCCGTCGCCAATGCAGACGCTCTCGAGCACATCGTCGCCCTTCTTCAGGAGAATGTGGCAGGTGGCCGAGATTATGTTGCCCGAGTTGATAACGTAATTTTCTAATTTATAAGTAGGTGGCACCTGGAACGCCGCTGTGGCGATAATGGCGTCGAGTTCCTTCGCGCCAACGGTCTCGTGAGTGGCGGCGGCCTTCAGGAATTCGTTGTAAACATTGTCGGCATCTTCGTCGGTCAGGTCGAAGTTCAGACTCTGCACGGCCTTGAGCACGGTCTCTTTCGAGTCGCGCACGGTGAGTTGAATGTCGGGGCGCTCGGTTGGGGCAATGTTCGAGAACGAAGTGGGTTTCGAACGGTTGGTCTGGCACAGGCGCTTGATTTGCTCAACGGCGCGGTGCAGTTCGGTGGCGCGCACGTCGCAGCAGGCGTCGCACACATCGGCCTTCACGTTCAGTATCTTGACAAACCTTTCGAGCGAGACGGTGAAGTTGCCGAAGGGCGCGGTCTTAATCTCGTCGGCACCCGCACGCACGGCGGCAATGGCGCACGAGTCGGCCAAATAGAACTCGTTTGAGCAGCGCACACCCAACCGAACATCGGCGGGCAAGTGCTCTTTCACCTGTTTCACAAGGTCGAAAAACTCTTCGGGCAGCAGGTTGCCTGCGGCGTCGCACACGGTGACGGTGGTTGCGCCGTTCTGCGTGGCGGCCTCAATGGCCTGCCAAAGGAAACTGATATCGCTGCGGCCAAAATCTTCGGCAACAAACTCAACATCGGGGCAGAGCGCGCGGCTTTGCTTGGTCAGGCTGGCAATCATCTCGACAATGGCGGCGGGTTTCTTATGGCAGAAATATTCCATCTGCACGGTGCTCACAGGAACCGAAATCTGCAATCGCGGGTGAGCGGCGCCCTTCAAGGCGTTCCAAGTGGTTTCAACGGTGTCGGCCTCGCTAATGTTGAGCGGCACGGCCACGGCGCTGTTCTTCACCGCCGAAGCGAGCGATTTGATTAGCAGCGAGTCGGTTTTGCCGTCGGTTATAGGTGCAAGTTCAATGACCGAAAGGCCTGTCTTGTCAAGCATTTTGGCCAATTCAATCTTCTCGCGGAACGAGAAGGCGTAGTCGGCCTTGTCGGCGGCCTGTTTCATTGTAATGTCGCCAATGGTGATTTTACGTTTCATCTTAATAAATTCAAAAAAATCGCGCGAAATTAGTGAAATTGTTGTTTAAACAATTGTACCATATAAAAATGGTGGATTCTCGTAATAGCAAATTGTGTGCCATATAAACGGCAAAAATCATTTCATATCTTTATTGGTATTATTAATTTTGAACGTTTCTCAAAACGCAAAACAGTATTTGTTTATTTGGCTGAATGCCTGCAAATTATAACAACTAACTGACTAGAAAAAAATGAAAACACGAGTATTCTTCACATTTATGTTTGCCGTTGCGCTTGCGGCACAAGCCTTGGCAGAAGATTTCACCGTTGGAAATTTGAAATATGAAGTGACTGATGCAGAAAAACACGAGGTATCAGTTGGAAAAACTGACATTCCACCCAAAGGTGACCTTGTGATTCCTTCAACGATTGAAAATGATGGCGTAACATATACGGTTACAAGCATCCGTGACGAAGCATTTTGGCTATGTGAGGACTTGACATCAGTAACCATTCCAAATTCAGTTGTATATATTGGCCACAGAGCTTTCTATAGCTGCAAATGTTTGACTTCTATAACCATTCCTAATTCGGTAACATATATTGGCAATGAAGCATTTAGGAATTGCAATAACCTAAACTATGTAAACATTCCCGAAAGTGTTACGAGCATTGGCGAGAACGCGTTCGGTGAAATACAATTCATCTATTATTCGGGCAAAGCGTCCGGAAGACCTTGGGGAGCAAAATTCATTAACTCACAAGCCGATAAATACGGGTTTGTTTACGCCAGCAATGATAAATCCACTATTATTGGATACATTGGTGAGACAAGAGAAATTACTATCCCTGAAACCTTCACAAACATTGGTGATAGTGCATTCTGGGGGTTATGTATTAAGTCTGTTGCCATTCCCAACACTATTGTCAGCATTGGACGAGAGGCGTTTTGTGGTTGTTTTCTTACGACATTCACCAGTATTCCGAATTCTGTCACAAACATCGGTGAACGCGCATTTGCAGGATGCAACATGGATTCACTTGTTATTCCCGAAAGCATCACAAGCACCGGCAACGATGCATTCTATAACGTAAAAAACATTATATACACCGGCAATGCCGAAGGTTGTCCGTGGGGAGCGCAAACAATCAATGGCATAACTCCGAAAGACTATTTTATTTATGCCGATAAACAAAAGACAATTATCAGCAAGTATATAGGCGATGCCATCAATGTAACTATTCCAAATTCCGTTACATCCATCGCAAACTCTGCGTTTAGTGGATGCTACTTTCTTTCTTCGATAACAATTCCTAATTCTGTCACAAGCATCGGTGACTCCGCGTTCTATTGGTGCCAGCATCTGACTTCAGTAACCATTCCGAATTCAGTCAGAACCATTGGCAATTATGCGTTCTTCAATTGCAGAGTTTTGACATCGGCAACAATCTCCAATTCCGTGACAAAAATCGGCAACCACGCGTTCGCGCATTGCGACAGCTTGAAATCAGCAACCATTCCAAATTCGGTAACAAGCATTGGCAACGGCGCGTTCGAATGGTGCATCAATCTCACCTCCGTAACTATTCCAAATTCTGTCACTGACATTGGCGATGAAGCTTTCCTTAATTGCTTCAGTCTGCCTTCGGTTGTTCTTCCAAATTCTGTAACGAGTATTGGGAAATATGCATTTTCACGATGCAACCAACTGACTTCAATAATTATTTCGAATTCCATAACAAGCATTAGCGATTATTTATTCTCGGGTTGTGATAGTCTGAAATCAATAACCATTCCTAATTCAGTGAAAAACATTGGCAACAACTCTTTCAGCGGTTGCCAAAATCTGACAACGTTATCCATCCCTAATTCTGTTACAACCATAGGCTCGTATGCGTTCAATGGCTGCGGTAAACTGGAATCAGTAATAGTTCCCTACTCTGTAAAAAGCATTGATTATTTAGCATTCTATAATTGCGCTAAGGCAACAATATACTGTGAAGCAAGCTCGCAACCTGATAGTTGGAATTATAGATGGAACGAAAATGTAGCAAAAGTTCTATGGAATCTTCAAATAACTGAAAACCCTGATTTTGAATACAGTTTCAATAACTGCACCGCCACTTTGGTAAAATACAAAGGCGATTCAGAATCCGTTTCAATTCCAGGTGCAATCCTTATTGACAGCACTTTTTATCCTATAACCTGCATAGGCGACGGCGCGTTCAGCGGCTGCTTAAAGCTGAAATCAATCTCCATGGAGCAATCCATACAGCGTATTGGCAAAGGTGCTTTCAAGAATTCTGGTTTGGTAAATTTGATGCTGCCAAACTCCATTGAACTGATTGAGAGCATGGCATTTGCCGAATGCATGAATCTCAAAATCATTTATATACCCGAAACAATTGAAAAAATCGACGCAAATGCATTCGACGGCTGCACAAGCACATTTATATGCTGCGCTGCCGCCAGCAAGTCCAAAACATGGAGCGAATTGTGGAACAAAAACACAGGAACAACTGTGTGGGGATGCACGGTTGGCACAGCAAAAAACTGCATTTTTGAATTCCACTCCAACGGCACAGCAACAATAACAAACTACGAAGATAATTGGGAAGAAACAACCGCTAATATTCCTTCCATACTCGTAACCGACAACTCAATATATCTGGTTTCAAGCATTGCCGACGGAGCTTTCTCACATTGCATATACTTAGATTCTATCACCATTCCGAATTCCGTCACAAGCATCGGTAAACGCGCTTTTAAGAATTGCCAAAGCCTTGCTTCGATAAACATTCCAAATTCTGTCACAACCATTGGCAACGAGGCTTTCTATGGCTGTAACAACTTAAAGTCAGTGACTATTCCCGAATCAGTCACAACCATTGGCGACAATACATTCTATAATTGCAACAGCCTGACTTCTATGGTCATTCCCAGCTTGGTTGTTTCCATAGGCGACAGAGCTTTTACAAGGTGCAGCAGTCTGACCTCTGTTTCAATCCCCGAATCCGTAACTTCTATCGGATTTGGCGCATTCGCCTTGTGCGACAACCTAAAATCAGTAACAATTTCAAACTCAGTCAGCAGCATCGGCGGATACGCGTTTTGGAATTGCAGAGGTCTAACATCTATAACTATTCCGGAATCCGTCACAAGCATTAACAACGGAACGTTTTACGGATGTAGTGGCCTTATGTCGATAACAATTCCTGAAGGCGTGAATAGCATTGGCAATGAAACGTTTTACGGATGCAGCAACCTATTATCCATAAGCATTCCCAACTCGGTTGCAGATATCGGATGGAAAGCATTCGGAAATTGCAGGAAACTAAAATCTGCGACCATTCCATCATCAGTATCAAGCATGGGTGGCAATGTGTTCTACAACTGCAATCTAACCATTTACTGTAAGGCATATACTCAACCAGATAGTTGGAATGAGGACTGGAATTTTAATAACTTGCCAGTAGTTTGGGAAACTATAACCCCCATCACTGAATATCCTATCAACGCAACAAACATTTATGCTGTCGGCAACACAATTGTGGTTGAAAATCCTTGTGCAGAAATATTTGTATATGATGTTATGGGACGGTTGATATGTAGAAAAACAATTGACCAAGCACCAACCAAAATCAGTGTAAACAGCACTGGCCTTTACATTGTCAAAGTGGGCAATTCTACTAAACGGATAATGATAAAACTTTGATTGCTTAATGACAATAGTCAATTACTCAGGCGCCAAAACATGGTATCTAACTTCATATTAAGTCAATAAAAAAGCCAACCCAGTCAGGATTGGCTTATTCATTTAAACTTATGCTAAATCAAATCAATATTCCCACAAATCCTGCTCGAAATCTGTAATGGTCTTTTTCAAAGCCTCAGCCTCTAGCAGCGACTGGATACCTAAAGAATACTCCGAAATACCGCGGTCGTCATATACGTTCGAAACCTTAATGATGAAGCTGTTGAAATAGCGTTTGAAGAAGATATCGTCAAATGTACGGCGCTCAGCATCGTTGTTGTTATTGAACACCTCGTGATTTGCCAAAATACGGCGAACTTCCGGGAAATAAATCCAGAACACATACGACTTACGCACTTCCTGTTCATCATCACCGCTGCCATCATCCTTCACATAGAAGCGAATTGGGCTCAGACCGATGATGCGCACTTCCATTGTTGAATGCTGACGGTCGAAGAACCAGTCCTCCTTCAGCCAATATTGCTTAACTTCATTTGTTTTAATTTCACCCTTGATAGTAACAGGAATCTCATTACCATCTTCGTCATAGGTGTTTATTGTCTGCTCAGTTGCGCCAAAAGCGTTCTCAATCTGAGTACGGCTCATAGGCTGAGTGAAACGGTCATCCTCTGTGTTATAAGCAGTCAAACCCTCCGTGCTAATACCCCACATCAGCAAGTCAATCAGGCTCTTACGCTCCTGACCAATTGGCTCGGTCGGATAGTAAAGATTAAGATTGATTTTCTCACGCAAGTCGATAACTCGCCACACACGTTTTTTATACATGGCATCAGCCTCACGCAGAAACTTGTATGGAACGGGTTTCCTGTTAGGAACATGCTCTTTCGCATATATATCATCTTGCACCTGTGCATTCACATTGCCTGCGAATAACACACCCATTAGCAAAACCGGTATTAAAAGCAGTTTTTTCATACGATTCAAATTTTATTTAACCTTAAACACTATAGGCGACAATGCTCTTGGAACACCATCCGGTCCTACAGCCTCAATATCCTCTATAATCAGTTTCGAATTATTTTTCAAACCTTTAATGAGTGTCTTAACTTCGTTGTCAAATGCGCTGCCTGTTTTTTTGACCTCCTTGGTCATACCACCACTGACTGTTGTGGTAACAGTGAATTTTGTGATTTTGAATTTCAAGTCAAATACGAAATCCTCCAAATCAGCTTGCACTCCTGCGGCTGCACTCAAAACGTTTTTGTCGATGTTGCCGCTGCTGTATCCCATGACCTTCGCTTTTGGCTCAGGAATAGTCTTGATGCGGAACAGCATACTACCCATGCTTTTAGGTTTTCCATCAATTTCGGCAGCAACGGCCACATTTACAGTACCGCTACGCTTGGTCGGTTTCACCTCGTAAGCATTGCCCACTTTCTTGATAGTTGCGGCACCGTCAGGAATGCTGACCTTGATTTTATCTGCCGGAATACCCGGAACGGATATAGCAACGGGGTTCTCAATACCATAGTAGAACACGTTCATCTTTGTCGGAGAAATAACCAAGCTTGGCTCAGCCACCTGATACGACTCCTCAAACGGATAACTCGACACTGTGCCGTCAGGACGTGTAATGCGAATCAAACCGCCCCATTTGCGCTCTCCAAGCGATGAAGCCACTTTCTTATACACTCCTTTTCCACGTGTTACTGTCAAAGTTTCGTATGCTCCAACCATCTCGTAATTCTCCGGCCCGTTCTTTTTGTAAGAACCAACAAGGATTTCAGGAGCCTGAGTTGAGTCGAAAGCCGCCAAGAAAACTGTTGCGGTGTATTCGTTGCCTCTCATCACATAGTTAGAGTTCGGGATAACTGTAGCCGACAATGCGTTGAATTTGAAATCGCCCGCACTGATTTGCTTGAACAGATAGTTGATAACGTCAGTCTCAATATTCTTGATGTCGGTTTTCAACTTGTCCAGCATAACAATATCTGCCACTGCCGGGATATGCTCAAAAGTACGAGCCTCCCAAGTATGGATTGCTCCCTCCTTATCGGTGTGGCTCTCGGTGTTCAGTGTTCCCTTTATTCCGTCAATAATACTTACTTCACTTTCAGGAATGAGTGCCAGCGCAGCTTCGCGATATTCATTCAATTTGTTTTTGAGAATCTCGCCGCGTCCCTCCAAAATGAAATACTGACCACCAAAATCAATATTATCTTTTGAGTTCATCGAATCAATGACATACCTATCACCTTTGATCACATTCTCAACATTGCTGTTTTCCGCCAAAGTCAGGAATCCTTTTTTGTAGTTCTCAATAAGATTGCAAAGGGTGTCGGTTAATTCCTTAAAGCCGTCTGCCTTATCTTTCCAAGGTCTAACTTTGTTCTCATTGATAGTCAGCTGCTTGTCAAACTCATCATAGACCTTTTGGTTTTTGGTCTCGTAGTTTTTTACAGTTTTTCCCAAACTTTCACTAACAAGCACAAAAGAGTCCAATACGTCTTTCGATACGTTCAGAGCCAACATACATGTTAAGAACAAATACATCAGGCCAATCATTTGTTGCCTAGGCGTTTCCTTGCCGTGACCCATAGTTTCCTATACTTTATTAATTACTTAATATTCAGTGACGAAAGCATGTTGCCATAAACGTTGTTCAACGATGCGACATTCTGCTCCAAAAGTTGAACACCTTGATTCAGTTTCTTAGTATTGTCTACAGTCTGGTTCATATTGTCGATCATGCTACCAAATCCGTTGATGTATTCTTTTGATGTCTCAACCTGCTTGTTCATATTGTCGAGTTGCAACTCGTAAACTGAATTGAGTGCTGACAAGTTCTTGTTCAAGCCACCCAATTTCTGAACGTACTCCGAACCCAAGTCGCCAACAGAACTCAACTCGCCTGTAAGTTTGTTTGCAAACTGTGAGTAAGCTTCTGCAACCTGGCTGTTGGCCTGATTGAATGATTGAGCCGAATTAGCATAAGAATCTGACAACATGCCAACTGAAGCCGACAAAGCTTCAGTCGATTTTTTGTAAGCATCACCCAAACCTGATACTGAATCAGATGCGGCCTTGACTTTCGTTACAAAGTCTTGAGTTGCAACACTTGCGTCAACTGTTGCGCCCATCTGGTCAATTGTCTTATTAAGGTTAGCCAAACCTTTACCCAATTTTTCATACATTCCAGGAGTGATTTCAGCTTTCTCAATCATCTCGTCGAATTTGGCCAGAGCAGAACCACTGCCGCCAGCATAAACTACGCCGCCTCCTTGAACCGGGGCACCGCCTTGGGCACCACTTACGGCTGCACCGCCACCGTTAGCTCCACCGCCAACAGGGAGATCCTGCACTCGGTCGAAACTGCGTTTTGGTCTAGCTGCTGCCGGGTCTTCGTCATCATCCTCAAGACCTGCCAACTGTGGGAAAACCAATGTCCAATCCAATTCTTCTGCCAATGGCTCAAATGCCGAGAAGAAGAAAATAAGAGCCTCAGTCAAAAGGCCGACAATCAACATTATTGATGCACCCGGATAGTGCTGGATTTTGAACAACGCACCAACAAGCACGATTGATGCACCCCATCCATACACATACTTCATGAAGTTTTTGTACCCCCTACTTTGGGTTAATTCGGCAATACTCATAGTTTTACACTTAATTAATTAGTTACTTTCTTTTTTATGATTTTGATTAATATACTTTTGATGCAGCGCCTGTTTCATCAGGACCCATATAAGTTCTTACGCAACGGAAACCTATATATGATTTTGCTGAATCCTGATATTCATAGGTTCTTGTTCCGTTTTGCAGATAATACGCGATGTCTTTCCATGAACCTCCGCGGATAACTTTTCTCTTCATTACCGGAAGGTCATCGGGCAGAGCGTTGTATTTGTAGTCGGGGCTCAAGTCGTGCGTGAATGTGTAAGCGCTCTCATCGAAAGCAGAGCTTGTCCATTCAGCCACATTACCAGCCATATCATACAAACCAAAATCGTTAGCCTCATAAATTGCAACCTCAACAGTGTACATACCACCATCGTCGAGATAATCACCACGGAGCGGTTTGAAGTTTGCCAAGAAGCAACCTTTGTCGTTACGAGTGTAAGGACCACCCCAAGGATAAACGGCCAAGTCGTTGCCACCACGAGCGGCATACTCCCACTCGCCTTCCATAGGCAATCGGTAGTCTTGCTCAAACGCCATTCCCTCTTTCCACAAGAAGTTGTTCAACAGTTGAGTTCTCCAAATGCAGAATGCGCTTGCCTGTTTCCACGTAACACCAACCACCGGATAATTGTCGTACTGCGGAGCCCAGAAATACATATTGGTCATAGGCTCATTGTAAGAGTACGAGAAATCGCCCACCCAGCACAATGTGTCAGGATAAACATTCACGTTATCGTGCATGATAAATGTCGAACGGTCTTTGATTGGAATGCGTTTGCCTTCCAGGTTGTAAATCTCACCATCGTACTGACCTGTCTTATAGTTGTAATGACGACGGTTCTCATTTTCGAAGGTGAATTTCTGAGCGGCCTGCTTGTAGTCAATCCAGAAATAGTCGTAATTCAACTTGCGGGGGTCAATATCGCGACGACGGTAGAAACGCTCATGCTCGGGGTAATACAAATCCTCGAGAATGGTTTTTTCCTCTTCGCCCGCCCAGTTGATTGGCTCTTCCCAATTGATGAACGGGGGGTCGATAGGCTCTCCGTACTGGTCTTCAGAAATAAAGTACGCATCGATTTGCTCACCTAACAATCTGTAAGCCAATGAATCGCGCACCCAATATACGAACTGACGATATTCGTTGTTGGTTATTTCAGTCTCATCCATCCAGAACGCAGGAACCGAAACAGTTTTTGACTGTGCTGTGGTTGCCCATGGCACATCCTGGTCGCTTGGCCCCATGCGGTAACTTCCTTTTGGCACCAAAACCATGCCAAACGGTGGCGCACTATAGCTCGGCGCTCTGTCCTGAACACCTATTAATTCGCCGTTTCCACCTGAGGAACATCCTGAAAGTATGAGTAATACTGCACTCACATACGTTAACTTTTTCATACTTCAACTATATTTGTTTTCACACTCTAAAAATCACAAAAAAAATATAAAATCCAAAATTTTTATAAGAACCTTACACTCTTGTATTTCCTATTGTCTTTGTCTTTGCTCAAGCTAAACGAATAACCAAGCATAAACTCTAACGAACCGGAACTATAATTTATTATACTACTCGTTGATAAATCATACGATACTGCAACTTCGATGCCTGATGGCAGCGATATGCCCGCCAAAAATACAATTGCATCGATTGGTTTGTACGCTACACCGCCGTAAAATTTTTCGTTGTACGTCAAAATTCCTGACAGTGAGAAGGTTGTAGTAGCGAAATCGGTTGCAATAAAAAGGTTCGGTTTGAGGGTGAACAATGGGTTAGTCAATTGATATTCGTAACCCGCTCCCACAAACAATTGCCTTGCAAAGTATGACGATTTCACTTCTTCGCCCGCTGCTGTCGATGTGTATTTGATTTGCGACTGCAACAAATTGCGCATTGAACAACTCAAGTACACATTTTCGGAACTATAATAGAATCCAAGATTCATGTCAAAGAACATAGGCTTGTCCTCAGTGTTCTGCGGCACCCAGGGGTCGTTTGCACCACCATCGGGGAAAACCCATGAGCCCTTGAACGACTGGTTTGTCATGCTCAAGCCTGCGCCAAAACCAACTTCACCTTGCAGCATTTGACGTCTGTATGCATACGAAAAATTCAAACCAATGTTTTGAAAATTTCCAATTTCGTCATTCAAAATCGTCAAACCTGCGCCATTCCTTATGCCAAACAACTTAAACGGGGCGTCGATACTGAAGGTCTGAGTCTGGGGTGCACCCTCAAAACCCATCCACTGGTTCCGCACCAGCCCCCTTGCTTCTATCTCGTTGCCGTCGCCCGCGTAGCCTGGGTTGTAGTACATATAATTGAACATGCTCAGGCTGGAAAAGTTCTCTGTTTGACCGCTCGCAACCGAAGCAAGTGTTACCAATACTATCGTCAATAGACGTCGACAATTCATATATTCATTCACTACTATGTAGAATGGCGTTAAAAATAAATAAAAAATCCACAAACAATAATTGCAATTAACAATTTGCTGTTAATATTTACACAAACGCCCTTTTTCATATGCCGTATCGCCTGAAAGCGTTTTTCAATCGCTCAGGTATTTCGTTATTAACCAATGCTATATAATCAGACTTCAAGCAAGAGACCACTGCGCCCGCCATCCCGTTTTTTTGAGACAATTCCATCCAAAAACGGTCGTTTTTCGGGTTTTGATAGAAGACAATGTCGGTATTTAGCGAGTCGAGTTTGACAAAAATCTTCTTGTAGCGGTCGAAATTGCACGCTGGATAGTCATTTTCGCGCTGCGACACACCATATATATAATGCCAAATTATCTGTGCGCTCAGGTGCGCCGATATATCCAAAGGCGAGTTGTGCGAGACGATACCGAAAATGCCGAAGGCTTTCGAGCGGTCGCTGATACCTGCGAAATTGGCCAACTGACAGGCTTCCTCGGTGTAAAGACCGTTCGGACTCGGCTGGTGAGCGGCTGGCATATCGGCCTGACGCACCGCACTGGCGTCGAACGAGACGAAATCGCAGTCGCGCAAGACTGGCTCTAAACTATTGATATTCTGGCGGACTGCGCCCAATCGGTATTTATCCACCCCATACTCGTCAAGCAAATCGGACTGACTCTGCGGTGTAAAATAGTTCTGGGTGCCAATGAGATTACAATGAACACTGCCAGTATGTATCCGCAAAATGTCGAGCAGATGAGAGCGCGAAGTGGTGGTTGCGCTGTCTAAAACATCGAAACACGAATCGATGAGCCCGATTTCAATCTTGCCCTTGGCGCGCCAAAACCCCTCGGCTATCGGCAAAGTCAAATCGTGAGAGCCACCTATATATATAGGTATAACCCCGCTGCTGACGAGCGACTCGGTTATGTAACTGACTGCTGAATAGGTGTCGGCTACGCTGTTGCCCAAAATTAGGTTGCCGAAGTCGATGATTTTCAGATTGTTGAAGGCCGCCAACTGATAGAGCCAATAACGCACGTTGTCGGCTTTGGCAGCGTACGGCATTGGATAGGCGTTGCGCGTCTCGTCGATGCCGATGATTGCAACTTGCACGTCGACAGACTTTTGCAAGTCGGGCTCACTGTAAAGTTGGCTGCCCAAAAATCCTTCCAACGTGCTGAACTGCTTCAGATTGTCAGGTCGGCGGGTGTCGAAATACTGCGCTATGTCGCTTTCGAGAATCATTTCGTTTTCTTGGTGGCACGCTTTTTGGCTGGCTTGTCGGCACTGTTCTTGATAATTTCCTCACAATCAGTCACCGTCAATGCTTTGGCGTCGGTGCCTTTGGCAATGCGGTAGTTCTTGCCGTCGAAAGCGATGTAGGGTCCGTAGAATCCGTTAAGTACCTGAATCTGACCGTCTTTGCCTTCGAAAATATTAATCACCTTGTTCTTTTCGGCCTCGCGTTTCTCGTTGATGAGTTCGATGGCGCGCTCGAGCGTGACAGTGTAAGGGTCGTCGACATTGCGCTTGAGCGAGTAGAACGAGTTGTTGTGGCGCACGTACGGACCGAAACGGCCGATGGCCACTGTGACTGTTTTGCCCTCAAACTCACCAATTTGGCGTGGAAGTTTGAACAAGTCAAGCACTTCCTCGAGAGTGATGGTCTCGATGTGCTGGTCGCGGCGAAGAGATGCAAACTGCGGCTTCTCGTCGTTCTCGCCGTCGCCAATCTGCGCCATTGGACCGTAGCGTCCAATCTTGACAATCACTGGCTTGCCGCTTTCGGGATGAACGCCCAAAACACGCTCGCCATTTTTGCGCCCTGTAACCTCGAGAGCGCGGTTTATTGTGTCGTGGAACGGATGGTAGAATTCGTCTATCATTTTGTACCACACCATTTTACCTTCAGCAATATCGTCGAATTCCTTCTCGACTTCGGCGGTGAAATTGTAGTCCAAAATCGATGGAAAGCACTCAACCAAATAGTCGTTGACAATCATACCAATGTCGGTTGGGAAGAGTTTGCCCTTCTCAACGCCGTAGTTCTCGGTCTTGATTTCGGCTTTGATTTTGCCCGATTTCAGCGTCAGGACCTCGTATTTGCGCTCTGAACCTGGACGGTCTTCCTTAACCACATACTCGCGGTTTTGGATTGTGGAAATGGTTGGCGCATAAGTAGATGGACGGCCAATACCCAACTCTTCGAGCTTGCGCACCAATGTAGCCTCGGTGTAGCGCGGCTGGTGCTGCGAGAAGCGCTGACTGGCTGTTATGTTGTTGTAATCGAGCGCCTGGCCCACCGCAAGTTTCGGCAGGATGGCTTTCCCCTGCTCGTCGTCCTCGTCGTCAGTCGATTCGATGTAAACCTTCAGGAATCCGTCGAACTTGATGACTTCGCCTTGAGCGACAAACTGATGTTTCGAATTGGAAATGTTCAAGTTAATGGTTGTGCGCTCCATTTCGGCGTCGGCCATAAGCGACGCGATGGTGCGTTTCCAAATGAGTTCGTAAAGTTTTTTCTCGTTGGCGTTACCCGTGATGGTCGGCTTGTCGAGATATGTGGGGCGGATGGCCTCGTGAGCCTCCTGCGCGCCCTTGGTCTGCGTTTTGTAATGGCGAACTTTCAGATATTCAGCACCGAACTGCTCGGTAATCTCTTTCGATGCGGCGTTGATGGCGGCGTCGGACAGGTTGACCGAGTCGGTACGCATATAGGTGATTTTTCCTGCCTCGTACAGGCGCTGTGCGAGCGACATTGTCTGCGAAACCGAAAAGCCGAACTTGCGGCTGGCCTCCTGCTGCAGTGTCGAAGTGGTGAACGGCGGCGCTGGTGACGTTTGGCGGGTTTCTGACTGATGTCGGCAACACTGAAAGTTGCTGATTTGCAAGTGTCAAGGAATTTCTCGGTTTCCGATTTGCTGGCGAACTTATGGTTGAGTTCGGCTTTCAGGTCGGTTGCAAGTTTGAGCGTCGGGTGGTTGAACTGGCCCAAAACACGGAACGACGATTCGGGCTTAAAGTCCATAATCTCGCGCTCGCGCTCAACAATCAGGCGGACAGCCACCGACTGCACACGGCCTGCCGACAGCGACGGTTTCACCTTCTTCCAAAGCACTGGCGACAACTCGAATCCGACCAAGCGGTCGAGAACACGGCGCGCCTGCTGTGCGTTGACAAGATTGATGTCGATGCCGCGCGGATTCTCGATGGCGTGCAGAATGGCCGTCTTGGTAATCTCGTGAAAGACAATACGTTTGGTTGTTTTATCCTTCAGCCCCAACACTTCGAACAAGTGCCAAGCGATGGCTTCTCCCTCACGGTCCTCATCGGACGCGAGCCATACGGTTTCAGCGTCTTTGGCGGCTTTTTTCAAATCGGCGACAAGTTTTTTCTTGTCTGGCGAAATCTCGTATTCAGGTTTGTACTGATGCTCAATGTCGATGCCGAAGCCTTTCTTGGCCAAATCGCGGATGTGTCCGTAACTTGATGTGACCATATAATCTTTTCCCAAAAACTTCTCGATAGTCTTGGCCTTGGCAGGTGACTCGACAATTACAAGGTTCTTTTGCATAGAAATCTCCTTATGGTTTGAAAATCGGCGCAAAGAAAAACAAAATTTTTAAAGGCAAGCACGAAAAAGGGCTTTTCGGGGATTTACACCTATTATATATAGGATGAAAAGGTGATGGGTTAGGGGTGAGAGTTTAGAAGGTTAGAGGAATGTGCCAGGGAAGTTGAGGGTTTCGGATTGTGCGGTTTTCGGTTGTTTTCTTTCGAATAAAGTTGTTTTGTGCGGTTTCGTTATAGTTTTCTTTCGGATGCGGTTGTTTTCGGTTGGAAAGTGCGCGATAACCCCGCGAGGGGATACGGAGGGGATATGCAGGGGATTACATAATTATGGAAACCTGATGTGTCAGACTCAAAAAAATCGGACACTCCAAATGACTCTTTACACCATTTAAAAATGTTTGCCGCCACCGATTATTTCTACCCAACATTTTATTTCCCGTTTTCGGTTAAATAGAATATTTTTGCACACTTAATTGAAATTTTATGGCTATCGAAGAAAAAGAGACAAAGGAAGTTGAACGCAAATCGAACTTCATTATTGAGCAAGTTGAAAAAGACCTTGCCGAGGGTAAAAACGGCGGACGCGTGCAAACCCGTTTCCCGCCCGAGCCCAATGGTTATCTGCACATTGGCCACGCAAAGGCCATTTGTCTTGACTTCGGTATGGCCGAACAGTTCGGCGGCGTCTGCAACCTGCGCTTCGACGACACCAACCCCGTGAAGGAGGACGTTGAGTATGTCGATGCTATCAAAGAGGATATCAAATGGTTAGGCTTCAACTGGGGCCACGAGTACTACGCTTCGGACTATTTTCAGCAACTCTGGGATTTCGCCGTAAGGCTGATAAAAGAAGGCAAGGCGTATGTGGATGAGCAGTCGTCGGAAGCGATTGCCGCGCAGAAGGGAACGCCCACCGAGCCTGGGCAGAACAGCCCCTACCGCGACCGTCCTGCAAGCGAGTCGCTCGAGTTGTTCGAGAAGATGAACCGTGGCGAGATTGAGGAGGGCCGAATGGTTCTGCGCGCCAAAATCGATATGGCCAACCCAAATATGCACTTCCGCGACCCGATAATCTACCGCGTTGTGAAGCACCCGCACCACCGCACTGGCACCAAGTGGCAGGCCTATCCGATGTACGATTTCGCCCACGGGCAGAGCGACTATTTCGAGGGCGTGACGCACTCGTGCTGCACTCTGGAGTTTGTGGTGCACCGCCCTGTGTACGACTACTTTATCGATGAACTGAAGGAAGGCAAGGATTTGGACGACAACCGCCCGCGTCAGTACGAGTTCAACAAACTGAACCTGAACTACACGCTGATGAGCAAGCGCAACCTGCTCATTCTGGTCAAAGAAGGCCTTGTCAACGGCTGGGACGACCCGCGAATGCCGACTCTGTGCGGTTTCCGTCGCCGCGGATACACGCCCGAGTCAATCCGCAATTTTGTGGACAAAATCGGCTACACAACATACGATGCGCTGAACGATTTCGCGCTGCTCGAAAGCTCGATTCGCGAGGACCTGAACGCCCGCGCCACACGCGTTTCGGCCGTGCTGAACCCCGTGAAGTGCATTATCACCAACTATCCCGAAGGACAGGTTGAGGAGCTTGAGGCCGTGAACAACCCCGAGCGCCCCGAAGATGGAACGCACAAGATTGAGTTCAGTCGCGAGTTGTGGATTGAGCGCGACGACTTTATGGAGGACGCACCAAAGAAATATTTCCGTATGACGCCTGGTCAGGAAGTCCGCCTGAAGAGCGCCTACATTGTGAAATGCACTGGCTGCAAGAAGGACGCCGACGGCAACGTTACGGAGGTGTACTGCGAGTACGACCCCGAAACCCGCAGCGGCCTGCCTGGCAGCGACCGCAAGGTGAAGGGCACGCTGCACTGGCTGAGCATCGGTCACTGCCTGCCTGCCGAGGTGCGGCTCTACGACCGCCTTTGGAAGGTTGAGAACCCGCGCGACGAAATGGCCGCCATTCGCGAGGCCCGCAACTGCGAGGCTCTGGAGGCAATGAAGGAGATTATCAACCCCGACTCGCTGCACGTGCTCAAAAACTGCTTCATTGAGAAGTTCGTGGCTGATGCCAAACCACTGGACCACTTCCAATTCCAACGTATCGGTTACTTCAACGTTGACCCCGACTCAACCGCCGAGCACCTGGTGTTCAACCGCACCGTCGGCCTGAAAGACAGCTGGGCGAAGGAGCAGAAGAAGTGATAAGAGTGTTGGTAGACGATATATTGCTTTGATAAAAGTGATATTTGAAAAGCACACAAAAACTTGCAGCGTAATCGTTTGATTACGCTGCATTTTTTCATCCCTATTAACTATCACCATATTTTGATTCGCTTTCTGCGGCCATTGGCAGTGGCTCATCAGAGGGCGTGGTGTAGTTTTTGGATTTAGGTTTGTAGATGGACAGAAAATTCTGATTAAGACGCAGTTCCACCAAACGCATTGTCTGCTCAATGAGTGCGGGTGTGAGCTGACATTCCCAAACCACAATCACCTGCCAGCCGTTCTTGTTCAGTATCTGATAATTGCGTTGGTCTCGTTCGCGGTTACGGTTGATTTTGGTCTGCCAGAAATCCACGTTTGTCTGCGGCAGACGGAACTTCGGGCAACCATCGTGACCATGCCAGAAACACCCATTGACAAAAATTGCCGTGCGGTAGCGCCGCATCACAATATCGGGCTTGCCTGGCACACTGCCCACATTGAGCCTATAGTGATAACCATGCTGCCACAACCATTGCCGCACCTTCAGCTCTGGCTTGGTGTTGCGGCTGCGTATATGCGACATACAGCGGTGTCGCTGTTCGGGTGTTAGTGGGTCGGGCATTTTTTTATTGGCTTTTACTTAATAATAGATTTTGCCGTCTGCGGCAGTATGTGCAAAATTTGCACATACTGTATCTGCTTGTAACTCACCTTCTTCAAATATGTTTTTCAAATGCTTGGTAACAACTGTTCGGTCTACATCGAACAGGGCTGCCATCGCTTTCTGTGTAAGCCAAAGAGTTTCGTTACGATAGAAAACCTCTACACCATTGGCTTGGCTTTGAGCCTGAAATATCAAGAATTCAGCAGTGCTGTTTCTGATGGTTAATGATTTCTCTTGAACGGGTACATCTTCAGCAAGTTGCCACTCGCAACCACAACTGCGACAGTAGTATTTGTGCTCGTACAAATGAATATCAGTTGATTGGCATTTGGGACAAGTCAGGTTAGTTTTGTTCTTTGACATAAATTTTGAGTTTCTTGAATACCATAATTCTATACGCCAAAGGTACTTATTATTCTCGAAAACTCTGCGCAAAGAAAAAGGAACCGATACCGGCACCACGGTCAACTGGCCGTTGAATATCCGGCCACAGCGGGCGAGTTGTTATTGATAAGGCGGATAGTGGTTATGCGTTTATCGATTTCTATCATCCTTATTGAGAATGAAGTCAAATGTTTTATATGGTGTATCATCACCAAGTATGTGAGCCAACTCACTCGGTGTGATGGAGTGCCCCGCAGAGGCTACTTGCCGAAGTCCATAGGGAACAGACTGTTTAAAAGGATGATAGTCTTTCAGTGTGAAATGTAACCTTACTGATGGTGCGTTATCAACAATAATAGAGCATAGTTCCATTGACTCAATCTTGTATGCACCTTTTATTTGAATGCCATCATAAGGCGCAAGATAATTTATTCGTGAGAAATCTTGCTTCAAATTTGGTTTGTATCCCGACAGAAATTCTTGGGCGTTACCTTCCAATAATACATTCGGGTCTGTGTTCGCCTTTTTGTCAATAGAAAAGACTATCATCAATTCTTCCTTCTTTTGTGCTGGCTTTTTCATTCCCTCGGTATAACCCATTGTTTTCAGTTTCTCTGTAGGGTCGGTTCCTAATTTATAGTCGTTGTCTTTGGTCACAAAAAAATGTTTCTTGAGTTCGCCCAGCAACGATTCATTATGCGCTTTTTCTTTTTCTGAGTTATCTAATGCCAACACAAACACATCTTCATCTTCAAACGGGCTAAACACTTTGCCTATCAGCTTTTTCAGGTTTCCGTCGATGTAGCCTTTGGCAAAAGTAGTTGGTTTCGGCGCAATGGCATAGAATTGGAATTTTGATGCCAAAACTTCTCGAATCTTATTTCTAAAAATGGCTCTGACGTGTGATTTCCATCGTGCTTTTTCCGACTCTTTGTTACGCGCATACATACGGACAACAAACAAGAAATTGATGTCGTAATACATCAGTAACAATGTGTCGCGGTCGAAAAGCCTATTGTCAAACTGGGTGGAAATGAAAGTCTTTTCTTCCCAATGTCCGTTGTTGTCTTCCATACGAGGCTTTATATTCAAATCATTACCATCGGTATCTGTGCCTCGGTCATATGTCAATTGGTCATCGACAAAAGCCGAAAGAAAGAAATTTGGAATGATGTCGTAACCCTCATTGGGCGATTCGGGACGTAACCTAACTTTTCGGAATCTTTCTTCTGTCTCATTTTGCAGCCGCATTCCTTCCTCGTTGTTTTTCCACAAATCTATGTTCCACTGAATCACATTGCGAGCATAGGTGTACTGTTTCGAGACGGAAGGCTTTCCAAGTGCTGTTGACATCTTGTAGTACTTAGAATCGCCGATATAATACACTTCACGATTCTGCGATGAAGTGAGCGCTAAATCAGTGTAAAGGTGGTCCACCTGTTTGCCGTCGTCTTGGTCGGCTAAGCCAGGCGGAATAGCATCGTGCGATGTGCCAACCAGTTCATCAATAATGGCTTCAAAAATTATGTTGTATTTTTTTGCAAGCAGATATTCCTTATTTTCAGTGTTGACGGCTAGCAAATAACTGTTGTCGAAAAATGCATAGCAAAGTTCCCATAAAAGGACAGCCTTGTCAGAGAAATACTTGTATCGGATTTCTTTCAAACGTGTCTTGCCATAGCCATTGTAGTAGGTTGCAAACTGTGCTTGGGTAAGCAACTCATACTGCATATTTATTGGTGTCTTGAAACCATACTTGCGGTTGATGAAATCCAAAATTGAGAAAAAGATAATGAACAACTCCTCGTCGAAATTGATTCGCCTTTTTTGATTGACAGGATTCAAATAGAGCGGTTTCTTATTCTGAATAATGGCATCAATGTGCGAGATGGTTCGCGTCCAATTTATTTTGTTGTGCCCAGAATGAATATTTTTGACTGTGTAAAGAAAAAAATCCTGATTCTCCTGATTGAACTGAATCAGTGACAGAATAATGTCGAGATAAGTGTTGGCCTGATGGCGCATTCCCTTTCCAGAGCGCGGCAGACGACGGTAATAAATGGCTTGCGAATTGGGGTTGTACTCGTGATACACGGCTATTGTCCGATAAATCCAAACGGCAAACTCATATAGGAACTTTCGGTATTCCTGAGTTAAATATTTTTGCTGCCCTTCTGGTGTGATAATGTCTTTAGGGTCAATGGTTTGGCCTGAGCCAATCACCAATTTGTCCTCTTCGTTAAGCAAAACTTTTGGAAGGATAAACACACAATCAGGAATGGCAGGCTCATAATAGTAGCCCACATAACTCACGCTGACGTTTTTGTTAATGTCTTGCAACTCGCTTATGCCGTGCAAAGCCACTTTAACATCCTCGGCAGCATACTGGTGTTCCTCAAAAACAATATACATAGCAGACGCCGCTTAATTGCCATTCTGCTGGTTCCAATTCAGCACATTGCCAATGAATGCTTCCGCAACTTCTTTAATGACATTGCCATCGCCATCGTAGAAAGCGGGGAAGGTGAGCTGTGCTTTCTGGCCTTCCGCATTGGTGTAACTGAACAAGTCGCTTTGTTGTTCATCAAGGGCGTAAGTCTTGAAAATGTCGTTCCAAAGGTAGAAGCAGACTTTTGAAACGAATGTGTCATACGATATTACATCGTCTTTCGCCTTGGCAAAGAAATAGCCCAACTGCTTGTCGGCAGAGTTAGTCATTTTGTCAATAATGGCATTGATTTTCAGCAAGAACTCCCACCAATCGTGACCACCTTCTATAGTGTAATTGAAGTGGATTTTTTCTCCGTTTTCATTGAGTTTAAAAGCGCCGTCATCGTTTTTCCTATATGGCCAGACAATCTTGGTGTACTTCCACTCCCAACGGCGCTTGAAGGCGGAATCAATTGGGAACAGGCTTTGGTCACTGGTGTTCATTGTTGCCCAAATGTAAAGGTTGGCGGGAAGTCTCATAATCTTGCCAGTCCGTATTTGTTCGGGGATTTCCACTTCGCCAAATTTGGCAAAATAACCTTTAAGATAGTCTTCAAGTGCCTTGTCTGGTTTGATTTCATAATCGGAAACACCGTCATCGCCCCTGTCAAGAAGTTGGAAAATATCGCCGAAAATCTGAGCACAATTGCCTCGGTTGATTTCCTCAATCACAAGAATAATGGTTTTGTCTGTTATCCACGCTTTGGTATAGGCTTGAACAAAAGCTTGTGGCGTGTAGTCGTAAACTATTTCATCCTTGGCCGATTGCAGGTTTGTTCCACTATTTATCACGGGTTTTTCTTTGCCTTCAACCACGTATGTCTGCGGAACAGACTTCATAATAGGTTTGTAGCAGCCGACAAATGTGGAATAATCGCTATCGGGGTGGAAAGTGGTACGAATAACCTGTTCCTTCTCGTCAATGCCATTCTCTTGAATAATTTCTTTGATTCTGTGAGATTTGCCCGTGCCTGGTGCACCGTAGAAGATTTGTTGAAGGGGAAGATTGTCTGTCCTATTATTAATGCATCGAATAATTTTATCTTGTTTTGAAAAAATATTCTTCGCATTCAAAAAACGTTGATACCAACCAACAGTTGTTGAATATTGATTTTTGCCTTTGGCATTAAATTCGACATAAGATTCAAGTTGGTCAAGTCTATTAACAACTGTTTCGAAAGTTTTAGCGTCATCAAAATCCAAAATGGAAACATCTTTTGTTTCTGGGAATAATTGTTGAAGGCATTCATTTATGCGCTTAAAATCAATGTAATTCTTTAAACTATTTGCATTTGTTGTGCAATTGACAATAAAGTCTTTAAATAGTTTTAGTTGATTATCCCTATTCATACCCATAGTATTTTGAATCGTTTATTTTCTGTGCTTTAACAAACATCGTCTTTATAACCATAATGCTTCATCCGTGTACGCAACGTTTTACAAGCCGCAGGGTCAATTTCCACGTGCGCAAGCGCTTTAAACCCTTCTCTGTAAAACCCTTCACTCAAACCTCCGCATCCTGCGAATAAATCAATGAATGTGTATTGTTTGTTTGGCATATAATTCAAGCAACTAATAAATCATTTATTGTTAAATTTCCATCTCCTTTAATCACAATACTATCTCTGTTCTTTTGGTATTCTGATCGCTGAATAGGGTCGAGCTCGCTATTGTATATTGCTTCTTCGTATGATGCTTTCAAATCATCCACAGCATTTTTAATACTTTTCCCTTTAAATAAAAATGATGAAACAAAAGACATCACAATATTGCAAGTCACATCATCCATTCCATAGGGGCAATTAGCAAATTCAGTATAGCCGACAAAAGCCTTTACCTTATTAGCAATAAGTATATCGGCCAACTCATTGCCGTTTAAACAAGAAAAAGTGTAGATGAATGCATTAGAGAACACATAATGATTATCGGTTGTTGTTACAACATCCTCTCTGTCAATTTGAAAAGAATCTCTTTTCCCGTGGCCATACCAAAAGCATAAAAATCTGTCTATGTTGACCGAAGCCATTTTTTCTGAAAGATTTTGCTTGTTGATAGAATCTGAAAGAAACTCCTGGTAGTTTAAATCCATATCAGGATGGACGTTCTTATATTGCTCTAGCAATCGATATGCAGAGTTTTTCAGCATCAAGCACAAATCAGAAATGCTGCAATAAGCAGAATCATCGGCAAGAATCACCACATACAATTTCATTTTTCTCGCATATTATTGGTGAACAATTCGGTTGCAAGGCTTAATATACCTCGTGTGGTTTCTTTCCCAAATTCATCTTGTTTCCGAATGGATACAAGAATGTCATTTAATGTATAAACATTGTCTCCTGACCGCATATATGGTTTGTCCCTCTTTTCCTTGTCTTGCTTAAGAATCCATTTCTCCATCACAGAACGTATGTCGTTTTGAATCCTGTCATAAGCATCATTTATGGCTATTAGAAGCTCTTCTGTAGTGGCATCTTTGGGAACACAACTGAAAGCGTGTCCTTTAAACATTTTATTGGCTTCCGCGGCATCAATGCTTGCTCCTGTAAATACAATGACTGGAACTAAAACAGATATGCTGTCTATATCTTTTAGAACCTCATCACCTTGTAATGAACTGCTGTTAAATTTCCAATCAAGAATAACAACTATGTTTTTGTCAATATTCTCTCTTATATACACTAATCCATCAGATGGTTTTTCAAAATACTGAATGTCATTAACATTGTCACTAATATCATCCAAGAATGCGTCTTCTCGCATCTTGGTATCGTCGTCAATATAAACTATAGTCATATTCATTTTTTCATCCATACGCTTAATGTATTAATGGAATAACTATTCTAAATGTGGCACCTGTAGGTTTAAACTCATTTGGTTCAAGAGAGATTGTCCCCTTAATGGAATTCAAACGCGTGCGAACAATATATAGTCCCAATCCAGCCCCTCCCAAATCGGCGGTAGTTGTGTAGAACACGTCAAAAATTCTATCACGTTTTTCGTCAGAGACACCACAACCATTATCAGAGAACAATACAATCAAATTGTTGTTCTCACGATATGCTGTACACTTGATTCTCTTATCTTGAGTATTACGTAATGCCTTAACCGAATTGTCAATCAAATTGCCAAACATATCTTGAAATGCTTTTTTATTATATGACAATTCAAAATCATCATCGATGACATATTCAGCTTTAATGTTTTCTTCCTCGAACAAATAATTGTATCTGTCATCAAACAATTCGGCAATGGCATCTTTTACGCTGAAATAATCAAATGTTGAATCATCCTCTGCATAACTTAACATAAAGTTCATTGCCTTTGATAGGTTGTTCATCTCGTCAAAGATTCGTTTGGAATGTTTTACCGATTTGTCATATTTTTGACCAAGTGGTATCCATTTTGCCACAAATTCGGCAGAACGCTTGATGATACCAATAGAAATTCTCAATATATGGGATATCTGTCCCGCATATGCCTGTAGAGACACGAGACTAAACATAATGTTTTCTTGTTGCTTTTTGTCTTTTTCCAGCTGTTCGAAATCTTTTGATGAGGCAGAAACATCCTGTTTTATCTCTCCTAATCTGGTAGTTATTTCATTCAATTCTAATTCCATTTCAGGTGAGACTAAAAGAGATTGGCTCTTTATACGGTTTATTTTCTGTTTTATGTCTTCAATATCATTATCAGCCTTCTTTAGTCTTTCTGCATTTTCTTTTTTCTTGTCATCTTTCCTATGTTTCAGATAAAGCTCTATCTGATGTATTTGATTGATTACAAACTCTCTCAAACTCGTCCATTCTTCGTTGTCAACAAAATCCTGCCTGTTAGTGGAGTCTTTTATTTGGGGGTTCAGCTCATCTGTAATATCTACCCAACCAATTATATCTCTCGTGCTCAATTTTTCAAAGAACCCCGACCAGCGGCGTTTGTCGATGCCAAATAGGTCTTTTTGCTCGTTTCTATCAGATTTGTATTCTGCAAACGGCGTAGCAATTATGCCATCACGATAGACTTTGATGCCATCACGTTCTTCTTTTGAGAATCCTTTTTTGTCAGATTGGTCATAATAATAAATTGTAAATCTAATTGGACCAAAAACATTTGCTTCCTTTTCTTTTACGACGAGACAACCCTTACTCTCTTCAAGATATTCTTGGTAATATATCTGTTTATCATCATCGTATCTGTAATTTAATGTATATGATAATGTGGCCTTTGCCAATACAAGGCTTTCAACGGGTTTGTCATTATAATCTTTGTATTCTGGAACGTGGAATCTGATACTAAAAGGATATTTCATATTCAACGTGGGCTTTACAATTTTTGATAATTCGCGATACGCACGAATAATATCCCTTTCGAGCCATACATCATTTAATGAGGATATTTCTAATCTTGTCCCTTGAATTCCTATTTCAGCAGGCTCCGTCCAATAACGGTTATCAATATCTGTAAATAATTTCTGCTCTTCTGTAGATTCCTCAAAATTCAATTTCAGTTGACGGTCTTCTTCTTCAGAATATCTCGTCCAATCGGTTTCCAAGCAATGCCAAACTGACGAGTTTTTCTTTTTGGTTTTCATTATCAATTTCCCGCCAAGTTTGTCAACGGCAAATCGCCCAACGCCCTTTTTCCCTGCGACTATACGATTATATGGGGGAGGTGAGGTTCTTTTACGTCTTTTGCTGCTAGTGCCAATTACCATCCATTTGTCACGAATATCTTCAAAAGTCATCCCCAATCCATTATCTTGGATGATTATCGTGCTCTTTTCCGATAGAGGATTAAGGTGTTCAAATGTAATATCTACCTTTTCGGCATTAGCATCATAGCAGTTTTTTACTAGTTCAAATAACGCTGTTATTCTGTCAGTTATCAGTTCCCTGCCTAACAAACGGAAAGTACTAACGTCGAACTTGAAATGCAATATGGAAGGATTGCTATTTCCCATATTCCAATATTTTTTCAAACACTGCTTTTGCTAACAATGGAGGAACGGCATTGCCTATTTGTTGTTGGATGTGCATTAAACTGCCTTTAAAAATGAAATCATCAGGAAAACTTTGCAGCCGAGCAGCTTCTCTAACGGATAGTCCTCTGTCCTGAAACGGATGTATCAGCATATTTTTCCGATAATTGGAAATAACAACAGAAGGTTTGTCTGCAACTAGTCTTTTATAAATACCACTATGGCATTGGTTTTTGTCTTTATAATTGGTCATCAGATTTTCTGGTATGGCCTTCCAGTTTTGACCTTGACCAATATATTTGTATCGCTCAATGACATAATCCGCATTTTTTGAAACAAAGTTTTGTTTGGAAGTTTGGGAACCATTGCGCATCAGTTGTGCATATGCACTTGCTTTTTTAACTGAACATTTATATGGCAGAGAATCTTCCATTTGGCCATTTGATAATTCGGGCAGGTCTGCAATAGCCTCATTTACGGTAATAGTGGTTTTGTGTTTATCTGGAAATTGAAAACTTATGCCATTGCGATTACCCACCATAATAAAACGGTTTCTATGTTGGGGAACGCCGTAATCAGAAGCAATAACAATGGCATCATTTACCGTGTAGCCAAGCTTTTCAAAACAAGCTTTAACTTTAGCCCTCATAGTTCCTTTCTCAAATCTGTAGAATCCTTCAACATTCTCGAATAAAAACCAGTCGGGTTTTAATGTGGCAACAAAACGCACAAATTCCTCAAACAAACTATTATTCGGATTCTGCATATTACGAGTTACTGTATTGGATGTTGAAAAGCCCTGGCAAGGTGGTCCTCCAAAAATAATCAGCTGGTCATTCGCTCCAATCGGGGTTGTATGCTGCAACGGGTCGATATTATGTATGTCATCGCATATCACAGGCGTACCATTATGATTGCAACGATAAGTTTCCGCAGCGTACTTATCTTTTTCAACGGCAAACATAACTTGAGCACCAGCCATCTCAGCTCCTATACTTAGCCCGCCGGCACCACTGAATATGTCTATACCATATAACATTTCATATATTTAATTAAAAAAATAAAATTACACTTTTTCCAAATCCCACACACCCAAGTTATTCATTTTTTTGTTCACATAATTTACGGTGTGAATATATATGCATTATCGTGTTGCACTGTTCTGTTGGACCGTAAGATATACATATATATTTTCCCAAAGTGCATTCGCATTTTGGGAATCAAATGCCAACTGTATATTTGTCTTCTAATTTTAACATCTTCTTAAGTTCCTGCATACGACGTTTGTCATCTTTATTATATGGATTAAAATTCCATATAGCCTCAACATCAACGGATTTTTTTATCTTTTGGAAATAAGGGAAATCTATTTTTGCACATGAATGTCCAATTGGATATATGGCCTGTATATGGTTCAATTTTTGAAAAAAAGCATCATTGTTTTCTATTATTTTATCACAGGGTTTACGCAAATTATCAATATCAATCAACCTTTGCATACGCTCATTGTTTTCTCGGACATCAAAACTTTTGTTCGCATAATCACCTGTGGTAATTTCACGGTCATGACCAAAAATGAGTTTTTCTTTTTGTGAAACTCGTCCATGAATATGGAGTATTTGTTTTTTCCGATATACCATATAGTGTTTCAAGTGTATCTGTATAGTTGAAAATTAAATAATACGCATCTTTCTTTAGATTGTTGTAATTGGGTATAATGGGCATTTGTATGCTACCGACCCATTTCGAAAATGAATCATTTATAATATCCAATAATTTAGTATTGAGAAAAGAATCAGGATTTGTAAACTTTTCTTCACCAATTGTATATTCAACAAGACACAAATCTTCCCAATTCCAATTTATTACTTTGTTTATATCATAAGAACCTAACGCATTCTCAAAATCAGACCAGAGAAGATAACCATTCTTATTCTGTACGGGAAATACGCTTTGTAATTCTTTTATTATGTCAATCCTGCCATTTTCAATCAACCATTTTTTAAAATCGTCATACCTAGTTGCCATATTGTGCGCGAGGTCGAATCCATTCCCAATTATATATAAAGTGTTCCTTATCATAAACAAGTATTAATTTTGTATGGTGAATTTTCAATATTAACAAAAAGATTAATTTTTCCTATATTCATATCATTGTTTGTAAATACTTTTTGAGCCTCTTTTTTGACCTTAAATATAGCCGAAACGAGGTTTGTGGATTTTAGGATATACGCGCAAACCATTAATATTGAGCGGTTTGGGTGCCAATTATAGATTAAGCAGATTCAAATCTGCTTAATCTATAATGCTGGTGTGTGCATGAAAAGCGAAGTTGATGGCGAATTGGGCAAATGTGCTGATTATAAGATTGTTGCTATCTATTTACAAAAAAACTCCACCAAATCTGGCAGAGTTTTTATTGTTATTTCCGCACCAGTGGTGCAGTTATGTGAATCTTTCTACGCCTTTTTGATTTCCACAAACAAATTCACCTCTTCGTCAATGTCCACGGTGATGGCGTTGTCGGCGTTCAGGGTGTTGACGATTTCGATGCTGTTGGCAAGTGTCTGGCTTGCAATGTATTGGCGGAAGTTGGCTATGGCGTCGTTCGAGTAGGCGTTGTCAGAGATGCGGATGTTGATTTTGTCCGTAACCTCAAAGCCGCTGTCCTTGCGGATGTTTTGGATGCGGTTCACCAGTTCGCGGGCCACGCCCTCGTTCTTCAACTCGTCGGTCAGGGTGATGTCGAGAGCCACGGTGAGCGTGCCCTCGTTGGTCACCAGCCAGCCAGGAATGTCTTCCGACACAATCTCAACGTCGGTGCGGACAATGGTAACTGCTTGTCCGTCAACCGTCAGGTCGAACTTCTCGGCCTGCTCAAGCGCGGCAATGTCCTCTTGGCTCATTTGGCCGATGGCGGCCGACAACTGCTTCATAATCTTGCCGTATTTCGGTCCCAGAACCTTGAAATCGGGCTTGATGCGCTTAACCAGGATGCCCGTTGTATTTTCCAGCAGTTCAATGTCTTTCACGTTCACCTCGGTCATAATTATCGGCTTCACGGCCTCAATCTGACGGCGCATTTTCTCGCTGTGGATGGGCACCATAATCTTGCTCAGCGGTTGGCGAACCTTCAGGCTCACCTTTCGGCGAAGACCGAGAACCATTGACGAGATGCGCTGTGCCAGTGCCATACGCTCTTCAAGGTCGGTGTCGATGGCCGATGCGTCGGCTTTCGGGAACTGCGCCAGGTGCACCGATGTTGCGGCGCGGCCAGTGGCCTGCGTCAGGTCGCGGTAGAGCAAATCCATATAGAACGGCGCTATCGGGCTGCCCAGCACGGCCACCGTCTCAAGGCAGGTGTAGAGCGTCTGATAGGCTGCAATCTTGTCATTGTCGTACTGCCCGCCCCAGAAGCGTTTGCGGTTCAAGCGCACGTACCAGTTGCTCAAGTTGTCGATGACGAAATCCTGAATGGCGCGTCCCGCGCGGGTTGGCTCGTAGTTGTCGAGAGCGTCCTGCACCTCAACAATCAGCGAGTTCAAGAGCGACAGAATCCAGCGGTCAATCTCGGGGCGCTCGGCCAGCGGAATGTCCTTCTCACGATAAGTGAAACCGTCCACATTCGCGTAAAGCGCAAAGAAACTATATGTGTTATAGAGAGTTCCGAAGAATTTGCGTTTCACCTCGTCAACGCCTTCGATGTCGAATTTCAGGTTGTCCCACGGCTGCGCGTTGGTAATCATATACCAGCGAAGCGGATCGGAACCGTATTTTTCGATAGTGGCGAACGGGTCGACGGCGTTGCCCAGGCGCTTCGACATTTTGCTGCCGTTTTTGTCGAGCACAAGACCGTTCGAGATGATGTTTTTGAAGGCCACCTTGCCGTTAATCATTGTGCTGATGGCGTGCAGAGTGTAGAACCAGCCGCGTGTTTGGTCGACGCCCTCGGCAATGAAGTCGGCGGGGTAGAGCGTGTCGAAATCGTCTTTGTGCTCAAACGGCCAGTGGCGCTGCGCGAACGGCATTGCGCCCGAGTCGAACCACACGTCAATCAGGTCTTTCTCGCGGTACATTGGTTTGCCAGCGGGCGAAACCAGCACCACAGCGTCGATGTAGGGGCGATGCAGGTCAATCTTGTCGTAGTTCTCTTTCGAGTAATCGCCAACCTTGAAGCCCTTGGCCGTGTACGGATTCTCTTTCATAACGCCCGCGGCCACAGCCTTCTCAATCTCGGCGCAGAGTTCCTCAACCGACCCTATGCAGAGTTGCTCGGCGCCGTCCTCGGTGCGCCAGATGGGCAGCGGCGTGCCCCAGTAGCGCGAGCGGCTCAGGTTCCAGTCGTTGATGTTTTCGAGCCACTTGCCAAAACGGCCTTCGCCAGTGCTCTGCGGCTTCCAGTTGATGGTCTTGTTCAGTTCCACCATTTGGTCTTTCACGGCAGTGGCCTTGATGAACCAACTGTCGAGCGGATAGTAGAGCACAGGTTTGTCGGTGCGCCAGCAGTGCGGATAGTTATGCACGTGTTTTTCAATCTTATAGACAGTGCCTTCGGCCTTCATTTTCATACAGATGAAGATGTCGAGATTCTCGGCCTTCTGCGCCGCCTGCTCGTCATATTTTCCGTCGACGGTGAACTGCGGGTCGTAGGCGTTCTTCACCCAGCGGCCTTCATATTCCTTGTAGATGCCGATGTTGACAAAATCGCGCACAAACTGCTCGTCAAGGTCGGCGGTGAAGTAGTATTTGCCAGTCAGGTCAACCATTGGGCGAGTCTCGCCAGCCTTGTTAATCATAAACAGCGACGGGATTCCAGCGGCCTTGGCCACCTTGGCGTCGTCGGCGCCGAACGTGGGCGCAATGTGAACGATGCCCGTACCGTCTTCGGTGGTAACATAGTCGCCAGGAATGACGCGGAAAGCGTCGGCTTTCTTGTTAACAATTTGTTTGTCAACCAGTTCGCACGGGTCAACCCACGGGAACAACTGCTCGTAGTGGATGCCCACAAGGTCGGTGCCCTTCATTTCGGCAATCACCGTGCCAGGGTTCTTATCGTTGAAATAGGCGCTGAAACGCGATTTGGCCACAATCACCGTGCAAGCCTGCTCGGTGTATGGGTTCTTGGTCTCAACGGCCACATAGTCAATCTTCGGTCCGACGCACAATGCGGTGTTCGACGGCAGGGTCCACGGCGTGGTGGTCCAGGCCAGAATGAAGAGTTGCTTGTGGTCGGCGTCGGCTTTCGCCAGAATATCTTTAACCAACTGATTGTCAGCGTCCGTAACCTTAAACTGTGCGGTGCAGGTGGTGTCCTTCACGTCGCGGTAGCAGCCAGGTTGGTTCAACTCGTGAGTCGAAAGGCCCGTTCCAGCGGCGGGCGAGTACGGCTGAATGGTGTATCCCTTGTAGAGTAACCCCTTGTTATAGATGGTTTTAAGCAGATACCAAAGCGTCTCGATGTAGCGGTTGTCGTAGGTGATGTAGGGGTCGTCCATATTCACCCAGTAGCCCATTTTGGCGGTCAGGTCGCGCCATTGGGCGGTGTACTTCATAACTTCGGAACGGCAGGCGTGGTTGTAGTCGTCAACGCTGATTTTCTTGCCGATGTCTTCCTTGGTGATGCCCAGTTGCTTCTCAACGCCCAACTCAACGGGCAGGCCGTGAGTGTCCCAGCCAGCCTTGCGGTCGACCAGAAAGCCCTGCAGCGTCTTGTATCGGCAGATGATATCCTTAATGCTTCGCGCCATAACGTGGTGAATGCCAGGCATTCCGTTAGCCGACGGCGGACCTTCGAAGAAGATGAATTTCGGGTGTCCCGCGCGAGTGTCGATACTTTTCTGAAAGGTGTTGTCCTTGTTCCATTGCTCAAGGACGTCTTTGTTAATCTGCGACAAGTCCAACTGCTTGTATTCTGGAAATTTACCGCTCATAATTATGCTGCTTTATATTGATTTCTCGAAAAAACGCGCAAATATAGTTTTTTAATTCAAGGATTGAATGATTGATTAACTGAAGGATTGAAACTCTCGCCGGAAACACGGCGATTGCCCCAAGCAGATGTTGGATTTTGGGTGTCGCTATGCAGAATATTTTAAAGAAGTCGATTAAAAAATATGTAATGAAGTAGTAGGGTTTTGGCTGATGAAATTGTCTTATGATTGAAAAGTTGCCGCCGACTCTGGATGCGACAAATACATTTCAAACAATTAACAACAAGTTTTATGAAAACAGCATTCTCGTCTTTTATCTTCGTTTGCTCCTTATCGCTGAGTGCTTTTTCACAATCCAAAATTGAATATCCACAAAATCAGATTTCGATGTTTTATGGTGGAAAAATGTCGACGTATGAATGCTATGCGCACGACAAACTTGGGTAATGGCGATAGTAAGGATGATGGAAAAGAGAGAATGGAGTACAAAAGTCATTCGGGCGTCTATAGCATTGAGTATATGCATTATATGTGTGGTCCTTTTGAATTAGGAGCGCAATTGGGATTTGAGCAAATCTGCTCTGAACGTTGGATTAATAGAGATGGCTCCCCCCATACACTTTTCGACTCATGGGATGAAAGAAATCGAACAACTTACATAATGGGCGTTGCACAACTCAACTGGGTGAGAAGCAACTGGATAGGCGTTTATAATAAATTTGGAGTTGGCGGTCGTTTAATATTTCTAAAGCGTGATTATAAAAATATTGAGCGTACTGATTCTGACTGTGAAATCGAGCCTTGCGGAGATGCAATATTCGGCTTTGAAATAGGGCCAACAGCATCCCGATTATTTACTGAAATTGGTTTTGGCGCACAAGGCTTTGTGGCGGCTGGCATCAGATGCAGATTTTAATCTTGGTTTCTTATTCTCACCTTCTTCAAGAACTATGCTGAAATTATTGGCGGGAAAATACTGTTTCCGCCAACTGGCCCGTTTCAAAAAATCGGTCATAATCAATTTGGTGCAAACTTTTTTCCTATATTTGTTATGTGTGTTACTTAAACAATGATATGATGTTTAATTATCGTATTGGCAACACATTGCACATTAGCAATTTGCCAATTACCACGGCATTTTTACCAACACCTGAAGTTGCAGGTGTCAGGTGTGCGTGCGGCTATTTTACAAGGAAATAATTCTAAACACTCTAATACAAATTTAAACTTATCAGGTTATGAAGAAATTTTGTCTTTTGATTTCAGCTCTAAGCGTGCTTGCAACGGGAACGCAGGCACAAATTCTCAGCGGAGCCGACGGCGACTACGCCCTGATGCCTGTCTCCGACACAAACAAAATCAGCCTGGCCGACAAAGCCGCCGGCTATTCATTCAAAATTTACGACAATGGAGGCGCTGCCGACAATTACAGCAACGGTTGTGAAAGCTACATGCTGCTCACTGCTCCCGAGGGCAGCAGAATAGTGCTGTCGGGCAACATCAACACCGAATGGGGCTTTGACAGGTTGAAAATTTACAACGGCGCCAATAGCTCAGCCAATCTCTCCGGCTCATACGAGGGAACAACCGATTTAAATTTAAGAAGCACTGGCTCGCAGCTGTTTTTGAGTTTTCATTCCGATAATTCAAGTACATATTCGGGGTTTGAAATTACTGCAACAATTTTCACACCCATTGTTGATGGCGACTTTGTGTACGCTGACGCGGCTAAAACTGAACTTATGGGATACAATGGCAATGCCGAATCTGTAACTATTCCCAAAAGTGTCAATAAAATTGATGAGGAATCGTTTTTGAACTGCACCACACTGAAAACCGTGGTTATTGGGGATTCTGTAAAATTTATCGGCAGCTGCGCATTCCAAGGCTGCAGCGGGTTGGAAAAAATAAACATTCCAGCATCGGTATTGTACGTCGGCAGTTATGCTTTTAACGGGTGCGACAGTCTGAAATCGGTAACAGCAGAAACTTTTGCCGAGCTTGGAAACGCAGGTCTGTTCATAACCAAAGACAGCATTAAATATGGAATTTACGAGAAAACCCATGCCAAAGTGGCCGCAAACTCATATTCAGGCGATGTGGTTATTCCGGCCTCGTTTACCGCAGGAAATACATTTGAGGTATCAGTCGTTGGCGATAATGCATTTGACTATTGCACAGATTTGACTTCTGTTACCATTCCCGAAGGAATTGAAACCATTGGCAGCTATGCTTTCAAATATTGTAAAAACCTGAAATCAATAGAGATACCAAAAACCGTTAAAAATATCGGATCATATGCGTTCTACGGCGCAGGTCTGAAATCGATGACCATACCGAGTTCGATAACTGACGTGTCCTACAATGCCTTTAGCAGTTGCGACAGCCTGACATCGGTAACAATTGAAACCAATGCCGACATTTCAAGTGCCGGTCTGAGTTTTACAAAAGACGGTTTACACTTCAATGTTTTGAACAAAAAAGAGGTTGCGCTTGCACAAGGCGATTATTCCAGCAATGTTGTCATTCCATCGTCAGTAACTGCAGGCAGCACTTTTGCGGTTACCAGCATTGGGCATAGCGCGTTCTATGGTTGCCAAGGACTGAAATCGGTAACCATTCCTGTAGGAATCAAAAGCATCGGCGATTATGCCTTCTACAACTGCGACAGTCTGATTTCAGTAGTCATTCCCGAAGGCGTTACTGAAATTGGCGACGAAGCTTTTTATGGATGCGACACGCTCTCGTCGGTTGTCATTCCCGAAGGAGTAACAATTCTCCGTTACAACACATTCTACAATTGCCGCAACCTCAGCTCGATAACCATTCCTAATTCGGTTGTCGAGTTTGGCACCTGGCTTTTTGCATCGTGCACAAATCTGAAATCAATATATATGGGGGCCGGAATAGACGAAATAGGTTCCTACACATTTGACAAATGCACCAGTCTTGAAACCATAACCATCTGCCGCGCGACACCGCCAAATGCGTACTATGCTTTCACCACCTTCGACAGCGCCGCATACAGCAAGATAACCTTGCGAGTGCCGAAAGGCAGCAAAGCCACGTACCAAAAGAGCGATTATTGGAAAGAAATGAACATTGTTGAGTTCGACGTTTATAATGTTACACTCATTGCAGAAGGCGGCGAAGCCACGTTCTCCGGCGACGGAGCTTATGAGGCGAAAGCTGGTGCAAAAGCCACAGTCAGCGCAAAACCGCGTTCGGGCTACGAGTTTGTAAAATGGAGCGATGGCAACACCGACAACCCGCGTACCATCAACCTTACAAGCGACATCACGCTGAAAGCTGTTATGGCCGAAAAATACTGCACCGTAACGCTTCTTGTTGACGATGTGCGTCACGGCTATATCAGAGGCGATAAAAAAGTGCGCGAGGGCTATTACGAATATTACAATGCCTATGGTGCGGGAGAATATATCTTCGACCATTGGGACGATGGCTCAACCAATTCGCAAATAAGCTTTACTGTTACGCAAGACACCACACTGAAGGCTTTCTTCAAGAAATCGGGACTGTGCCAGGTTACATTGTCATCTGACGACTATGTTATGGGCTATGTGAGCACAAATACAACCTGTCTTAGCGGCGAACAAGTGAACATTTCAGCCTGGGCTAACGATGGATATAAGTTTGTGAGCTGGAGCGACGGCAATACCAACGGTAGCTGGAGATATGTCAGGGTCACTTCCGACACCAACCTTGTGGCCCACTTCAGACCACTTGAAGAATGCACAGTGAATTTTGTTGTGCCCGACTCATGCAAGCAGATGGGCAAGGTAGTTTACACAGGCTCTGATGTGGTCAAACAAAACAGCTATGCGTATGCCGAAGCTGTTGCCGAAAGCGGCTATATATTTAAGGGCTGGTACTTCGACGATGGTACTTTGTATAGTGGCAAAGCAAATATCGATTACTATGTGGAAGATGATGTAACATTGTATGCCCGTTTTGTCGCCAAGCCCAATTATGCATTCGTGCCTTACTCGGGAGTCGAATATGCAACACTCAAAGTCGGCGACACCATAACCATTTATGACTCTGAAGGCCCCGATGCCAACTACATCAAAGGTAACAGCGGATTCCTGCAGCTGAACGGCCTCAAAGGTTATGCAATAAAAATCAGCGGCTCTTACAATACCGAAAGATATAGGGACAATATATCTTTCTATCTGTCAACTGCCGACAAAACTGATAACAGACTCGATTCGTGGTATGGTGTAGGAACCTCAACTGTTTTTGCTTACGACACTGTTGTAACCATTTATTTCTATTCCAGCACTATCAGTACCCCAAGCAGCGGATTTAAGCTGAAGGCGACGCTCGTAAAAATGCTCGACCTGAAAGATGTTCCTTACAATGTTGCCATAGCAAGCAACGACACCGCCCTTGGCAATCTGAACATCAATTACATCATTAAAGAGGGCAGCAGCTACCAGTTCGGCCTGGAAGCCGAAACCAAACGCCCTGGCGAATTCAACAGCTGGAGCGACAACTATTACAGCTATTATCAAAGCCGCATATTTGAAGTGTATTCCGACACCACACTGACAGCCCGTTTCGACGCACTGAAGGCTTACAATGTTACCATTGAGAGCAGCGACACAACAATGGGCAAGATTAAAGGCGACCAGTCTGGCATTTACTATGATGGCGAATATATCAGCTTTAACGCTGCCACCAACAATTCAGATTTCATCTTTGTAAAATGGAACGACAACAACACAAACAAAAACCGTGGGTTCTACGTTACAAAAGACACCACGTTTGTTGCCGAGTTCAAAACCGCCAAGAAATGCACCGTCACAATTATGGTGAACGACACAACCTATGGCTATGGATACACCCAAACATATAATGAAGGCGAAAAAGCATGGATATCGGCTTACACTAAGAATGATGCGTTCTTTGTTGACTGGAGCGATGGATTTACTGAAAGTAGCAGAAATATAACCGTGACCAGCGACACTACTTTTACAGCCAACCTTGCGCCGATGCCGTACAAGTATGACATTCACTCCAACGACACCGCAATGGGTAGTGTATATTACAGAGTGAACGAAAAATACAACGAATACATATACAGTGCTAATCTGGAAGCATACCCAAAACCTGGTTATGTTTTCAAATGCTGGAGCGATGGCTACGTTAACCTCATCCGCAGTAAATTCTACATTGTTAGCGACACCACACTGGTGGCCATTTTTGAGCCAATCAAGCACAAAATCAACGTTGTGTGTGAAAACGGTGAAGTGACATATGACGCCAATCTCTTGAGCAACAACACTTACGCCATAGAATGCTATGTCTCCGCCGACCAAGGCTACTGCTTTGCCGGCTGGCACGATGGTTACCAGCTGCTCAACCGCACTTTTGAAGTCAGCAGCGACACCACATTGACAGCAAAATTTGTCAAGTTCCCGTACAAAGTCAATTTGGTTTACGACGACAAAAAAGGTACTGCAAGCTACAGCACACAAGGAGCGTCGTTGGAAAAACCGACGGTTGATTTCAGTGTAACCGAAAAACCTGGCTACGGCTTCTCGCACTGGATAGATGGCGAGAACAAAATTTACAGCAAATCAATAAGCTGGACCCTCTCTTCCGACATAACAATAGAGGCTGTGTTTGAAGAACTTGCGGTTAAGGCGCTCGTTTATTCAAATGACACAGCAATGGGAACTGTTTCGCAATATGTCTACTCGTGGGATAGCACATTTACCGAAATGAATTTCAGAATTGAGCAGGTGAAGAAAGGTTACCACTTTGTTATGTGGAGCGACAGCGTGCTTTCAATGTACCGCTACGAAACCTTCAGAACCGACACGACCATTACGGCAATCTTTGCACCCAACTTCTATAAGATTGTTGCAACTGCCAAAGATGCCTCAATGGGTAGCGTCACGGCTCCCGACTCAGCAGCGTTCAACTCAACCATCACGCTTACGGCGAAAGCAGCCAGCGGCTACAATTTTGTCAAGTGGAGCGACGGCAACACCAGCAACCCGCGCAATGTGACTGTTGATGGCGAAATGAAGTTTGAGGCCATATTTGAGAAAGCCACTGCTGTGGAAGAATCAGTTGCAAGCAGCGTAAACATCTATGCTTACCAGAATGTGATAGTTGTTGAAAATGCCGATACTCAGATACGCGTTTACGATGCCATGGGCAAACTTGTAACAACATCAAACGACACAAATGCCAAAATCAGAATCCAAGGTGCAGGCATTTATATTGTGAAAGTCGGCAATGCTGTAGAGCGGATTGCAATAAATAACTGATAGCTTCCCAACTGACAATTGCTAAAAAGGCTGCAAGGATTTATTCCCTTGCAGCCTTTTATTGTTATAAGCCCTCAACAACCCTAACCATATAAAAACAAAAAAGGCCGACTTTCATCGACCTTCTTGCTCCCCTTCTTGTCCCGATAGCTATCGGGATTGAACCAAGGACCCCTTGATTAACATTGTGAATTATGATATTTTAAAATGAGTTTTTCACGTAGTTCTGGATATTTTTTCAAATTTTGAATGTATGATTTGCTTTTCATCTTTTTTATATGTGACTCAACCAGACGTGCTTGTGTCCTTGATTGGCATTCCATCACAAGATAAATCTTCCAATCTGTTGACCGTGTTGTAAATGAACCACAAAATGTATGAGAAATATGTTCTTCTAATCTATTGTTAAGATCAACAGTCTCTCCAATGTAATATTTGTCAATCGCTTGACTGTATAAAATATATACGAAATATCGTTCCATTAATAAGACACAATAAAAAAAGGCCGACTTTCATCGACCTTCTTGCTCCCCTTCTTGGACTTGAACCAAGGACCCCCTGATTAACAGTCAGGTGCTCTAACCAACTGAGCTAAAGAGGAATTTTCCAACAACCTTAGGTATGTCCCTCAATTGCGGGTGCAAAAATAGACGCAGGTTTTTAATTTGCAAAACTTTTTTCAAAATATTTTTAGCGCCCCTTGCTACTTTATCTCTTCGATAGTCATCTGCAGCCTAACCCAAGGATGCTTCACAAGCACTTGGCTGATGCCTCCATCGGCATTGTAGTTTATCACAAAGACCGATTTTCCGAAACCTGAACCGAGTTTGCGGCTTTCGGTTTCGGCGGTGCGCTTTTTCAGTTTTGCCCGATTGCGGTCGATGAGCAGAACGCGCAAATCGCGCTCGAGCAATTGCTGAACCTTCGGACGGCGCATTGGTTCAATGCAACTGTTCACTTTCAGTGAGTCGGCGGCCAGGGTGAAATCAAAAATTGTCAGTCCGAAATACGATGAGGCCAGCACTCGCGGTCCGTCGGTGGTTGGCCGGGCGAGCATCATGCCGCTCAGATGGTTGCCTCGTGTGTCGATTTGGAGATTGTGACGCGCCGTTTTGCCTGGGACGATAATTGGTTGTGCCCAACCCGAGTGTGCCAATGCCAAAAGCAGAACGGCACCTATTATTATATAGCGCGAATGGCGTGCCATCAGTCAATTGCAAACCGGCTTTCGTCTTTCAGTTGGTTGAAGCGTTTGTTGCTGAATTTATAATCGGTGTAGTCGGCCTCATTCTCATACATTCGCAATTGGTCGACCGACATGTCGGCCTTGCTCAGCCTTATCTCAATGGCCGAAATGTATTCTTTCACCTGTCTGCTGCGTGGTGTGATGCCGATAATATATTCGCTATTATCTTCTTGATATTTAAGATTATAGCTATTATTCATGCGATTCAGGTCGCCCACCATGCAAGCTGTTATCATGTCCTGCATTTCGTTCATCATCTTGTTAGTGTTGAGCTGCATGACGCTCTTTTTGCCGTCGGCCACAATCTTCAGCCGACTATCGTTTATTACAATCAGATAACTCAGCGGCTGCGAATAGTCGAGACTTATCTTGTTGTTTTTCAGATAGTAAAATCTTCCTTTCGAAGTAACATCCTCATCGAACATGTCGAGGTGCTTAACTTGCACAAAATCGCATTCAATAGATGTCAGCTTGTCGGATGTTGCTTTCAGCCTCGACTCAAACTGCTGCATGTCGGCAATGTCGCTGACTTGTGCAGCAGCCGCAAGAGCCGACGTGGTGAATATCAGTAGTGTTAACAGATGTTTCATTGTTCGATTTTTTTTGTGCTGCAATTTGGTATTTTACTCCACAAACTTCATCTCGCCAATCAGGTTCTGCGCGTCGAAATACTTGTCGAGAATGAGCAGTACGTAGCGGATGTCGACAACAATGCACTTTTGCAGTTCAGGTTCGAAGATGATGTCGCCGCTCATCGATTCCCAGTTGCCGTCGAAAGCCAGGCCGATAAGTTCGCCGCGGGCATTCATCACGGGGCTGCCCGAGTTGCCGCCTGTGATGTCATTGTTGGTAGTGAAGCAGACGTTAAGTGTGCCGTCGGGGTTGCCGTAGCGGCCGTAATCCTTTTTCTGCCAAATCTCTTTAAGCTTGGCCGGGACGTTGAACTCGCGCACCGTTGGGTCTTCTTTCTCCATCACGCCGTCGAGCGTTGTCTTATAATCGTAGGTGACGGCGTCAGCCGGACGGTAGCCGCCAATAGTTCCGTAGGTCAGGCGCATGGTGCTGTTGGCGTCGGGGCTGAAGAGCTTGTCTGGCTGCATTTCCATCAGTCCGGCCACAAACAGGCGCATGCCCTCGGCCAGTTTCTCCTCGCCATTGTAGCCGAGACCGCTAATAAAGCCGTATTTTTCGTATATGTCGCTCCCGGCTTGCAGAATCGGGTCGTTTTTCAGAGCCTTCTCACTCGGCTTGTTCAGGAAATCGTCGAATTTTGCCTTGTCGCAGAACATTGATTTTGCAAAAGCATCATCAACAAACTTGTCAATATCACCCTTGTATTTACCTAACACTGTTTTAGTTATGTATTCGGGATAAAATTCAGGCTGCACTTTTTTAATAAAAAGCCGAATCATCTCCTTAGTTGTCTGGCGGTCAACCTCACGGTTATAATCCTTAAAGAAATCGTCGGCTCTTTTCACAACGCGCTCTTTAGCTTCGGCAACATTATCGGCTTTGGGGTCTGTGAGTTTCTTCAAGCCCGACGACTGCCTTACGGCGAAATATGCCGATTCAAACCCATACAGCTGAGATTCAACCAAATATGTAACAGCCTCTTTGTAAGCGTGATTCATCATCACACCGTCTTCAATCAAATCGAGAGCGCTGCCGTATTTGGCTTTGCGGGCAGCATCGGCATTCACCCATTTTGTGAATTCGGCCTCCAGCTCACGTTTCTTGTCAACCACGTGCAAGCGCTTCAGGCTGCGGTTCTGGCCGATGGAGTATTTCCAGTAGTTCGATGACCGTGCAAATTTCGACGCATACTGAATGCGGATTTTTGGGTCGTTATCCATGAACTTTGTCCACGAGTCTTGTTTTACGCCGCGCACCGTAGCACGCGCATCGTTTACGGCGGTCATCTCCGATTCGGTCTCCCACGACGAGAAATAACGGTCGGTTGAGCCAGGATAGCCCATCACAAAGGCAAAATCGTTCTCTTTGTATCCGCCAAGCGATATGGGCAGGAAATGCTTCGGATGATAAGGCACGTTTTCTTCGGCATAATCGGCAGGAGTGCTGTCGGGCGCACAGTAGACGCGGAACATTGAGAAATCGCCCGTATGGCGCGGCCACATCCAGTTGTCGGTGTCGGCTCCGAATTTGCCAACCGACTCAGGTGGCGCGGCAACAAGCCTGACATCGTCATAAATCTCATACACAAACAGATAGTAATAATTTCCGTGCAGCATTTCCTCCACCTCGGCAGAGTAGAGAGTGCTGTCGGTGGCAAGAGTGATGATGGAATCGCACACAACATCAATGATGGAGTCGCGTGCCTCTTCAGTTGTTCCATCGGGTATCTGGCTCAGAATCTTCTCAGTAACATCTTCAACTCTGACCAGAAGCCAAGCCGATTTGCCCGGATTGGGCAGCTCTTCGGCTTTGGTTCGAGCCACAAAGCCATTGGTCAGCAAGTCGTTCTCGATGGTGCTATGGCTCTGAATCTCGTCGTAACCGCAGTGGTGGTTAGTCATCAACAGTCCGTCGGCCGACACAAACGAGGCCGTGCAGCTTCCGCCGTCCAATGCCACAATGGCGTCTTTCACGCAGGCGCGGTTGATATTGTATATGTCATCGGCAGTGAGCTGGAAGCCCAAATCGGTCATGGTAGCCATGTTTTTTTCAAGAAGAATGGGAAGCCACATTCCCTCGTCGGCTCGCAACACAAACGAACTTGCCATCAGTGCTGAAACCAGCAGTAAAGTTATTTTACGCATATCAGTATTTAAAATTTTCGCCAAATGTAAAGATTTTTTTGCGCAGAACGCAGGTTTTTGTGGGTGCAGTGAGCAATGTCGGAAATGAAAATAGCATGTGGAGGTTTTGCAAATCGCATAAAAGATTATCTTTGGGCGCTCCGCAAAAGCGGATTTGAAAAAAACATCAATTTACTATGGCTAAAGACTCAGAATCGCTCCGCGACCAGATTAACATAATTGGCGGAGGAACAACCATCAATGGCGACATCGACTGCAATGGCGATATGCGCATCGACGGAAAAGTTAAGGGAAACATCAACGTGTCGGGCAAGATTGTGATTGGCGGCACTGGTGTCATCAATGGACAGATTACTTGCAAAAACTCAGAAATAGAAGGCAAAGTTGACGGCAAACTGTTTGTGGACGAGCTGCTTGTACTCAAAAGCACGGCCGCCATTCTGGGCGACATCACAACCACAAAACTTGCCATTGAGCCAGGCGCAACCTTCACTGGCAACTGCAAGATGGACGGCAAAGCACAGGCCAATGCCGCAGAAAAATGACAATCTGAAAAACGACCTTAACAACTATGCCAAGTATTCGGGCGTTGCGTTCGAAATGCTTGGCATTATTGTTTTGGGCGTGTGGGGCGGTATCAAACTCGATGCCAGCCTCGACACCAAGCCTCTGTTCACAATCGTGCTCTCGCTCGGCGCTGTGGCCGCGGCAATGTATCTGATTGTGGTCAGAACAAGAAAATAGCCGGCGGCGAAGTCTTTTTCGCCATCACCAACCATAAAAAAAGGACTGCCGTTTTGCGACAATCCTTTTTGCTTATTCTGAATAATTTACAATCAAAGTTCGGCAAGACCAGCGTCAACCAGAATGCGGCCGCAGTACTCGCAAACAATGATGCGTTTGCGTGAGCGGATATCGACCTGACGCTGAGGTGGAATCTTGTTGAAGCAACCGCCGCAGGCATCACGCTGAACGGTAACCACTGCCAAACCGTTGCGCACGTTAGAGCTGATGCGGTTGAAAGCAGTTAGGTAACGCTCGTCGATAAGCTTCTCAATTTCAGCTTTTTTCGCATTCAAGTCATCTTCCTTTTTCTGAGTCTCCGACACAATGCTATCCAACTCGCTGCGCTTCTGCTGCAGGTCGCCCTTGCGCTCTTCGTATGTTGTTTCCGATTTCTCGATAATCTCTTTTTTGTGCTCAACCTCAGCGGTGTACTCGCGTATGTGCTTCTCGCTCAGTTCGATTTCAAGATTCTGGAACTCAATTTCCTTCGACAGCGAATCGTACTCGCGGTTGTTGCGGACATTGTCCTGCTGCGATTGGTATTTCTTTATATCTTCTTGGCACTGAACGATTTTGTGTTTTTCGTTCACAATTTTCTGCTCGTTTTCCTTAACTTCAGCCTTCAGGTTGGCGATACGGGTCTGCAAACCTGCAAGTTCATCTTCAAGGTCCTGAACTTCGAGCGGAAGCTCACCGCGCAAACTCTTGATTTTGTTGATTTCTGTCTGAATCTGCTGCAAATCGTAGAGATTCTTCAGTTTTTGTTCCATTGGAACATCCACCTTTTGATTTTTGTCATCCATGCGTTATACGTATTTTATCGGATTTGTATTTACCTTCGTCAATCGGACTGCAAAAGTAGAAAATTTTCCAGTAACTAATTCATAAAAAAGTTCTTTTGTGAACTGCTCGCTTTCATAATGCCCGATGTCGGCCAAAACAAACGGATAGCGGGCGTCGAAGAACTGATGGTACTTGATGTCGGCGGTAAGCAGAATGTCGGCACCGGCACTCATTGCGGCGCCAATCAGGAAGCTGCCGGCGCCGCCGCACACAGCCACATTCTTTATCGGCGACTCGGGCAGACGGGTGTGACGGATGCAGCCGCAGCCAAAAATTTGTTTCACCCTTTGCAGAAAATCCGCGGCATTTTCCAGCTTCGGCAGCGCACCGATGATGCCGCTACCGGCCATGGCAAAACTGTTGTCGAGCGGATAGACATCGAAAGCCGGCTCCTCGTATGGATGGACGCTCAGCATAGCACTCACCACTTTGGAAACCAGATGCTTGGGCGCGATAGTCTCAATCCGCGTCTCGGGTTCGAAATGTGTCCGCCCTATTTCACCCACATATGGATTGCAGCCTTCTTCGGCCTTGAACGAGCCTTCGCCCTGAAGATTGTAACTGCACCGGCTGTAGTTGCCGATACTGCCCGCACCCGCTTCGAACATGGCGTTGCGAACCGCTTCGGCATTGGCCGTAGGCACGAAAACCACAATCTTTCGCAGGTTGCCGCTCATTGGGGCAAGAATCCGAGTATCGGTCAGGCCTAACTTGTTGGCTATTTTGCCATTGACGCCATTCACAAGCATATTGTCGAGATTGGTATGTGCGGCATACACGGCCACATCGTTTTTGATGGCCTTGACGAGCGTGCGTTCGACTTCACTATTGCCGCTGAACTTTTTCATTCCGCCGAAAACCAGCGGATGGTGTGCGATTATCAGATTGAAACCCAAGCTAATGGCTTCATCAACAACTTCTTCGGTCACATCGAGGCAGATGAGTGCGCCAGTGGCTTCGGTGTTGCGGTTGCCCACTATCAGCCCAGCATTGTCGTATGATTCCTGCATGGCCAGCGGCGCCACACTCTCGATAAAATCGGTTATTTCAGCAATTTTCATTCTCAAAGTTTTTGTCGTGAACTTAAAAAAGCCTTTCAGAAACGCGCTGAAAGGCTTTAGCAAGAAATCTTATTTTTTACCCATTAAATACATTGCCAATAATAGACAAATTTTCGGTAACGGGCAAATTTTTCGGCACTTTTTTATTCGTCTTGATACGGCGGCAAATGAAAAACCTCGCACATCTCTCCTCACCCCTCAACTTCTCAACTTTCGTATTACCTTTGCCGAAAACAAAACGTCATGCGCATCGACATCATCACCGTTGTGCCCGAGATTCTCGACGGGCCGTTCAGCCAGAGCATCATTGGGCGCGCTCAGAAGAAGGGCATTGCCGAAATCCACATTCACAACTTGCGCGATTACTCGACCGACAAGCACCGCCGCTGCGACGATTATGCCTTCAGCGGAAGCGCAGGAATGGTGATGACCATCCAGCCCATTGAGGCGTGCATTGAACACCTGAAAAGCGAGCGCCAATATGACGAAATCATCTACACATCGCCCGACGGCGAGATGTTCAACCAGCCAATGGCCAACCAGATGTCGCAGTTGCAGAACATTATCATTCTTTGCGGACACTACAAAGGCATCGACCAGCGCGTGCGCGACCACCTGATTACCAAAGAGATATCAATCGGAGACTATGTGCTTACGGGCGGCGAGCTGGCAGCTGCCGTCATTGCCGACGCGGTGGTGCGGCTCATTCCGGGCGCCATCAGCGACGAGACATCGGCTCTTTCCGACTCGTTTCAGGACAATCTGCTATCGGCGCCTGTTTACACCCGCCCTGCCGACTACAAAGGCTGGAAGGTACCCGAAGTGCTGCTATCGGGCAACGAGCGGCTAATTGAGGATTGGAAATACGAGCAGGCCCTTGAACGCACCCGCCGTCTGCGCCCCGACTTGCTTGGCGAGGAATAGTAATTTTGAATTCAGAATAATTAAAAATGAGGGACAACAGACTTCAGACATCAGACAACAGAAAATGAATCGTATAAGTGGACAATGTGTCCTTTGACTGTAGTCTGTAGTCCGTAGTCGTTTCAACAATTCACCAATTATCCGCTTGACCGATTAAACAAAAAAAACATACATTTACGCAACAATAAAAAACACGAATATGGCACAAAGAATAACCGACGCCGACTTTGAGACTGAAGTTCTTAAATCGGCAATCCCTGTGGTAGTTGACTTTTGGGCAGAGTGGTGCGGACCCTGCAAAATGCTGCTACCGATAGTTGAGGAACTTGCCGCCGAATACGAAGGCAAAGTGAAGATTGTGAAAATGAACGTTGACGAAGCCGAAAACACTCCGGTGCAGTTCGGCATACGCAACATTCCAACGCTGTTGTTCTTCAAGAACGGCGAAGTGGTTGACAAGCAGGTTGGCGCAGCCGCCAAACCAGTTCTTGCGCAGAAAATCGACGCGCTGCTGTAAACGCACTTTGGAAGAAATCAAAACGCCGCAATCTGTTTATCGGGTTGCGGCGTTTTTTGTTTTTCTTTTTGTTATTAGTCAATTATTCCAGAGAAATATGCAAAAATCGTTTTGGAATCAATTTTTCCCATCCACGCAATTCCATCTTTATTAATCATCAAATGGAAATGCTTTTCTGTCAATCCTTCGTTGTCGTTCCACGAGTAAAGAGAAATCACTGCCTTACTTTTAGAGTCGTCTACTTCGACTCGCACAGGCATAATGTTCAATTTTTTTAATTCTTGATATTCTTTTTCGTGAAGACCTACACCAATTATACTGTCAGGGACTATTCTTATGCCTTTTAGAATTTCTTGAAAGTCTTCATCTGTAAACACATACTCTTGTGAACAGTATAAAGAAAGATAGGTTGGTTCATAAAATCTCAAATTGTATAAAAGGAACCATTGCCAGCAACTTGCCGCCGAAACATTTTTCAATTTTATGTAACTCAAATAACTATAGGATTGTTTGCCACGATTGTTTTTTACCCAAATATCTGCCCCCAGTCCAGTCAGATAATCATCTTTGCTTTCGTCTGGCATATCAATGCCCAATTCACATTGGGGCATAAGTTCAACGGCATCGAGAATAGAAAAAATATCCGTATAGCAATTATTACACCACTCACCAGTTCTCGAATTATTAATCCATTGCTTCCTTTTCGATACCAACAAATCGTCTAACTCTTTGTATTTCTGCATAAATTCATCCGATTCTGCTGTTTGAGCCATTACACAACAGTTCAAGAAAAGAGCCATTGCGGCTAATGCTAATTTGAGAAGAGTTTTTTTCATATAAGTATCAATGGTTTTGAAACCTTCATGCATTCAGTTAAAGTCAATCAAACTTTCGGTATTGTTCCCTGAGTTGTTTTTTCTTTCTCTTAAATATGGAAATCAATAAAAACTTAGATGAAAAAAGAATAATAAAATAAAGATCAAAACAGATATGTCTAAATAGAAAAAGTGGATCATTTGATCCAAATAGACTCACAACCCATACTCCACCAAACACAAAAACAAATTCACAAAACGATATGAAAATAATTAATAGACTAATATTAAAATTGAACAAACGCCCTAGTCCATAAAATATTACATATAAGACAAACTGAATAAAAAATATTAAAACATATAAAAATGATATTTCTTTATAATGCACAAATTCAATTGATATCGAATAAATAGCGCAATGATGAACTGCCCATCCCATTAACTCACTCAAGAATGCAAAAAGAATCGCTACTTTGATATAATAGTTGTTACAATCCTTATTCAGTGCTTTAGAGCGTTGTTTTTCCATTCCTTCAAGCATTCAGTTAATCAATCCTTCAGTTATTGTCCCCAATTATCGCGGTCCAAACTGCGGTACTGAATGGCTTCGGCAAGGTGCTCGGGCTTGATATCGGGTTCGCCGGCAAGGTCGGCAATGGTGCGCGACACCTTCAGAATGCGGTCGTAGGCACGGGCCGAAAGACCGATTTTCTCCATTGCGTTTTTAATCATCTGGCTGCATTCGGCGCTTAAAACACAATGCTTGCGGATGAGCCGCGTACTCATCTGCGCGTTGCAGTGCACGCCATCATAATCGGCAAAACGCTGCTGCTGAATGGCTCGGGCGCGGGTGACGCGTTCGCGGATTTGCGCGCTCGTCTCAAGTTGCTCTTTGCCCGAGAGTTTGTCGAACGGCACGGGCACCACCTCAATGTGAATGTCGATGCGGTCGAGCAGCGGACCTGAAATGCGGCTCATATATTTCTGGCGCATCATCGGCGTGCAGGTGCATTCCTTTTCGGGATGGTTGTAGTAGCCGCAGGGGCAGGGGTTCATACTGGCCACAAGCATAAAGCTGGCCGGATATTCGACAGTGAACCTTGCGCGTGAGATGGTTATCACGCGGTCCTCCAAAGGCTGGCGCATAACTTCGAGCACAGTACGCTGAAATTCAGGCAGTTCGTCGAGAAACAGAACGCCGTTGTGTGCCAACGAAATCTCGCCTGGCTGCGGGAAAGTGCCGCCCCCGACAAGCGCCACATCGCTGATGGTGTGGTGCGGCGAGCGGAACGGCCGTTTGGTCATCAGGCTGGTGTCTTTGTCGATTTTGCCTGCCACAGAGTGTATCTTTGTGGTTTCCAGCGCTTCGTGCAGTGTGAACGGTGGCAGAATGCTCGGCAGACGTTTGGCCAGCATTGTTTTGCCGGCTCCCGGGGGGCCAATCATAATTATGTTGTGACCGCCGGCAGCAGCAATCTCCATAGCACGCTTCACGTTCTCCTGTCCGCGCACATCGGCAAAGTCTGAGTCCCAATGGTTTACACTATTGGCAAACTCCTCGCGGGTGTTCACAACAGTTGGCTCAAGTTTGGATTTGCCATTCAGAAAATCAACCACCTCACGGATATTTTCAACGCCGTAAACCTCCAAGTTGTTGACCACGGCGGCCTCGCGGGCGTTCTGTTTTGGCAGGATGAACCCTTTGAATCCCTCCTCGCGCGCCTTGATGGCAATTGGCAAAGCTCCTTTTATTGGCTGCAGGCTACCGTCGAGCGAGAGTTCGCCCATAATTATATAATCCTCAACCGCAGCCGCCGCAATCTGCCCTGAAGCGGCCATGATGCCCACAGCCAGCGTCAGGTCGTAGGCCGAGCCCTCCTTTCGGATGTCGGCAGGCGCCATGTTGACGACAATGGTTTTGCCTGGCATGTGGTAGCCATTGTTTTTCAGTGCGGCATTGATACGCTGCTGGCTCTCCTTCACGGCATTATCAGGCAAGCCCACAAGGTAGAAAGCCATTCCCGGGCTGAGGTCCACCTCAACAGTGATGGTGATGGCGTCAATCCCGAAAACAGCTGAGCCGTAGGTTTTTACAAGTGTGTCTTCCATTTTCACATCAGTAAATGGTTTCCGGACGCTCGGTCCGATGAGTCAGTTCAAAATCGCCGAGCCGACGGTGGCAATATTTAATAATACCCTCGTTTTGAGCAATATAGATTTTATAAATTATGGTTCCAGGCATCGTTGCGGTATCCAATTCGGCCACAATCACATGGTCATAGGTTTTTCCACCCACTTTCACCCCATCGGCATACGTTGCCGACTCAATGCCGCCATTGTCTTTTATGCAAAACCTGAAACTGTCGTATTTTTCAGGAAAATAGAAAACCCCGTTATAATAGCCGTAATGCTGAAACTTGAATTCGAAATCGGTGCGGCGGTTCAGTTTGTTGGCGTAACAAATGAGCTGGATATTGTTGGTTGAATCGATATTCGTCTTGCTGCGCGCACTCGACTCGCATTCGCAAGCCTCGGTCCGCCCCACGGTGTAGTACTTCGATGAATTTGACTCAACAATAGTGAACGACTGGCTGCTGCGGGGGCCGGTGAATTGCACCTCCTCACCCTCGTAGTACGAAATCCAGGCCTCCATGTCGTAGGGGAAAGCGGGGCAGTGAGTCTCCTTGCTGCAGCCGGCAAACAATATGGCCACCAGTGCGACCGTCAGTAGTTTTTTTATCATATCTCGTTTTTGATTAGCGATTGAATCCACTGCACATCCTCTTTCAGGCGGGTTGCGGCCGAGGCCGAATAGCGTTTTGAGAATTTGGCGTCCCAGAACCATTTTTCGAGCGTTTTCTGATGGCTCGGGTCGATGGTTTTGGCCTCCGAAACAAAGAAATAATACTGCAGTGTCGGAATCAGGTTGTGATACATTGTCAGGTCGCCGGAGAGGCGCATCTGCTTCAGAAAATCGAGTGAGCTGAGCAGAGCCGACTTGGTTCGCGGCCATATCTTCTGGCAGATTTCGGGCGTGAGTTTGAGCTGATAGAGGCTCCGGGCATCGCCGAAAGCGTTGATGGTGAGCGAAAGCGAGAAAACCTTCTCTCCCAGCCTGCCAAACTGCTTGATGCGCTGAGCACTGTTGAAATCGTCGATGTTCTGCTTCAGGTCGAACTTCTCGCTCCAGGTGGTTGCATGAATCAAATCGAAGATTGTCAGGTGTTTGCCACCTTGGTTGATGCGCTCAAAAATCTCCACCACATCGTCAATCTCGGTGTTGGTGGTGAGAACAATGCTCATCGGGTAGTTCAGGAAAATCTCGCGGCACTGGCGAATATTCTGCGCGGCTTTGCTTGTTTTCTTTCCATTGTCGGTTTCGGCAACCACTTTGTCGAATTCCTCATCGTCAATAATCTGCCAAACGGGAATGTTGTTTTTCTCACGCTGGCTACGGGGAATCACGAACTCGCAGCGCTCGGCATTGAAGCAGATGCTCGAATAATCGCTGTCGCCCATTGTCTTGCCCATCAACGCTACAAAGAGCGACATGATGCGCTGCTGACCGTCGAGGATAAACTGAAAATCGCCATCGGTTTTGGTGTCGTTGATGCCATCAATGTCGAAAGGGCGGATGAAGAATGCGTATTTGGCCGGCGCCTTCCAAAAGAACAATGAGCCGATGGGGTACTGGTGATAGATGGAATTGAGCAGTTTCACCACCTTGGATTTTTCCCAAATATAATCGCGCTGAAAACGCGGTATTTTAATGTTGCCAGCTTTCAGCTCGGAGAGCAGACGGCTCAGCGTCCAATTGTTTATAATACTGATTTTCTGGTCCATACGTTGATATTTTATTATTAATCAAAGTGTTGTCAAAAATAGTTATTCATTGGTTACTCTATAGATTTTCAAATATATAACTTTTTACCTACAACAATACGAAAAATTCTTTTGCCGATTTTGATGAGGGGGGCATATTTAGGCACTAGGCATTAGGTACTAGTACAAAGGTCCGTAGTCTGAAGTCCACTGGTGTTAGGTGTTGGGTGTTGGGTGTTAGGCACTAGGCATTAGAATATTTAGGAGTTAGGAGTTAGGAATTAATAATGAACAATTAATAATTAACAATTTAGGGAAAGGTCGAGAAGGCTTAGAAACTCTACTTCCTAAACAGCGTAGCGTCTAAACTTTTTATCAACAGCGAAGCACTAAACCTTCTAAACTTAAAACTAAACACAACCTCTAAACGATTCACCGATTAAACAATTAAACGGTTTTGGGTTGTTTTGGATAAGTTTGGTTAGAGATTGATTTTGAACAATTTTGTTTTTAAATTTTATAAAATTTCTGCCCGTCAGGGCATGCAACATATAAAAAAACGAAGGGGCGATTTTCATCGCCCCAACGTTTTATCTCTAACCGATTTTATTCGATTCAATCCGAATAATATCAATTATTTATCATTAATCATTAAACGTTAACCGCTAATCATTAATCATCACGCGTTTGGCTGTGTTGCCAGTCTTCACAATGTAAACGCCTGCGCCGTTAACCTGAATCTCGGTGCGGCCAGCTTCGGCGGCAGTGCGGTTAATCAGGCGGCCCATTGCATCGTAGATGAAGATGTCGGTGGCGGCGTTCTCAACCACGATGGTGTTGCCAAATGCGAAGATGTTCACAGCCTCGGCTGCCTCGTCGGCAATGGCGGTGTTGTCGTCTTTCTCAAAGATAGCTGTGAACTCGAACCCATTCTCATTAACTTGCTTCAGCAACTCGGCAGTAAGCGTTACGGTACGCGGGTTGTCGAGTACGCTGTCGCTCCACATCACAAAGTGGTAGCCAGAGTCGGCAACGGCAGTCAGTGTGATGGTTGCACCTAACTGAAGTGTGTTTGAAGATGCAGTGATGTTACCATACTTAGCGTTGACAGTAACAGCGTAGGTTTCCTTCTTGAACGAAGCAGTGTAGGTCTTGTTGCCTGTTACAGTCACCTTACGCGGGTTATCGGTGTTGCCATCGTCCCACTTAGAGAAGATGTAGCCAGCGTTGGCTGTAGCGCTGATTGTTGCCTCTGCACCGTGTTCGTAAGTGCCTGTGCCCTCAACAGAACCATTATTCTTAGCTTTCACAGTCAATGTGTAAGTATTGGCTGCGAATACAGCCGAGAACGTTGCATTGCCAACAACCTTAACTGTGCGGGTTTCGGTGGTCACGCTGTCGGTCCACATTACAAAGTGATAGCCCTTGCTGGCTGTGGCCTCGAGAGTGGCGGTTGCTCCGTATGTGTAAGCACCTGCGCCAGTGATTGTTCCGTTGGCAACCGAATCAACACTGATAGTGTACGTGTTAGCTGCAAACTCAGCGGTGAAGCTCAAGTTATCCTTCACGGTCACTTTGCGGGTTGCTGTTTCAACACCGTCGTTCCACTTGGTGAAGTGATAGCCCTCAGCAGCTGTAGCGGTGAGAGTTGCCTCTACGCCGTAGTTGTAGGCGCCTGCACCAGTTACAGTACCGTTAGTGCCCGAAACGCGAACATCGTAAGTGTTGACTGCAAACTCAGCAGCAAACTCAAGCTCGCTTGTTACGAGAACAACGCGCGGATTCATTGTCAAACCATCGTTCCACTGAGTGAAGTGATAGCCCTCGGCTGCTGTTGCGCTGACGGTTGCCTTTTCACCGTAGGTGTAGGTGCCGGCACCCTCAACAGTGCCGTTGGTTGCAGAAAGCTTCACAGCATAGCTGTTGATTTCGAACTCGGCAGTAAACGTGAGCTCACTTGTTACTGTTTCCTCACGGCTCTCGGTTGTCACACCATCGCTCCACTTGCTGAAGTGGTAGCCTGTATTGGCAACAGCGGTGAGAGTTGCCTTCTGACCGTGATTGTAGGTACCTGTGCCCTCGACCTTACCATTCTTGGCCGAAGCCTTGACAGCGTAGGTGTTGATTGCAAACTCTGCTGTAACCGTAATGTCCCCGCTGACGGTGATTGTGCGCTCGGCGTTGGTGTTGCCATCGCTCCAGCGAACAAAGTGATAACCCTCGTTGGCTGCTGCAGTAACCTTTGTCTCTGTACCATAGGTGAACGTTCCGCTGCCGGTTGCAGTACCGTTGGCACTTGCCAGAACTTCAAGCTCATAGCTGTTGATAGCAAACTGAGCTTTGATTGTGGCTTCTTTTGTCACAGTGTACTCATACGGGTTCTTGGTGCTTCCGTCGCTCCACTTAACAAATCGATAACCCTGATTAGGTGTGGCTGTGAGCCTAGCCTTCTCGTTTGTGACGTAGTTGCCTGAACCTGCTGCACTACCTCCATCACCTGCTGTAACAGTAAGAGTGTAAACGTTGGCATCCTCAGGAATAAACAACGGACGAAGAACCATATTGCTTGTAACATTGGTTACAAACGGATTGGTGGTGTTGGTGGTTGCCCAGCGGGCGAACTTGTAGTTGGCGTCAGCCACAGCAGTGAACGTTGCCTCTTCGCCGTGGGTGTAAACGCCGTTCTTCACTCCCTCAACCGTTCCGTTCTCAGTCTCAACGGTCACATTGTAGGTATTGATTTCGAAGTAAGCCGTGAAATATGCATCCTCCCTCACTGTTACTTTGCGTTGAGCGCTCTGCTCGTTATCGTTCCATCCGATAAAATGATAACCAGTGGCCGGAACAGCGGTGAGCGTTACCTCTGTGCCAAAAGCATAGTTGCCTGCGCCTCGAACCTCGCCGTTTCCAACCAAAGCAGTGTTGACGTCGTAGTAGTACGGCTCAAAGACGGCTTCCAGAGTGGTGTTATCCTTAACGGTGTAGTAGCGTGTGCGCGATGTAGTATTATTGTCTTTCCAGTACGAGAAATAATACCCTTCATCTGCCAGTACCGAAATATAGGCACGTTCGCCCCAAGCATAATCACCTTCACCCTGCTCAACCACGCCGTGCTCGGCAATAATCGAAAGGTTGAATGTGTCGATTGCAAATGTGGCCTCGAACGATGAATCCATCGAAACCTCCACATAGCGCGGGTTGTTCTTGTCGCCGTCAGTCCACTGAACAAAGTGGTAGTGCTCTGAAGCATTGGCTGTAAGAGTGGCTGTTTCGCCCTCATAATAGATTGAACCACCGTCAACAAAGCCGTAATAGCCGTTGTTTGCTATTGCGCTGACTGTATAGAGAGGTTTGTCCTCTTCAACAAACACAGCCTCAATAGTAGTATCACTAAGAACAGTTATTACCAAAGAACTTTCGGTGCTGCCATCGCCCCAGCGAACAAACTGGTAGCCCCCGTCGGGTATGGCGGTGAGAGTGACTTCCGACCCGTGGGCATAAGAACCTGTGCCATCAACAGTTCCGCCAACAGCAATGGCACCAACCTCGTAAAAGTTAATGTCAAACTTGGCGTAGTACTCACCCGGAGCGTCAAGGCTGATGGTACGTTGTGCGCCGGCGTTTTCATCATCAGTCCACCGAGCAAAGTGGTAGCCCTCGTTAGGTACAGCCTCAACCTGTATTTTACCATTGACAATGCTGCTGTAGCTGAAAACATTGCCTTTTTGTGCTACCAAAATTTGATTCGGGGAATAATAACGGCCTATTTTTACAGTATCGCCGTTGTAAACTATCAGACCTCCGTCAAAAGAGATTTTGCCGTTGACGGTTAAAGCTATATCGTCGGTCATTGCCAGCGAACCCTCATTCGGGATAATCAAGCACTTGTCTTCAGGAACTTCGTAATCTGTTGTCAAAACAATATCGCCCAAAACAACTATATTCGGATGTTCCGGGCTTTCCATCGTATAGCCTGTTACGAGATTCTTGCTGCTGTTGAGAGTTGGAAGCTCGTCGGCAAAAAGATTCTGATGCCATGCGTTGTTATCGTTCCGGTTGAGCATAAAGCCTACATATCCGCATGCAAATTGCTCAATTGTGGCGAATGTGCCACCATTGGCGTTGTCTTCCGGCACGGTGCCTTCCAAAACATAGCTGTTGTTCAAGCTGCCATCTTCATATTCGCCGTAGATGCCACCGTATTGCATAAAACCATCAACCTCTCCTGCATTATAGCAGTTATACACATCACCAGACTCCATATAACCCACAATGCCGCCAGCATTAGTTTCTGGCACCCGAATGACAGGAATACCAATAGGAACGCCAATAGGAACGCCAATAGGAACGCCACCACCAATTGGTGCATCAACTTTTTGGGAGAAATATCCCACATTACCAATGTTGTAGCAATTTATTGTCAATGAGTTTTCCATATATCCGGAAATACCACCGACATTACGGAAGCCTACTTTTATTGTACCTGCGTTGAAGCAGCTTGCTATTTTGCTGTCGGACTGGTAGCCGCAAATGCCGCCAACATTCCTATTGCCATGTATATACGAATCAACAATGCCCACACTGTCGATGTCAGCGTCATTGATAGTGCCAAACAAGCCAACATTATTAGTTGCATTATTGAAATACAAACCACTGATGGTGTGGCCTTTACCGTTGAACGAAGCAGAATATTGGTTGCTGTAAGTTCCAATCGGTGTCCAAGCTCTGAAGTTGTCTGCTTCTTCTTCATTGAGTTCGTCGTCCTCGTCAAGAACATTCTCGTTGACAATAATGTCGGCTGTCAGCACGGCGTCGTCATATTTTAATTCGCCAGTGTTCACCAACTTGGCAAACCAGTAGAGCTGACCGGCGTTGGCAATCTCGTAGACTTCGTCTTCGTCGTTCCAAGTTGCCTCCTCAAACGCTCCGCACGCGGTGCAGAAACCGTTCTCAAACTCATGCTCTTTTTCAGAAGCATCTTCAGGATTGTTGCTGATTATTGCCGTACATGGCGAGGATGCGTAAACCACGCCATGGCTGCTGTCCAAGGTTGGCAAAGTATCTTCGCCAAGTGTCTGATAATAAACAACTCCGTCAGCATTTTGGTTAATCAGATATGCCACATAGCCGCTTGCAAATTGCTCAGCTGTGGCTGAAATTGTTTCAAATGGCACATCTTCTCTGCTAACAATAGTATTTGTACCTATACCATTTTGAATAATTTCATCGCCATCGATAGCGCAGTTTTCAAGATAGTAGCAGTTGTTTATGTTCATCCCTTCGCCATAATTGCCGGCAATGGCTCCCACATACGCGCCATCTCCTTGAACTTTACCTGTGTTGTAGCAATTGAGAATGAAGCACCTCTCCTGTTTACCGCAAATACCACCACAATAAGAAACTTCGCTATGACCGTCGGAAATAATGGTGGATGTGTTGTAGCAGTTGAAAATAGCAGCTCCGTCGGAATAACCCAGAATGCCGCCAACATTGTTGGCTCCGTAAATGTAAGAATCGACAAGGCCAACATTAGTGATTTCTGCGCCCAGACAGGCAGCACTGAACAATCCGGCATTGGTTCCGCATTCAGGGTATGCGGCGTCTTGTGAGTAAGAGTCGTTATCGTAATACAAACCGCTAATAGTATGCCCCTGGCCGTTGAATATGCCCGTATAACCGCCGTTAGCGGCATAGCCTATCGGTGTCCAAGGTTTAAAGTCGCCTAAGTTAAGACCGCCATCCTGGTCAAGAACGTTCTCGTTGACAACAATGTCGGCTGTCAGGATGGCGTTAGGAACAAAGTCATCGCCATCGTAATTGTTAACATACTCGGCAAACCAGTAGAGTTGGCCAGCGTTTGCAATCTCAAAGGCATTGGCCTCTGTGTTAAATACAGGTTCGTCAATTAAACCGCAGACGCATTCTCCGTTAACAAACTCATGCTCTTTATGGCTCACGCCTGCGTTGTTGTACGGGCAAGGCTCCGATGTGTAAACCACGCCATGCTCGTTGTTGAGAGTTGGCGTTTTGTCAGAACCAAGTGTCTGGTACCAAACAACATCTTCTGCGTCGCTTGAAGAGCCGTTGAGCGCGTATGCAACAGCACCGTTGCGGAATCCAATGATTGTGGTAGCATAGGTTCCATCTTGTTCATATCCAATAGGTTGGTATTCTTCATCATGACCAACGCCACCAAATTCAACCCCAGAACCACCTCCAATCGAAAAAATTATACTTGCACTTCCTTTCAAATAGTAGCAATTGCTCACACTGCCATCAGCCTGGCCGACAATGCTACCCGTATAAGCAACACCACGCACCTCACCTGTGCTGTAACAGTTGGTTATTGAACTGTTGTCGGAAATATAACCGCATATACCACCGGCAGAAGATTCGTAAACACCGTCACCCATTGGTTGGGATAAAATAGTTGAAGTATTGAAGCAGTTGATTACTTCGGTTTCGCCTTCGGCCCGGCCAATAATGCCTCCAACATAGGCCGCTGCTCTAAAATATGAACCAGTAATGCCCAAGTTTTTGATGGTTGCGTCATAGGTTACACCAAACAAACCCATGTAGTAATCATCCGATTCAAAAAATAAACCACTGATGGTGTGTCCCTTGCCATCGAATGTTCCAACATAGCTATAGTCATCGTTTCCGATAGGTGTCCATTCTATTAACGTGCCTAATGCCGATGGATCGTAAAAGGCGCTCATCAAATTGGCGTTAACCTCAATGTCGGCTGTCAGGTAGGCGTTAGGAGCATAGTCGGGAGAGTCATATAATTCACCACTATTCACCATATCGGCAAACCAATAGAGCTGTCCGGCATTGCCGATCTCAAAGGCGTTGGCCTCGGCGTTCCATGTTGCCGGTTCATGCGCTCCGCATACGGTGCAGAATCCGTTTTCGAATACATGGTCTATTTCAGAAAGTTCATCTGGGTTGTTGCTGCATTCTACCGGACAAGGCAGCGAAGTGTAAACCACGCCATGGCTGTTGTTCAAAGTTGGCACAGCATCGCTTCCTATTGTCTGATAATAAATGTTCTCACCAGCTTTGGCATTAATTCTTCCAGCTACAAAACCGCTGCTGAACTGCTCGGCTGTGGCCGCGGTTGAACTTTGGAAAAAGGTGAACGGGAAGCCATAAGGAGAACCTTCTCCACTTTGTTCCTTACCATTACAGATGGCGCTGCCTTCCAAATAGTAGCAGTTAACCTGTTTATTGGGCGTTTCATTTTCGCCAAGAATACTTCCAATGAATCCATCGTCGCCAATGATTTTTCCAGTATTGAAACAGTTGATTATTATATTGTTTGGATTATCAGAATAAGCTAAACCGACAATACCTCCGGCATTACTTTCTGCAACAATTGTGGAAGTGTTGAAGCAGTTGGCTATGGTAATGTCATCACCAGAAGACAAACCAACAATACCGCCCACATTGTAAACGCCGTGCAGATATGAATCAACAACACCAACATTCGTTATGGTTGCACCATTGCCGGCTGTTCCAATCAATCCCACTCTACCTCCACCATCAGGATAATTCTCGTCATCTGTATTATAGAAATACAAACCGCCCACGGTATGGCCTCTGCCATCGAATTGTCCATAATAATTATTGTCGTCAGTTCCTATCGGTGTCCAAGTTATAAAGTCATTATCCTCAAGGTCGCCGTTGAGGTTGCCTTCAGCGTCGAGAACATCCTCATTAACCACAATGTCGGCTGTCAGAATGGCGTTGGCATCTCCGTTTCCGCTGTTGACATATTCTGCAAACCAGTAGAGCTGTCCAGGGCTGGATATTTCGAAGACATTGGCCTCGTTATTCCATGCTGCCTCTTCAGCTCCGCCGCAGACGGTGCAGAATCCTTTGCTGTCTAACTCATGAGCCTTAAATGATGATGTGTTGCTGTACGACTGGCAGGGCGATGTCAGGTAAACAGTGGCGCTGTTGCTGTTCAGCGTTGGTAAGTTGTCGGTGCCAATGGTCTGGCGCCAGCTGAGCCCGCTGTTTTCCTGATTGAGCAAATAGGCCACCTCGCCACTTGCAAACTGAGCGGTGGTTTTGAATTCACCGTCTTCGTCGGCATATACTAATTCCGGGTCGTCATCGATGTCGGGAATCAAAATATAGTTGTTGCTTGTGCTGCCGCTGTGTTTGGCACCGCATATACCGCCAAAGCTATAATTCGGCTCAATGACACGGGAGCTGAAGCAGTAGCTTATTTTGCCGCCTAACATATAGCCGCAAATGCCGCCTACACACGTTGAGCCATTCACTTTGCCTGCGCTGTGGCAGTTTGTTATTAAGGTTTTGCCCTCAATATAGCCGCAAATGCCGCCCACATATTGAGAACCATCGAAATAAGAGTCGAGAACCTCAACATTTTTGATGGTTGCGTTGTTGGCGTAACCAAACAAACCAATATACATCGAGCCTGAGGTGTACAAACCACTGATTGAGTGCCCCTGTCCGTCGAACGTTCCAGTATAGTTGTTCTGGGCATCGCCAATTGCCCACCACTCGCGGTTCATATTGGCGGTGTTGACAGAGCCGTCACTATTGAGCAGATTGCTGTTTACAACAATGTCGGCTGTCAGCACGGCGTTGGCCGAGGGCTCGGTGCCGTAAATAACAAGCTGGGCAAACCTGTAGAGCTTGCCTGCGTTGTCAATCTCGTAGGCTGCGCCGTTGAATACGGGTTTCTCGGGCATGTTGCACTCGCAGAATCCATTGTCGTCGTAACTATGTAAGTGAGTGTAGTAATTGCCGTTACTGCCGTAAACAATTCCGTGGCTCTCATCGAGCGATGGAACCGGGTCGGTACCAATATTTTGGTAATAGATATCTTTTTCGGCATTTTCGTTAATCAGATAGGCCACCTCGCCGCTGGCAAACTGAGCGGCTGTGACGAATGTGCCACCGTTGGAATTTAGCGTGCTACCTTCCAAAACAAAGCAGTTTGATGCTGTGCCATTATAAAAACCGTAAATGCCGCCAACATTATTATTTCCCGAAACTGTTCCAACATTGAAGCAATTGGAAACGTCACCATCCAAGTTAAATGCTGCAATACCGGCAGAAACGTTTTCGGCAATAATTGTCGAAGCATTGTAACAATTGGTTATTGTACATTCTTCGCCATTACTGCAAATACCAGCAACTTGATTACTACCATGCAGATATGAATCGATAAGGCCGACACTCTTGATGGTTGCACCATCCGCTTCGCCAATCAAACCAACATTATTACCTCCATTAGGATATTCCTCGTCGTCTGTATTATAGAAATACAAACCGCTAATGGTGTGTCCCCGGCCGTCGAAAGTACCTTTGAAAGGGTTGCTTTCTGTTCCAATGGGAGTCCATTGCGTAAAGCTTTCGCTTTCCTCTTCGTTGAGGCTGCCGTCACTTAGGAGCACATTCTCGTTAGCCACAATATCGGCTGTCAGGAAGGCGTTGACCTTGGTCATGCCACTGTTTACAGCAGCGGCAAATTCGTACAAGTCTTCAGCCGTGGCTATCTCGAAGGGAGATATTTCATAAGTGAAAGTGGTCTTGGGCAGGAAGTTTTTCTGGGTGGGGCTGACATTATCAGGGCTGTTGCTGCTGTAGCCTTGAATCGAAGCTCCGTTCACTGTCTCACCATACCAAGAAGCATTACTCCAGTTGCCACGGTTGTTGTAAATGCCAACCAGCAGATTGCCGCCAGTGTAATAGTAAGGAGTACTGAAAACTATTTCCATTACAGATTTAGTACCATCAAGTTGGCCTTCGAAAACAAGAGTTGCATCATTAACGCCACTGTATTCGTTGATGGTGGTATAATCAACTTCCTTTAGGAACACTTGACACGTGGCGGTCCAAGCCGATGATGCTGCAGATGAAGTATAGAACTTCAAACTAGTGATGTCGCCACCTGTCATGTCAGACAACTCGGTAGCGGGATAAACCATTTCGATCTTGTTGTAGGCATCCATCCAATGACCGTAAACAGGAACATAACTATTTGTGGCTGTTCCGTCATACACGGTCAGCTGCAGCTGCTCCTGTGCACTCACTTGGCCGGTGCCGGCAAGCAAAAACGCCAGAAGCATTGTTAAGAATAAAAATCCTTTTTTCATGTAAATTTTAATTTTTAAAAATGGTAAATGATTTATTTAGTGAAATATATATACGCCGTTTGGCAATATTGCAAACAAGCGGAGAGAAAAGGGTGTTTAAGTTGGAATGACTACAACCAGCGCAACTCTGCGCACCTACAGGCACACAGACAGGCACACAGACAGCACAACATGGCTGGGTTCTAAAATCGAATCTTTCCATTAAAGTTTATCCAGTAAATAATTGGTGTAAACAATTGACAAAAGTATGAAAATATTTTATCAATGCTGAAAAAAGTGACGTTGTGGGCATGCAAAAAAAATGAAGGGGTTGGGTGTTAGGTATTGGGTGCTGGGGGTTAGGCACTAGGCATCAGGCACTAGGCACTAGTACAAAGGTCCGTAGTCTGAAGTCTGAAGTCCACTGGTGTTGGGTGTTGGGTGTTGGAATATTTAGGAGTTAGTAGTTTGGAGTTAGGAATTAATAATTAACAATTTAGGGAAAGGTTGAGAAGGTTTAGATACTCAACTTTCCAAACAGCGAAGCGACTCAACTCTAAACACTAAACTTTAAACGATTCACCAGTTCACCGATTAAACAATTAAACAATTCACCGATTTAACGGTCTTGGGTTGTTTTGGATAAGTTTGGTTAGAGATTGATTTTGGACAATTTTGTTTTTAAATTTTATAAAATTTCTGCCCGTCAGGGCATGCAACATATAAAAAAACGAAGGGGCGATTTTCATCGCCCCAACGTTTTATCTCTAACCGATTTTATTCGTTTCAATCCGAATAATATCAATTATTTATCATTAATCATTAATCGCTAATCATTAATCATCACGCGTTTGGCAGTGTTGCCGGTCTTCACAATGTAAACGCCTGCGCCATTAACCTGAATCTCGGTGCGTTGTGCACTTGCATTTTCACGGTTGATGAGACGGCCCATAGCATCGTAGATGAAGATGTCGGTGGTGGCGTTCTCAACCACGATGGTGTTGCCAAATGCGAAGATGTTCACATCCTCGGCAGCCTCGTCGGCAATGGCGGTGTTAATCTCGAAGATGGCAGTGAACTCAATGCTGTCGGTCTGCACCAACTGCAGCAACTCGGCAGTGATGGTAACGGTGCGCGGGTTTTCAGTCACGCTGTCGCTCCACATCACAAAGTGGTAGCCCTCGTCGGCAATGGCGGTGAGAGTGACGGTTGCGCCAAGCTCCAGCGAGTCGGCTGCGCCCGTGATTTGACCGTTTTCAGCCTTGACAACAACAGCGTAGAGTGCCTTCTTGAACGTAGCTGTGTAGGTCTTGTTGCCGGTTACAGTCACTGTGCGCGGGTTATCGGTGTTGCCGTCGTCCCAACTGCTGAAGATGTAGCCTGCATCGGCCACAGCAGTCAGCGTTGCCTCAGTACCATTCTCGTATGTGCCGGCACCCTCAACTGTACCATTCTCAGCTTTGACTGTCAGTTCGCAAGCATTGCCGGCAAACACAGCCGAGAACGTTGCGTTGCCCTTAACCTCGATGGTGCGGGTGGCGGTGGTAACGCTGTCGGTCCACATCACAAAGTGATAACCACTGTTGGCTGTAGCCTCGAGAGTTGCAGTTGCTCCGTAGGTGTAAGTTCCTGCACCGGTGACGGTTCCGCCAGCAGTTGAATCAACACTGATGGTGTAGCTGTTCGGAGCAAACTCGGCTGTGAAGCTCAAATTGCTCTTCACGGTCTCTTTGCGGGTTGCGGTCTCCACGCCGTCGCTCCACTTGCTGAAGTGGTAGCCGGTGTTGGCCACTGCGGTGAGTGTTGCCTCAGCGCCATAAGCGTAGGTTCCGGTGCCCTCAACTGTGCCGTTGGTGCCCGAAGCGCTGACAGTGTAGTTGTTAGCCACAAACTCGGCGGTAAACACCGTATCGCTGGTTACAACAACAGTGCGTTTTGCACGTTTCTGGCCATCGCTCCACTGGGCGAAGCTGTAACCCTCGGCAGCCGTTGCGTTGAGAGTTGCTGTCGCACCGTGAATGTAGGTTCCTGCGCCCTCAACTGTGCCGTTGGCGGCCGAAACGGTAACCGTGTAGCTGTTAATCTCAAACTCAGCAGTGAAGCTCAGTTCGCTTGTTACGGTAACCTTGCGGGTGGCGGTTGTCACACCGTCGCTCCACTTGGTGAAGTGGTAGCCTGTGTTGGCCACTGCGGTGAGTGTGGCCTCGGCGCCATGGTTGTAGGTGCCTGCGCCCTCAACCTTACCGTTCTTGGCTGTAGCTGTCACAGCGTAGGTGTTGATGGCAAATTCTGCCGTCAGTGTCAAATCGCTGTTCATGGTGATGGTGCGCTCGGCGTTGGTGTTGCCATCGCTCCAGCGAACAAAGTGGTAGCCTTCAGCAGCTGTTGCGCTGATTGCGGCCGACGAGCCGGCATCGAACGTTCCGCCACCGGTTACAGTACCATTGGCACCGGCAACAACAGCCAGAGTGTGAACATTCTTATCGAACTCAGCCTTAAAGTTGACCGATTCAGTAACCGTCAACTCGAACGAGCTTTCAGTGGTGCCGTTGCTCCACTTAACAAAGTGATAACCCTGGCTTGGTGTAGCAGTGATAGTTGTCTTCTCATCTTTGAGGAAAATGCCACCACCTGCTACTGTACCACCTTCGGTTGCCGAAAGAACAACATCATAAACTTCGTCAGTAGCAGATGCGAACAATGGTGACAACACCACATCGTTGAAAATCTGCATTGTGAACGGATTGTCTCTGTTTGCAGCGCTCCAGCGGACAAACCTGTAACCTTCGTCAGGAACAGCAGTGAATGTGCCCTCCGAACCATGTTCATACGGGTTGGTTATACCCTCAACCTTTCCATTCGCAGCGTTGACAGTCACTTGGTACTGGTTTATTGCAGTTGTAGCATACAAATCAAGATTCCGGTCAACCACAATCTGGCGCGGGTTTCCTGCCGTTGCATCGTCCGACCATCCCTCAAAGTGATAACCCTCATTCGGAGTCACGGTGAGTGTTGCGGTTGCCTCATATTCATATTCACCTGTTCCGCTGACAGTTGCATCGTTATCAGCCCAGGCGCTAATCGTGTACTTGTCTTTTTCGAACAGTGCGGTAAACTGCATGTCGCCCAAAACTTGTTCGGTACGCGTAGCCAACGTTTCACCATCGGCCCAGCCAACAAAGTGGTAGTGCTCGGTTGGCCTAACAGCGATTGTTGCCCATGTGCCATATTTGAAAGAACCACTACCCTGGGTAACAACTCCGTTCTCGGCAACAATTGTTACATTGTGGCTCACAAGGTCGAACACTGCTGCTAAATCGACATCGCTGTTAACTGTAAATTCAAGCGGATTATCAGTTTCGTTATTGCTCCACTTGACAAACTGATAATGCTCAGCTGCTGTGGCTGCGAGTGTTGCAGTCTCGCCACTGAGGAAGACGCCACCGCCATCAACAGAGCCGTAGTTGGCGCTTGCGCTTGGTACTCTGACAGTAACTGTGTAGACTGGTGTGCTTGCGTCGACGAACAATGCCTCGACTGCTGTATTTTCAGCTACAGTGAACGAATACGGGTTGTCAATCGAGCCATTGCTCCAGCGCACGAATTTATATCCGCTGACTGGCTCGGCGCTGAGTGTTGCGGTCTCACCGTCGGCATAGATTCTGCCTCCGGTCACATTGCCCATGTTGGCATCGTTGGCGGTAGCACTCACGGTGTGAACTGTTGTACCCTCGCGAGTCAGGATGGCCATGAGCGAAACATTTTCAGATGCGCTGAAGATGCGCGGGTTCGCGGTCTCGCCATCGCCCCAGCAGATGAATGTGTAGCCGTCGTTGGCGGTGACTGTGAGTGTCACTTCCTCGCCAGCTATGTAGTTAGAGCCGCCGCTAACCGAGCCGTAGCTGCTGTTGTTGACAACGGCACTAACGGTGTAAACACTTGTGCTTGCGTCGGCAAACAATGCCTGCAGCTGAATATCCTCGTAAATTTTGAACTGGTACGGGTTGGCGGTGCTCAAATCGCTCCAGCGGACAAATCTGCTACCGCTTTCAGGATTAGCGCTGAGAGTCACATTGCTACCATACGCATACATGCCCGCGCCCTGAACTGAGCCGTTACCAACGACTGAGGCAGTAACGCTGACAGGAGTTCCTACAACAAAATTCATCTCTTCGCCGGCATTTCCGGTGTAGATGTATGAAGCGGCAAAGTAGTAGGTCTCGCCTTCGTTAAGGTAGTAGGTGAAGCTGAAATTGCCGTTCTCGCCGCTGTTGTCGTCCGATGCCAGTACATTTTTGTCGGCATCGTACAGAACTCCGTAGGTGTCGTTCTCCGATTCAGAGAAGAAGACATACGGACCTGAGAATGAAGGTGTGAACTCGCAGTTGTAATTGTCAGTTACGCCTGAATAGTAACCCACAACCGCATTAACACCCTCTACAACCTGGTGAACTGCATTGAATTCGGCGTTGAGTGTTGTGTTTGCGTAAGCTTTAAGCGAGTAGGTGTTTTTGTTTTCGCCATCGCTCCATTTCACAAAGAACATTCCATCATTCGGGGTGGCGGTGACAGTGACATCATCACCATAGGTGTATTCACCACCGCCCACATATGTGCCGCCATTGCCCTGCGCGGTTATGCTGACAGGTGCCATCACAAAGAGTTGCATTTTCTCTATGGCTTCGTTGCTGTTGCCTGCACCAATACGGTAGGTCTCACCTGCCTCCAAATCAATTATGATTTTGTCGGAAGTTTGAGCCAGTATATTTCCATTAGCATCACACAAATAGATGTAAGGAGAGTTTCGCTGCGATGCGCCGTAGATTATATACTCGCCCGACACTTCAGCCACAAACTTGCAGTTGCTGTTGCTGCCGTATTTTTGTCCGTAAGCTTCAATGGTGTTAGTTCCCACTGTAACATTCTGAACCGGTTTGAACACTGCGGTCAATGTCATGTCTTCGTAAACTCCAAAACTGTAACTGCCATCGAAAGCATTGCCATTAGGAGTTGTCCAATAAGCCAAATACCATCCATCGGCAGGATATGAGTTAATGGTAGGCCATGTGCCATAACCATATTGGTTCTCACTATCAACTGTTCCCTGTCCTGTTACATTAACCGTAACCGTGCACGGGGCTGGCTCGAACACGGCATAAAAAGAGACATTTCCATCAATGTTGAAACTGCGGTTTGGATTGGTGTTCTCTTCGTCATCGCTCCAATAAGCAAAATGGTAGTGCTCTGCAGGTTCTGCCACAAGCTCAACCAAGTCGCCCGAAATGTAGTTACCGTTTCCCGTTCCCGTAACTGTTCCCCAGGAAGATTGGTTTGTCCAAACATTGACTGTGTACACGGTGCCATTGTTTCCAAATACAGCCTCAAGGCTCAGGTTGTCAGTAATGGTGATGGTGCGCGGGTTTGTGGTGTTTCCATCGCTCCAGCGCAGGAATATGTTTCCGCCGTTTCTGACAGCCTCAATTTCAACAACATCGCCGTAGGTGTAGGTGTGGTTCGATATAACCTGATTGACATCTTCATCATTGACAGTGTTGGTCACAACCGAACCATACGAGCTGTTGTTGGTTGAGAGGGATAGAGTGTTGTTGTTGTAGTGCCAGATTATACTGTTCCATGTCCAATTGCTGTCCCAACCTTCGGCAGGTCCATTGCCCTCGCACAATATCTTCGTATTGGAGTTGACATACACAAACACATATTCTCCGATTTCCAGAACCGATGCCGGAATAACAATCTTGTTCAGGTGGTAATCGTTGTAGAATGCGTATCTGCCTATTGACTTCAAATTTGTTGCTCCGCTCAAATCGGCTTCAGGTAAACTATATATAAAAGCAAAAGCATACTCGCCTATTGACTCAAGACCTGAAGCATTGCTGAAATCGACGGTTGCCAAATTATCACAGTAGTCAAATGCACCATTACCAATGGATGTAACCGATGCAGGAATAGTAACCTTTGTCAGTTCATCGTAATTATAGAATGCATAGTCACCTATGTAGCTGACGTCATCAGTAAATTGAACCTCTTTTATCGAATTGATTAAGTCATACCATGGGTAGTAGTCAAAGTCTTCACATTCAACATTTGTTTTCACGGTGAGCAAGCCGCTCTCCCCGTCGAACTCCCAACCGCCAACAGCCTTGTTAACCTCACATCCATCTTCCCAATCAGGATCCCATTGAGCCATATCGCCCGTATGGCAGTTGATTACAGGTGAACTGCCATTGTCGTAAAACGCGTAAAAACCAACGTGCATAACCCCCAGAGGAATATCCACTGAAGAGAGGTTATAGCAATTCATGAAAGCATACGGAGCAATAATCCGGGTGTTGCTGTTGATGGTGCAGCTGCTTATCTCTTCCGATTCGGCTCGGGCCAGAATCAGATGCGGGTTGCTGCTGTTGCCCACATAGCAGGCTCCGTCGGCTGTGGTTGGGAACGTCTCGCAGTTTTCGAAAGCGCCGGCAGCCACTGTTTTGACATTGTTGCTGACATTACCCATGTTGTTGGGGTCAACAACTCCTACCAAAACAACATACGGGTTCTGACTATTGCCTAAATAGCGGTATCCGTTCTCTTGTTTAAACGTCAGGTTGCTGCAGCCGGCAAATGCTTCATCGCCCACGTGGACAATACCATCGGGAATGCTTACAGAGCTCAATGCCGAGCAACCCTCAAACGCCCCGTAACCAATGTGGTTAACTTTTTCAGGAATAACAACCGCCGACGTCAGAAGCGTACAGTTATGGAAAGCGTAATCACTAATATATGTCAGGTTTTTGGCATTGTTCAGATTAACTGTGCGCAAATTATCGCAACCGCTGAATACAGCATAGTCGATTCCTCTAACCTTAGCCGGAATTGTGACTTGCGTCAGAGCATCGCAGTCGCTGAATGCATTACTGTAAATATTTTCAAGATTTATTGCCTTGCTTAAATCAATTGTAGCCAGACTGCTGCAATTCTCGAACGCACTGCTGTATATTTCTCTCAGGCTTGTTGCATTGTTCAGATTAACTGTCTGCAAACTGGTACAGCCTTTAAATGCATAGTTACCTATAGTTTTAACTTTCGATGGAATAACTATCGATTTCAGAGCTATGCAGCCGTAGAATGCACCATCACCACCAATATATTCAAGATTTGTCGAGTTGCTCAAATCGGCACTTGCCAGCTTTTCACAATAACCGAACGCATATTGGCCAATGCTTGTAACCGATGCCGGAATGGTTATCGATTCCAGAGCGTTGCAGTAACTGAATGCATAGTTTCCAATGGTTGTAACCGTTGCCGGAATGGTTATCGATTTCAGAGCCTTGCAGCCGTAGAATGCATGGCCTTCAATTGTTTTAAGATTTGTTGCATTGTTCAAATTAACTGTTTTCAGGTTTTCGCAATTACTAAACGCTCCACTCTCAATGTATGTAACAGTTGAGGGAACGATTACAGATGTAAGGGCATTGCAACCGTCAAACGCGACGGAGCCTATTGTGGTAAGGCTTGTGGCGTTGCTCAGGTTGAGGGTTGCAAGGTTGGGGCAATCTGCAAATGCATTGGAGCCTATTGTCATCACATTGCCTGAAATAACAACTCCTGTAATGTTCTCTTTCTGATAGAACGCCATGTCGTAAATGGTGACTACTGTCGAAGGAATGGTGATGTTGCCACCATTGCCTGTGTAGCCCAGCAAACAGGTTTTTGTTCCGTCGCTGAAGATGAAGTCGCCATCAACGTATGCGTTGCGCGCCAAAGCACCCCAAGTGTCGCTCGAGCTGCCGTAAGAGCCGTTGTATTTCAGGTTCTTGATATTGTAGAAGGCGTTGTCGCCAATATAGGTTACATTCGACGGAACATCTATATTAATTGTTTTGAAGCAGTCGTAGAATGCATTCACCCCGATTGATTCAAGACTTCCGGCACTGTTCAGATTGATTGATTCCACATTGTTGCAGTACTCGAATGCTTCGTCTCCAATTGCTGTGACATTGGCCGGAATTGTTATCTCGGTCAGGCCGCAACTGTAGAACGCAAACGCGCCGATGGTGGTCAAACTGTATGCACCCTTCAAATCGGCCGTTGTCAAATTCCGGGAGCCGCTGAACGCCTCTTCTCCAATTTCGGTAACTGTGGCCGGTATCACAACCGTTGCAAGGTTGGGATATGTGTTATTGCTATTGTTATAGAACGCATAGTCGCCAATCACTGACACTCCCGATTCAAACGTTACGCCTTTTATCAATTCCGCAAAGCTGTACCACGGATATTCATCGTAACTGTCGAATTCGTAGTCCTTTGTCACTGTCAGCATTCCATCGTCGCTCAGACTCAGGTTGTTGCAGTCCCAAAGTACCGGCAGATACTCCCATGAACCATTGAAAACACCATAGTTCCATTCGCCGCCCCAACCCTCAGGTTTCGATTCGGCTTCGCAGTAGATAACGCTCAGATAGTCGCACCCGTAGAACACTCGGCTACCCATGGTCTGAACTCTGGCGGGGATGGTTATCTCGGTCAGAGCGTAGCAATTGTAGAATGCACGTTCACCAATGGTTTCAACCGAAGCAGGAATGACAACATTGCCCAATGTGTTGCACCCGCTGAAGGCATAGTTGCCAATGCTCTCAACCGATGCGGGGATTTCAATCGCCGTCAGATTGCCGCAGCCATAGAACGCATAATTGCCGATGGTTGTGAAGGTGGCTTTGCTGTTGTCGTACTCCACACTGGTTATTTGCGAGCGCAACTGATGCCAAGGATATCCCTCTGCACCTTCTGCTGTGTATTCCTTTTTTATAGTCAGCTTTCCGCTTGCGCTGAGGCTCCAGTTGGTAAAGTCCCAGGCAACCGGCAGATACTCCCATGAACCATTGAAAACGCCATAGTTCCAATAGTCGTTCCAACCATCAGGTTTCGATTCGGCTTCGCAGTAGATAATGCTCAGATTGTCGCTCCCGCAGAACACTTGGCTACCCACGGTCTGAACCGATGCCGGAATGGTAATCACGGTCAGAGCGTCGCAATAGCTGAATGCGCATTCACCAATGGTTTCAACCGAAGCAGGAACGGTAACCGCGGCGGTCAGAGCGTCGCAATTGTAGAACGCATAGTCGCCTATTTCCACAAGGCTTGTGAGTTCGCTCAAATCAATTGTCTCAAGTTTCTGGCAATCGTAGAACGCACGTTCTCCAATTGTTGTGACTGTCGCCGGGATGGTTAGCGATTGCAGATTAGAGCACCCGCTGAAGGCATAGTTGCCGATTGTCGCAAGAGAGGTGGTATTGCTCAAATCAACCATTTTAAGGTTGCCACAATTGCTGAACGCATAGCCGCCTATTGTAGTAAACCCGGCAGGCATGGTTGCCAATTGTAGGTTGTTGTAGTCATAGAACGCATAGTCGCCGATGGTGGTGACATTGCCGGCGAACTCAACAGCGGTTATCTGCTCGCGCAGCTCGTACCAAGGATAATCTGAACTGCTGTCATAATCGTAATTCTTTCTGACGGTGAGCACACCCTCCTCGCTGAGGCTCCAGTTGGTGCAGTCCCAGGCAACAGGCAGATGCTTCCATGAACCATTGAAAACGCCATAGTTCCATTCGCCGCCCCAACCCTCAGGTTTCGATTCGGCTTCGCAGCAGATAACGCTCAGATTGTCGCACCCGTAGAACACTTGGCTACCCATGGTCTGAACTCCAGCTGGAATGGTAACCGCAGTCAAAGCGGCGCAATCGTAGAATGCACGTTCACCAATGGTTTCAACCGAAGCAGGAATGACAACATTGCCCAATGTGTTGCACTCACTGAATGCATAGTTGCCAATGGTGGCGAGACTTGTGGCGCCGCTCAAATCAACGGTTTCCAAAATATCGCTGTTGGCGAATGCATATTCGCTGATTGTAGTGACTGAAGACGGAATGGCAACCCCGGTCAGAGCATCGCAATTGTGGAATGCATATTCACCAATGACGGTGAGGCCTGTGGCACCCGTCAAATCAACGGTTTCCAAAGCACTGCAGTAGGCAAATGCGTATTCGCTGATTGAAGTAACTGAAGACGGAATGGTAACCTCGGCCAGAGCGTCGCAACCGTAAAACGCATTGTTGCCGATAACGGTAACATTCTGTCCCAAATCAAGGCCTGTGACTTGGTCGCGCAGACTGTACCACGGATAGTCGTCGGCGTTTTCAAAATTGTAGTTCTTGTTGAACGAGAGCACACCCTCGTCGCTGAGGCTCCAGTTGGTAAAGTCCCACATCACTTTTGCCGACGAACCGTTCCAATTGCCGTCCCAACCCTCTGGCCGTTTTTCGGCGTAGCAGTTGATGACACTCAGGTTGTCGCAGCTGGAGAACACACTGTTTTCCATTGTGGTGACCGATGCAGGAATGGTTACGGTGGTCATACCATCGCAATTGTAGAAGGCCTGTTCGCCAATTGATACCAGACCAGTAGCGTTGTCAAGGTTGTTGTTGCCCAATTTGTTGCAACCATAGAACGCCCTTGTGCCGATGGTTTGAAGGCTTGAATTGCTGCTCAAAGTAGCGGTTTCCAAATTTTGGCAATCGCGGAACGCTTCATAGCCAATGCTCTCAACCGATGCCGGAATGGTAACACTGGTCAGAGCATCATAATCGTTGAACGCATAGGCACCGATGGCTGTAACATTGCTGCCGAATTCAACGCTCTCGATTTGCGAACTGAAGTCATACCACGGGTAGTAATCGTAAGAATCGTAATTGATATTGGCCTTGACTGTGAGCACGCCGTCGTCGCTTAACTGCCAATCGCTACACTGCCATCTAACGGGGTAACTACTGCCACCGCCGTCCTTCCAGAACCATCTGTTATCTGAAACTTCTGATGATTTTACTACAGAGAATTCACAGTTGATTAAGGCAAGGTTGGTGTTTCCTTCGAAAATCACTATTCCCAACGATGAGACATTGGCCGGAATGGTAACCTCAGTCAGTCCGCAGCCGCTGAACGCATAGTCTCCAATTGAGAGGCCTGTAGTCTTGCTGAAATCAACAGCCGTCAGAGACGAACTGCCGCTGAACGCATGATCGCCAATAGCCCCAACTCCCGCAGGAATTTCTATGTTGCCGCCCTCGCCAATATAGCCGACAATGGTTGTTTTAGTATTGTCGGCATACACAAAGTCGCCGTCAACAGTCTTATTATTATTTTTTGCTCCCCAAGGTTCATCAGTATTGTAAGTGCTATTGTTTATGATATTGGCCACACCACGGAATGCTTCAGATTCAATGGCTGTAACCGAACTCGAACTTGGAATGGTAACCGAAACATTCACGTTGTTTTTGAAAATGCGGTAACCAATATACTCAACTCCCGCAGGAATTTCTACGCTGCCGTGGGTGACAGTGCAGCCCACCAGGCTTTTGTGTTCGCTATCGTCGTAAATGAAATTGCCAACCTGGCCGTTGCGGACTGCTGCGCCCCAGTTGTCGCTGTACTCATCAGCGGCCGTTCCAGTGTAGTTGATGTTATTTACATTGCTGAATGCACTAACGCCAATGGTGGTAACTGTTTCAGGCACATCAACCGATATTATGCTGCAATCGGCAAACGCATATTGGCCAATGGTTCGGAGACCTGTGGCGCCGCTCAAATCAATGTTTTTCAGAGCACCACAATAACCGAATGTATAATTTCCAATGGTTTCAACGGTTGCGGGAATGGTAATCTCGGTCAGAGCGCCGCAATCGGCAAACGCTTCTTCGCCGATTGCGGTAAGACTTGTTGCGCCGCTCAAATCGACGGTTGTCAATTTGTTGCAGTCATAAAACGCCCTGTTGCCAATGGTTTCAACCGATGCCGGAATGGCTATCGAGGTCAGAGCGTCGCAACTACAGAACGCAGATTCGCCTATGGTTCGGAGACCTGTGGCGCCGCTCAAATCAACGGTTTTCAGAGCATCACAACTACCGAATGCATAATTTCCAATGGTTTCAACCGATGCCGGAATGGTAATCTCGGTCAACGCATCGCAATCGGCGAACGCATCTTCGCCAATGGTGGAGAGGCTTTCGGCGCCGCTCAAATCAATTGTTTTCAAATTATAGCATTCATAAAACGCTTCGTCTCCAATGGTTTCAACCGATGCCGGAATGGTTATCGAGGTCAGAACGTCGCAATAGGAGAACGCTCTTACGCCGATGGTGGTAAGACCTGTGGCCTGGCTGTAATCAACAGTTTCAATAAAGTCACAGTCATAGAACGCTTCGGCTGCAATTTCGGTCACCGTGCTTGGAATAACAACATCTTCGTCATCGCCAATGTATTTTACAAGGACGGTTCGGGCAGTATTGAAAACAAAATCGCCATCAATAACGCCGTTGCGCGCTGCTGCGCCCCAGTTGTCGTTGTTGGTATCGGCTGCTGTGCCGTCGGCCGGGTAGTTCACGTTGATTATGCCGCTGAAAGCACCTTCTCCAATGGTTTCAACGGTTGCGGGAATGGTAATCTCGGTCAGAGCGTCGCAATAGGCAAACGCATAGTCGCCAATAGTGGTGAGACCTGTGGCCTGGCTGAAATCAACAGTATCGATAATGTCGCAGTCATAGAACGCGTTGGCTGCAATTTCGGTCACCGTGCCTGGAATAACAACTTCTTCGTCATCGCCAAAGTATTTTATAAGGATGGTTCGGCCAGCATTGAAAACAAAATCGCCATCAATAATGCCGTTGCGCGCTGCGGCGCCCCAGTTGTCGTCGTTGACATCGGCTGCCGGGCCGTCGGCCGGGTAGTTCACGTTGATTATGCCGCTGAAAGCACCTTCTCCAATGGTTTCAACGGTTGCGGGTATGGTAATCTCGGTCAGAGCGTCACAATCGGCAAACGCTCTTACACCGATAGTGGTAAGACCTGTGGCCTGGCTGAAATCGACCGATGTGATGCTGCTGTTGTTGGCAAACACACCGTTGCCAATAGCCGTAATTGCACTCGGAATCACAATATTACCGCCTTCTCCGGTATACGCCAACAATTCCTTAGTGCTGGAATTCCAGACAAAACCTTTATCTCTTCCAACGCCTATCAATGTTGCCGTCAAATCAACACCTGCGTCAACATTGCTTCCGTCTGATCGGAAGAAAAGCAGCATATTATGGCTTGAACCAGTTACATTCACCGCGTTTTCTTCAGAATTTTCCGGACTGCCGAACTTGTCACCTAATTTTGTGCTTTCATCTGATGCACCATCGTAAACTTCAAGCCAATCATATAGTGTGCTCTCAGTTATTACTGTTCCGCTGAGTTGTATCACACAACCTTCGGGTGCGGTGATAAGTAGTTTCCCCTCCCAATTGTTGTCATAATCTGCATCAGGTCCGGATTCGTCATAAATTTTGAAAGAGTAACCCACTGACTTGTCAGCCAGGTCAAGTACTGATGTCGTAGGGTCATCAACTTCGCCCTTTGGAATCAGCACATAGACGCCGTTGCCATCGTTTCGCAACTGCGCCGTTTGGTTTTGTGCCCATGAGACAGCCGCTGCCGCCAGAAAGCACACTAACAAAGATAATTTCCTCATAATTAAATGTTTAAAATTATAAAAATGAATACAATAAATCCACTATATTTTGTTCATAAGCCATTACAATCAGCAAATGTAGGAAATACTTTTAATCGTTATCCGCCGATGGCGAAAAAAGTGAGGGAGACACTGGGTGTTGGGTAATCTGTGCGAAACTTTAATTGCACGCCCTGGCGGGCGGAAATTTTATAAAATTTGGAAACAAAATTCTACAATAAGATGTTAATATTCAAGTTTTTATAAATTTTTAAATCAATTTTTTTCAAATTTCTCGCGAAGCGACACCGCTATAATTCTATTATCCGCTTGCTGATAAAAATCGGTCCAAATCGGGTTGAATCGGTTAGCGCCAAATGACGCATAGTTTGGATAATTTCGGGTTCGTTAGGTTAGCGCCCAAAAACGGGCTGAAAGCCCAATTCATAAATAGCCCAACGCAGAGTGAGCGCAGCAAACGGCACGTTGGGTGATGCGTTCCACACACCATAGCGTACTGTAAGCGCAACTCATACAAAATTGTGATTTTATGAATTGCCCCTATAGGGCGCCAACGTTACACAGCAACGTTTCCCAAGGCGCCGCTTCGCTTGCCTTGGGCTATGTTGTTTTGCGCCTTCAGCGCGGTTTTGTTACGGTGCGTCACTACCAACACCCAACACCAACGGACAACAGACTACGGACTAAAATTGAGTAATGATTAATGTGTAAAGTGTAATGATTTGCAATTCACTAATGCCTAGTGCCTAATGCCTAATTTCCAACACCCAATTTTTATATAGCAGCAGACTGCCACAAAAAAAAGCCGGCACCCAAGCGGATACCGGCTTTTGCATTATATCGCGGCAAGCTGATTAGAATGCCTTGATAATTCCCATAAAGTCTTCGCATTTCAGCGATGCGCCACCAATCAGGCCGCCGTCAATGTCGGGTTTGGCGAACAGTTCGGGAGCGTTCGAAGCCTTGCACGAGCCACCATAAAGGATTGAAGTGTTCTCGGCAACTTCCTTGCCATATTTTGCTGCAATCACCGAGCGGATGTAAGCGTGAATCTCTTCAGCCTGGTCCGAAGTGGCGGTTTTGCCAGTGCCGATAGCCCAGATTGGCTCGTAGGCGATGATAATCTTCGAGAAGTCGTCAGCCGAAAGATTGAATACTGAGCCTTCGAGCTCGGCTTTCACAACATCGTTCTGCTTGTTGGCCTCGCGCTCTGCCAGGCTTTCGCCGATGCAGAAGATAACCTTCAAACCGTTGGCCAGAGCCAGTTGAACCTTCTCTTTCAGAATGTCGTAAGTCTCTTTGTAGTACTCGCGGCGCTCAGAGTGGCCAAGGATAACATACTCAGCACCAGTCGATTTCACCATTTCGGCCGAAACCTCACCAGTGAAAGCGCCCTTCTCTTTGTCGGCGCAGTTTTCAGCGCCAAGGCCGATGATGTTGTGGTTGATAACCTCAGAAACCTTTGCAAGGTGGATAAACGGTGTGCAGATAACCACGTCGCAGTTTGGTTTTGCGCTCAAAGCGTTGTTCAACTCTGTTGCAAGAGCAATGCCTTCCTGAAGATTCTTGTTCATCTTCCAGTTGCCGGCAACTATTTTCTTTCTCATTTTTGAAATATTTAAATATTTAACAATCTGTTAATTACATTTATTTTCGTTTCCGAATCTTTTGCGCGCAAGTAAGTAAATCGATGCGATAAATGCAAGCCCTAAAATGAGCAGCCACGTGTAGAATGTGCGCTGTTTTTCGATTTGATAATCAATGCATTTTGCCAGCAGGTTGCCTTCGAAGAACTGCAGCGGCGGAATGTCTTTCAGGTTCCATTTGCCGATAATCACGCCGTCTTTCACCACCATAAGTCCGGGGTTCGAGCGCACAATGGTTTTGAGCGTTGTCTCGTCGCAGATACAGATTTCGTAAGGTGGCTCGGCCACCTCGCGGAACGACTCAATGGCCTCATCGGTCGAAGCGGTGAGCATACGGAATGTGTAGCCCTGCGCCAGGCAGAAGTCGGCCAGGCGGTTCAGGCTGTCGGTGCGGCTCAGGTCCGATTTGTCGAGATTGTAGGCGATGAGCAGGAAGTTGTAGTTGTCGCTCGCCAGCAGGTCTTCGGTCAGGTCCTCGCCGTCGGGGTTCACAATCGAGAAATCGTGGATTGGCGGCTCGTAGCCCTTCTGCACCAGCGTGTGCCGCGCATCGACGAAAGTCCAGGTGCTGTCGGGCAAGTTGCTGATTTGGAATATTTTCCGTTCGCCGTCTTTCTCATAGATGAAGGTGCTCTCGTACACGTCGGCAGGCGCACCTGCGGGGCGTTCCATTTTCGCCCTGATTGATGTTCCAACGTTATACGGGCGGAAATCGAGCACTTGCGTGTGATGGTACGAGTATCCGCAGAAAACCAGAATGGCCGCAGCCGCAGCACCCGTGAGCGCCCATTGCTCGGCGGGTTTCAGTTTGCTAATCAGTTGATTACGCGATGCGAACATCGCTACCGAAGCCGCCAGTAGCACAAGGTTTTTGAAGAATGTCTGCCAGTTGGTGATTACGAGCGCGTCGCCAAAGCAGCCGCAGTCGTGCACAGGGTTGGCAATGGCAATGTAGAGCGTGAGCGGCGTGTAGAACACCATAAAAGCCAGCACAAACGTCGCGCTGAAGCGGATTTGCAGGTTGAAGAGCACCATCACGCCAAGTGTGAACTCAATAAGGTTCTGCAGCACCGAGAGCGCGAACGCCAAGCCATTGGCCCAGCCCATTCCGAAGGCGTTGAAATAGTCGATGAACTTGTAGGTTGAGCCGAGCGGGTCCACCGCCTTCACAAATCCCGAAAAAATGAATGTCACGCCGATGATTATTCGGCAGACGAGCAGAATGGTTGGTAAGTAGCGCTTCATAGTTTTGTTGTTTAATCGTTTAATTGGTGAATCGATTAGAGGTTGTGTTTAGTTTTAAGTTTTAGAAGGTTTAAGTTTAAAGTTTAGAAGGTTTAGTGCTTCGCTGTTGATAAAAAGTTTAGACACTACGCGGTTTAGAAGTTTAGACGCTTCGCTATTTAGTTTAAAATATCTCATCTTCTTATCCATTTTGCCCTTCCATTGTTAATTGTTCATTCTAAATTCTAATTCCTAACTCCTAAATTCTAACTCCTAATGCCTAGTGCCTTAATTCCAACACCTAACACCATTTATAAATATCTAATTCCTAGTGCCTAATGCCTTAATTCCAACACCCAATACCTAACACCCAATACCATTTACAAATATCTAACTCCTAACTCCTAGTGCCTAATGCCTAGTGCCTAAAACCTAAATCACCCCATATTTCTTCAGTTCGGCAACAATCTTCCCAAACACCTCGTCGGGTGGAAGCATTTGATTATCACTGTTGTAGCATTTTATCAGTTCGAAGTTTTTTTCGGTGGCGGCAAGGTCGAGATACTCGCGGCGCACCTGCTCCTGAAAGTTGAGGTCAGCCTCGTGAATGTCTTGTTTCCCTTGCAGATAGCGGCGGTCGTCGCCCTCGCGGTGGGCGGTCAGGCTGCGGGTGGTGAAGCAGAACGGCACATCGAGGAAGAGCGTCAAATCGGGTTGTGGAATCTGGTAATAGTTGAATTCCAGGTCTTTAATCCACTGTCGCAACTCGTTTTTCTTTGCAGCATCGGTAATTTTTGCCCCTTGATAGGCAAGGTTCGAATAAACATATCGGTCGATAATCACCAGTTTGCCATCAGCAATCCATTGGTTGATAGTCTGTTTGGCATCGTTGCGGTCGCCAGCGTAGATGAGAGCCACAAGGTAAGGGTTCACCTGACTGTTGGCACCCAAATCGCCGCGCAGAAACATCGACACCAGATTCCCGAAAACACCTTCATCGACACGCGGAAAATGCAGATATTCGAATGGTATCTGTTTGCTGTCCAGCAGATTGCGCAGTTTGTTCAGTTGCGTCGACTTGCCCGCGCCGTCAAGTCCTTCAATAACTATGAATGCCATTTTTGCATATAAAAATATGCGTAAAGATATATAAATGTTGAAAGGCGGAAAGTTATGGCGTCGATTTGTGGATTATTTCTGCCAACATCAGGCTATGATTGCTACGGATGTTTTTTGGTAGGTTATACTATATCTTGAAAAGTGTTACCTTTATACGCTGATTTGAAAATAAAACTACGTCGCTGTATATGTCATTGAGTGATACAATTTTTGATTTTCTTGCAACTGTGACCGATAATGGGAATACTGCAAAAAAAACATCTTCCTTTGCACAAGCAATCACCTCTTTGTATCTAGGGAATCCTGTACCCGATATATTTCATTTTTCACTCGACGACAAAACGACGGCGGATGCCATCAGTAGTCTTAAAAACATTCTAAAAATCAATTGTCACAACAATCTGAAATCTTTAAATCCGCCACTTACATATTTGTTCGACGAATTGATTTGCAATATTCAGCAGCATGCTCAAACTGATAAAGGATATGCCTATTTAAATTATAACGAATCAACGCAACACATTGAAATTATTGTAGCTGACTGCGGAATAACTATTTATGGCAGTTATGTTTCCATGCAGAAACATCTTGACAAATTGGGCAACAGTGATGCCGACGCACTGAATCTCGCACAAAAAGGATATTCTGTTAAGAATCTACCTAATACAGAGAACCGAGGGTATGGAATTTCATCGAATATAAAACTTGTGGTAAATGGTTTGAAAGGCGAATTTTCGGTTTTGTCGGGCAATGCACTGATGATACACTCTTCGGGCAAAAGCATCATATTGTCACTTCCGAAAGAAATTGATTTTAAGGGTACTATGATTATGGCAACGTTTCCATCGGAGGTGCCGACTGATTTTGATATCTATAAATACACATCATAATGAAACACATAATTAAAATAAAAGAACAGTACGGTACGGAACTTCATACGCGGCAAATGATTGAGAGGCTGGCCGTTTCGCTTAATGCAGACGACTATTACTTACTCGATATGAGCGGTGTGGAACAGATTTCACGTTCTGCTGCCGATGAACTTTATAATTTGACACACAGCCAATTACATGTTGATTTGATTAATATTGAGCCGTTTGTGGAAAAAATGCTGTCGGTTGTGACACTCGGTCGGTTCTTGCCGCGCCAGCACACTGCTGGTGATTTACCAATCATTCAATGTCCAACCATCGACAGTGTAATCGAACAATTAAGAATTTGAGTTTGTTAATCCCTTAATTCAAATTCCCTGTAATAGCTATTCTGCCGAACGCTGCGTTGCTTAAAATATTGAATAGCAGAAACAACCTATCAGGAAATAGATAACCATTCCCATAATATCGTTGATGGTGGTTATGAACGGACCGGTGGCCACTGCGGGGTCAATCTTCAGGCGGTTGAACGCCAGAGGCAGTGCGGTGCCCACAATGGCGGCAAACAGCACAACGGCAACCAGCGACAGGCTCACGGTGATGCTCAGCGCGAAATCGTTGGCGAAAAAGTTGTAGATGAAAGCCAAGGTGGCCACAATGGCGCCGTTGAGCATGGCTCCAAGCATCTCTTTCAGAATTTTCTTGCCAGCCGAGTCGAGGCCTAAAGAGTTGTTGGCCAAGCCCTGAACAATGATTGACGACGATTGGATGGCCACGTTTCCGCCCATGGCGCCAATCATTGGAATGAAACCTGCCATGACGGGATGGAGGGCAATGTCGCTGTCGAAACCTTTCACCACAATCGAGCTCAGAATGCCGCCGCCCATGCCAATGAGCAGCCACGGAATGCGCGCTTTGGTGAGCTTGAACACCGAGTCGCTCGAATCCACATCGCCCGTGATACCTGACATTATCTGGTAGTCCTCGTCGGCCTCATCCTTAATCACATCAACAACATCGTCGATGGTGATTCGGCCCTTGAGCCGCCCAATGCTGTCCACAACCGGCATCGACACCATGTCGTACTTGCGCATGATGTTGGCCACTTCTTCGCAGTCATCGTCGGTTTTCACCGAGATTATGTCCTCAACAATACTTTTTACTATCTGGTTATCGTTGGCCAAAAGCAGATTTTTTAATGGCAGAACGCCTTTCAGAACCTCCTGGTCGTCAACAACATACACATAGAAGAACTCGCCCACGTTGGGTGCCTGCTTGCGGATTTCCTCAACGCAGTTGCGCACGGTCATATTCTCGTTCACGCTGATGAGCTCGGTTGCCATAAGGCCGCCGGCGGTGTCGGGGTCGTAGTTCAGAAGGTCGACAATGTCGCCGGCCTGCTCAATGTCGCTGATGTTCGAGAGAACCTCATCTTGCTTTTCCTCAGGAAGTTCCGAGATAATATCGGCGGCGTCGTCGGAATCCATGTGGTCGATGACGGCGTGGGCGATTTCCTGTCCCGACAGGTCTTCGAGCAGTTCCTCGCGGTCGTCTTCCTCAAGTTCGATAATGGCGTCGGCTGTAAGTTCCGAAGGCAGCAAATTGAAAAGGTAGTGGGCGTCGTCGGGTTCAAGTTCGCCCAAAATCTCGGCAACGTCGGCGGGGTGAAGTTCCGCCACCATCGATTTTATCGACTCGTCACTGCGCTCTTGAATGGCAAGCTGCAGTTCTTCAACAAATTCTTTATTTAACTCAAAACGCATAATTTCAATCTTTTAAAAGTCCGTCAATAATGTTCGTCAGTTCCACGAACTCGCTAACACTCAGCTGCTCGGGCCGTTGTCGGAAGACCGGCTGGTCGCAACGGCGGTCCTGCAGGATTGGCTTCAGGCTGTTCGAGAGCGTTTTGCGCCGCTGGTTGAAACTTGTTTTCACCACTTTCGTGAACAGTTCCTCGTTGCACGGCAGGTGCTCTACCGAGTTGCGTGTCAGCCTGATAACGCCCGACTTGACCTTCGGGGGCGGGTCGAACTCGCACTCGTTGACGGTGAACAGATAATCGATATTGTAATAGGCCTGCAGCAGCACGCTCAAAATGCCGTAAACCTTCGAGCCTGGCTTCGACGCCACGCGCTCGGCCACCTCTTTCTGGAACATTCCCACCATCTGGGGAATCATCTGGCGGTTTTCCAAAATCTTGAACAGAATCTGGCTCGAAATGTTGTAGGGGAAATTTCCGGCCACCGAAATGGGCTTTCCGAAAAGCGCAGGAAGGTCGAGTTTCAGGAAATCGCCCTCGATAATGCGGCCGTTGAGTTCGGGCATTTCAGCCATCAGGTAGCACACCGATTCGTGGTCGATTTCAACCACCCGCACATCGGCCCCGGGACGGCTGAGCAGGTGCCGTGTGAGTATGCCCATTCCCGGCCCGATTTCGAGAATCACATTCGGCGCCGACGGGGTGAACCCATTGGCTATCCGTGCCGCAATCGTCTGATTGGTAAGGAAATGCTGCCCTAAATTCTTTTTTGCCCTGACTTTCTGCATCGCCGTTTGTTTTGCGCGTGCAAGATAGGTTTTTATTTAGGATTTAGGAATTAGGATTTAGAATTTAGTCCTGACAGCTACCGTGATTAGAAATGCAGAATTCCGAATTGTTGCAGCCCTCCAGTTTTTTGAAGAGGTAATCATTTTTCAATCGGTCCAACATTTTTACTCTTCAAAAAATTTTCTTTTTTTCTGTAACATTGCTCACTTTTTGCAGTCTATATTTTGTGTAAAATCGAAAAAAGGCAATGATACAAATAGAAAATCTGCATAAATCGTACTTCACCGGGGGCGAGCCGCTGCACGTGCTCAAAGGCATAAACCTGAGCGTTGCCGAGGGCGAGCTGGTGTCGATTATGGGCAGTTCGGGAAGCGGAAAGTCAACGCTGCTCAACATTCTGGGCATTTTGGACAACTACGACGAGGGCACCTACCACCTTAACGGCGAACTGGTGCGCAATATGAGCGAGAAACGCGCCGCCGCCTTCCGCAACCGAATGTTGGGCTTCGTCTTTCAACAGTTCAACCTGATAACTTTCAAAAACGCACTCGAAAACGTAGCACTTCCGCTTTATTATCAAGGCGTTAACCGCAAAAAACGCAACCAGATTGCCTACGAGTATCTGGAGCGCGTGGGGCTGGCCACTCACGCCGACCATATGCCCAATCAACTCTCGGGCGGACAGAAGCAGCGCATTGCCATTGCGCGGGCGCTCATTGCCAACCCCAAGGTGATTCTGGCTGACGAGCCAACTGGCGCTCTCGACACCCGCACTTCGTACGAGGTGATGGACCTTCTGCAGGAGGTGAACCGCGAGGGCAAGACCATAATCATTGTAACTCACGAGCGCGACATTGCCGATATGACCAACCGCACTGTCTTTCTAAAAGATGGCGTGATTGAATCCGATACCCCGAACAAGATTAAAATCGCCAAGGAATGTTTGATTTAGACAAATGGCAGGAGATTTTCTCGACGATGCGCAAAAACAAACTGCGCACCGTGCTCACCGCGTTCAGCGTGGCGTGGGGAATCTTCATACTGATTGTGCTGCTGGGTTCGGGCAACGGCCTGAAAAACGCCGTGATGTCGAACTTTGAGGGCGATGCCAAAAACCTTGTGATGATTTATCCGCAGTGGACAAGTATGGAGTACAGCGGCTACGGGAAAAACCGCCGCATTGAGTTCGACAGCCGCGACACCAAGATGCTCGGCAAGCAGGACGGCCTGGCCACAATGGTTCCCGTGTTGCAGTTGTGGAGTTCGAGTGTGAGCCACGGCGCCAACTATGGCAGTTTTGAGACGCGCGGCGCCTATCCCGACATTGTGGTGAGCGAGAATCTGAAAATCGAAAAAGGCCGATTCATCAGCGACACCGATATCCGTCTGAAACGCAAGGTGGTAACCATTGGTGCCAACGTGGTGAAAACCGTCTTCCCCGACACCGACCCCATTGGCGAGTACGTGAAAATCAATAACAGTATGTTCCGTGTGGTGGGCGTTTACAAGGATGCCAATTGGGACAACCGTTACATTTATATGCCATACACCACAGCCCAGACACTGCAGGGAGGCAGAGATCGCGTGTCGTTCTTCCAACTCACCACCGTGCCGAAGTCGATGTTGAGCAGAGCAAGGCTATTAAAAGTGATTTACGCAAGAAGTTAGCCGCGCTGCACCAGTTCAGTCCCGACGATGACCGGGCCGTCTGGATTAGCAACGACCTTGAAAGTTATGAAGATACTCAAAAGTTGTTCGGCAGTATCGGCCTGTTTATTTGGCTGATAGGTATTGGAACACTCATATCGGGCATTGTGGGCGTGAGCAACATTATGATGATTGTGGTGAAGGAACGCACCCGCGAGATTGGCGTGCGCAAGGCACTTGGAGCAAAACCGAGTTCGGTTGTCAGCCTGGTGTTGTCGGAGGCGGTGAGCATAACATTGATTGCGGGCTATTTCGGAATGGTGTTCGGCGTGGCCGTGATGGAGGTGGTCGATTACATCAACGACCAGATTATCGCCAATCAGGCCGAAACAACCGACTCTATTGGAAATACGGTGATGTTCCTTAACCCGAACGCCGACATTGGTATTGCTATCGGAGCCACCGTTTTGCTTGTGATATGCGGTGCCATTGCCGGTCTGATCCCCGCCCTGAAAGCGGCACGCATTAAGCCGATTGAGGCGCTGAGGTACGAATAGCAGTGAGGAGTTAATATTTAGGAGTTAGGAATTAGAATTTAATAATGAACAATTAAAAATTAACAATGGAAATGTAAAAGTAATAAGAAGTTGAGAATGGTTGGTATCTAAACAGCGAAGCGACTCAACTCTAAACAGCGAAGCGACTCAACTCTAAACACTAAACTTTAAACGATTCACCAATTGACCAATTAAACGTTTCACCAACAACGATATGTTCGACAGAGAGTTATATAAGGAGATTTGGCAGGCCATTGTCACCAACAAGACGCGGTCCATACTGACGGCGTTCGGTGTGTTTTGGGGACTGTTTATGCTGATAACGCTTTATGGCGCTGGCAACGGTTTGCAGAACGGCATTGAAGCGCAATACAGCGAAAATGCCAAAAACACAACAATTCTGCGCACAAGCCGCACAACCATACCCTACGGCGGTTTCCGGCGTAACCGCTGGTGGAATTTCAAAAACAGCGATGTGGAGGCTCTCAACAAGCAGTACCCCGACCTTTACATTGTTCCGCGAATTTTTCCTTGGAGCAGCACCGGTGCGTCGTATAACCTTCGCACTTCCGATTGCGATTTGGTGGGAGAATACCCTATAACAACAAAGGTTGAGTACATAAAAATTGTCAAAGGCCGGTATATCAACGAAATGGATATTCGTGAGCGGCGCAAGGTGTGTGTTATCGGGCCGCGTGTGCGCGACAACTTGTTCCCCAACGGCGAGGAGCCTATCGGCAAAAGCATACGTATTGGCGGTGCATATTACACTGTGGTCGGAACCTACAACGTCAAAGGCAACCTTGGTCTGTTTTTCGACCCCGAAACGGCTGTGCGCATACCATTCACAACAGCGCAACAGACTTATAATTACGGCGATAATGTGTCGTTGCTTTTTATCGGGGCACCTGAAGATAAGTCAATAAGCGATGTTGAGGAGGAGGTTATGCGCTTTATTCGCAGCCGCCACCGCGACGTGTCGCCCGACGATAACGAGGCTCTTCAGCACATAAATCTGGCTAAAACATTTGGGCAGATTATGAAACTGTTTTTAGGCGTGAACGTGCTCATCTGGCTTGTTGGTCTTGGCACACTGCTGGCGGGCATCATTGGCATCAGCAACATTATGCTGGTGATTGTGAAGGAGCGCACGCAGGAGATTGGCATCAAGCGCGCCATCGGGGCCACACCGGCCAGCATCATCCGCCAGATTATGACCGAGGCGGTAATGATTACGGTCGTGGCCGGATACCTGGGCCTTGTGCTGGGCGTGCTCATCAACGAAGGACTGGGCGCTGTTCTGGCCAGCAGCGACACCATCTTCCTTAACCCCGGCATCAACCTTGGCGTGGGGCTCATCTGCCTTGCCATACTGATTGTGGCCGGAGCCGCCGCCGGTCTGCTTCCCGCCCTTCGCGCAGTGAAAATCAAACCGATTGACGCGATTAGAGAAGAGTGAGTCCGATAGATTTCAATCTTAAACACAGACCTTTAAGAGTTGAACGAGAGTGAACTCCACTGATTTTTTACTCTCTACCTTTTTGGCCAAGCGCATTACTCTTTACAAAATGTTTAATTTTGCGCCATATTTTTGTTCGCGCTTGCAGTTAGCGTTTGTATTATCGTTATCGTTAGAAATATGCTGACAATAAAAGACTTACGGGCTTCGATTGACGGGAAGCCGATTCTGAAGGGAATCAACTTGCACATTAATGCGGGCGAGGTGCACGCCATTATGGGACCCAACGGGTCGGGAAAAAGCACGCTCTCGTCGGTGCTGACGGGCAACAGCCGCTTTACTGTCGATGGCGGCGAGGTGACGTTCCTGGGCCGCGACCTGCTTGCAATGCCGCCCGAGGACCGCGCGCGGTTGGGCCTTTTTATGAGTTTCCAGTATCCGGTTGAGATTCCTGGCGTCAGTATGGTCAATTTTATGCGCGCCGCCGTCAACGAGAAGCGCAAATTCAACGGCCTGCCCGCCCTTTCGGCTGCCGAATATCTGAAGCTGATGCGCGAGAAGAGCCAGCTGGTCGAGATTGACTCACGGCTCACGTCACGCTCTGTGAATGAGGGCTTTTCGGGTGGCGAGAAGAAGCGCAACGAGATTTTCCAGATGGCGATGCTCGAGCCGCGCCTGTCGATTCTCGACGAGACCGATTCGGGCCTTGATATTGATGCTCTGCGCATTGTGGCCAGCGGCGTGAACAAACTCAAAACACCCGAAACGTCGTCCATTGTCATCACGCACTATCAGCGCCTGCTCGACTACATTGTGCCCGATGTGGTGCACGTGCTCTACAACGGCCAGATTGTGAAGACTGGCGGTAAAGAGCTCGCGCTTGAGCTTGAAGAGAAAGGCTACGACTGGATTAAAAGCGAATTCGACAACAAGTAGTTTATGGAAAACGTTAGTTCAGTCGGCATAAAAGACAAACTTACAGCACTTTATCGCCAGTATGCCGCGCAAATTTCCGACGGTATGCCCGAGGCGATGAACCGCGTGCGCGAAACGGCCATCAGTCAGTTCGATGCTCTGGGCCTGCCACGAAAAGGGTGCGAACGGTATCGATTTACAGAGATTATGACCGCCTTCGGCCACGCTTACGGCTACTCTATCAGCAAGTTAGCCGCCACCGCCGACAGCCAGACAGTGTTCCGTTGCGCCGTTCCTGACCTTGACACTTACACCATCATTATAAATAACGGCTGGATTGACTTGAAAAACAGCACTATACCAGCCAACGTTGTGGCAACCGAAATGGCAGATGGAGCCAATAAATATCCCGAACTATTTGCGGCTCATTACAACCGTCTTGCCGCCCAAAAAGATGACACAACAATCAGCCTGAACACCGCTTTCGCGCGTAGCGGACTTTTCTTGTATATTCCTGACAATGTGGTTGTTGACAAACCGATACAGATTGTCAATGTGCTGTCGGGCGGCAATCCGCTGATGGTGAACCAGCGCAACCTGATTGTGGCGGGGCGCGGCAGTCAGGCCAAAATCGTCATCTGCGACCACACGCTCTCAAACAGCCAGTTCCTGCTGAACAACGTTACAGAGACGGTGCTGCAGCCAAATGCGCAGCTCGACTGCTATTGCATTCAGAACCTTAACGACCGCTCGTCGCAAATTGCATCGCTGCTGATTGAGCAAAACACTGACAGCCAGCTCATTGCCAACACGCTGACGCTTCACGGCGGCTTTGTTCGCAACAACGTTGAGGTGCTGATGGCGGGCCAGAACGCCGAGGCCAGCATCTATGGTCTGTCGCTGCCGGCAGGGCACCAGCACATCGATAACTTCACCTACGTTGACCACGCCGTACCCAACTGCACTAGCTACGAACTTTACAAAAATGTACTCAACGACGAATCGGTTGGTGTGTTCAGCGGTTATGTGCTTGTCCGCCCCGACGCGCAGAAAACCAACGCCCAGCAATCGAACAAAAACATCTGCATATCGCCGTCGGCGCGGATGTACACCAAGCCGCAACTCGAGATTTACGCCGACGACGTGAAGTGCAGCCACGGCGCCACTGTAGGCCAATTGGACGAGAGTGCGTTGTTTTATATGCGCCAGCGATGCATTGGCGAAGACGAGGCAAAAATGATGCTTATGTCGGCATTCGCACACGAGGTTGTACGCACTATCCGCATTCCAATCCTTGCCGAACGCTACGCCGAGATGATTGAAAACCGCCTTCGCGGACGCCACGCAGCCTGCGGCGATTGCTTTATGAAGTGCGAAAAACGGTAAGATGTTATGGGTGAGAATTTAAGGGAGTGTTTGGCGTTTAGTCTTGAACAACGGACAAGAATTGTGTATTGTGTAAAGAGTAAAAATTAATGATTCGCAATTCACTATTGCCTAAAACCTAATGCCTTAACCCAAAACCAGCACCATTTTTCATTTTTAATTCTTCATTTTTAATTTTTAATTCCTCATTCTTCCTAATGCCTGCAAAAGATTAGTGGGGAGTGTTTAGCGTTTTTGACAACGACAAGAATTGAGTAGCAGCGAGGTGACGCTGATTCGGCTCAACCCTGGCAAGTAACCACGGAACCCCGATAGCTGTCGGGGACGGAAATCAAGGAAAATCTATCGGGAACGTAGTTCAAATACCAACTGATTTCAATCGGAACCTGACCAAAACCGGATTATAGTCGTTTTGGTTCTTCATTGCCTCAACAATTCTCTGCGCCAAAGGCGACAGCGGCTCACTGGGCTATATTTTGCTCTCCCAATCGCCTTGTATAATGGGAAAGAGATGTGATATGCTTTAATCGTATTTAAAACTTTCTGTGATTTTGACAAATGTTTTAATTGTATTTAAAACTTTCTTACTTTTGTATTGAAGTTTTAATCATATTTAAAACATTGGGAGTATGAGCGAAAAAAATGAAGTTTTAGTGCGGAACTCATACGTTGAACGTGTGGAACCATTTATAGGAAAGCAAATTATAAAAGTTTTCACCGGGCAGCGCCGCGTAGGTAAAAGCTGTTTGCTTTACCAACTGATGGACAAAATCAAACAAACAAGCCCAGATACTGAATTGGTTTATATGAATTTGGAAGAATACGAACTTTCAAAAATTGTAACCGACGAACAACTGCACCAATACATTGCCGCCAACACTTCAGCCGAAAAAAAGACGGCGATTTTTATTGATGAGATTCAGAATGTCAGCGGGTTTGAGAAAGTGCTACGCTCGCTTTTGCTCAATAGCAACTTCGATATATATGTTACTGGAAGCAATGCCAAAATGCTTTCGAGCGAGTTGGCGACATATTTAAGCGGCCGCTATGTTGAGATTCCCGTTTACAGTCTGTCGTACATCGAATTCCTTGACTTTCATAAGATTACCGATTCACCACATAGTTTTGAGCAGTATGCGCGGTTTGGAGGACTGCCTTTTCTGCGTCATCTCCCACTTGAGGAACCAGTCATCAACGACTACCTTAAATCAGTGTACTCCACCATTTTGTTTCACGACATAACGGAGCGTTACCAAATCCGCAACGCACTGTTTTTGGAAAATTTAGTGAAATTTTTAGCCGACAATGTTGGTTCGCTTTTTTCGGCAAAAAACATCTGCGACTACTTAAAGTCACAACATTCAACATTATCAGTCAATCAGATACAAGCATACGCCAGCTATTTGTGCAATGCTTTTCTGCTGCACAACGCACGCCGCTACGACTTGGCTGGCAAGCGCTATTTTGAAGTTGGCGAAAAATACTATTTCGAAGACATCGGCATCCGCAATGTTTTGGTCGGCTACCGCCCAAACGACAAAGGGAAAGTGCTTGAGAACCTTATTTTCAAACATTTGAAATATTTAGGATATGATGTAAAAGTGGGTTCTTTCGGCAATCTCGAAATCGATTTTGTTGCCGAGAAAAACAACGAGCGCGTTTACATACAAGCGGCACTTGCCATAGACAACGAGGCCACCGAATTGCGTGAATTTGGCAATCTTCTGAAAATCAACGATAACTACCCGAAATATGTGGTGACGTGGGATGGCTTTAATGGTAACACCCACGATGGCATTGCCGAACTTTCAGTCCGCCAGTTCTGCTCAATGAAAGAATTTTGATTTTAGGGCCGCTGATTAGCAAATCACTTCCTAAACCACCCCAAACTCTTCACCACCGCGTCGAAATCGTAGTATTTGGCCACCACAAAGTCGCCGTTGCTCAGCAACAGGTAGAAATTGTCGGGGTCGGGTGTGGCGGATTGCGGAAGGCGGCGCTCAAAGGCCTTGTACCACACTTCACGGCCGTCGTCGGTGGTGACTGACAGCGAGTACATCGGCTGCGTGGCTGCTATCGAGTCGATTTGCGACTGCGGAAGTTGCACATAATCAGCAAAATCCTTGCGGGTAAACTGCGCCACGTAGCGTTCCAGTTTTTCAGCGTCGGCATCGGTGATTTTCAGGCCGACGGGGTACGAGAAAATCTCGCTTTGGTGGCCTTTATGCTTGATAACGAATGAGTTTTCGGGTTTGGCTGTGCTGTTGAAGATAATCTGCCGCACGCGGTCGGGTTTGATGGCAAAAACGGTGCGGCTCTTCCAGTCGGCGGCACCCGACAAGCGCAGAACCGACATAAACCTGTTGTAGCCAGGCACTTCCACGGCAAACACGCGGTCAGAGCCAGCGGCCCAAGCATAGCACTCGCCGTTGGCAGCAAACAGTAACTTGTAGTGCGCCAGCGTTTTCCGTCGGCTGTTGATTTTGATTGTGTAGCCGCTTCTATCCATTTCGGCAATCATCTTTTTTGCGTCGGCTTTGGCCACGGGCTTGGTGATGCTGATGTCGTGCACGGCTTTCAGCAGAATGGGCACAAGGTCGGTGCGGGCAGGTGTTTGACCATCCACAAGCCACTGACCGTCAACGCGTTGCAACTCAACACCGCTGCCAGTGTTAGAGATTGAAATAAGTGCGACGGCAGCCGTATCTTTAACCATTAGCCGCTCTTCGCGCCCACCGAAAGTCGATTTTCGATTGCTCAAAACCACTGCCAGCGTTGCCGCCAGAAGCACGGCAAACGCAATCAGCAACCGAGCGTTTTTTGTAATCATTGGTAGCGGCGTTTTCTTAATGCGTTGAATATGAACCCGAAAGCCACAATTATTAAAACTGGAACTACAACATTCAGCATCTGCCAGGTGGTGCGTTGTTCGGTGATTTTGGCGCGGTTCAGCATCCGCAGTTTGAACTCTTTCGAGCGGCTTTCCATCAACTCGTCGAACCCGCACAAGTAGTTTATCGCGTTAAGCAGAAATTCCTTATTACCAAATGTTTGGCGCGTGTAGCGGTCGTAGCCGAGCGGCAGCGGCTCGCGCTGGTCGCCGTTTTGGCGGAACTGCTGGCGGATGATGTCGCCATCCGAAATCACAATCATACGCGTCGGCTCGCTCTCACGGCGGAACTGCTGGCGGCTGAAGCCGTCGACCTGCAGCGGACGGTTCGCGAAAGCGCTGCGGAACTCACCTTCGAGCAGCACCCCGACGGCCAGCCCCGAGTGCGTAAATGCTTCAGGCGCAATGCGTTCGCCGATTATCGACAAATCGACTCGCGCGGGAAGCGGAACCACGCGGCAGTTGGCAGACGCGGCCAGCAGAATGCTCTTCGCCACGCTCGCATCGCGCCCGACGGTGTCGATTGAACTAGCAAAATCGATGCGAATCATATCCAGATTCTTGGTGAGCGGATGGTTGGCTGCGGGCGTGATGATGGGCGAGAAAACCCACGGCGCTGGCGCAAACTGCGGCGGCTGCCCTACCAGGGCAGTGTTGACGGGGACGACGGCGCACTGCATATCCTGAACCAGATTGGCGTTGATGCGCACGCCGTAGTTGAAGAGCAGGTCGTCGAGATTCAGGTCCAACTGCATTGCCTGCACTTCGCGCCCGTGCGACAGGCTGTCGATGCTGGCTGTGGTGTTGTCGATGAGCCAGAGCACGCGGCCGCCAGCCATCACATACTGGTCAATCATAAATTTTTCGGCATCGCTGAATCGCGAAAGCGGCTGCGCAACCACAAGGGCGCGGTAGGTGAGCCGTCCTGCCGAGTCGGTGCTGGCAAGTTCGGGCGTGGCGTCAACCTGACGCAGAGTGTAGAATTTGCCCAGCGTGTAGGCCATATCTTCCATTTGCTCGGGCGTGAGTTCGCCGTGGCCGCGCAGGAAGCCGATGATGGGCGCTTCAGGCGTGAGCAGTTGGTTGATGGCGAACGTCAGGTCGTATTCGAGCGACTGAATCGATGTCTGCAGATTGGCTTCGGCCGATGCCGAAACGTGATTTTTCAAGATGTTGACGGCCACATCGCGCCCAGCGTACGACACAATGATGCCTGGGAAGATGAGTTTCTGCGCCGTGCTGCCGTCTTTTTCCTTGATTTGCAGATTGGTGGGGTCGAGCCCCTTCTCGTAAAGTTCGCGGAAAACGCGCTCGCGACCTTGCTGGTTGGGGTTTTCGGCAGGGTCGATGAACTCATACTGGATGTTCTCGCCACCGTATGCACGGAACTCGTCGAGCATCTCGCGCACCGAGTTCTGAAGGCGCTGGAACCCAGCGGGCAGGTCGCCGTCCAAATAAACACGGAACAGAATCTCGTCGTCAATCCGCTGCAGCATCTGCTTTGTGGGCTTCGAGAGCGAGTAGCGGCGGTCGGCGGTCAGGTCGAAACGCGCGTGGAAATACGACGACAGAATGCCAATCATCAGCAGAATGGCCACCTTGACGGCCGTTTCAATTGTGAGTTGTTTTCGCATAGCCGTCTATTTTTTGTCGAGTTTGAGTTTGTATTGCGTGAGCAGCACAAAGAAGGCCGCCGTGCAGACGAAATAAACCAAATCGCGGGTGTCGGCCACGCCGCGGCTGATTGAGCGATAGTGCTCATCGATGCTCAAAGCGCCCATAATCTGACCGATACTGCCAAAAGCATCGCCCGCCACATCGAACCCCATATAGAAAACGAAGGTGATGACGATGGCCAGCAGAAACGCAACCACCTGACTGTCGGTGAGCGACGAGCAGAAGCATCCGATGCTCACATAGACCATTGCCAGCAGCACCAGCCCGATGTAAGAGCCCCACGTGCCGCCCGTGTCGATGTTGCCCGCAGGATTGCCCAGCACGTAAACCGACAGGAAATAAATGAGCGTTGGCGCGATGGCGATGAGCGCAATGGCCAGCGATGCCAGATTCTTGCCCAGAACCAGTTGGGTTTCAGTGAGCGGGCGCGTTTGCAGCAGGTCGAGAGTGCCCGTTTTGCGCTCTTCGGCGAAACTGCGCATTGTGATGGCGGGAATCAGGAACAGAAACAGCCACGGCGCCAGCCCGAAAAGCCCGTCGAGCGTGGCATAGCCGCCATCGAGCACATTGTTGCCGCCAGGAATCACCCAAAGGAACAACCCAGTGGCTATCAAGAAGATAAGAATTGCCAGATAGCCCATCACTGAACTGAAAAATCCGGCTAACTCTTTTTTGAAAACTGCAAACATTATTTCAGAAGTTTTGCGGCGAAGATAAGAAAAGGTTGAGAATGTTTAGAAAAGTTTAGAAGGTTGAGAGAGTTTAGATAGTTTAGTTCTCAACAGCGAAGCCCCCGATAGCTATCGGGATGACCTTCTAAACAGCGCAGCGTCTCAACCTTTAGTCTAATCCGCTGATTTTCTTTTCATTCAGCAAAACTCAACAATAGTTTTAATACTAAAACACAAAATTTTTATCCGTTTTTACCGAAACATTTTGGCGATTAAGATTTTTTTGTACTTTTGCACCGCTCTTAAGCAAATGGGGTGCCATAGCTCAGTTGGTAGAGCAAAGGACTGAAAATC